>JAFQHE010000011.1 GCA_017398125.1 Bacteroidales bacterium
ATCTGATGTGTACGTCCGGTTTCAAGTATACACTCGACCAAAGTAACATAACCAAAACGTTCAAGTACCCTGTAATGTGTAACAGCATGCTTACCGTAATCGCCGTTTGGAAAGACCTTGAAACGCATCCTGTCATTTGGATCACGGGCTATATTGCCCACAATTGTTCCTGAATCATCCTTAACATTTCCCCATACTATAGCTACATACTTCCTCTCAATCGTATGATAGAAGAACTGCTTGGCAAGATTCAACTGCGACTCATCATTCTTTGCTACAACAAGCAGACCTGATGTATTCTTGTCGATACGATGAACCAACACACCCATTCTCTCATCATCGGCATCGGCACCCTGACTCAATCCCAGATGGTGGGCCAAAGCATTGACCAATGTTCCGTGATAGTGGCCATGCCCCGGATGGACCACAAGTCCGGCAGGCTTGTTTACCAGCAACAGATCATCATCTTCATATACTATATCAAGTGGAATATCCTCAGGAATAACCTCCATACCGCGTCTTCTATATGGAAGTACAATAGTTATAAGATCGTATGGTTTTACCCTGTAATTTGCCTTTACAATCTTATCGTTCACCCTCACATATCCGGCATCTATAGCAAGCTGGATTCTGTGGCGTGAGGTTTTTTCCATGTGCTCGGTTATATACTTGTCAATACGCAACAGAGACTGTCCCTTATCTACATTGAACCTGTAGTGCTCAAACATTCCTTGCTGGGAGTCATCATCAAAATCCTCATTCTCACTCAGCACATCATCATTCTCACTCATATCAATGTCAAGCATGGGATCATACTCCGGCCTGATAGCAGGCTCCATTCTCTTTTCCTCTCTCTTTGCCATAATATAAGATTACTCTTCCACCTCGTCACTCTCCGGGTTTCCTATTACCGGAACTACTGTCTTGCTCAAATATAGAGTTACAGCTGTCCCCAACTGCACCGGTATGGTATCATTGGCCTCAGGAATCTGCCTGTAGACCAAAGCACTCATAGAATCTGCATAATTCTTGACCGACTCATCGAAAAAGACCTTCTTTACATTGAGAGAATGCTCTGCAAGCCTCTCTCTCACAAGACGGTATGGAACAGCCCTTACCTCAGGGACATACGTTACCGCAGAATCCTTCCTATTCACTCCAACCCTGAGGTCGATCACACTCTCACCTGGCAATTTGGTTCCAGGAGCAATCGGACGTCCCCTATAAAGCTGCTCAAGTACATTATTGGTGGCAATGTCATTCACATAAATGAGTTTTCCAAGAACCAACTGGCTTGACAACAGCTCAGACTGCGCTTGTCTCAATGAATACCCCACAGTAGAGGGCATGCTTACCATTTTTGGCATTTTTGCATTTATAGTCAATAGGATTCTCCTATTTTTCTTCACCTTTCCACCAGGCTCAGGATTCTGACGGTAGATTGCCCCGAGTGCCATTCTGTTAATGTATACCGAATCGGTCACCTCAAGTCTCATCGAGTGCTTCCTCGCTTCAGCCTCAGCCTGCTCAACACTCATATTTATAAATGATGGAACTTCAAGCTCCTGATTGTGCCTTGTAATGAATTTAAGGAGTGTAAAAAGTACAAAAAGCAGCACCATCACGGCACATCCAGAGAGTAGAAGATGCTTCAAAATCCAGTTATCCTTCAAACCTGCAGCCTTTTTCCCGACCTTTCCGGCTGACTTTTTCTTATTCTCCGCCATATTGAAATTATTTGTCACAAATATACGCATTATCTGAAAAAAATTGCCGTCCAGAAAAAAAATATGCCGGAACTCCGTGTAAAGGATTCCGGCATACGCTCTTTGCAAATATTGCCACTATCTTCTTGGCCCCATTCCCATTCCAGGGCCTCGCATACCGCCCATTCCAGGGCCACCACCTGTAAACTTGCCAAAACGCCATACAAGCGAGAACATGATATATTGGCCAAGTGTATTGTTCTCTGTATCCTGAATATAGTTCTCAGTTGTTGTACGGTAGACATTCTTGGCATCCTTAAGTATGTCATAAATCTTTGCCTTAAGGGTAATCTGGTTCTTGAAGAGCTGTTTTGAAATCTCTGCATTCCATACTGTTGAATTGTCACCGTAGCCGTCGCCATAACCGATATAGAATTTATGGGCAATATCGGTAACAATGTTTACACCTCCAGGGATTGTAGCATTCACCGAACCTGTGATTTCATTGGTCCATGTTGCAACCTTATCTATGCTCTGCACGCTGTACCATGCATTCTGGTAGTTTACACGTCCTCCGGCACGTACCTCAATGAAATCGTTTCTGTAAGAGAGTGTCAAATGTTCAGAAAGAGAGAGTGTCTGGGTAATGTTCTTTACATAATCACCCTTCTCCGCCACATAAGTGATTCCGTTTCCAAACCTTACAAAGGTCATTGAGCCTATGGAGAAGTTCGATTTGGCAATCTTTGAGTTGTACATTGCTCTTCCCGACAATGAATAGACCCCGGTACCATCATTATATGGCTGTGTATACTGTACACCATTATCATCATACCAGCTCTTGGATACAATCTTGTTTGTAGTGTATGAGGCATCAATAAATGTTCCGAACCAGCTGAATTTCTCTCTGTTGCCTGTCCTGTACTCAAAATTCAACGAGTGGGTGAACTCTGGGTTAAGATTCATGTTACCCATAGTAACCCTCAATGGGTTTGTATTGTCAGGAATAGGAAGCAATTGGTTAATTGAAGGTTGTGATGTTCTTCCCCTATATCTGACTCTCAAGAACTTCTGGTCGCTTATCCTGTAGTCAAACCTTGCCGATGGTGCAATATTGGTTACAGTATACGAAGTATCCCTTCCTCTTCCGTAACTCTTTGTAGTAGCGGGCTCCACACCTATACCAACTGTAAGGTTATACTTCTGTTCCTGCTTCATGAAGTTCAACTCGGCACGCTGGGTAATGAAAGTGTTCTCGTAATGGCTCGAATATAGGGTATCAAGCATATCGTATGCACCTGTCGCTCCCTGGTTGTATGTATTCTTGTCTGAATTTGTCTCCTTGAAACTGTATCTGTATGCACCCTCAACAAAGAAGTTTTTGCCCAGAGGCTCTGTGTATGATATTCTACCGCCCAAATTGTAACTCTTGTCCTTCTGGAAGAAGCGTTGGTCTACAACAGATACTGAGTCTACAAGATTATTTTCATAATAATTGGTAGTAGAATAGTTTCCACCGTCAAGTTCATTGTTTGAATAGCCATAATCCAGTCTTAAGGACATTGTTCTTCCCGGTTTTCCAAGACGCTGGCGCAAAAGGAACATACCGCTTGCCTGCTGAGCATTATTGTCTCCCCACTCCTTGCTCATACCTCTGTTTGTAGAGTCGGTATTGTTCAAGGTAATGAAATCATTGAACGACTCATAGTCTCCACTTGTAAAGTTGAATGACGGACGGAAGAGCAAAGAGGTCTTCTCAGAGATGTTGTACTCAATCTCACCTCCTACCCTATGGCCGTCACTCCTTGAAAGCTCATATCCATTTTCGTAGTTATACATGATATTGTTGTCAGAGAGCATAGTCTCCTTAACCTTTTTCTCCTGAACATTTTTATCTGAGCCACTATACATATAGTTGCCGGTAAGTTCCAATTTTCCATCAAAGAGTTCAGTTGCCGCATTCACTCCTCCCATCCATGACTCTGTAATACCATTGCCGGTAAACATTCCTCTACCGCCTCCCATACCTCGGCCACCACGCATTCCACCCATCATTGAGCCGGCCATATCCATAAAACCTCTATTATTTGTATTGTTGGCATTTCCAAGAACGCTTACCTGGCTTGTTTTGGTAAAGCGTCCCAACATTCCTGCTGCCTGATACCTCTCTTCAGTACCATAACCGCCCATAAGGTTTCCGAACCATCCATTCATCATACCCTTCTTTATACCCAAATCAATTACAGTCTCCTCCTCTCCATCATCAATTCCGGTAAACTGGGCCTGTTCTGACTTTCTCTCCACAACCCTCACCTTATCTACAATCTTGGCAGGGAGGTTTTTTGTAGCCAACTGAGGGTCATCAAGGAAGAATGTCTTTCCCTCAATCATAATCTTGTTGATCTCCTTGCCGTTGGCTGTGATCTTTCCATCTGAATCAATTTCAATTCCGGGGAGTTTCTTCAACAGCTCCTCAAGCATATCAGAATCATTCACCTTCACTGCAGCAGTATTGTACTCCAAGGTATCCTTCTTTACAACCATTGGGTTCGCCACACCTGTAACCACAATTGACTCAAGCTGGTTTATATCCTCCTGCAAATATATCTGCCCCAAATCATTTGCACCCTTCTTTATATCAAAAGTGAATCTCTCTGTCTTGTATCCCATAAACTCAATTGTTACAGTTGCCCTGCCCACTCTCATGTTCGGTACGACTACAACACCATTATGGTCACTTAATGCATATCTGGTTGCTGTCTGCTCTCCAATATATTTTCCCGACATGGTTGCAAACTCGATCGGCTCTTTGGTAAGGCTGTCCAACAACACTGCCTTCATATAAGTTCCTTTAGCCTGAGTTCCTACCTGTGGGTCCGTCTCAACAACATTTCCGTCTGATGCCGCATAAGCAATCATATCAAATGCAAAGGTCACAACTAGCACCAACAGTAGTTTCAATGAAAAATTTCTGTACATCTAAATTCAGTTTTTAGGTTTTACGCTTGCTTTGACAATTCTAACTTTAAAAAGTTAAATCTGTTATCTAATTATTTTTTGTGGATTATTTTTCACAAAGCTCTCCCATGAACTGTTCCTTGAGTATTTACCGTCGGGAGACTCCCTGTTGTAACAGTGGCATAACGATATGGCAAGGGCATCTGTGGCATCGGCATACTCCTGGGGCATATCTATACCTAACAGTCTCTGCACAAGAACAGCCACCTGCTCCTTTGAAGCGGCACCACTTCCTGTTACCGCAAGCTTTACGGTGCGGGGCGAGTACTCAAATATTGGAATGTCGCGCATAAGGGCCGCTGAAATTGCAGCACCCTGCGCTCTTCCCAGCTTAAGCATAACCTGGGCATTTTTTCCATAAAAAGGGGCCTCAATGGCCATTTCATCGGGTTTGTGTTTCTCAATAAGTGCAGTAACCTCCTTTGTGATTTTTCTGAGTGTTACAAAGTGATCCTTCTCATTTTTAAGGTTGACCACCCCCATATCGACATAGGTACACCTTCTTCCCGACAGATGAATGACCCCAAAACCCAATATCTGGGTTCCGGGGTCGATTCCTAATACAATTTTATCTTTAGGTTCAGCCATTAGTCAATCTCAGCAAAACCTGTATATTTCTGCAAAGCTGCCGGGATTCTTACCTTTCCGTCAGGAGTCTGATTGTTTTCAATCAAAGCGGCAAGAATACGTGGCAACGCCAATGAGCTGCCGTTAAGTGTATGAGCCAACTGGATCTTTCCGTTCTCATCCCTGTATCTCAACTTCATACGGTTTGCCTGGAAAGACTCGAAGTTTGATACTGAACTTACCTCCAGCCATCTCTTCTGAGCTGCTGAATATACCTCAAAATCATAAGTAAGCGCCGATGTGAAACTCATGTCACCACCACACAATCTCAATATTCTGTATGGCAACTCAAGCTCCTTCACAATGCTCTCAACATGCTCTACCATCTTATCAAGCGCCGCATACGAATTCTCAGGCAAAGAGAGTTGGACTATCTCAACCTTGTCAAACTGATGCAGACGGTTCAATCCTCTCACATCCTTTCCGTAAGAACCTGCCTCTCTTCTGAAACACTGGGTATATGCAGTCATCTTTACAGGAAAATCGGACTGATTCAAGATACAATCCCTGTATATATTTGTAACCGGCACCTCAGCTGTAGGAATAAGGTAGAAATTATCAAGATTTACATGGTACATCTGCTCACCCTTATCAGGCAACTGGCCTGTTGCATAGGCAGAAGCCTCATTTACCACCAATGGCGGCTGTACCTCAAGGTATCCGGCTTCTGTATTTCTGTCAAGGAAGAAAGAGATTAGAGCCCTCTGGATTTTGGCACCCTTTCCCTTGTATACCGGAAAACCTGCTCCAGTAATTTTAACGCCCAAATCAAAATCAATAAAGTCCAAAGATTTGGCAAGTTCCCAGTGAGGTTTTGCATTCTCGCACAACTCCGGTACTATTCCACCCTCTTTCACTACAACATTATCTTCGGCAGTCTTTCCTGCAGGAACAATGTCAGAAGGTATGTTAGGAAGCAATACAAGATTGTCATTCATCTCCTTGTTCTGCACCTCCATCAACTGCTCAAGCTCCTTGGATCTCTCCTTAAGCTCTGCAACCTGCGCCTTCACACCCTCAGCCTCTTCTCTCTTGCCCTGCTTCATGAGTCCTCCAATCTCTTTGGCTTTCTGATTCTGCTCAGCCAAGATGGAATCCATCTGAGTCTGGTAAGACCTGCGAAGTTCATCCGCTTTCAAAATTTTTGCAACTGTCTCCGCTGCATCAAAATTCTTAACAGCCAATTTCTCTATAACAAAATCAGGCTGTTCTCTCAATAATTTAAGCGTTAGCATATCTGTTAAATGTTTGTTTCAATGAAAAAGGAGCATCCGCAGGACGCTCCTCTATACAATCAGTCTCAGCACCCTGTTAGTTGAAAGGCACTACCGATACATACGATTTGTTATCAGCCTTTTTGGTGAATTTAACCATACCGTCAATTAGTGCAAATAGGGTATGATCTTTTCCCATTCCAACATTCAAACCTGGATTGTGAACTGTTCCTCTTTGACGAACAATAATGTTGCCTGCTTTAGCGTTTTGTCCACCGAACAATTTAACGCCTAATCTTTTGCTATGTGATTCACGGCCGTTCTTTGAACTACCTACACCTTTCTTGTGAGCCATAAAACTTTAATTTTTAATTAAGCGATTGATTCAATCTTAATTTGGGTTAAACATTGACGATGACCATTTTTCTTCTGGTAGCCTTTTCTACGTTTTTTCTTGAAAACAATAACTTTGTTTCCTTTAACGTGCTCAAGGATAGTAGCTTTAACAGCAGCTCCACTTACGTATGGAGTTCCAATCTGAACTGAGCCATCATTGTCGGTTAATAAAACTTTGTCAAATGAAACAGATGCACCTGCTTCCTCCTGTAGGCGGTGTACATAAATTTTCTGGCCCGCCTCTACTTTAAATTGTTGTCCGGCAATATCTACAATTGCGTACATATTAATTATTTTAACGGTTTTGATAGTAAGCGGTTAATCCTAATTAACTCTTATCCAATAGCTTATCTACCTTTTACTAAATTTTGGACTACAAAAGTAGTATATTTTATCCATTTGGCAAAAATTTATTAAAAAAAATGTATTTTTGCACAGATTAATACTTCATTATGGACTCTCCTTTCTTCTATACAGACATTGTAACTGGTCCTGCATTCATAGGCAGAGAGAAAGAAGTTTCACTATTTTGTGACCATATTAGGTCAAAAAGGAACATTCTCCTGTACGGACCTGCCAGAATCGGCAAGCGTTCCCTTATACAAAATGCGCTCAACAGACTCTCTGCTGAGTCATACAGATACACTCTATTTAAGGTAAACCTCTTTAATATCAGATGTATAGAGGCCTTCCTGCTGCGCTACACCAACATTTTGTTCTCATATTTCGCCACCTCTTCAATGGAGTGGAATACAATGCTAAAGAAGTACCTTCCGCAAGCACCTTATGAATTGGATGAAAACAGTGGCAAGCCACAACTCACCTATACAACAAAGGAGTTGCTTACCAATGAGCAGATAGTTGAACTGATTAACCTTCCCGACAGGCTTGCAAAGGAGTCCCAAACGAACATTCTTATATACTTTGAACAGTTCCAGGATATAAGTCTCTTTGATGATGCACACCGTTTCTTCAAACTCTTTGAAAAATGCATGCAGGAGCATACGCGCACCAGCTACATAATTACAGGAGAGCGCAAAAACGCAATGGACGAAATATTTGAAAAGGACAAATACTTTTACAGGCAGACAGAGAAGATCGACCTGAAACCAATAAACCGCAAGACATTTGCCGATTTTATAGTAAAGGGATTCCTGAAGGCCGGCAAAGTGATACAGCCAGAGCAGGCGGAGACAATCTACAATGCGGTTGAAGGAGATCCCTGGTATACCCAACACCTCGCGGATATATGCTACAACATGACACAGGGATATATGAGTGACAAGATAATACCCAAAGCCCTGCAGTCCCTCATAAATCTGCATGATTTTCTCTTCCACTCAATAGCCTATGGCTTGAGCAAACATCAGTTGCGTTTCATTAAGGCACTCCTTGAGGGTGTTACAAAATTCAGTTCTGCCGATATACTTGACAGATACAACCTGAACTCATCTGCAAATGTAAACAGGATAAAGGAGGCACTGACAAAGAAAGAGATACTTACTGCCAATGAGAACAAAGAGATGGTATTCATTGATCCACTGTTCAAATTATGGTTTGCCAAATACTTCTTTATCAAGTAAAAAATATACTATAACAACTTTTTAAACATACCGATATGAAAAAGATCGTTGTTCTTAGTGGTGCCGGTGTAAGTGCCGAGAGCGGAATCAGGACATTCCGTGACAGTGATGGGCTTTGGGAAGAGTACAGAGTTGAAGATGTTGCCTCAATAGAGGGTTGGTACAGGAACAAGGAACTTGTACTGGATTTCTACAACCAGAGGCGCAGAGCCCTTAAAGGTGCTGAACCGAACAAAGCGCACAAAATTATCGCAGAGCTGGAGGAGAAATATAAAGTCTGTGTTGTTACCCAAAATGTAGACAACCTGCACGAAAGAGCAGGCAGCACAAACATCATACATCTCCACGGTGAACTTACAAAGGCTCGCAGTACAAAAAATGAGGAGAAATCTTACGATATAGGCTATAACGACATTCACCTTGGAGACAAAGCTCCCGACGGGGGACAGATGCGCCCCTTTATTGTGTGGTTTGGAGAGAGTGTTCCGAGACTTTCAGATGCTGCCAAAGAGGTCCAGACTGCAGATATTCTCATAATAATAGGCACTTCACTCAATGTCTACCCTGCAGCCGGTCTCATTCACTATACCAAACCCGGGTGCAAGATATATCTCGTAGACCCTCAGCCGATGCCTCTGAAAATGGAGAACTTTACCCAAATTCAGGAGAAAGCCACAATAGGAATGGAGAAAATAAAAGAGGAGCTGTTCTGACGGCTCCTCTTTTTTTCAGTAATATTGCAGCACTAATATTCCAACACTCCGACAAAACCGTCCATTGAACTTACAAGTATACGGTTTTGGCCAAGAGGCTGCACATAATTTATCAGAGCCATTCCAAACCTGTGCCTCCATGCGATTGAACCGTCAATAGAATTGAGTGCAACAATATCTCCTTTATCGGTTGCAACAAACAGCAATCCTGCACCGTTCTTGCCCTCACCAGCAACGGCAGTTGTTGGAGTGGGGCCAATCTCATAACCATAATCTGCATCTGCTGACCATATCTTTACCGGAAGCACTTTTTCAGTGACAACACCATCCTTCACTACAGGATATGTCTCTTTTGTAGAAAATGCATAGACTGAATCTACCATTGTCTTCACATAGTAGATATTTTTGTCGGGAGAAAGTCCTACAGACTCCCTTCCACCGGCAGCCCTCCATAGCTGTTTTCCTGTTTTGGCATCAACTGCATAGCTCACGCGCTCAGGTGTTGCAAATATGATCTTGCCATTTGCCTTTACCGGATAAGTTGCCGCAGGAGAGAGCATTCTGCTTCCTCCATTACTCCATGTCCACTGCAATTTTCCATCAGCCGGATTGAAAGAATAGAGGGTATTTGCCCAATCACCTATAACCACCTGCTCCTTATCAACAAATGGCTTGGCCTCAATGAAACCCTTAATTTTGTCATAACACCAAAGCAATTTTCCACTCTTGAGATCAAGTGCCCTGAAACAGTTGTCAGATGCTCCAATGAATACCTTGCCTCCATATATTGATGGCGATCCCAATACAGATTTGCCGCACTCAAAGCTCCACCTCTTCTTTCCTGTTGCAAGGTCAAGGGCATATACATTGTTGTCAGACGAGCCGAATACAACAAGTCCATCTGCGACTGCTGGAGTAGAAAAGAGCTTTCCATTACTCTTGAAGCTCCAGATAACCTCACCGCTTGCCGCATCAAGCGCATAGACCATACCAGCTGTATTTGCATAAATAACCTTTCCACCCACGAGCTTCCCGACAGATTTTTTTCCGTCTGCCATTCTGCCGTTCTGCATAACATAAATTGCACCGGCACCAATATCGCTGTTATCCTGTCTTCTCCAGACTCTCTTCACATTAGGATATGAATCATTTACAGTATAATCTCTCTTTGGATACACAACAGATGAATCAAAGGCCTTTCCCCTGCTCATTCTAAGCGTAAACCACGGATAGCTGGTCTTTGCCTCAACAGGAATCTTGCCGTCACTGCTCCTTATGCCCTTTTCACCTCCGGCAGTACTGCCCTTGACAGCTTTGGTTCCGGCAACAATCCTCTCACTGAATGTAATTACAGAACCCTCTACCTTTACAATTGTATATCCGGGTCCCTCCTTGCCTGTGCACATTGTAGACCTGCCTATCACAGCCGGAATACCTTCATAGACCATAGGCCTGTTCTGATGCCAGTGACCGCTCATTATCAATTGGGTATTCATTCTCTTCAAAACATCAAGCACTTGAGAATAGTTGAGCATTGATGTATCCATCGGATAGTGGTTTATAAATATAAGAGGCTGCTCAGGATCTATGGTCCTTGAGATGGAATCAAGCCAGACCATACTCTCACGCGGAAGAAGAGCAGGTGCCATCCTCATATTCGGACCGCTGTTGGTACCCACAAATTTGATTCCGCCATAGTCAAAAGCAAACTCCTCATATCCGAATCTCTTTACAAATGTATTGCATCCGCTCTCAGACCATTTGGCATCATGGTTTCCGGCCACGATGTAATATGGTCTCTCCAGTTTGTCAAATATTGATTTGGCCAAGGCAATCTCTTCATCTGTTCCGAATTCAGTAATATCCCCGGCAAATATTGAAAATTTCAGTTCAGGGTTTCTGTTAATGTCCTCAATGCAAGCCTGAGCATCCTCCACACTCTTGGCACCATGTGCAATGTGTATATCAGAAAGATATGCAAATGAAAAATCAGGTTCCTGTGCACTGAGCACTGCACTGCAGGTCAAAGAGAGTACCATCAGTGCGGCCATTAGTCTTTTCATGATAGGTTATTAAATCAATTTTAAAAGGGGCATGGCCCAATATGAGTCATACCCCAAAATAATCACTTTATATAGTTTCAAAATCTTTTGAAAGCATCCAGCCCTGACGGCCATCAGAGAGTTCAACCCTGCTCCACTGACCTACATTCTCTATGATATTGACCTTTGTGCCCTCATGGAGAATGAAGAGGTTCCCTCCGGTTGAGTTAGGCGCACTCTTGACATTGCTTACAGGAACAAGGACTATTGCGCTGTCGGCTCTCCTTACATTGTTCTTCAAATTTATTGAAAATAGGAATGAGGCAATTGTCAGGAGTAAAAACAGACATGCAAATACAAATGCCACCTTACGCTGAGCCCTTCTCGGGGCAAACCTGAATGCAAGCACAGAGAGGGCTGTAAAGAGAAGCAGAATCACTCCGGTCCAGGCCCATCTGTCTGAAGACATGGTATTCCTTAACTCCTTTAACCAAGTTACAAGTATGAATTCCGGCACACTCTCTATCTTGTCGAGGATTTTCAACCTTGCAATTTCAAGATTGTGCTTCACATCTGCATTCGACGGATCTAGCTTGAGGGCACGTTCATAATATAGTATGGCCTTGCCGTCTTCCTGAAGTTTATAACAGGCATTACCCATATTGTACCACAATCGGGCAGAGACGTAACCATCCTTCTCTATATGCCCGTATATATCAAGAGCCTTGGAATACTCCCCTAAAGAGTAGGCATCGTTGGCCCTTACCCATAAAGAGTCCCTGTCAACGGCATAACCCAATTGTGCCATAAGGACAAATACCAATATGTATATAAATCTCTTCATACTACAATCTGTTTTCAAGGTTTGAAATTGTCTCCATTGCCTTCTCATACTGCTCTGCCATGGCACCGGCACCGCCCGACTGTGAATAACGGGCCATCTCGCAATCATCAAGAAGAGTCATGAATGATTCAATGTTCTCCTCGCCGGCACCCTTCTGTTCAAGGGTCTCCCTGATGGTATCTCGCTGCATCTCCGCAAACTGTATTGCAAGCTTGTCACTTACATACCCGAGCATTGCCTTGTGCAGTTCTTCGTAGAATGGTGTGTGCAGATTCTCTTTCATATATAGCTGAGCCTGTTTCAATCTCATTCTGGCAACCTTATTTGCCTTTCTGTTGCGTGTTCTCTTTACATCGCCCCTCAATTTAGCACCTCTTGCAAGCAATCTGTCGGCAAGAAAATATGATACTGCAATCAAGGCAATTACTATATAGAAAAGGGGACTTCCCATAAAAAATGCACCCTTTTTGGCAAGACGTGGAGAAGATGTTGATATATAGCGTATATCATTTCCAAGATTCACTACCTGCTGTTTGTTTACACCCATCATTATCTGACCACCTTGCATACCTGCATCTCCCTGAGTTACTTTAAGTCTCAAAGTATCACTTTTAAGGGTAACATATTTTCCCTTTGAGATATTATAGTATGAATACTCTACCGGTGGTATCTCAAAGATGCCCTCACTGCGCGGAATGAACGGGAACTCAAACACCTTCTTGCCCTTCATTCCATTTGCGCCATTTGTAAAGTTATTGGTGCTTTTAACATCATACTTCTCAAAATCAGCAGGAAGATCGACCATTGGAGTCTCTATAAGATTAAGATTTCCTGTACCGGTTATCTCTACCATCAAAGCTCCTGCCTCATGCGCCTTAATGCTGTCCCTGTTGAGGGATACATTCATGGAGAACTCTCCAACGCCTCCACCAAAAGAGGAAGGGGCACCCGACGGAAGCGGACGTACATCAATCTTGGCAGCCGATGTGGTCAGTCTCTTCTTCACTGTCTGATAGGAATCAAAGAAGTCATCAAACATGCTTCTGGCACCACCGGAACTTCTCACCTGAATAAGGCAGATCATCTCTGCCGGATCTACAGTTATCTCTCCTGTCTGCTGCGGAAGAAGCATATATTTTCTCAGTACAGCAGAGTTGTATATCTGGTTGTTATAATTCTCCCTTACAAAGTTTATGTTCTGCGGGGTCTCAAGTTCCTGGCTCCAGAAGCCATTGAAGACAGGGAACCTTATATCTTCAAAACCGGCCACAGGAACCCTTGTATAGAGTTTCAATGTAGCAACAATAGGTTCACCCTTTACCACTTTGGTCTTGCTGAACGATAGTCTCAAAAAAATCTCCTCAGATGAGATCTCACCCCTATTCCTGCTTGACTGGGATGCAGCTGGCGCATTGCCGGTAACCTGTCCCTGATGTGTCTGTGTAGAAGATGCAGATGTGTTGTTTCCAACAACATCTATCTCAACGCCCTTTGCGGTAAACACTTTGCCTGCAATTGTAGCTGAAGCTTCTGATACAGAGACCTTACCTGTTGTATTGGCTCTTAAAATAAGTGTATAGCTAACTTCATACGAATCAGTCCTCTTGCCATTGATGATTCGGGTACTGGTCATACGCGACGAGGTTGGACCTGCCAACAGATCCAAACCTACAAGAGTTGGTGTTGTAAAACTCTCAATCTCAGCATCAGCTGTATAAACAACTCTAAAAATCTCATCCTTCTCAACCACATTGGGCGCATTCACTGTAAAATTCTGAGCAAATGAGGCCACCCCAATCATCACAAACAGAATGAGCAGCACCCCCCGTCTGCCAACATTCCTGATAATTTTATGCATCATATCTACCAATTTTTCTCTTTCTGTTTAGACTTCAAGGCTTTGACTTTCTCCTTATTGACCTTATCCTGGGTCTGGTTCTCCTTCTCCTGCATAGCCTGAAGCATCTGCTCTGCAGCCTGTGGAGTTATCTTTGGAGGTGCACCCTGACCATCCTTTTTATCCTGACCGTTGTCTTTATTCTGATCCTTGTTGTCCTGGTTTTCTTTATTGTCCTTGTTATCTTTATTGTCTTTGTTATCCTGATTCTCTTTATTGTCCTCGTTGTTTTTATTATCCTGGTTCTGATCTTGATTCTGATCCTGCTGGTTTTGATTTTGGTTCTGATCCTGATTCTGGTTCTGGTTATTCTGCTGGTCTTCCAATTTCTTCTGCGCGTATGCGAGGTTTGTCTTTGTCTCCATATCAGACGGATTGCGCTTCAAGGCCTCCTTATACGCCTGAACCGCCTCAGAATATTTTTTCTGCGCAAGATACGAATTTCCCAGATTATGGTAAACATCGGCAGGTGCAGAATTCCTGTTTTTTACCATTCCCTCTTTCCAGTCGATTTCAAGAGGGATTCTTCCTACGCTGTCGGCAGCTGTTGAGTAATTCTTCTCCGCATTGGCGGCGTCATCCATTCTGTAAAGGGTATTGCCCAAATTATAATTTGCTGCAACTGAAAGGGAATCCTTAATGAGGGCCTTTCTGTATTCAACCTCCGCCTCCTTGTAATTCTCCTTCTCAAAAACCCTGTTACCCTTTCTAACCTCTTTTCGGTCCACCTGAGCAAAGAGATGGCTTCCCGACAGAATCATCACAAATACAACTGCAAAAAAGTTCTTTCCCATTCTTCTGTTACCTACCAAAAATTCCAACAATAAAAAGATAAGCGCTATAGCAAAGAAGTACATATACTGCTCGTCAAAATCCTCAAACACCTGAGATTTGAACTGCTGTTCCTGCAACTCCCTCAACTGGTCAATTATCGGGTTCAATCCGAACTCGGCACTTCCTGCCTTGACATAGGCACCATTACCGGCGGCAGCCACCTCCTCAAGGACCTTCTCATCAAGCCTTGTAACAACAATATTACCATCCTTATCCTTCAACAGATCACCATCCATAGGGATAGGTTTTCCCTCAGGCGAACCAACACCTATGCAGAATACCCTGATGCCCTCATCTGCAGCAGATTTAGCGGCAGCAACCGGATCATCCTCATGGTTCTCTCCATCTGTTATCAGAATTATCGCCTTGTTGTTCTCCCCCATCTGTCCCTGCACACTGAAACTTCTCATGGCAGTCTGGATCGCCTCACCAAGGGCTGTACCCTGAACAGGTACCGACTCTGTGGTTATTGAGTTGAGGAATATCTTGGCCGATACATAATCTGTTGTTATGGGAAGCTGCACAAATGACTGTCCGGCAAAGACAATAAGGCCTATTCTGTCGCCCTGCAACTTGTCAACAAGCCTTGATATTGCCAGTTTTGCCCTTTCAAGCCTGTTTGGCGAATAGTCCTCAGCCAACATGGAGTTTGAAACATCCAGCGCAATCATAATCTCAGCCCCCTTTCTTTCGCTCTCTTTCAGACGGGCTCCCATCTGAGGACGTGACAACCCTATCATAAAGAAGAACCAGGCCAATGAGAAAAATGTCACCCTGACCCAACCTTTATAACGTGAACGTGTCGGCATAAGCTTCTCAATCATGCGCAACTCGCCCAATTTTTCCATCTTCTTCTTTCTTCCCCTTCTGTACAAAGCATAGAAAAGATAAAAGAATGGAATCAAAAATATCAAAAGCAAATATTGCGGTGTAGCAAATTGTATCATATCCCGTCTCCTCCTAATCTGGAATCTGTTTAACAACAAACATTCTCAATAGCATCTCCAACACGATGGCAGCCAAAGCAATTAGGGCAAAATTCATAAACAGCTCCTTATAGAGGGGAAATGAATCAACAAATGTCCTGCTCTTCTCCATCTTGTTGATCTCGCCATAAATCTCAAGCAACTTGGTGTTGTCGGTTGCCCTGAAATATTTACCATCAGTCTCCTGCGCAATCTTCTCCAGTAGCGGCTCATCAATCTGAACCTCCACTTGCTGCAGCTCTATACCAAATGGAGTCTGAATTGGATATGGAGCAGTTCCCATAGCTCCAACACCAATTGTATATACCCTTATTCCGTATGTCTTTGCAATCTCCGAAGCCATCTGCGGAGATATTTCACCTGCGTTGTTCACTCCATCAGTAAGAAGAATGACCACGCGGCTCTTTGCAGGTGAATCTTTCAAACGGGCTACAGCGGTTGCAAGTCCATTGCCGATTGCTGTACCATCCTCAATAATACCGCAATCAATCTCCTTAATGAGGTTGATGAGGGTGGCCCTATCTGTTGTAAGCGGTGACTGGGTATAGCTCTCGCCGGCAAAGACAGCTACTCCTATCCTGTCTGACGGACGCTCTGCCACAAATTTTATTGCAATCTCCTTTGCTGCATTAATTCTGTCGGGAACAAAATCCCTTGCAAGCATACTTGTTGAGACATCAAGAGCCAACATAATATCAATACCCTCGGTATCAATCTTTTCAAATGTAGATGACGAACGCGGACGGGCAATTGCCACAATAATTGCAGCCAAAGCCACCATTCTCAATATGAATGGCACATGCCTCAAGAACTTCTTGAATCCGCCACCTTTATATTGCCATGGCTGCAATGACGATACAAGCATATATGGGGTAAGTCCCTTAACCTCCCTATATATATACAGTGCCGCAACAGGAATGAGCAGCAACAGCAGCCACAATAATTTAGGATATTCAAAAAACATACTACTTAGCCTCCTTTTCTTCCTCCAACTCCTTCATATAAGTTGAATTTACAAATCTTACCGCCACTGGAATGACCTCCTCATTTTCACCGACAGACGGCACATATTTGGCGAATTTCACCAAATCGGCCACCTTGAACAGTTCATCAAGCTCCTTGCGCGGTTTCTCCTCAATCTCCACATCAGCGAGACTCTCCATAATCTCAGACGAGGTCTTCTCCATTGCACTCACTCCATAACGGCCCTCTATATACTCACGTAAAGTATCTGTAACTCCGGTATAGAACTGCTTCTCTTTGCCATTCTGCCACAGTTTCTGAGAATGGATCTTGTCGAGTTCCCTCAGGGCAACAATATGTGGAGGATCCTGCACAATAGGTCTGCCGAAGAAATCACGGTTCTCCCTCCTGTATTTTACATATCTGTAGAGCAGATATGCCAGCAAAATTATTCCTATGCCGAGAAGCACCCATGGAATAACCTCCTTGAATGTAATGGGATAGTTTATTTGCCCTTTTATATCCATAGGTACAAAACCGGCAGTATCTACCTGAATTGTATTTACAGCCACAAATGGCATCTCGAATGAGATTGTATCTCCCGCACCATTCTGCGGATTTACAACCACAAGAGGCATAGGCAACTTGTAACAGCCACTGTCAAAAGAAGTTATGAGCATTTTGGCACCAAGCTCCTTTACACCCTTTTTTATTGACAATGTATCAATTTTCAAGTCGGCAACAACCTCTACTTTTGCACCTGTAGTATCACTCTGAAGCAAGGCGGAATATGGCATTACATATACCGAATCATTCTCAGCCACACTGAATACCGTGCTCCAGAGAATCTGGTCTCCAATAAGGATGGAATCCTTTGAGAGCGAACTCTCCTTTACAACAGGCTCCTGTGCTGAAGCTGCACCGGACATAGCACACACAAACAGCAGAATAGCTACCAGACATGAAACTCTTCGTATTCTCTCCATATTTCTATTTTCCTTTAAACAGGGCAATCAGACCCTTAACATAATCCTGATCTGTACTTATGCTCACACAATCAACTTTGAATTTGTTGAAGAGCTTCTTTGCATTCTCAAATACACCAATACTCCATGCATTGTAGTGGTTACGCACAGCCTTGCTTGAGGTGTCAACCCACATCTGTCTGCCACTTTCAGCATCCTTCACCCTTATGAGTCCGACATCCGGAATATTCCTGTCACGGGGGTCATATACATTTATAACTGAAATATCATGACGGTTGACAGCTATTTTTAGAGCCTCCTCATAGTTAGGTCTGCTTTCAGGTGTGACATCAAGCAGGTCACTCAAAAGAAATGCCGTACACTTCTTCTTGATTGCATTTGTAAGGAAGCGCAATGCTTCTGAAATGTTTGTACCTTCACTCTCAGGCTTGAACTCCAACAACTCCCTCAATATTCTCAACAGATGGCTCCTACCCTTTTTGGGTGGAATGAACTTCTCAACCCTGTCGCTGAAGAAGAGTGCTCCAACCTTGTCATTATTGATGGATGCTGAGAATGACAAAACTGCGGCAATCTCGGCCACAAGTTCTCTCTTGCTCTTTGAAACTGAGCCAAAGATACTTGAAGAGGAGACATCAACAAGCAGAACCACCGTCATCTCGCGCTCCTCCTCAAAAACTTTGATATATGGAGAACGCAGACGTGCAGTCACATTCCAGTCCATATTCCTTACATCATCTCCAAACTGATACTCCCTCACCTCGCTGAAAGCCATACCTCTGCCCTTAAAGGCAGAATGGTACTCTCCGGCAAAGATCTGATGTGAAAGTGACCTGGTCTTTATCTCAATCTTCCTTACCTTCTTTAACAACTCGTTATCCATAAAGCTCCTTTAAAATATTTTTACAATACTTAAATATTACCGATACTCTACAGGTTACTGTTATGGAACCTCAACGGTATTCATTATGTCTGTAATGATATTTTCGGTTGTGATATTCTCAGCCTCAGCCTCATATGTCAAGCCAATCCTGTGGCGCAACACCTCATAGCAGACAGCCCTTACATCCTCAGGAATCACATAACCCCTTCTCTTGATAAAGGCATAAGCCTTTGCTGCCATAGCCAAAGAGATACTTGCACGAGGAGATGCTCCGTAAGAGATCAGATCTTTCAATTTACCCAAGCCATAATCTTCCGGAGTTCTGGTTGCATATACAATGTCAACAATGTATTTCTCAATCTTCTCATCCATATAGACATCTTTCACCACCGCACGCGCACGCTCAATATCCTCAGGCTTCAACATTGCTGTAGCCTTGGGGAATGAACCGAAATTGTGCATCTTGATGATAAGTTTCTCCTCCTCCTTTTTAGGATATGTAACCACAACTTTCAACATGAAACGGTCAACCTGAGCCTCCGGAAGCGGATATGTACCCTCCTGCTCAACCGGGTTCTGTGTTGCCATTACAAGGAAAGGTTTTGGAAGTTTGTATGTTTCATCACCAATTGTAACCTGACGCTCCTGCATTGCCTCAAGTAGGGCTGACTGCACCTTTGCCGGCGAACGGTTGATCTCATCCGCCAATACAAAGTTTGCAAAGATAGGACCCTGCTTAACCTGGAACTGCTCGCTCTTCTGGCTGTAAATCATAGTTCCCAACACGTCAGCAGGAAGCAGATCCGGTGTAAACTGTATACGGCTGAATTTGGCATCTACAATATTAGCCAAAGTATTTATAGCCAAGGTTTTTGCCAAACCGGGCATACCCTCAAGCAATATATGGCCATCTGCAAGAAGACCAATAAGAAGATTCTCCACCAAATGTTTTTGTCCAACAATCACCTTATTCATCTCCATAGTGATGATGTCTACAAAAGCACTCTCCTTCTGGATTCTGTCATTAAGTTCTTTTATATTAACGCTCTCCATACTATTATTTGTTTTATTTACTATTAATCAAAGTCAATTGCCGGCTTGCAGCAGATTGAACATTAAAACAAAGATTAAATTTCTTTAGTTTTAAGTTCCTTGCTATATTTACAGCTCAAAACGGGCAAATTTAATAAAATTTTATGAGGTATTTCATCTCTTTATCATATAACGGCTCCGCATTTTGCGGTTGGCAGATTCAAGAAAACGCAAACAGTGTGCAGGAGGAGCTCCAAAAAACACTTACAATGCTGCTGAAAGAGCCAATTTCTGTAACCGGAGCAGGCAGGACTGACACAGGCGTACATGCAAAAAATTACATTGCACACTTTGATTGCCAATCTGTTATACTGGACATACCCCACACCATATACAAATTAAATGCCATTCTGCCTCAAGAGATAGCTGTACACAACATTTTTGAGGTTCATAAAGATGCGCACGCCCGCTTTGATGCAACCAGCAGAACATATAAATATTATATCCACACCAACAAAGATCCGTTTGACAACGGATTCTCACTTTTTGTCAAACCCGACAGGGTAAATATAGAGCTGATGAACCAGGCAGCTCTCCATTTTCTTGGAGAACAGGACTTTTCAAGCCTTGAAAAAATAAATGGCGGAAACAGGACCTCAATATGTAACGTAACACATGCCGGATGGGAGCAGATTGATGAAAACCGTTATGTATTTACAGTAACTGCAAACAGATTTCTACGCAATATGGTAAGGGCAATGGTAGGTTCGCTGCTTGAGGTTGGAGCCGGAAAACGCAAACCAGAATGGATTAAAGAGATGCTTGCTGAAAAAAACAGATGCAGTGCCGGACAATCCGTAAACGGCAAGGCACTGTTTCTTGTAGAGGTGAAATACCCATATCCTCTGGAATAGAGCATCTGAAACTCAGTATAGAGGCCCGATTTTTGTCAGCTACAAAAAATAGATTATTTTTGCAGTTTGTAGCCGACGTCCTTTAATATGCCAAAAGGCTAAGGGCCAAAACAGTAAAAAATTAAAAATTATAAATATGTTATTAGCAACTATTCTACAATCCAATGCAGCCGAAGTTGCTGCTGAGGCAGTTCCTGTACAGGAAGATCTCTCATTTTCACTAATTGAAATGGCATTCAAGGGCGGATGGCTAATGATTCCGCTGTTTCTTCTTTCAGTAGTAACCATCTATCTGTTTGCTCAAAAATGGTGGGCAATAAAAAAAGCGTCAAAAATTGACGAGAATTTCATGAAAGAGATAAGAGACCATATCCATGAGGGAAAAATCAAGGCGGCACTTGCCCTATGCCAGCAGACAGACACCCCAATATCAAGATTGATTGAGAAGGGAATCGAGCGTATAGGACGCCCTCTATCAGACATCCAGACCGCTGTAGAGAATATGGGCAATGTAGAGGTTGCAAGACTTGAAAAAGGTCTTCCAATGCTTGCCACCATTGCAGGTGGTGCCCCTATGATCGGTTTCCTTGGTACAGTAATGGGTATGGTTCAGGCCTTCTACAATATGGCACAGGCAGGAAACAATATTGACATTACATTGTTGTCGGGAGGTATATATACAGCAATGGTTACAACTGTTGCCGGTCTGATTGTGGGCATTATGGCATACTTCGGATACAACTTCCTCACATCACAGGTGTCAGACCTTGTATTCAAGATGCAGAACAACACAATTGAGTTCATGGATCTTTTGCACGAACCTGTAAAATAGAGAGAAAAATGGCTATCAAACAGAGAGCAAAGGCAGATGCTTCATTCAGCATGTCATCAATGACAGATATTGTATTCCTGTTGTTGATATTCTTCCTGGTGACATCAACGCTCATCAATCCGAATGCACTTAAGCTGCTCCTTCCCAAGAGTACAAACCAGATTTCTGCCAAACAGCAGGTAAGTGTCTCAATCAAACACTACCCGTCAAAAAACACATTCACATTCCATATAAACGGCAATAAAAAGCCTATCAAGTTTGACCAGGTAGAACCCGCCATACAGGAGCTTCTTATGCAGAGTGAGGATCCTACATTCTCAATATATGCCGACAAGACTGTCCCTATTGAGCAGGTTGTAAACCTTATGAACATTGCCAAAAGAAACAAATACAAGGTAATTCTGGCCACATCGCCTGAATAGGCCGGGAATTTGCATTGGAGCAAGTGGCTTCATGCCAACAAGGAGGAGACTTAATGGTAAAGGTACCCGACAAAAATAGAAAAGAGATCAGGAGAGGACGCATGATTGGTGCAGTTGCAACAGTTGTGTTCCACTCTTTTCTCCTTGTCTTTTTCGTCTATACAGGCATGAAGCATATCGAAAAAGAGGAGGAGTTGGGCATACTCATCGATTTCTCTGAACCTGTACCTCAGATTGAGGAACCCGAACCGCCTAAACCAATTGAGGTAAAGGCCGGGAATGAACCAAAAGCACTCAATGCAGATCCAAATGAAGATATAAGGCTGGTTCAGCAATCACAAGCCCAGGAGGTGGGTACAAAACCATCGGAAGGCAAGGCCGCCTCAATCGGTCCCGAAGGAGATGTGGAGAAGCCTGAACCCAAAAAGGTTGAAATAAACCAACGCGCCCTCTTCACCTCTGCAAACAACCGCAAAAAGGATACTTTGGCTGCACAGACAGCAAAAAAGGCATCTGATGCTCTCAAAGCAGGGCATCCCGACGGCAATACACGCATAGGAGCAACTGACGGAACACCGTCGGCCCAGCTGTTTGGAAGAAATGTTGTTGGATCACTGCCATTCCCCACTTACGATGTAAATAACGAAGGCAAGGTTGTGGTTAAAATTATGGTAGACCAGTATGGAAAAGTGACCAATGCCATTCCGGGTGTACCTGGCACAACCGTTCAGGACAAAAGACTTTGGGAGGCGGCCAAAGAGGCGGCACTCAAGGCACTTTTCAATGTAAGTGATTCAGCCCCTGCAGTTCAGGAGGGTACTATCACATATATCTTCAAACTCAAGTAACAGATTTTATCCAGTAAAAGGGCAGCAAACTATTCATGCCTCAATGCCTCTATCGGATCGAGGCGCGAAGCCCTTACTGCCGGAATATATCCCGATGAGACTCCAACTGCAAAGCAGACCAGAACGGCAAAAAGAATCCACATCCATGGAATGATAAAAGAGGCTCCCATTACCAGAGCTGTTGCATTTCCTATCAGGATACCAAGTACAATGCCAACTGCACATCCCAATTGGCTTATCACAACAGACTCAATAAGGAACTGCTGCTTGATACGTGAAGCGGAGGCCCCTATAGCCTTTCGTACACCAATCTCAGCAGTACGCTCCTTCACTGAAACAAGCATAATATTCATAAGTCCTACAGCTGCTCCCAACAACGTTATCAGGCCTATTACGGCTGCCGCAATTGTGATAGTACCCATCACATCTTTAAGGTCCGAAAGCATTGCATCGCTCTTTACCAACTCAAAATCAGACTCATCCGCCGGAGCAAGCCTTCTTATTGAACGGAAAAGGTGCTCAGCCCTGTCATATATAGGCGACATATCCTCAGATACTGTCTTAGGGAGAACTCCAATTGTAAATGACATATCTGGTCCTACGAAATGACCTCTTGCATTAGAGATGGGAATGAGCACTTCATTGTCGAGACTGTTGCCAAAAGAGGCTCCCATACCCTTTATGACACCTACCACCTCATATCTGACACCTCCCATACTCAGTACCTTTCCAATAGGAGACTCACTGCCAAAGAGGCTGCTTGCCACATTGACTCCAATAACACAGATATAAGAACCCAAATCCACATCATTGGCCACAATTCCTCGGCCCTGCGCTATTGAACTGCTCATATATTCAAGGTAGTTTTCATCTGCTGCCACTGCATACATGGCAGGAGTCGAACTTCTGCTTCCATATTTGATGGTAGCATTTATATCTGCAAAGATTGTAACGGCACACCCTTCATTGAAATTCTGCTTGAAGGAGCGGGCTTGAAAGTAAGGGATTGTATTTGCATTGCGGATACGTTTATGCTCCGATGTTTTTGCCACAACTCTTCTTGGACCTATGTAAAAGGAGGTCATACCCATCTTTTCATAACTTGAAATGACCTCTCTCCTCAAGGCATCCGTTGCTGTAAGCACACCCACCAATGAGGTTATGCCAATGGCTATAATGAGCATCGTAAGCACTGAACGCAACTTATTTGCCTTTATAGACTTTATGGCTACACCAAAATTCTCCCTGAAAAGGGGTGACAATACCTTTGACTTGAACACGCACATACCCAACCACAATTTTTATATCTGAACTCAGATTGTATTTCTTTGCCTGACAGCCTCATAACATAATACAGCGGCAGAGACAGAAACATTCAAGGAATCGAGTTCGCCCAACATTGGAATCTTTATCTTTGACTTTGCCTCATTGCGCCAGAAATCTGTAAGTCCTGTTGACTCAGTACCCATGACTATGGCAGTAGGCTGTACCATATCGGTATCATAGTACCATTCCGAATCCTGCAACTGGGCCGTAAAAATTGTTATGCCTCTCCTCTTAAGCCACTCCAGAGCCTCTTCATTTTTACACGCCACCACCTGATTTGTAAATATACCGCCCAAACTGGAACGGATCAGATTAGGATTGTACAAATCGGTCAAAGGATCACATACAATCACTGCATCAACACCGCAAGCATCGGCTGTACGCAAAAGGGCTCCCAAATTACCCGGCTTTTCGACACTCTCAACCACAAGCACAAGTGGTGTTTGCCATCTTCTGCCAAACTTGACATCATCTAAATTCAGTCTTCTCTCCTGCACAACTGCAACTACCCCCTCTGTGCCCTCTCTGTAGGCTATTTTTGAATATGCCTGTGCCGACAATGAGAAAACTGCTACACCCCTCCCATAAGATGCATTACCCGATCCGGCCCCGACTGCAGCCGGCACTGATGTTGTTAAAAGATCTTCAATCTGTCGGGAAGAGAGGATGTCACTATTGAAAAACAGACTCCTCAACTGATAGCCGTTCCTGATGCATGCCCTTATCTCACGCAAACCTTCAACTACAAAAAGGCCGCGCTCACGACGAAGCTTTGATTTTTCAAGGAGTTGTACCACCTCCTTCAATTTAGGATTCTGTGCAGAGGTAATTTCAAGTATTTCCATAAATTCCAAAGATACTTTCCTGGGGTAAGAGGATAATCCGACTGATAAAAATTAAAGGCAAAGCTTTATAAAGCAAAAGGGCTGCGGTGCAATCTTCTACAAATTGCGTTCCAACAGCCCTTGTAAAGAAATATATCTTCTATTTGTAACTCTCAGGCCTCATTTGAGGGAAGAAGAGCACATCCTGAATGGTACTGTTGTTGGTCATGAACATTGTAAGACGGTCAATTCCAATACCCATTCCCGATGTTGGAGGCATACCATACTCAAGTGCACGTATGAAGTCCATATCAATGAACATTGCTTCATCATCACCCTTATCCTTGAGTTTAAGCTGCTCCTTGAATCTCTCAAGCTGGTCAATAGGATCATTCAACTCACTATATGCATTTGCAAGCTCCTTACCGCATACAAAAAGCTCAAAGCGCTCTGTAAGTTCAGGGTTGCTCCTGTGACGTTTAGTAAGTGGAGATGTAGCCACAGGATAGTCAGTAATGAATGTCGGCTGGATGAGATGTTTCTCACAATACTCGCCAAATATTGCATCAATAAGCTTACCAACTCCAAATGACGGGTCTACCGGAACATTCAATTTTTTACAAACCTCACGCAACTGGGCCTCATCCATACCTGTTACATCCACACCTGCATACTCCTTAATGGCATCAAGCATAGGCAATCTCCTGAATTTGCCGCCGAACTCAACCTCATGCTCTCCAATCTGCACCTTGGTTGTACCATTCACTGCTACAGCCACCTCAGCAAGCATATTCTCAACAAACTCCATCATCCAGTTGTAATCTTTGTAGGCAACATAAATCTCCATACATGTAAACTCAGGATTGTGGGTTCTGTCCATACCCTCATTTCTGAAGTTCCTTGAAAACTCGTACACACCTGGATAACCGCCCACAATAAGTCTCTTCAAATAGAGCTCATTTGCAATACGAAGATACAAAGGCATATCCAAAGTGTTATGGTGTGTAATGAAAGGACGTGCTGTTGCACCACCAGGAATCGGCTGCAATACGGGTGTTTCAACCTCAAGGTATCCCTGTGTGTCAAAATAGCGGCGCATTGTTGAGATGATCTTTGCCCTTTTTACAAAGGTCTCCCTTACATGAGGGTTTACAATAAGGTCCACATATCTCTGTCTGTATCTCAACTCAGGATCTGAGAATGCATCAAAAACTTCACCATCCTTCTCCTTGACAATAGGAAGCACACGCAAAGATTTGCTCAATACGGTAAGGGCCTTTGCATGGACTGAAATCTGGCCGGTCTGGGTAACAAAGACAAAACCTTTAATACCAATAATGTCACCTATATCAAGCAACTTTTTAAATACGGTATTGTACAAAGTCTTATCCTCACCCTCACAAATCTCATCCCTTTTTATATAAACCTGGATCTTTCCTGTATCGTCAAGCAACTCTATGAATGCAGCTGCACCCATGATTCTTCTGCTCATAATTCTTCCGGCAATGGAAACATTCCACTGCTCCCCGCTCTGTGGGTCAAATTGCGCCGGAATCTCAGCAGCCTTGGCATTTACCTCATATAGGGCAGCCGGATAGGGTTCAATTCCCAACTCCCTCATCTGAACAACCGCATTGCGTCTGTTCAACTCCTGTTCGTTAAAATTATTCTCCATTATATATGTTTTCTTGAATCAAAATCAGTTTGGTGCAAATTTAATAAAAATTTAAGGAAAACTACTTATTTAAAGATAAAATGAGTATCTTTGTAGGCTATGGAGATAACCAATTTGAACAGAAAGTGGATTGTTAAGGAACCTGGCAACCCTGCCCAGGTAAGACAGTTGGCACAAAGCCTTGGCGTAGACCCGGTTTTGGCCAATCTTCTTGTGCAACGTGGCATCCATACGTTTGAAGAGGCGAGGAGATTTTTCCGTCCGGATCTCTCCATGCTCCATGATCCCTTCCTTATGAAGGATATGCACCAGGCTGTAGACAGGCTACATCAGGCCGTCCAACAGAGCGAAAAGATCCTTATCTACGGAGATTATGACGTTGACGGAACTACCGCAGTCGCACTTGTATACAAATTTATCAAGAGCCAGTTGGGTGGAATAGTTGATTACTATATTCCCGACAGATACGACGAAGGCTATGGTGTATCCTACAAGGGTATTGATTGGGCCTATGAAAACGGATTCACGCTCATAATTTCATTGGACTGCGGCATCAAGGCTGTTGAAAAGGTAAAGTATGCAACCGGGAAGGGCATAGATTTCATTATCTGTGACCACCATCTGCCAGATGAAGAGCTTCCGGCTGCGGTGGCAACACTTGACCCAAAACGTGATGACTGCAACTACCCGTTTGATGATTTGTGCGGTTGCGGTGTAGGTTTCAAATTCGTTCAGGGTTATGCACAAAAATATGGAATACCTTTTGAAAAGATACAACCTCTCCTTGACCTTGTAGCGGTTAGTATTGCAGCAGACCTTGTGTCTGTTACAGATGAAAACCGTGTATTGGCCTTCTATGGTCTAAAACAGATAAATGAGGCACCTGGCAAAGGATTGCAGTCTATGATAAAGCTTTGCGGACTTGACAAGCACCGCATAACACTTGATGATATAGTCTTCAAGATTGGTCCGCACATCAATGCTGCCGGCAGAATGGAGAGCGGCCGTATGGCTGTAGATCTTCTTACATCCCGCAATGAAGAAGATGCCACCAAAATTGGAGCGAGCATAAATGTTCACAACAACGACCGCAAAAACATCGACAGAGAGATTACAATTGAAGCAATAAGGATGGCCAAGGAGCAACCGGGATTTGCCTCAAAAAAATCCACCATTGTTTACAATCCGTCATGGCATAAAGGTGTGGTAGGTATAGTTGCAAGCCGTCTTGTAGAGGCATACTACCGTCCAACAATCGTACTTACCAACTCGAATGGATTCGTTACAGGCTCTGCGAGGAGTGTTGCAGGATTTGATCTCTATGAGGCAATTGAAAAGTGCTCAGACCTTCTTGAGAACTTTGGCGGACACACCTATGCGGCAGGACTCACACTCAAAGAGGAGAATCTGCAAATTTTCATAGACCGTTTTGAAAGTTACGTAAAGGAGAAAATCACCCAAGAGATACTTACACCTATCATACATATAGACTCATTCCTTGAGTTCAAACAGATTACGCCAAAATTCTTCAGGGTTCTGAAACAGTTCCAGCCTTTTGGTCCGGGTAACTTGTCGCCGGTTTTCATTACTGAGAATGTATATGACAATGGCAATGGCCGTAAAGTTGGTACAGACAACGGACACCTGAAACTTGAACTTATACAGGAGGATGAGCCGTACAGACATATCTCAGCCATTGCATTCAACAAATCTGACCATTTTGAGCATATGCAGATGGGAAATCCGGTGGACATCTGCTACTCAATTGCTGAGAACTACTATAGGGGTATAGCCAATATACAGTTGAGAATAAAGGATATTCACGACAGAGAGGATATTTTTTAACAGTAAGGATATTATTCTCCCGTTCCACATTCACACAAAGCGTAAGATGCAACCGGGCACAATTACCGGACATGAACAGGATTGGATGTTCTGTTACGCTCTGATATTGCTACAATTCGAACTCGACTTCAGCCAGTATTGTATCTATAACATTTGCCAACTGGCCGTTCTGTGTGCTTACAATACGCTTTGATGATGATTTATAGGCATTTTCACGGGCATCCATCAGTCTCTGAATATAGTCAGCCAGCTCATCATCACTCTTGTCTTTCAACAGAGGTCGGCTCTCTCTCCGTCTCTTGAGACGCCGTACCAGTTCATCCTTGCTGCAATACAGGTAGAGTCCGTAAGTCTTCTCCCTTACAACTGAGGCACAGGCCTCTCTTGTAACAGTACCTCCACCAAGGGCAAGAATAAGATTGCCCTTCCCATAATACTTTCCGACTATTTCAGAGAGAGAATCATACTCTTCAAGACGAAACGCCTCTTCACCCTTTTGGGCAAAGAAGTCGTTGACTGTCATATTGTACTTTTGCTCTATATACTGGTCAAGATCAATAAAATCATATCTGAGCAGCTGTGCAAGATACTTTCCTACTGTACTCTTGCCGGCACCCATAAAGCCACATAGAGAGATAATCATACTCGTGAAATTTAGAAGAGCGTAGGGTTATCATCATCATCATAACCACCAAATTCAGGAGATGATGCACTTTGGGATGCTGTATCAGGTGATACGCCACCTGCCGGATGAGTGACCTCCTCAACAGAAACAGACATATCCTCCTCAACAGGAGCCTGCTTCTGCAAAGGCTCAATGAAGGTTATAGATGCAACCTCAAATGTTGTAACCCTCTTGCCCTTTGCCCTGAAACCCTTCTTTCCTATAAACGCCTCCACATCTATAGTCTCACTGGCCCTCTTCTCATGCTTTCCACCAAACTGTACAAGTACCTGAGGATACGGATCTGTAGAGATTTCTATCAGTTTGGATCCTTGATACTCCGATATGAAGAGGCTCGCAGCATTGACACTCGGCTCAAAACTGAAACGTTTGAGATAATAGGTCTGGGACTCTCCATCAAAGTATATTGCACTGTATGTCTTCTGTGTATCTAGCTTCTCAACCTTAAGTATGTCGCCTTGATACCTGTTGCTCAAATCATAGTTTGTAGTATAGAAACTTCCATCTTTGAGAACAGCAAGAATAAGGTCATTGCTGTGGAACTCACCAAGATACTCTCCGTGCGAATCCTCATTGAGCCTATTTATGTCGGGATCAAACCAGATTGGCTTGCCACCTATTGTAGAGACACCTTTTGACTTGAGCTGTACTTTGTGTATAGGATTTTTTGAGAGGATATTACCCATAGAGGCCCTACCCTTGACCGCTATTGAAGCGAAATCAAAATCATAAATCAGCTTCTTGAGTTTAGGTCTTGGTTTAAGGAACACCTTAAGAACCTCTGCCTCTCCATTAGGGTTTGCCGAGAACCACAACAACTGTGAATCAGGCTTGCCCTGGGTAAGGTCGTACTCCTTGTCACGGGTAACACTGGTAATTGAAAAACGCTTCACATACACATTTCCTGCCTTACCGTCCCTATAGACAGCATTGTAGATTGTACGGCTGTCATTCTTGATAAAGACGCCCGCATGTATTATGTTCTTCCCGACAAAAGCCTTGTCTGTTACCTTTGTTACAATATATTTACCATTCTTGAGGAATACTACAATGTCATCGATGTCCGAACAGTCACATACATATTCAGCATTATCATCCTTCTTAAGATCCATACCGACAAATCCCTCGGCCCTGTTCATATAAAGCTTGGCATTTGCGACTGCAACCTTTGTTGCCTCAATGGTTTCGAAGTTGGATATCTCGGTAATACGCGGATAATAATGTCCGTATTTCTCCTTAAGTTGGCTGAAATAGGCAATTGTATACTCAACGAGGGCCGCAAGATTCCTCTTCACCTCCTCCATCTCACTCTCAAGACGGGTTAGTTTGTCCTCAACCTCCTTTACATCAAATTTGGAAATTTTTCTTACCGGCTTCTCCACCAATTTGTGGATATCATCCATTACAATTGGCTTATGGACAAGATGCTGGAACTTCAACATGGCCTTGAACACATCATCAAGCTGCTCCTCCCAACTTCTTGCCTCCCGCTCCAATATTCTGTAGACCTTATTTTCAAAGAAGATCTTTTCCAAAGAGAAATAGTGCCAGCTCTCCTCAAGTTCATTCAGACGTATAACAAGCTCACTCTTCAGAAGAGCCTTTGTATGATCGGTATTGTATCTCAGTATCTCATCAACCCCAATGAAATGTGGCTGCTTGTCCATGATCACACAGGAGTTGGGAGATATTGAAACCTCACAATCGGTAAATGCATAAAGGGCATCAATGGTCTTGTCAGGAGAGATGTCATTATGGAGGGTAATGATAATCTCAGCCTCCTTTGCCGTATTGTCATCAATCTTCCTGATCTTTATCTTACCCTTGTCGTTGGCCTTGAGTATGCTCTCTATCAATGTTGAGGTCGTAACTCCAAACGGAATCTCTGTTATTGAAAGGGTCTTCTTGTCAACTTTATGTATGCGTGCCCTTACCTTTACCGCACCTCCCCTCAATCCTCTGTTGTATCTCGAACAGTCAACCAGACCTCCTGTTGGGAAATCTGGATAAAGCTCAAAATCCTCTCCCTTCAAATAGGCAATTGAGGCATCAATCAGCTCATTGAAGTTGTGTGGAAGAATCTTTGAGGCAAGGCCTACAGCAATACCCTCAACACCCTGGGCCAACAGAAGCGGAAATTTGACCGGCAAATTCACCGGCTCCTGGTTACGTCCGTCATAAGAGCTCATCCACTCGGTTGTCTTTGGATTGAAGACCACTTCATTGGCGAACTTGCTCAATCTCGCCTCAATATAACGTGGAGCTGCAGCACCATCACCTGTAAGTATATTTCCCCAGTTACCCTGACAGTCAATAAGAAGATCTTTCTGGCCCAACTGCACAAGCGCATCACCGATGGAAGCGTCTCCATGAGGGTGATACTGCATTGTCTGACCTATGATATTTGCAACTTTATTGTAACGCCCGTCATCTATACGCTTCATTGCATGCAGAATACGTCTCTGAACCGGTTTAAGTCCATCTGCAATGTGCGGAACAGCACGTTCGAGGATTACGTATGATGCATAATCCAAAAACCAGTCCTTATACATACCGGTAAGCTTATGCTTGAAGTCCCCCTCCTGCAAAAGTTTGCTGAACTTTCCTGAATCGGCAGATTCCGACAAGTCCATGTCATCCTGTATACCATCCTGTCCGTTATCGTATAGCTCTTCTTCTGTCATTGTGCAAGTCTGATTTACTTTTTCTTTCTAAATATTATGATTGGATATAGCCGAACTTCTTGAGTTCCCTCTTGTTCTCCCTCCAGTCCGGATCAACTTTCACGAACATCTTGAGATAGACCTTCTTCTCGAAGAATTTCTCCATATCCTTACGGGCCTGTATTCCTACTCTCTTGAGAGCCATACCTTTAGGACCGATAATTATGCCCTTCTGCGACTCCCTCATGACAAGGATTACTGCATCTATACTGTACACCTCTTCACTCTCCTTGAAAGAATCAATTATAACCTCCGTACAATATGGGATCTCCTTCTGATAGTTGAGAAGTATCTTCTCCCTTATTATCTCCGAAGCAAAAAATCTCAAGCTTTTGTCGGTAAATACATCCCTGTCATACCATGCAGGCTGCTTTGGTAGAAGCTCTGTAATTCTTGTGAATATTGTCTGAAGATTGAATTTGTTTAGTGCAGAAGCCGGAAATATTTCAGCTTTAGGTACAAGTGAATGCCACTGCTCTACAAGTTCCAGCACCTTCTCCTGTGAAGACTCATCGATCTTGTTTATAACAATCAGAACAGGACAGTCAACCTTTGAAAGTTTCTCGACATATTCCCTGTTCTTGTCAATCTTTTCAATTACATCCGTAACATAGAGAATTATATCTGCATCACCGATTGCAGTCTCCACAAAGTTCATCATGCTCTCCTGAAGCATGTAATTGGGCTTGAGAATACCCGGAGTGTCGGAGAAGACTATCTGATAATCCTCACCATTCACAATACCCATGATTCTGTGACGGGTTGTCTGCGCCTTTGCTGTAACAATAGAGAGTTTCTCACCCACAAAGGCATTCATCAGTGTAGACTTTCCTACATTGGGATTACCTATGATATTTACAAAGCCTGCTCTTATTATTTGTCCTTCAGTCTGTTCCATAACCAATACCATTACAGTTCCTACTCGTATGAACCCATTTTAAGCATTGCGACCTCCTGCTCTGTAAGGAATCTCCATTGCCCTCTTCTCAAATTCTTCTTGGTCAGGCCCGCAAAGTACACTCTGTCAAGTTTCTTCACTTTATATCCCAAATGCTCAAACATACGTCTGATGATGCGGTTTCTTCCTGAGTGTATCTCCACACCCACCTGAGCCTTATCCTCATCCACATACGAAATTGCATCTGCCTGAATGAAGCCATCCTCAAGGGTAACGCCCCTGAGCAATTCGCTCAAGTCTGTCTGTTTGAAATTCTTGTCGAGATGCACATGATATATCTTCTTCTTCTCGTATGAAGGGTGAGTCAGCTTTTCAGCCAAATCTCCGTCATTAGTCAATAGAAGAACACCTGTGGTTGCCTTATCCAATCGTCCTACAGGATAGACACGCTCCTTGCATTTGCTGCTTACAATGCTTACGACAGTCTTCTCGGCATGAGGATCACTTACAGTTGTAACAAAATCCTTTGGTTTGTTCATAAGTATATATACCTTCTCCTCACCTTTTATCCTCTCTCCGTTGAACCTTACCTCATCAGCCGGAAATACCTTTGTTCCCAACTCCGTTACCACCTTTCCGTTTACAGAGACAAGTCCGGCAGCAATAAAGTCATCCGCCTCTCTTCTTGAGCAGATTCCACTGTTTGCTATGAACTTGTTGAGACGTACTCCATCCTCAGCACTCTTAAGTTTTACCGGTTGTGGTTTTGGGGCTTCGGTTGCCTTTGCGAATCTTCCGGCATAAGATCTTCCAGTACCTGAATTTCTACCCGAAGCAGCTGTTCTTCCAGCTCCTGCCGCTCTGCCGGCTCCGGTTGGTCTGCCGGCTCCGGATGCTCTTCCACTGCCAGACTGTCTGCCTGCTGCGGATGTTCTACCATATCCACGCTTTGCCGGACTCTCATCAGCCGAGTTTCTAACTGAGCCTTCTCCGGCTGAGTAGCGTGATCTTCCTGCAGGTCTGCCCTGCGATGGTCTGCCCTCTGATCTTCTGCCAGTTGCAGACGCATTACGTCCATTACCTCTTGCAACGGAACGTCCTCCTGTAGTATTATTTCTCATCAGTATAAATTTCGCCGGCAAAGATAGCAATAACCTTTCTAAAAAGTAAGAGCACTTGAACAAAAAAAAATCTCCTTTGTATTATTCATATAATTATTCAAATGCTATGAGATTCCATTTGTTCACCCTTTCAGCCGCTACACTACTCGTTGCAGTATCTGTCCAACTGCAGGCACAAGAAGAGCTGTCATTTGAAAAGGCCCTTGAGATGGTCAAAAGCAATAGCCGCCCTATTGAGATTGCCCAAAAGGGAGTTGAGATTGCCCAAGCACAGAAACAGAGGCTCAACTCAACCTGGTACCCACATATAGGCGCAGCCGGAACGTACCTGAATATGTCAGAAGAGATAAAGGTTGAAGAGAGCATCGCCGATATTGCCAAACCCCTTGCCGAGGCTATTCCCCAACTTGAATCCATAGTCTCCCTTCTGGGAACGGCATCCATTGGCTTTCCACTTCTGGACAAGAATATCTCAGTCATTGACGGCTCCATCGTTTGGCCCCTATTTACCGGAGGCAAGCGAATTTTTGCAAACAGAATAGGAAAATCACTTGTAAACTCTGCCACAATACAGATGAAGATGGAGGAGCAGATGCAGACTCTCCGCTTGGTTGAACGATACTATGCTGTAAAGCTGCTGGAAAGAAAAACAGATGCAGACCGCAAGCAGCTCAATGCAAATGAAGCACTTTACAAAAATGCATTGAAACTGATGGAGAACGGGATTATCAACAAGGCTGAGATGCTTGTAGCCAAAATGGCTTATGAGGAATCTTCTCTCAATCTGCAAAGCACACTAAGAGAACGTAATAGCGCATTAAATGCTCTCTACACAATATTGGGTAAAGATACCATCACTACTCCCGACAGCTGCATAACCGCCACATATCTTCTTACCTCACCATTTTTCATCTGCAATGAAATACCCGAGGCAGATCACTTCGTTGCCATGGCCATGGAAAATAACTGCCTCACACAACTGATGGAGCAGCAGATAGAGATCTCAAAAGAGAATAAAAAGATTGCACAGAGCGGATATTTGCCTGACATCTCACTCTTTGCCAGGCAAAATTTATGGTCTTACAATGTACCTTCAAACCTCTTGCCCCGCAGAATGGTGGGAGCCGCATTTGTATGGAACATTTTTGACGGGCTTGACAGGGAAAAGAGGATAAGAAGCGCCACACTGCAACAGGAGAGCCTGGCCATTGGAAAAGATGAAGCGACGGCTGAAATCTCCGTAGCTGTCAGAAAATTATACTCTTCTATGGAAGATGCACGGGAGAGCCTCAAAACAATAGAGACAGCAATCTCTTTGGCCAATGAGCTTGTTAAGATCAGGGAAAAGAGTTTCAAGGAGGGAATGGCTACGGCACAGGAGGTTGTAGAGGCTAATGCTCTCCTTGCCAAAGGAACTGCCGGTGCAGCCATGGCATGCTACCAATATGAACTGGCTCTTGCTAATTTGATTCTTCTTTGCGGAAATGCGGATTTGTTTACAACCATGTTGAACCAACCGGGCAATACTCTCAGATAGGCTAAATTTTTAAACCAAATTATTATGAAAAGATATAGTAACGGAACCATTATAAGAGGTGTTATTGTGATTGTTGCAGCTGTTGCCATAGTCTCAATTGCAATGATTGTCTACCTGCAGAATGAACCTGTAATCATACAGGGACGCATTGAGTGCCAGAATACAATCATCTCCGGAAAATTATTGGGACGAATTGACCGTCTGCATGTTAGGGAGGGTGATATTGTCGGGAAAGGAGATACTCTGGTAACTATTTCCAGCCCCGAAATTGAGGCCCAACTCACAAGCGCATCTGCAATGGAGAGTATAGCACAATACCAGAACAGAAAGGTCGATTCCGGAACAAGGAGAGAGATAGTAAAATCTCTTAAAGAGGCATATCTGGCAGCCAAGGCCAACTATGAGCTTGCAGAAAAGAGCTATAAGAGGAGCAGACAACTATTCGAAGACAGTATTGTCACGCCACAGAAAATGGATGAGGTGGAGGCTCTCCTCAAAAATGCAGAGGCCGCAGAGAAGGCGGCAAAGTACCAGTATGAAATGGCAGAGGCCGGGGCTCAACAGGAGGATAAGGCGAGTTCATTGGCAATGATAAAAGCAGCCAAGGGGAATGTCATAGGACTTGAGTCTCTATTGGCCGATTCTCGCCTTGTATCTCCCGACGGTGGTCAGGTGAGTTCGATATTTTTGTCAGAAGGTGAACTTGTTATGCCGGGATCTGCCATAATGGAAATTATAAATACAGATAGCTGTTATGTGGTGCTGAACATAAAGGAGAACTATCTTGAAGATTTTTACATCGGCAGCGAATTCATGGGTTCCATTCCGGCTTTCGGCTATGCAAAAATGGCTTTCAAGGTATTCTATATCAGTCCTCTCGGCAGTTTTGCAAATTGGACAGAGAGTAAAGATGGCAACAGCTACAGCCTTGTCACATTCCAGATAAAGGCCTATCCGACAAGAGTGATTGATACAGCGGCAGACAACGGATACATTGCCCGCCTTCGTCCCGGGATGAGCGTCCTTGTTGAACTTGACAGCAAATATAACAGATGAAAAACAATAATTATATAATTGATGAATTGGAAAGGGTCTGCTCAAGAAGACTCTATCCCATTGTTCTGCTGATTCTTCCGCTCTTCTCAATAATTTTTCTCTCGACAATATTCGGGAGAGGAATTATCGAGGAGCTACCGGTTGGTGCGGTAGATTATACGGGGAGCAGGCTGTCGGGAGAGATACTGCAGAAAATTGATGCTTCTGATAAACTTAGGATAATTAAGGGATATGCCAATGAGGATGAGGCTATCAGAGCTATGCAGGGGATGGAAATTTACGGTTTTGCGGTAATTCCGCCCAATTTTGACAAAGAGCTGTATGGTGGGAACAAACCCGAGGTGGTATACTATTATCACAAATCTGTTCTGGCAGCAGGCGAGCAGGTTAATGGGGCATTCCTGAAGGTTCTGGCAGATGTTGCCGCTTCACTTCTTCAAACGAGCGGTTCCATGGGAGGTCTGGACAAAGAGAGCATCAAGGCAGTGGCAATGCCGGTAAACATAAATGGCATTCCTGAATATAACAGCAATCTGAACTTTAGAGTATACATTACATATCCCTTCATATTCATCTTTTTGCAGATCATATTCATTGTCTTCACAGTCTATCTGATTGGAGACGGAAAGATGATAGAAAGGAATATTTGGGAAATACCGGGAAGAGTGGCCCCCTATCTGATGCTTTTTGCTCTATACGCAATACTTTCAACCTTTATATGCTTCACTCTGCTCGACATTCCGTCAGACGGCGGGTTCCTGCCGCTGATGGTTTCAGGCATCTTGCTCTTCTGCGCTACAGTTGGGGTCGGTGTAGTGATAGCTACAATCATACCGAATATCTCAATAGCAGTAAGTGTAGCTTCAATGTACGGTGCACTTGGCGCAACAATGTGCGGCGTAACATTTCCTATTGACCAGATGGCCGGATGGGCTGAGGCGGTAGCAGAACTCTTTCCCGTACGCCATTTTACACGTATATACCACAATCTCATATACCATAATCTCTCCATCATCCACTCTCTAAAAGAGGTGGCGGCGCTGGCTCTGTTCACTTCTCTAATCTGGGTTGTACCCTATTTGGCATCCCACATAAAAAGAGATGGGAAACTATACAGAAGATTCCGCAGTCTGCCTGTAATTTATGGTGTTGCACTAATTGCAGTAGGCGGCACTATGGGATATGCCCTGCTATATAATGTGCTTTATCTGCCCAACAAAGTTAAAGAGATGCCAATAGCTGTCACTGATGCCAGCGGAACACCTCTCAGCCGGGAATTCATCTCTTACCTTGATGCTACCGAAGGGGTTAAGGTTGCCTACAGCGAGCCTGACTATATAAACTCAGTAAATATGATGCAGCAACACAAGGTGAGGGGGATAATATACATTCCGGCCGACTTTGCCCAAAGGATTGCAACAGCAAGGGAGGCCATCTTCATAATGGATGGTACAACAACATCCTTTCTATACTACCTTACACTGCAGGAGAGTTGTGTAGGTGCACTTCAAAAGATTAATGAAAAATACCGTGGAGATGTAGTAAAGTCTCTGCCCCTTGAAGGAAAGCTCATGCTGGCCAAGGCTCCGCAAATGCAGATTGCAGGCATATCACTGACAAACCAGAATGGAGGTTATGCAACATTTCTCATTCCTGTTGTATTTATAGTAGCCCTTTTCCAGACCATGATTATGGCTATGGGGGTATGGCAAGGCAGTCTTGCTGGCAAAGCCAATAGGGAATTGCTCCGCCACAAATCATCTCCTGTGAAGATTATACTGTTCGCTACAGGGTTCTATCTTCTTGTATCAATCTTCGTAATTGGCCTTGTTCCATTGCTCTTTAACCTTCCATATAGCGGGAACATTGCAGGCACAATGATTTTTATAGCTTTATTTCTCCTTGCGACGGCAACAGCGGGCTATCTTCTGTCAACTTTTTTCACAGATTCGGAAAGTGTCAATCTTGTAGTTCCATTCTTCTCCATTGGCCTTATATTCTTGTCTGGGATGTCATTTCCAAGAGAGTGTATGCCGTGGATTTGGCAGATGTGCTACTATATTTTCCCTTGCACACCGGCAATCACAGGGTATATAAAGTTAAATTCATTAGGTGCTGAATTTGGAGCTGTCGGGAGGGAGATTCTGATTCTTGCCATACAAACTATTGCGTATCTGCTGATTGGACTCTTCATTACATATAAAAAAAGGAGAGCCTGCTACAAAGCGGCTCTCCCATAGCATATTTAATCCAGTTGGAGAATTCTATTACAGATTTGCCTTCAAAATCTCAACTATCTCCTCTTCTGACGGTTTTCTCTTGATTATAATACCATTCTGGTCAACTAAAATGCTCTGTGGAATAAATCTTACATAGTAAAGTTTGGCAACTTCGCAATCCCAGTATGCCAAATCAGAAACATGCTCCCACTTCAAATTGTCATTTTTGATTGCTTTTACCCAAGAATCCTTGTCTCTGTCCAATGATACTCCAATAATATCAAAACCCTTCTTCTTGAACTCCTTGTGGATCTCTACCAATGTAGGGTTGAATCTTCTGCAAGGTCCGCACCATGATGCCCAGAAATCTACCATAGTAACCTTGTTCTTCTTGTAGAAATCTGAGAATTTGACAGGTTTGCCATTTACATCATTCAATACAAAATCAGGAGCCTGCATACCTGGCTGAAGGCTCTTTAGAGTTGCCAATACCGACTCTATCTTTTCAACGTTCTTGTTGCGTGCGAACTCCGGATTTGCCTTGAATGCTGCTACTCTTGCCTCAGCCTCCGCAATGTCAAGTGACTCAATTTCGGTCAAAGTGGCCTGCAAAGCAAACAGAGAAGCCGGATGTGCCTTGATGTAATTGTTTACAGCCTCCTCCACAATAGCTGAAATGCTGTCGTGAACTGCTTCAATTCTTGCCTTCTGCTCTGCAGTAGCATCTTTAGATGAGTACACCATCAAAAGGGAATCCATCTTTACAGAGGCATTCAAGTCATTATGAATTGCTCTTAAAGAGTCTGAAACTGTCTGGTATCTTCCACCTTTAATTTCTACCTCAGGACGCGCATTGCCTACAAGTGTAATTTTTACAGTGGTCTTACCCTTCTCAACAAATACAGAAGAATATCTAATATCTCTATGGCCGTCATTGACTGCAACATAGAATACTTGCGGAGTAGGGATTGAATCACCCTTGAACGAAACTTTACCATCTGCCAATACAGCCTTATGCTCAATCAGTTCCTCGCTGTTTCTTGACATGTTCGACAAAATTACTGTATCTGACTTCAACTGTGACATATCACCGTCAAACTGAACATCTACAGTATAACCATTTTCAACTGGTGCGCTACAGGCAAACATAGCAGATGCCACAGCACACATAACAAACAATTTTTTCATAAATTTATTCATATAACATATTAAATTTTACAGATTTACTCTTTTACCTCCTTATATGATTCAGGATTCAGGAACCACTCCTTATACATCATGTAACCTTGGGCATTCTTATGGGCGGCAGCTCCGATTGCTTCAGAACCCTCCTTGACTCTCTTTGCAGGAATACCGGCATAAACTCCAGGCTCAAGTACACTATTGCTCAACACAACAGCACCTGCTGCTATAATGGTATTGTCGGGAATAACAGCATTATCCATCAAGATTGCACCCATACCAACTAGTACATTATTGCCCACTTTTGCACCATGGATAATGGCATTATGTCCTACAGAGACATCATTTCCAATCTCACAGACCGATCTCTGGTACAGAGTATGAAGTACAGCACCATCCTGTATATTCACCCTATCTCCTATTTTTATTGTATTTACATCGCCCCTCAATACTGCACTGTACCAAATGCTGCAATCATCACCCATTGTAACATCACCAATAATTGCCGCGGTTTCGGCGATAAAACAGTTCTTTCCCATTTTAGGGGTCATTCCGTTCAATTCTCTAATAATAGCCATAACATATAATTTTGGGCAAATTTATTAAAAAAAGAGTAATGAATAAAACCTTTTTCATCCCGATAAAAAAAGGGTTGCACAATCTGCAACCCTTTCAATATCATATAAACTTGAGATGTTACTCAGCCTGCTCTTTAGCAGCCTTGTTCCTTGCCATTCTCTGGTAATCCTCCATTGAGGCAACAACAAGTTTCTCATACTCACGCTGACCTGTACCGGCAGGTATCGGATGTCCGCAGATAACATTCTCCTTCAAGCCCTCCAAAGTATCAACTTTACCACGGATAGCAGCATCGCTCAATACTTTTGTAGTCTCCTGGAATGACGCCGCACTCATGAAGCTGCTTGTCTTTAATGCCGCACGTGTAATACCCTGAAGAACCTGGTTTGAAGTAGCAGGGATAGCATCCCTTGCCTCTACAAGTTTAAGATCCTGACGTTTAAGGATTGAGTTTTCGTCTCTCAATCTTCTGACTGAAACAATCTGGCCTGCTTTCAATGTCTGTGAATCACCAGCATCCAAAACGACTTTCTTGTCCCAGATCATGTCATTCTCCTGCATGAATTCCCATTTGTCAACCAACTGCTCAGGCAAGAAGCGTGTATCACCCGGATCAACAATCTCAACTTTACGCATCATCTGTCTTACGATAATCTCGAAGTGCTTGTCATTGATCTTCACACCCTGCATACGGTATACCTCCTGGATCTCATTCACAATATACTCCTGAACCTTAGTAGGACCCTGGATTGCAAGAATATCAGCTGGAGAGATTGCACCATCTGACAAAGGCATTCCGGCACGTACATAGTCATTTTCCTGAACTAGAATCTGTTTAGAAAGCGGAACCAAATAACGTTTCTCCTCTCCAATCTTTGACTTGATGATAATCTCCCTGTTACCACGTTTGATCTTACCCATAATAACCTCACCATTGATCTCAGATACCACAGCTGGGTTAGATGGATTACGTGCCTCAAACAACTCGGTTACACGAGGAAGACCACCGGTAATATCACCAGACTTACCGATTGCTCTAGGAATCTTGATAAGGACATCACCGGCCTTAACATCCTGATTATTCTCAACAACAATATGCGCACCTACAGGCAAGTTGTACAATCTCAAATCATTGCCATCTGCATCAACAATCTTGATGGTAGGGTTCTTTGATTTGTCACGGCTCTCAATTACAACCTTCTCACGGTGCAATGAGAACTCATCTGCAGCTTCCTCACGGAATGTTACGCCGTCGATCAAACTGTCAAATACTACTTTACCTGATGTCTCAGTAATGGTAATTGCGTTATATGCATCCCACTCACAGATCTTGTCTCCCTTCTTAACCAAATCACCGTTCTTGAAGTAAAGGATTGCACCGTATGGGATGTTGTACTGCGACAATGTGATACCGGTATTTGCATCAACAATTCTCATCTCAGCTGTACGGCCAATTACAACATCAAGATTGCTGCCGCTCTCATCCTCCTTGACAATTGTTCTCAACTCCTCAAACTCCAACTTACCGTCATATCTTGTAACAATCTCACTCTCAGACACTGAGCTTGATGCAGTACCACCCACGTGGAATGTTCTCAATGTCAACTGAGTACCTGGCTCACCGATTGACTGTGCGGCAATTACACCTACAACCTCACCCTTCTCAACCATCTTGCCTCTTGCCAAGTTACGTCCGTAACATTTAGCACATACACCCTTCTTGGACTCACATGTCAATACTGAACGGATCTCAACAGCCTCAATTGGCAATGACTCAATCAGTGCTGCAATATCTTCAGTTATCTCCTCTCCTGCACCAATAATCTTGTCGCCGGTAAGCGGATTATATACATCATGTACAGTTGTTCTACCCAAGATCCTGTCATACAATGACTCAACAATGTCATCCTTGTTCTTGATGGCAGTAGCAACAAGGCCACGCAATGTTCCACAATCCTCCTCATTAATGATTACATCATGTGAAACGTCAACAAGCCTACGAGTCAAATATCCAGCATCCGCTGTCTTCAACGCTGTATCGGCCAAACCTTTACGCGCACCGTGGGTTGAAATGAAGTACTCAAGAACCGAAAGACCCTCCTTAAAGTTCGAAAGAATAGGGTTCTCGATAATCTCAGCACCCTGTGAACCTGACTTCTGAGGTTTTGCCATCAAACCACGCATACCGCACAACTGACGGATCTGCTCTTTGGAACCACGGGCACCAGAGTGAAGCATCATATATACCGGGTTGAAACCTTGATTGTCATTTGCAATCTGTTTCTCCACGATATTGGTAAGTCTTGAGTTGGTATTTGTCCAGATATCGATAATCTGGTTATATCTCTCATTGTTTGTAATAAGACCATTGTCATAACTTGCCTGAATGTTCTCAACCTCATTATAACCGGCCTCTACCAAATCATATTTCTCCTGAGGGATAATCACGTCACCCAAGTTGAATGACAAACCACCCTTGAATGCCATATTATAACCGATAGCTTTGATGTCATCAAGGAACTGCGCTGTGCGGGCAACTCCAGAAACTTTCAATACCCTACCGATAATATCACGTAGTGATTTCTTTGTAAGAAGCTCATTGATAAAGCCAACCTCCTGAGGAACAACCTGATTGAAGATAACTCTACCGGCTGTTGTCTCAACAAGTTCATATCCTTTGCTCAAGTCCATCGGATCCTTTGGAAGACGCACCTTTATCTGTGCATGCAAATCAAGTCTGCCCTCATTGTTGGCAATGATGATCTCTTCCGGACCGTAGAAGCACATACCCTCACCTTTAACACCAGGACGCGGTTTGGTAATGTAATACAAACCAAGCACCATATCCTGAGAAGGTACCGTAATAGGTGCACCGTTCGCAGGGTTAAGGATATTGTGTGATCCCAACATCAAAAGCTGCGCCTCAAGAATTGCAGCATTGCCCAAAGGCAAGTGAACCGCCATCTGGTCACCGTCAAAGTCGGCGTTGAACGCTGTACAAGCAAGTGGATGCAACTGAATTGCCTTACCCTCGATCAATTTTGGCTGGAAAGCCTGAATACCCAATCTGTGCAAGGTAGGGGCACGGTTCAACAACACTGGATGACCCTTCATTACATTCTCAAGGATATCCCATATTACTGTATCCTTTCTATCAACAATCTTCTTGGCAGATTTAACGGTCTTTACAATACCTCTCTCAAGAAGTTTTCTGATGATAAACGGTTTATATAGCTCAGCTGCCATAAATTTAGGCAAGCCGCACTCGTGCATCTTCAACTCCGGTCCAACAACAATTACAGAACGCGCAGAGTAGTCAACCCTCTTACCCAACAAATTCTGACGGAAACGTCCTTGTTTACCTTTCAAACTGTCAGACAATGACTTAAGTGTTCTGTTAGCATCAGTCTTAACTGCATTCGATTTTCTTGAGTTGTCAAACAACGAGTCAACAGCCTCCTGAAGCATACGTTTCTCATTTCTGAGGATAACCTCTGGAGCCTTGATCTCAATCAACCTCTTCAAACGGTTGTTTCTTATGATAACCCTTCTGTAAAGGTCATTCAAGTCAGATGTAGCAAATCTGCCACCATCAAGCGGAACCAATGGTCTCAAATCTGGTGGAATGACAGGAATAACCTTAAGAATCATCCACTCAGGACGGTTAATATCCTTTGACTCCCTGAAAGCCTCAATCACGCTCAATCTCTTCAGCGCATCCGCTTTTCTCTGCTGTGAAGTCTCAGTCTCAATTCTGCTTCTGAGTGTATATGAAAGATCATCAAGATCAATCTTTGACAACAATGTGTACAAAGACTCAGCACCCATTCCTGCAACAAACTTGTTGGGATCCTCATCCTCCAACATCTGGTTCTCCTTAGGAAGATTGTCAAGCACATTCAAGTACTCCTCCTCAGTAAGAAGATCCAACTCCTTGATACCCTGCTCAGCAGCAAGACCTGGCTGGATAACTATATATCTTTCATAGTAGATGATTGCATCAAGTTTCTTTGATGGAATACCCAAAAGATAACCTATCTTGTTTGGAGTTGAACGAAAATACCAGATATGAGCTACAGGTACTGTAAGGGTAATGTGACCCATACGCTCCCTGCGCACCTTCTTCTCAGTAACCTCCACACCACAACGGTCACAAATGATTCCCCTGTAACGGATTCTCTTGTACTTACCGCAATGGCATTCGTAGTCTTTTGACGGACCAAATATTCTCTCGCAGAATAAACCGTCTCTCTCTGGTTTATAGGTACGATAGTTAACGGTTTCTGGTTTTAGAACCTCTCCTGAAGATCTTTCTAGGATCTCTTCAGGAGAAGCCAAACCAATTGTAATTCGGCTGAAATTACTTTTAACCTTCAATGACATATTCTTGTTATTTCAAATTATCAAATACTTTAAATACAATTAGTCAAGATTTACGCTCAATCCCAATCCCCTCAATTCGTGCAATAGAACGTTCAATGACTCTGGGATACCTGGAGCTGGCATAGGATCACCCTTAACAATTGCCTCATAAGCTCTAGATCTTCCTGTTACGTCATCAGACTTGATGGTCAAAATCTCTTGAAGGATGTTTGAAGCACCAAATGCCTCCAATGCCCAAACCTCCATCTCTCCAAAACGCTGTCCACCAAACTGCGCCTTACCTCCAAGTGGCTGTTGTGTAATCAACGAGTATGGTCCAATTGAACGGGCATGCATCTTGTCATCAACCATGTGGCCCAATTTGATCATATAGGTTACACCGACAGTTGCAGGCTGGTCAAACTTCTCACCTGTACCGCCATCCCTCAAATATGTCTTACCATAACGAGGCAATCCTGCCTTGTCAGTATACTCGCAGATATCGTCCAAAGATGCTCCATCAAAAATTGGAGTAGCAAACTTGGTACCCAACTCTTTACCTGCCCATCCCAAAACTGCCTCATATATCTGGCCGAGGTTCATACGAGAAGGCACACCAAGCGGGTTCAAAACAATATCCACAATTGAACCGTCATCAAGGAAAGGCATATCCTGGTCACGTACCACTTTGGCTACAATACCTTTGTTACCGTGTCTACCTGCCATCTTGTCTCCTACTCTGATCTTTCTCTTCTTGGCAACATAAACTTTGGCCAACTGCATGATTCCGGTAGGAAGTTCATCACCGATAGTCAAATTGTATTTAATTCTCTTAAGCTCAGCATCATACTCTTTAAATGCAATCAAATAGTTGTTTATCAACTGTTTGATCATATTATTTGCATTTTTGTCAGCTGTCCATTTGGTAGGATTGATATTTTCATAGTCAATGCTGTCCAAATTTTCATATGTAAATGCTGCACCTTTAGAAATAATCTCAGCACCATAAAGGTCGCTTACTCCGTTCGACTCCTTGCCCTTAACAAGAACCATAAGTTTGTCAAGGAATTTCTCCCTCAAAGCACCGGCCTTTCTGTTGAAGTTGTCCTCAGCCTGAGTAACCTGCAATTTTGTAGTGCCCTTCTGTCTCTTGCTGCCGCTCTCTTTTGCTACTCTTGCGAATAGTCTCTTACCTATTATGGTACCCTGTAGTGAAGGTGTAGCTTTCAATGAAGCATCCTTCCAGTCACCGGCTTTGTCACCAAAGATAGCTCTCAACAATTTCTCCTCAGGTGACGGATCACTCTCACCCTTAGGAGTAACCTTACCGATAAGAATATCGCCAGGCTCAACATTTGCACCAACTCTAATGATACCGTTCTCATCCAAATCTTTTGTAGCCTCCTCGCTCACATTAGGAATGTCAGCAGTAAGCTCCTCCGGACCACGCTTGGTATCACGTACCTCAACAATGTACTCATCCACATGGATAGATGTGAAAATATCCTCTCTCAAAATTCTCTCAGAAAGCACAATAGCATCCTCGAAGTTGTAACCCTTCCAAGGCATGTATGCCACCTTCAAGTTTCTTCCCAATGCCAACTCACCGTTTTGAGTACCATAACCCTCTGTAAGGATCTGACCAGGAACAACCTTCTGACCCTTCTTCACAATAGGTTTCAAGTGGATAGAAGTACTTTGGTTAGTCTTTCTGTACAAAGGCAACTTGTATACAGTAACCTCAGGATCAAAACTTACAAATTTTTCATCGTCGGTTCTGTCGTATTTAATATGTATTTCATTAGCATCTACATAGACAATCTCACCACTGCCTGCAGCCATAATCTGGGTACGCGAATCCTTGGCAACAACACCCTCAAGACCTGTACCTACAATTGGAGCCTCAGGTTTGATTACCGGTACAGCCTGACGCATCATGTTTGATCCCATCAATGCACGGTTCGCATCATCATGCTCAAGGAATGGAATCAATGAGGCAGCAATTGAAGCAATCTGGTTAGGAGCAACATCCATCAAGTGAACATTCTCTTTGCTTACTACCGGATAATCAGCTTCGTAACGGCATTTGATTCTGTCATCAGTCAATACACCGTTCTCATCAATGTGTGCATTTGCCTGAGCCACCATCTTATCCTCCTCTTCCTCTGCACTCATATAAACATATCCCTTAGGAGACATGTCTACAACACCATTCTCAACTTTTCTGTATGGAGTCTCAATGAAACCAAGCTCATTGATTCTTGCATATACACATAGAGATGAAATCAAACCGATGTTCGGACCCTCTGGAGTCTCAATAGGACAAAGACGGCCATAATGTGTGTAGTGTACGTCACGAACCTCAAAACCTGCACGATCCCTTGACAAACCGCCAGGACCCAAAGCAGAAAGTCTTCTCTTATGAGTCATCTCAGCCAACGGGTTTGTCTGATCCATAAACTGAGACAACTGGCTTGTTCCGAAGAACGAGTTGATTACAGAAGACAATGTCTTGGCATTGATAAGGTCAATAGGTGTAAATACCTCATTATCCCTTACGTTCATACGCTCACGTATAGTTCTAGCCATACGTGCCAAACCTACGCTGAACTGATTTGCCAACTGCTCTCCTACAGTTCTGATTCTTCTGTTGCTCAAGTGGTCAATATCATCAACTACAGCTTTAGAGTTTATCAACTGGATCAAGTAACGAATAATCTCAATAATGTCAGCCTTTGTAAGTACTCTGACATCAGCTGGAGTTGAAAGATTCAATTTTCTGTTCAGACGGAAACGGCCAACTTCACCAAGGTCATATCTCTTGTCTGAGAAGAACAATTTGTCAATTACATCCCTTGCTGTTGCCTCGTCAGGTGGTTCTGAGTTACGCAACTGCCTGTATGTATAGAATATTGCCTCTTTCTCAGAGTTACATTGATCCTTCTGCAGTGTATTGTGGATAATCGCAAAATCTGCAGCATTGGTATCCTCTTTATGAACAAGAATAGTACTTACTCCAGAATCAAGAATATCTTCAATATGCTCCTCCTCAAGAACAGTCTCTCTATCTATAATAACCTCATTACGCTCAATATATACAACCTCACCTGTATCCTCATCCACAAAATCCTCATTCCAGGTCTTAAGAACTCTTGCAGCCAAAGTCTGGCCTACGCACTTCTTAAGGTTGGTCTTATTGACTTTGACCTCATTTGCAAGGCCAAAAATATCCAATATGTCCTTGTCACTCTCAAAGCCGATTGCTCTAAGCAATGTAGTAACAGGTAATTTCTTCTTACGGTCGATGTATGCATACATGACATTATTGATGTCAGTAGCAAACTCAATCCATGATCCTTTGAAAGGAATAATACGTGCTGAATACAATTTGGTTCCGTTCGCATGCATACTCTGACCAAAGAATACGCCAGGAGACCTATGCAACTGAGAAACGACAATACGCTCAGAACCATTGATAATAAACGTTCCTCTTGGAGTCATGTACGGAATGGTACCAAGATAAACGTCTTGAATAACTGTATCAAAATCCTCATGTTCAGGATCTGTACAGTACAATTTCAATTTTGCCTTTAGAGGCACACTATATGTAAGTCCCCTGTCGAGACACTCATCCATTGAGTAGCGAGGGGGATCAATAAAATAGTCAATAAACTCGAGAACGAAGTTATTTCGAGTATCCGTGATAGGGAAAATCTCCTGGAAAACTTTAAACAATCCCTCATTCCTACGATTTTCCGCTGTTGTATCTAGCTGGAAAAAGTCCTTGAAAGACTTCAACTGCACCTCTAGAAAATCAGGGTACTCAAGAAGAGATTTTGAAGTCGCGAATGTAATCCGCTGATTATTTATGTTTTGCGACATTGTTTTTGGTTTGATTGAAAATAAACTAAAAAAACGACAAAAAGGTTTAGGGCACATTAAGCCCTAAACCTGCTTATTTCCCGTTTAAACGGGGAGGTGAAGTTATTTAACCTCAACTTCTCCGCCAGCCTCTTCAAGTTTAGCTTTTAGATCCTCAGCCTCTGCTTTAGAAACTTTCTCTTTGATAGCTTTAGGAGCGCCATCAACTAGCTCTTTAGCCTCTTTCAAACCTAGACCAGTAAGCTCTTTAACAACTTTTACGATTTGTAGTTTAGCTTGACCAGCTGATTTAAGGATAACGTCAAACTCAGTCTGCTCAGCAGCAGCAGCAGCGCCAGCAGCAGCTGGAGCAGCAACAGCAACAGCTGCAGCAGCAGGTTCGATTCCATATTCCTCTTTAAGAACTTTAGCCAATTCTTGTACGTCTTTAACAGAAAGGTTAACTAATTCTTCTGCAAATTTTTTGATATCTGCCATGGTTTTATATTTTTAATGTGTTAATTATTATTCTTTTTCTGATAGTGTTTTTACGATGCCTGCAATCTTACCGCCACCTTGTGATTGAAGAGCAGAGATAACATTTTGTGCAGGAGCTTGCAACATTCCGATGATATCACCGATAAGTTCCTCACGAGATTTAATGCCTACAAGAGTCTCCAACTGATCAGCACCAATATAAGCGCAATCCTGAACAAATGCACCTTTCAAAGCAGGTTTTCCATTGTTCTCACCTGAAAACTCTTTGATAAGTTTAGCAGGAGCATTGGCAACAGTAGTAAACATGATTGCAGAAGAACCTTTCATTACATCTGCAAATTGCTCGAAATTCTCAATACCTTTTTGCTCTAGAACTTTGTAGAACAAAGTGTTCTTAACAACAAGCAATTTAATTTGTTTCTCAAAGCAAGCACGACGTAGTTTAGATGTTGCCTCAGCATTCAAGCCTTCAATATCGGTAACATAGAAACTTGGAGTCTCGTCCAATTGTGCTGCAATATTTTCAATAATTTGTGCTTTTAACTCTTTTTTCATAACAGATTATTTATTTATTCAGCAGCACCAACGGTCTTGCTATCAATACATATTCCAGGGCCCATAGTAGATGAAAGATAAATACTCTTAACATAAGTTCCCTTAAGTGCTTGTGGTTTCAATTTAATAACAGTATTCAAAAATTCGGTAGCATTCTCAGCAAGTTTCTGAGCATCGAAAGATACTTTACCAATTCCAGCATGCACGATACCAGTTTTGTCAACCTTAAAGTCAATCTTACCTGCTTTAACCTCAGCTACAGCTTTAGCAATATCCATTGTTACAGTACCGGTTTTAGGGTTAGGCATCAAACCTCTTGGACCCAAAATTCTACCGATAGCACCAATCTTAGCCATCACTGAAGGGGTACAGATGATAACGTCAACATCTGTCCAACCACCTTTAATTTTCTCAATATACTCATCTAACCCTACGAAATCTGCACCAGCCTCTTTAGCCTCAGTTTCTTTATCGGGTGTACACAATACCAATACGCGGGTCTGTTTTCCTGTTCCATGAGGAAGAGTCACAACGCCACGAACCATTTGGTTAGCTTTTCTAGGATCTACTCCCAAACGAACAGCTATATCTACAGAAGCATCAAATTTAGTGAAAGAAGTCTCTTTTACCAAAGCACAAGCCTCTGACAATTTGTATAGTCTGTTGCTCTCAACTTTAGCCTCTGCTATTTTTTGATTTTTAGTCAGCTTACTCATTGCGTGTGATTTTTAGTTTACGTCAGCAGGAAAAGTTCCCTCTACAGTTATACCCATACTTCTTGCAGTACCTGCAACCATGCTCATAGCTGATTTCAAGGTAAATGCATTCATATCAGGCATTTTATCTTGAGCGATTGCACGAACTTGCTCCCAAGTTACTGAAGCAACTTTCTTACGATTAGGTTGAGCAGAACCGGATTGGATCTTAGCAGCCTCTTTCAACTGTACTGCTACAGGTGGTTGTTTTACTACAAATGTAAAAGATTTATCACTGAAAACAGTAATAATCACTGGCAACACCTTACCGGCCTTGTCTTGGGTGCGAGCATTAAACTGCTTGCAGAAATCCATAATATTGACACCCTTTGAACCTAGTGCAGGTCCTACTGGAGGTGATGGATTAGCGGCACCGCCTTTAATCTGCAATTTAATGAATGCGGCAATTTCTTTAGCCATAACAATTAATAATTAATTATTCTTTAACTACTTGAACAAAATTTAATTCTAAAATGGTCTTTCTACCAAAGATCTTAACCATTACTTTGAGTTTCTTCTTGTCTTCAAGAACCTCTTCTACAGTTCCATCAAATCCATTGAATGGACCATCTGTTACCTTTACTGCCTCTCCAACCACAAAAGGGGTGATGTTCTCCTCCTCCTTCTCAATCAACTCATCCACTCTTCCGAGTATACGGTTGACCTCTGATTGGCGAAGTGGTGTCGGCTCCTTCTCCTTTCCGCCTTGTTTTTCTGATAAAAATCCTGAAATGTGGGGTAGGTTACGGATAATATGTTGTATTTCACCGGTCAAAGCAGCTTCAATCAGAATATATCCAGGATAAAATATCCTCTCCATGCTGACTCTTTTGCCATTCTTGATCTGATAGATCTTTTCAGTAGGAATAAGAACTTGTGAGACATAGTCATCGAGACCCAATCTTTTGATTTCATTCTCAATGTACTCCTTCGCTTTCTTCTCCTTACCACCGGCAGCGCGAACTACATACCACTTTTTGGCAATCTCACTCATCTTAGTACAACATATTATATATTGCAGTCATAATGTTCTTGAATCCAAGATCCATAACAAAAATGACCAACGCAAAAATTAAAGAAGCTACCATAACCAAGATGGCAGAACTCTGTAGCTGAGCCCAAGAAGGCCAAGTTACTTTTTTTGCTAACTCAACGTACGACTCTTTGATATACAAAGTAATTTTGCTCATTTTTCTTTAATTGTGATAACGACCTGGAAGCTTGCCGTCATCTGATTAAATAATAATCAAACCGTAACTTTTGATTTGCAGGAGCAGAGAGATTCGAACTCCCATCAACGGTTTTGGAGACCGCTATTCTACCCTTGAACTATGCTCCTAAATAAAGCTTTCACCATTCGATGAAAGCTTTTATTTTTTAATTAAGAGGATTACTCAGTAATTTTAGTTACCTGACCAGCACCTACTGTTCTACCACCCTCACGGATTGCGAAACGTAGACCCTCGTTGATAGCTACTGGGTAGATCAACTCTACATTGATAGTAACGTTATCACCAGGCATAACCATCTCAATTCCCTCTGGAAGAAGAATCTCACCAGTAACATCCAAAGTACGGATAAAGAACTGAGGACGATATTTGTTATGGAATGGAGTGTGACGACCACCCTCTTCTTTCTTCAATACGTAAATCTCAGCCTGGAATTTCTTATGAGGAGTGATTGTACCAGGTTTAGCAATAACCTGACCTCTCTTAATCTCTTTCTTGTCAATACCACGAAGAAGTAGACCTACGTTATCACCAGCCTCACCTTGGTCAAGAAGTTTACGGAACATCTCAACACCAGTTACAGTTGATTTCTTAGGCTCCTCACCTAGACCGATAATCTGGATCTCCTCACCAACTTTAATGATACCAGTCTCAATTCTACCAGTAGCAACAGTACCACGACCTGTGATTGAGAATACGTCCTCAACAGGCATCAAGAATGGTTTCTCGTTATCACGTGGAGGAAGTGGAACGTACTCATCAACAGCAGCCATAAGCTCCATTACTTTCTCCTCCCATTGTGGATCACCGTTAAGTGCACCTAGAGCAGAACCGCGGATGATAGGAGTGTTGTCACCGTCAAAGTTGTAGAATGAAAGAAGCTCTCTTACCTCCATCTCAACTAGATCGATCATCTCAGGATCATCAACGATATCAACTTTATTCAAGAAAACAACGATTCTAGGAACGTTTACCTGACGAGCAA
>JAFQHE010000012.1 GCA_017398125.1 Bacteroidales bacterium
CTGATTGATGACAAAATCCACTTGAGACCCGAATGCGTATTTATACCGTTCGGGTATTTTTTTGCTCTATAATCTTGGTGAATGAAAATAAATGGCTGCCTTTTAGGAGTATGCACAACGGAATGATAAAGATACTCGTATTGCCAAAGAGGGGGTGCACTATGTGATGCTTGATGAAGTACAATGGGTGGATGAGTTTGAAGATGTATTGAATAGTTATCTTAAAATTCCCAATGTAGATGTATATGTGACAGGCAGCAACTCTAAGTTCTTATCGAGTGATGTTATTACCGAGTTTCGTGGCCGGGGTGATGAGATAAAAGTTGCTCCCACATTACCGAATATAGAAGTAATGACAAAAAAAAGAGGACAACTTTTCAGTTATCCTCTTTTCTGGTGATCCGCCTGGGGCTCGAACCCAGGACCCCAACATTAAAAGTGTTGTGCTCTACCTGCTGAGCTAGCGAATCAATCCCTAATTTCCCTTGCGGAAGAGTCTTTAGCAGTGCTCCGTTCCGTTTGGGATTGCAAAGGTAGACATTTATTTTTACAAACCAAATTTTTTTTGACTTTTTGTCATTTTTTTTGAAAAATGTGAAAAAAAGTGAGAAAAATACTCTTTTTACTATGATTCAAGCCATCACTATAGCGGCTGAAAGGGCTTTTTATTAAATTTGCAAGGGTAACAATCATCAATAATGGCCGGAATTTTTATAGAGAGCTTCAGAAAATATGTTTCATCTTTGGGAATTAGGTTCCTGGAGAAAGGACTGCTATATTCCTTTCCCGACAACAACTTTGCAGTTCTGCTCACTCCTGCAGAGCCATCATCCAGCCATTATGAAGATTCAGAAGAGAGATTGTTGAGAAAAGAATTGGCAGATGCCGACATCCTATATCTCTACGAAGACCGTTGGTTCCACGACATGGAGATTATCCAGAAACGCATAATGGCCAGGCTCAACAACTTCAAAAGTATATTTGCCAGAAAATGCAATGTAGCCTACAACTATAACTGCGGAAATGGTTCACTTTTGAGGTCAAACAGCAACAAAGGTGCAGAGATCAGGGAATTTATTGACAAATATCATCCGTATGGTTACGCAAAGTCCAAATTCATGCTTTCACTTGAATATGAAGGCCAGATGGTTGCAGCGGCAGCCTTCTCCGCACCCAGGCCAATGCCACGCGGAGCCGAGGAGCTTACCGGCAGTTTCCGCAACTCACTTGACGGGACTGCAAATGGCAATACCATCTTTGATTCATACGAATGGGTAAGATACATTTCACTCCCCGATGTAAGGGTTGTTGGAGGAATGGGCAAATTGCTCGATACCTTCATCAAATCAATGAAGGGACGTATGGAAACCAATGGTTGCGCAGAATTAAGAAAGCCTATAGAAATAATGAGCTACTCAGATGATGAGTGGTCAAGCGGTTCCACATATCTGCGGCTTGGATTTACAGAGGTGGCCCATAGGGAATCCGTAACATATTTTGTAGATAAAAAGAGCCATGAACGACTCTCTTACAGGAAGCTGCTCATAAATATAAGAGAGCGTGACATAAATTTGGTCGATAGCAAATTGAATGTAATTGATGAAGAGAGTGTAAGCAGAATGATAGCTGCCGGCTACTACACAATCAAGAACAGGGGAAGCCGTAAATTTTTGCTCCAAACTATTTGACCATAAAATAATTACCAGGAATTAACCCGACAAACGGACCATATGATAAGGAACTATATATCAAAACTTATGAAAAATCTAATTTGGACTATCATTCTTGTTGTTGTTTCGGCAAATCTGCTTGCCAGAACAAATTCTACACATTCTAAAATCTCCGGAGTGCAAGGTGACAATACCTACAAGGAGTTCAACTGCTTTGCTGTAATTGCGGGAAAAGCTGCCACTGCCGACGGCTCTGTATTGCTCGCCCACAATGAAGATGACTCAGGCGAGCAGATGCTCAACATCTATGTGGTTCCTGCAAAAGAGAAGAGAGATGCAGATGGAAAAACTGTTCAGAATGCCAAGTATTTATGGTGTGAATTTCCTGGGATGGAGGTAGCAGATGCCTTTTTGAACGAATATGGAGTGGGTATAGTATCGAATAGTTGTCCGTCAAGGGAAGATAGGGATGATTTTACAGATGGCGGTGTATTGTATGAACTCCGCACCACTGTGGCAAAACAGGCACGTACTTCAAAAGAGGCCGTAACCCTTCTTGGCAAACTTGTTGAAGAACGCGGCTACAGAGGCAGCGGACGCACATACTCCATCGCAGATCCGAATGAAGCATGGATATTTTCGGCAGTGAAAGGACGTCATTGGGTTGCTCAGAGAGTTCCTGATGACTGTGTTATGGCACTTCCAAACAACTATATAATTGGTCATGTAGATTTGTCGGATACAGCAAATTTTGCCGGAAGTCCCGACATTATTGAGTATGCAATTGATCGCGGATGGTACAATCCCAAGACCGACGGCCAATTCTCTTTCAAGAGGGCATATTGCAAACCCTCAACCTATATCTCTGACAGGAATGTGCTAAGGCATCAGAGTGCCCTGCAATACCTCACAGGCAGGCAGTACGAGTCCGATCCCGACAGTTTTGAACTATTCGTAAAACCTGACCGTAAAATTACACTTGAAGATATGATTGAAATACTTTCAAGCCACGGGGAAAATCTGACTGGAGAAAAAGCTGGGAAAGATGTAATGGAAAAACATCAGGAGTGCATCTGCGTCAACCACACAGTACTCTCAACAATATTCCAGTTGAATGTAAATACTCCAGCCGAGATTGGGCATATCATGTGGGTCGCACCTGGAAAACCTTGCGTTGAACCATTTGTTCCATGGTACACCGGGATGAATAAGGCTCCTGAGGGTTGGGGCAGGTTCAGCACCTCAGAAGAGGCTGAAGTGAAGCACTTTTCCGATTCAAAAGGGATGAGAGCAAACTATCCAGAGGCGAAAATATGGGAGATAGTGGATAAATGGGATTGGCTCACAGAAAATTATGGAGAGAGAATAGACTCTGTTGAGCAACAACGCAAAGAGATGCAAAAGAAAATATTCAGAGAACACCGCAAGAGAATGAAAAAATTGAGAAAATGAGAGGGCTGCAGCTATGTATTTTGCAGAATTTGCATTAATTTTACAAAGCTTGCGGGTTAAGGGATAAAAGATAATTTAACTGGTAACAGAAAAGTATATGGCATTTAGAGAAGAAGATATTGAACAATACGTAGAGAAGGCGGTTTCTCTTTTTAAAGAGGGCTATAGTTGTTCACAAAGTATAGCTGGCGCGTATGCCGGTTACTATAATACAGATAAAGAGCTGCTGCTGAAGATTGCAGCCTCATTTGGGGCGGGAATAGGAAGGATGCGCGAGACATGCGGAGCAGCTTGCGGTATGTTCATTCTTGCAGGACTGGAGTGCGGAAGCACAGACCCCAAGGATGCTGCAGGCAAAGGTGCAAACTATAAGGTTGTCCAGGAGCTGGCAGCAGAGTTTAAAAAGGAGAACGGCTCGTTAATTTGTGCAGAACTGCTCGGATTGAGGCCTATGGGAGGAGATGGAGCAGGCGCAAATGAATCTGACGGCTCATCACAGATGAGATCACCTGTTCCGGAGGCCCGTACTGCAGAATACTACAAAAAGCGTCCATGTGCCCAGATGGTTGAGACAGCTGCCAGAATTTATGGCAGATATTTGGCAAAAAAGGCATCCGATTTGCAGGGAAAATAGACAGCTCCGGCACAAATGGACTTGTCGGTGAAGAGAAAGAGATATAATGATTATTGGATTTAACTTATAGAACGGAGATATATGAAGAGATTTTTATTGGTGGCTGTATTGTCAATTCTTTCATTGTCAGCAGCCAATGCACAAGGAGGCAACGGTTACAGGAATGCTATTGGTATAAGGGGCGGATATGGAGCTGAGGTCTCATACCAGAGATATATTATTCCAGAGGGCAGAATTGAAGCCACAATGGGAGCCAACAGATATGGTTTCAGTGTTGAGGGAATGTACCAGTGGATGTTTGATTTTCCAGCAAGTACAGCCGGCATCTGGCAATGGTATGCAGGAGCAGGCTTGGGTATGGGCGGATGGACCAATGATGACTTCAAACATGGATTTGCTGTTGGAGTTCTGGCGCAGATAGGCATAGAATATTCATTCAATATTCCGCTTATGCTCTCGTTGGACTACAGACCTGGAATATATTTTGTTCCAAATACAAGTTTTGACTACACAGGACTTGCCTTGGGCGTACGTTACTGCTTCTAAAGGCCGAGTTCAGCAGCCTTCTGCTCCATAAGGGCATAGGCCTGCTCATAATCATTCTCAATTTCCCCGTCAAGAATGGCATTCTTAACAAATTCCTTGATGATGCCGATCTCCTTGCACGGGGCAATTTTATATTTCTCCATTATAAGTTCTCCACTTATAGGATTCTGGAAATTACGTACACGATCCTTCTCCTCAACTTCAATAAGTTTCTGCCTTACAAGTGCAAAGTTATCCTTGTGCTTGCGGACAATTTTGTCATTCTTTGATGTAATATCCGCCTCACAAAGAGTCATAAGGTCATTAATATCGTCTCCTGCATCAAAAAGGAGCCTTCTTACAGCAGAGTCAGTAACCTCATCCTGAACCAGAGCTATAGGTCTAAGGTGAAGCTGCACCATTTTCTGCACATACTTCATCTTTTCGTTAAGCGGCATCTTCAGCTGCTTGAATATTGCAGGCACCATCTTGCCGCCAATAAAATCGTGGCTGTGGAATGTCCACCCCAATCCCGGTTCATACTTTTTGGTCTGCGGTTTGCCTATATCATGCAGAAGAGCAGCCCAACGCAGCCACAGATTATCGGTATGGCAACTTATATTGTCAAGGACCTGAAGAGTATGGCTAAAATTATCTTTATGTCCTTTACCCTCTTGGGTCTCAACACCTTTCAATCTTGAAAGCTGAGGTAGGATAAGCGGAAGGAGTTCAGTTTCATCAAGAAGTCTGAAGCCGATTGACGGTTTGGGCGAGAGCATGATCTTGTGAAGTTCGTCACTGATCCGCTCCCTTGAAAGGATTTCAAGCCTCTGCTTGTTGCCTCTTATTGACTCCAATGACTCTGGCACAATTGTAAACGATAGCTGTGTAGCAAAACGTATGGCCCTTATCATACGCAAGGGATCATCAGAATATGTAGTATCTGGATCGAGAGGTGTACGTATAAGACCTGCCTGAAGATCCTTTACACCATTGAAAGGGTCAACAAGAGAGCCGAAATCTTCCTTCTGCAGACTGAAAGCAAGTGCATTTATTGTAAAATCCCTCCTCTTCTGGTCATCTTCAAGTGTACCGTTCTCCACTATTGGTTTGCGTGAATTGGCCCTATATGACTCTTTTCGGGCACCAACGAACTCAATTTCCAGACCACAATATCTGAACATGGCCGTACCGAAATTCTTGAATACCGAAACCTTGCTCTTAACCCTCTCCGCAACCTTCTGGGCAATTTCTATTCCACTGCCCTCAACAACAACATCAATATCCTTACATGGCCTGCCCAAGAAACAATCACGCACAAACCCGCCTATTACAAAGGCGCGCACCCCATGCTCGGCTGCAACCTCAGATATGATTCCAAATATTTTATTGTCCAAGAATGATACGTTATCCATTGTTATTTCAATTTTTATTCCTGAGTCTTTGCAAACTCGGGAATATCGTCAATATAAAGATATTTCTGCTCCTTTGCGTCAAGGGCCAGTGCAAATGTGGTTATACCGTTGGTAACCGCTACAAATCTGACATTCAACGCCATATTATATCTTGTAACCTGTTCTATCACAGAATTGTCAATCTTTACACCCGGAGCCTTGCACTCAACAACCATAAGCGGAGTGAGCTTGCGGTCAAAACAGACTATATCACACCTGAAAGTTCTTCTGTTGTATGAAATAGTATGCTCACTCATCATAAGGGTCAAAGGATACCCCTTTACATTGTGAAGCCACTGTATGAAATACTGGCGGACCTGCTCCTCGGGAGTAAGAACTACCCTCTTCTTCCTCAACGGGTCAAATATTTTAGCCCTTTCATCTGCCATGAGTAACTTTATCTGCAATAAAACAGATGCAAAGATAAACATTATCCCAACTTGGTAAAAATTTACTATTTTTGCTTTGTCAGATTTTAAGCAATATGGCAAAGCAGAATTCACAAGACACAGTATCTCAGTTCAATAGTATTCTGAGTGATATTAGGGCCCGCAACTTCAGACCTGTATATGTATTTATGGGTGAGGAGCCTTACTATTCCGATGTACTTGTAGATGAACTGCTTGCAACTGTACTTAAACCAGAAGAGCGTGACTTCAACCAGACCATAGTCTATGGTTCAGACACCAATCCGGCAGAGGTGGTCTCTCTTGCCAGACGTTTCCCGATGTTTTCAGATTACCAGCTTGTAATTGTAAAGGAGGCCCAGAATATGGGCAAAGGCGATGCGCTTGAAATATATCTGCAGTCCCCCGCCCCTGAAACGGTACTTGTCCTCTCCTACACTGGCAAAAGCATTGACAAGCGCAGTTCGCTCTACAAAAAACTGAAATCGTGCAAAGATGCCGTTGTAATGGAGTCTGTACTGCTGCAGGAGTGGAAAGTTGGTGAATGGATAGTCAGCCATATAAAATCTCTCGGATACACAATTGGCTACGATGCCGCACAGCTTATGGCCGAACATACAGGCAACAGCCTGAGGAAAATTGTACTTGAAATAGACAAGCTTATAAAGTCCCTTCCCGACAATTCAAAAGAGATTACCTCAAAAGATATAGAGGAGAACATTGGCATAAGCCGGGAGTTTTCTGCATTTGAACTCTGTCGGGCAATATCATACAGAGACAAGGAAAAGGCCTTCAAGATTGCCCACTTCTTTGGAGAGAACTCAAAGAAATACCCGCTTGCCCTTACACTTGGAGCCCTGTTTTTCTACATTTCAAGACTTCTCAAGGCATACGCCTACCTGAAACGCGATGGCGGAACACCCGAAGGCGCAGCCAAAAAGGCAGGAGCCTTTGGAACACAAGAGAAGGAGTATGCGACAGCCATAAGAAACTACAGCTACGTAAAGGTAATGGGAATTGTTGCCCAGATAAAGGATTGTGACTACAAATTCAAGAGCGGCAATGCCGGAACCGCATCAGAAGGTGAACTGCTCATTGAACTCATATCACATATATTCAATTGACAGCCCTACGCCCCTATAGCGGATCAACATCAATTATTACAGAGTTGCCGCACTTAAGGCCAAGAATACTCTGCATAAGTTTCTGTTTGTGCTCCTTAAGTTTTCTATCCCTGGCAAACTTGACATAGAATGCCATAAGCCACTCACCCCTGACCTTATCTACAGGTGGCACAAATGGGCCTGTTACCTCAAGAGCTCCAATTTGCCCAAGCGAATCAGCCACCTTATCGCAAATCAGGTCAAGCCTCTCCTTTGATGAGTGTTTTACAATAATCTTTACCATTCTTACAAATGGAGCAAATGAGAACTCCCTGCGCTGCTCCATGAGATTCATCTGTGCCGTCAGATTAACATTACCGGCCATATTGCCCTGCAAAGCACTTTTTGAATTCATTTCAACGAATGACTTAATGACAGGATGATCTTTACAATTGGTCTGCAACAGCAGCTCTCCGGGCTCCTCTCTCCGGCCAGCCCTTCCCAACAGCTGGCTGAACATCTGCAATGCCCGCTCATCTGCTCTGAAATCCTGCATGGAGAGAAGCGAGTCGGCATCAATTACAGCCACGAGTTTGAGGTTCCTGAAATCAAATCCCTTTGAAATCATCTGTGTTCCTACCAGAACATCAATTACCCCTGCAGCAAAAGATTTAATTACAGCCTCCTCTGCCCTCTTGCTTGCAGTAACATCGGCATCAAAACGTGCTATACGGGCCCCAGGCAAAAGTTCTTTCAACTCCTCTTCGAGCCGCTCTGTTCCAGCCCCCCTGCATTTCAACGATTCCAGTCCGCATTTGCTGCAAACCGGATTGAACCTTACCGTGTAGTCACAATAATGGCATCTTAATGTAGAATTATATCTGTGGTAGCTGAGATTTACATTGCAATGAGGACATTTTACAGTTTCGCCACATTCTGTACACTCCACAACAGGTGCATAAGAGCGTCTGTTCTTGAAAACAAGAACCTGCTTGCCCTCCTCTACCCTCTTTCTGATTGCATTGATAAGCTTTTGCGAGAAATTACCCCGCATCTGGCCACTCTTCCTTGCCCAGATGGTATCAATTACACCTACAACCGTATCTTGCGCCCCATAATATTTTTCAAGCAGCTCGACCTTTGCAAATCTGCCTATCATGCAGTTGTAAAGAGATTCAAAAGATGGGGTAGCTGACCCCAACAGTACATTGGCGCCATGAATATTTGCAAGCATGACTGCAACATCCCTTGCCTGATACCTTGGCGATGGTTCGGTCTGTTTGTAGCTCGGATCATGCTCCTCATCAACAATAACAAGTCCCAACTTCCCATAAGGAAGAAAGAGTGCAGACCGCGTGCCCAACACAACTACAGCATCATTTCCTGCAACCGGGCCAGTCTGCTTCTCATAATCCTTTAGGTACTCTCCCGACACTATTTTGTGTATCCTCTTCTTCTCAACAGCACTCTGTTTTGAATGGAAAATGAGCAATCTCTCTCCAAAAAGAGCCTTCAGCCTTGTTTGCAACTGCCTTGTAATTGCAATTTCAGGAGCCATATAGAGCACACTCCTTCCCAACTTAAGCTGCTCACAGGCCAGGTGCATATAAATTTCAGTCTTGCCGCTTCCTGTAACTCCATGCAGAAGCACCGGCCTCTTTTTTCCATTTGCCGCAAACCCAACACCAATACTTTCAAGAACCTCCTGCTGCAGAGACGAAAGTTCTGGAAGCTTGTAACCGCACTCCCCATTCTGCAAGTTTTCATAAAAGGATGCGGCCGTTTTACGCGATTTTACCTGCTCCTGTCTGATGGCCATGGAGGGATAGGCGGCCTTGTAAACCTCACCAATAGAGCAGAGATAATAATCGGCCACCTCATGCCAGAGTCTGATCTCATTGATTGATACCGGAGGATATGGTTCAACAGCCAATATCTCCTTATATAAAATTTCTCTTCCCGACAAACCTTTTGCAGTACCCAGCAAAGCGCTCTCAGCGCAACTGGAGAGCTCTTCATGGCTATCAGAAAGAGCATTTGCCGGAGAATCGCCGGACAATACCGAAGATATGGATTCAACAACTGCGGAATAGACCTTTCCTGCAAAATCAACCTTCACACGACTTCCTGCCACAACATCACCAACAAGATGCTCAGGAACAATATAGGTTGCACCTCCCCTATATTTCAGGGGGAGAATTACAGAAACATATATTGTACTATTATCTGCCATCTTTATGATTCCAATGAAAAGCCGCTACGTTGCCGATATTAATTTTCAAACTGCTCCTGCATAAAGAAGCGGGGAAGATTGCAGCCGATATAGTTGCCTGCTATTGCCCAGAACCAGGCCGGAAGTATCCACCACTCGAATTTGCCAAGCAACAGAGCCAATGCATAATAGAATGCATCTGCCACACAGTGGGGAAGTCCGCATAATATGAATACAGGCACTCCAAACAGCAACGGAAGATAGTGCTGCTTGCGCGCACCATAAACGGCAAGGGTCATGATCATTCCTGTTCCGGCTGATGTCAGCAGAAGTGAAATCCAGGAGGCAGACTGTCGGGAGGCAAGTATTGCCGAAAGGTTTGACATTACAGACTGGTTAAGGCAATATACTGCAATGACAGCTGCAACAAGACAACCAACAGCATTGCCGGCAAGCATGAGCATAAGACGAGGAATCTGCTTGGCAGGCAAAAAGCCCGATTTCCCGGTAAACAGTTGCGCGCCACACATTACCACACACAACAATCCAAATCCGAATAGCACGGCACCTGCAACACCGCCCACTCTCAAATATACAAGTCCGCCTGTGCCAATAAGGAGTCCGGCAAAGACCGACATCAAAAGAAAATTTCTCATAAATTATTCTTCTATAAAATTACTTCTGTTATAATCCTATGATAAAGAAAGTTTTGCCAAATAGTCATAATGGTCTCCCTGCTCCACCAGTTCCGCCTTGAATCCGTTCTGCTCCGCATAGTAAGAGAGCGTCTGAAAATCTATATAGAGCCAGTCAAAGGTATCACCCTTAATGTTCTTGTACTGCATTCTGTAGTCAAGCTGGCCGTAGTAATCACCTGCAAGATCTATATCAAAACTGCCGTCTTCATCTTCGTAAAGATATTTAAGATCGCTTGAATCCATAAGGATATACCCGTCGGGAGCAAGCAGCTGCTTCATTCTTGAAAAGAACCTTGGCATATTTTCAGTTGTACCAATTATGCCTGAACCATTCATAAGCATGAGTATGGTATCATAACGGCCTGTAAATGATTCATCAAAAAGATCAGTCTGACGGGCATCCACTCCCCGCTCCTTCATAACGGCAACTGAGAGCGGCGAAATGTCTATGGCAGTCACCTCCTTGCCCATACCCTGAAGTACAACAGAGTGGCATCCGCTGCCTGCCCCAACATCCAATATCCTGCCGTGAGCCAATCCCAAGGCCATTTTTTCGAGATATGGCATCTGCTCATAATCACGGAAAAGATCTGCAACAGGAATCTCATCCTCATCAAACTGTGATGAGAAGACCCTCAACTTTGCAGCTCTGCCGTTCCTGAAATAGTCATTGATTGCAGCACCCATCGGATCTTTGAGTGCCTTCATATCTGATTTTTGCATCATTTTCAGATTAAATTCTACTCCATCCTTCTGAATGAAGCTTTTTTGAATACCCTGTTCCCTTCGGTTTCATACTGCTCCTCAACAATAAGCGACAATTGTGTAAGCAGTACAATTGAAGCCTCCTTCTCAACACCCGAATCATTATCAAGAGCAAGAAGCGTAGTTCCGTCGGAAGCCCATCTGAATGTGGAGACTGTGCCCCACTCACCATTAGCCATCTGGAGTGTTTCACCATTACCGTTCGCATAGAATACAAGCTGATATGTATCAGCTGTATCATTTATCTCAGTTTCAGAAGTGGTTCCATCTGGAAAAACTACCAATTCATACCCCATAGTCCTGCACCATTTTCCAATCAGGAGTTCAGCCGGCTCAAGCTCCTCTTCCTGACATGAGACAACTCCAAATGTGCAAAAGAGAGCCATAAGTGAAAAGAGTAAAATCTTTATCTTATCCATATCCCAACAATTTAGTTTCTACAAAACAATCCTACAATTTTAGCAAAAAGATTATTAAAATACAAGACGCGTACATAACCCGGAAGCAGAAACTGAGGCTTAAGAACCACTATGTATTATAAATATCCGCATCAACATGCAGCAATACAGATTTACCATTTTGGGTAACCTTTACATTGTCAAACATATTGCGCAACATCATAAGCATAACAGAGAGCGATGTAAAGCTCTCCTCAGAACAAGAATCTTCTGTAATCTCTACATTGCCTGACCTGACATCGACCTTCACCTGCAAACTCAACAATACGTTTGGTTTCTATTTTGCCCGTTTACACCTCTGTATACATACTGTTTACATAGACCTCCAGAAAGCAACCAAAAAACAACAAAAAAAGCAGCCACTTTTTATCGTAACTGCTTGATTTTTGTAGTGCCACCAGAAAATGAGTTTCATTTCTAAATGGCTCTATATCTTTGCGTTAAAGAATCGCTACAAACGTAATCTCCCGCTATTGCTCCACCTAAATTCTGCGCCATTTTGCAGTGCCTCGCAGAGTCGAGTTCCTACTTTGATGCAAAGGTAGTGAAATTATTTGAAACAGAAGCGAGTGCATTAAAAATTTGCTCCACCTCAGTTCGAAATCCCTACTTTCCAATTTTTGCCAATTATAAGATTGGTATTATTGAGTGAATATCGCTCTCGCCTTAACCTATCATATAATATACAAAAACGATGCTTTTTCTATATTTTATGATAGGTTGAGCAAAATTATTTCTTATTGGTTAGGCTATTTTTCAAAGCAATACCCTTTGCTGTAAGGCGGTATTTCTGCAACTTACTTTGTTTCTCATTGGGTAGAGTAAACTCTATATAACCTTCATCAAGAGCAGGTTTGATATATGTGCTACGGAAATATGTTCGGTGCTTTATGCCAATAAGCGATTGTAGAGTGTCCCTATCAACTTCCCCTTCACTGCAAGTAACAAGTGTTCTAATAGCTTTAGATACATTACTTGCATCATGAGCACTATCATGAGCACTATCATGAGCACTATCATGAGCACTATCATGAGCACTAATAGGCAAAGTAATGCGGATAAAATTATCTGTAAACTTAAAGCAATCTTCGCCATATGCTCGCAAAATACGAGGAATGCCAGAACCCAACGACTCTACCAATTCCACATCGCGGTAGATACGCATCAATTCCTTATTGCGTGGAATGGATATACCATTGAAGAACTCCTCTCTTGTGAGAGATTCGGGCAAGCGACCAGCCGATGTAATTTCAAGTCTGTCGGGAAATATCGCAAACTTAGGTGACACCTCAAATGAATAGTCGTTATGTACAA
>JAFQHE010000013.1 GCA_017398125.1 Bacteroidales bacterium
ATCCCTGCTGTTGGCAAAAGAGTAGCCGCATTCAAAAACAGATACAAAAAAGGGTAAAAACATGTGTTTGTCAAACATTTTTCCCGCCTGTCAAACTTTTTCAAAAATATAAATTTTATATATCTGTAAATCAGTTGAATAGAAATGGCTGTGTCAAACTTTTTTTTATGATATAATGTCATGTATGCTTAACTTTGCAAATTAAGTATTAATAATAAACGCTGGTAAGATGTTGAAATGGGAAGATAAAGGTAGAGTTTGTTATTACTTCCAATTAAAATTGCCAGTATGGCAATATGTACAATCATGACAGAGAAATTGTTTTATGAGTGTAAGAGTTCCATATCTGTTTCTTATAGCAGCAATCACACTTTTTGTTTCATGCCGTGACAATAGTGCGGCATTAAATCTTCTCAATGAAGTTGATTCATATATTGAGCATTATCCCGACAGTGCTCTGGCCACACTCCGGTCAATTGACCAATCGCAACTGCGAAGTGCAAAAGAGGAGGCAAAGCACTCCCTGTTGCTCTCCATGGCTATGGACAAGAATTACATAGACACCACAGACTTTTCTCTATTGCAACCCGCCATAGATTACTATACACACAAAGGCAGTGCAACAGACAAACTCCGTATGTACTATTATAAAAGTGTCATTTACAGAAACCGCAATGATGATGAGTCTGCAATGGCCGCTTTGGTAAAAGGTCTTGATGAAGGGAAACTCTCCAATGACAATTTGATCAGAGCAAGGATGCTGTTTGCCCAAGGCAACATATACTACAATTTAAGGAACTTTGACGCATATATAAAGTGTATGCAGGAGGCTTCATGTTGTTTTCGTAAAGGAGGAAACAGACGCTCTGAGATAAATTCCTTGATTAATGTATATTATGGATATTCTGCAAAGAATGATTCTATAAAGGCCAAAGAGCAAATAGAATATCTAAAAAAAATTGCTCTAAATGATATAAAGGCTGATAAGAATAGATGTTTTGAGGCTATTCTCAGTTATGAGATGCAATATGCAAAGGATAGTCTTAAGAATACATTATCTGATTATTTGAGAAATGTTGAACATTCACAGATTCCGTGGCTTTCAGTTGCTGCGGCATATTTGCTCACAGGTGATTATAATAGTGGTTTTGATGCTATAGGACTATATGACAAATATAATGCAGATCATAATATCAGATACCATGCTATACTGTCGGAATTGCATGAGAATTCAGGTAATATTTCTGATGCATTGTTCCATTACAAGCAGTATTTTTCAAGAAGTGATTCAGCAAATGTCGCAAAACTGAAGAGTGATACGCAGTTTATAGAGGAGCGATATGGCCTTAAACTGGAAAATGCAGAAAAAGAAAACTCCAGGAAACGTACACTGTCAGCATCCATATCTCTCATTCTTATGTTACTGCTTGTCGTAGTTGTCATCAGGCAAAAATTGAAGTCAAGCCTGCTTGAAAAGAGATTGGTAGAGGCAGAAAAGGAGAGATTGGCACATTCTTATTCACTATTGGAAGAGGAGGTTTCGAGTTTGAAAGAGTTGCTTGACTCAAATATGTCGCTTGACAAATCAATAACAGATATAATAAAGGAGAGAATAGATTTGTTGAACCAACTCTTCATATCAAGAATCAGGGATGAAAAGGAGTTGTGGCGAAAG
>JAFQHE010000014.1 GCA_017398125.1 Bacteroidales bacterium
GCAAAAGTTAGGAATCTGATGATTCTCTCATCACGTCTGTACTGAATCTCCAAAGTTTTGATGAACTGTGGATCAGCTTTGAACTCAATTAGGTGATAAAAACCTGTAGTTTTTTTCTGGATAGGGTAAGCTAGTTTCCTTAGACCCCAATCTTGCTCATATACAACCTCACCACCATTCTCTTTGATTAGATCGAGATATTTGGCTACCGCTTCCTTCATCTGAGTCTCAGACAAAACGGGAGTTGCAATGAAAACGGTTTCGTACTGTTTTAACATTTCTCGTAATTGTTAAAAGTGATTAATAATTGTCTTTTTAAGGGCTGCAAAGATATGCAAATTTTCCCAAATACCAAATAATCAGTAACTATTCTTTGCAAATAGCCTTCAAAAACGGGCCCTAGGCATCCAGAGCCTTGAATCCTCTGCCCAAAATCTCCTTTGAGTCAATGATGTTTACAAACGCTTGAGGGTCAATCGTTTTAAGATGGTGGCGAAGAATCATCATCTCACGGCGGGTAAGGATTGTGTAGATAATCTGTCGGGAGTCGCCTTTATAGCCTCCGCGTGCTTCAATTATTGTTGCGCCCCTGTTTATCTCATTGATTATCAAATTCCTCACCTTTTCGGTCTCTTCAGATACAATCATCAATGTCTTGTGTACTGCAGCACCCTCCACAACAAGGTCAATGACCTTTCCTTCTATAAATATAAGTATCCACGAATACATTGGAAGTCTCCAGTCGCCAAAGGCTACTACCGTAGTTAGTGTGATTGTGCAGTCAACTATGATTACAAGTGTACCCAGGGAGATATGGGTATATTTGTGGAGTATCATTGCAATGATGTCGCTTCCGCCTGATGTCGCGCGCGATTTGAAGATCATTCCGAGGCCTATACCATACACTATACCGCCGAATACAGCTGAGAGCAGCTGCTCTTCGAGCAGTGCGCGTTCGGTTATTTCGGGCTCAAGCAGTGCATTGAAGCCGTAGAATTTGTGGACCAAGCTCATAAAGACCGGAATGATAAAGGTGCATACCACCGTCTTTATGCCAAATTTTCCTCCAAGGAAGATGAATCCCACAATAAGCAGCGGTATATCCATACTGAGTGCGGAGACCTCGGTTCTCCATCCCCACAAATGGTGGAATACAATCGACAAGCCGTATGTCCCGCCCGGGGCAAATCCGTAGGGTTCGGCAAACAGCACATTGCCAAGTGCAAATATGAAACATCCTCCAATAAGGTATGCGTATGCGATGAAAAAGTCTTTTGAAAAAAGTTTTTCTTTGGTAGCCAGGGCCATATTGTAAAATCAATTAATATGTTAGTAAGTCAGGTCAATAAGTGCGTTCAATGCCGCATTGTGCAAATTTAAGAAACTTAAGCCAATATATTTAGTTTTTTACGCCGTTTTTCCATAACTTTGACCTCCTTGTGAAATGACTGCTGTATGAGAAGACTGCTGATTTACATATCTTTAGCACTATTGGTGCTTGTTTGTACAAATTGCCGGCAAAGCGGTGAGGTAAAGCCTGTCCTGCTAAGGGCAGATTCACTTTTAACAAATAATCTTCCCGACAGCGCCCTCTCCCTCATAGGCTCAATTCCACTCTCGCAGCTCCATAGCGAGGCCGACAAGGCAGAGTTTATTCTGCTCTACGAACGTATTCTGGAGGCCAACGGGCTCCCTTTGATAGGGGAAGAGGAGTTGCTGAATGCAGTTGCCCATTACCAGAGGGGCGGAGAGCCCGTTAATGAACTTCTTGCCAGATTCTACCTGGGGCAGATATATGAGCATGAAGGCAATTCGTATGAGGCCATGACGCAGTATGTGGAGGCAGAGGGTATCTATATGAGAATGGCCCGGGAGCAGGTGAAAATTACCAGTTCAGAAAATGATCTTGTCTCTTCTGCTGTTGCCCGCATATATGTGAACAAAGGTAACATTTACCAGAGCAAACTCAATTTCAATGGTGCCCTCAAGATGTATAGCAAGGCATTGGAGTTTGACCACAGTATGGAGACCCTTGGCAAAGTTGCTCAGGCCAATGAGGCCCTTGAAAAGTATGACCAGTCGCTGGAGGCCTACCTTTCGGCCCTCTCAATTGCCCAAAAGGAGGGCGACAGCAAATCGATCCTTCTCTACGGAAGTTCGATTGCAGGTGTAAAATTTGCACTTGGAACACCGTCGGGAAGAGTGTTGGAGGAACTCTTTGAACTCTATGCAAAATATGGCAACTCCACTCCACCGCATGACAACTACATTCTGCTTGCCTGCCTTTATCTCGACAACGGGCAGATTTCAAAAGCCAAAGAGTATGCCGTAAGGTATATGCAGGAGAAGAGTGATGCAAATGATATTGAGGAGGCTGGTTGGGCATCGCTGATGTCGTCAATAGCTAAGATTGAGGGCAACTACAAGGAGGCGTTGGAATACCAGCAGAGGTATGCTTCCATTATGGAGAGCATAAACGAGCAGGAGAAGAACAACTCTGTGCAGGAGGTTGAGCAACTCTATTACAACCGTCAGTTGCAGATTGAGAATGAGAATATGCGAAGACAGAACCGTTCGGCAGTAATTATATATTCGCTCCTTGTTGTAATACTGCTCGGTGCGGTTGCAGGTGTTGCAATTACATGGCGGAGGAAACTTCAACAGAAGAACCGCCAGATAGGAGAGTATCTTGCCGCTGCGCAGGATGCCGAAAGCTCAAAGAATATACTTCTTGGTGAACTTGATGTGCAGAAAGAGAAGGAGAAACGCCTCAAGGAGCTTCTTGAAAACCGTTTTGCTGAGATAAGGGAACTTGCCGGCACCTACTATGAGTTCGGATACTCAAAGAAACTCCAGAAGAAAGTTGAGCAGCTTCTCTCTTTCCAATCTTTCGGACAGGATATGTTTGAGGTTATTGAAAATGTGGTAAATGCCAAAAACAATGGCGCAATAGAGAAGATACGTTCTGAGTTCCCGTCAATCACAGAGGAGAACATAAAACTGCTGAACCTCATATATGCAGGATTCTCACCACAGGAGATAAGCGTCATAATCAATGACACGCCGCAGAATATCTATGTGCGCAAGAGTCGTCTCAAGAGAAAACTGGCTCCGCTTATTGAACGTGAGCCAGAGATCTCCTTCAAATAATCTTTTGGTACAACTCTTTGGGATTGGGCTGTGAATGTCGGACCAGTTTGTCCGCTTACTCCTCCTCCTTTATCCGAATTATGGCATTTGTTAAAATTGCCACCAGACCGCCTGTTGTTATGCCTGATGAAAAAATGCTGCGTATGGAATCCGGTAACTGAGACAGTATTTCAGGAACCAGTTCCACTCCAAGTCCAAAACTGAAACTTATGGCAATAACCAATGTGGCTTTGCGGTTTATCTTCTGTGATGCTATAATGCGTAGGCCTGCAGCCGCTACAGTGCCGAACATCAACAATGTTGCACCTCCCAAGACCGGCTCCGGCATAAGTGAAAATATAAGTCCGACAGCAGGGAAGAGACCTAAAAACACAAGCATTCCCGCAATGAAGTATCCCACATAGCGGCTAGCGACTCCTGTCAACTGTATCATGCCGTTGTTTTGGGCAAAAATTGAGTTGGGAAAAGAGTTGAATATGCCTGCCAACATTGAGTTGACGCCATCTGCCAAAATTCCCCCTGAAGCGCGTTTCATGAATTTTTCGCCTTCAACCGGTTGTCCGGAAATCAGTGAATTTGCAGTAATGTCTCCGTATGCTTCAATGGCTGTTATAAGATAGACCAACCCCATTGAAATGATTGACGAAATGTTGAAAGTGACGCCAAAGCGGAAGGGAACAGGGATGTTTAAACTTCCAAAGTCTTGAATGTCTGAGAAGTTAACCAAGCCCAATATATAAGATACAATATATCCGACCGTCAAGCCGATAACAATGGAACTCATCCTGAGATAATGGTTGCTGCTGCGGTTGAAAAATATTATCAGCACCAGCACAAGGGCAGCGAGTCCTATATGTTCAAATGATCCGAATGTGCCTGCTGCCTTTGCCGCTTCTCCACCTCCGCAGGCAGTGATTCCCACTCTGACAAGACTCAATCCTATCAATGTTACAACAATGCCTGATACCAGTGGGGTGATGATGTTCCTCATAAATTTAAGGACCCTGCTTACCAGCATTTCTACTACTGATCCTGCAATTGTTGCACCAAAAACAGCAGGAAGACCTCCCGCCATACCTGCCGCAATGATAGGGCCTATAAAAGAAAAACTGGTACCTTGCACACAAAGCAATCCGCATCCTACCGGTCCAACCCTCCGGCATTGGATAAAAGTGGCAAGTCCCGATACAAACAGGGACATCGAAACCAGAAAACCTGTAGTTGACAAATCCAAATTCAAGGCTCCTGCGATAATGAGCGGCGGTGTAATGATCGCCACAAAGATAGCCAGCAGATGTTGCAGGGCGGCAAAAATCGCATCACGTAGAGGTGGACGATCCTCAAGCCCGTAGATTAATCCTTGTGGAGTACTATTTGACGTTGTGTCTGTTATTTCCTTCACCATTAGACTCCACTCCTTTTAATTTAATCATACAATTGTCAAGGCTCTCTATAATTGCCAACGATTCAATATGGATTCCCATCTGCCTGAGCATTGCTCCTCCTGCTTGAAACTCTTTTTCAATCAGAAATCCCATGCCGGCCAAGGTCGCTCCTGCCTGGTTTACAAGATCGATTATTCCTTTTCCTGCATTTCCGTTGGCAAGAAAGTCATCAATGAAAAGTACACTGTCGCCAGGTTGCAAATAGTCTTTGCTTACACAAATGGTGTATGTCTGATTTTTCGTAAAGGAAAAGACCTCTGTCTGCAGCATGTTTTCCATTGTGCTGGGACGGCGTTTTTTTGCAAATACTACAGGGAGTTCCAGTAGGTAGCCTACCATGATGGCAGGTGCAATACCGCTGGCCTCCACTGTCAGGATTTTGTTGATTTTTGTTCCTGCAAAGCGGCGGACAAATTCAACTGCCATGGATTTCATTAAAATAGGATCCATCTGATGATTGATGAAATTATCCACTTTCAATATTCCGCCTGGAAAACAGCGGCCGTCTTTTATGATTCTATCCTTTAAAGCCTTCATAGTTTTTTCAATAGGATGGAGTCCGGATCAAAGCAACCATTATCCGGTCACACCAGGTTATACATACAATTTTTCAAAGAGTTCCCTGATTGGCTGAGACTCCCTTATAATGTTTAGAGTAAGGCTCGCGTGTCCTTTTGCAAAGCCGTTGCCCACTATAAGGTTAATATCTTTTCCCACACCTTCTGCACCGAGAGCTGCTTTGGTAAAACTTGTCGCCATTGAGAAGAAATATACGCATCCCCTTCCTTTGGTAACAAGAATGGATGTCATTTCTGTTGAGGGAACATTTACATTATTTATAGTCACATCGCAGCCTCTGCCTCCGGTTATGGCCATTACCTTATGGTAAACATCCATAACATTGGTTGCGTCAGCCACAATTACATCTGTTGCCAATCCCATATCTTTAATTCTCTGGGCATTGGTCTCTGAATACTCTACAACAATCACCTTTCCATATTGCCCTACATTTTTCATTGCCTGATAGCAGCATAAAATGCCGGACTTTCCGCCTCCTCCAATAATGCACACAATCTCACCCTCTGTAACAAGACGATCGACCTGAGCCGGGGCACCCGCCACATCCAATGCGGCAAGGGCAAGTTTTTCAGGAATATCATCAGGAAGAACGGCAAACAGTCCACTTTCAAACAGAATGGCTTGAGCATCAACGTCTACCTGCTCTGAATCAGCTGTCAAGTTTTTGATTGAATTGATTTTCAGCGGGGTTAAAGATAGGGAGACCAATGTGGCAATTTTATCGCCCACCTTAAGGTTTTGTGTATTTTGAAACTTTGGCCCTATTTCCCTTACAGTGCCAATAAGCATACCGCCGGAGCCGGTAACAGGGTTCTGCATTTTGCCTCTCTCCTCCACAATGGAAAGAATCATCTCTTTCATCTTCTGAGTATCGGAACTGCAGGCCTGCTTTATTTGTGTATAACTTGCAGAGTCAATATTAAGAGTTGTTACATCTATCAAAATTTCATTTTCATAGATTTCCATTGTATTGTCGAGTTTTAGTGCCGGCTGAGGTAAAGTTCCCTCAGGATTCAAAACTCTGTGTGTTCCATATCTGCAACCACCTGTCAGCATAGTCATTAAATTTTGCAATTTCAGATGGCGAATTTACTAAATTTACTTTAAAAATGAGATAACTATATAAAGAAAAAGAGGTTGCGATTTCTCGTAACCTCTTGATTTTCTTTGCTCCTGAACTAGGACTTGAACCTAGGACCCTCTGATTAACAGTCAGATGCTCTAACCAACTGAGCTATTCAGGAATTTATGCTGCTATGCAGTTGTTTTGCTTAGCGGGTACAAAAGTAGTGCTTTTTTTTGTATCTCCAAAATTTTTCTCACTTTTTTTGAAAAAAGTTCTCTTTTTGGCAAAAATATACAAATAAGCAGGAGGAGGGGCTGCCCAATAGATGCCATTTGTCGGCAAATCCCCGTAAGTGGTAAAATGAAGTGACAGGTGAGGCTGTCAAATGAAACAGGCAAAAGTCCAATTTCAGTTTGAAAGGCAAACGAAACAAAAATGTAATATTTTGTTAATTGATATGTGATGTATTAGTTATTTCTTTGTGACGTCTCGAGACAAAGCTATAAACTAAAATTATTTTTTGTGGAAACTATTTATCTGGTAATTGTTCTGGTACTGCTGGTTTTGGCACTTTCAGATCTTGTAGTGGGAGTGGCAAATGATGCAGTGAATTTTTTGAATTCGGCAATAGGTTCAAAGGTGGCGCCAAGAAAGATCATTATGTGGGTGGCGTCGGCCGGTATTCTTGTGGGTGTCCTCACCTCAAGTGGCATGATGGAGGTTGCAAGAAGTGGTGTGTTCCATCCGGGAATGTTCCAGTTCAAGGAGATTATGATACTCTTCCTTGCTGTCATGCTTACAGATGTTATTCTGCTTGATGTTTTCAATACATTGGGATTGCCTACATCTACAACTGTTTCTTTGGTTTTTGAGTTGTTGGGTGCGGCAGTTTGCGTGGCCATTTTTACAATTTCGCGCTCTGAGAGTGCCACTATTGCAGATCTCCCTTTATATATCAATACAGGAAAGGCAATGGGTATCATTTCGGGTATTCTGGTGTCGGTGGTCATAGCATTTGTATGCGGTACTGTTGTGATGTACATTACCCGAATCATCTTTTCATATAATTTTCATACAAAGATGCGCGGAATTGGTGCAGTGTGGTGTGGTATAGCACTGAGCGCCATTACCTATTTTGCAATTTTTAAAGGACTCAAGGGTACTGATGTTATTCCCGGACAGATAATGGCATATATAAATGAGAACATAATGCTTTGTGTGGCCATTGCATTTGTATTCTGGACGCTACTAATGAGCCTGTTGGCCTGGATGAAGGTAAATACTTTAAGAATTACAGTACTGGCCGGCACATTCTCATTGGCTTTGGCCTTTGCCGGAAACGACCTTGTGAACTTTATAGGTGTGTTTATGGCGGGTTATGATTCCTATAATATCGTAGATGCTGCAGGTGGTGATGTTACAATGCTTATGGGCGACTTGTCAAAACCGGTGCAGGCAAATATTTGGATTCTGCTTGTTTCAGGTCTTGTAATGGTAGCAACATTATGGTTCTCAAAGAAGGCCCGTAAGGTTACAGATACAGAGGTTAATCTGGCAAAGCAGGATTCCGGTCAGGAGAACTTCGGCTCTACACCGGTGTCAAGAGCAATTGTGCGTCAGGCATTGAACCTTAATAAAAAGATAACAGCCATAGTTCCGGTAAAGGTTCAGGAGTATATAAATGGAAGGTTTGACCAGTCGCTTGTTGTAAGGGAGAAGGATGCTGCTCCATTTGACCTTATACGTGCAACTGTAAACCTTACAGTGGCGGCACTGCTTATCTCTTTGGCGACATCGTTGAAGTTGCCTCTTTCCACTACCTATGTGAGTTTTATGGTGGCTATGGGTACCTCTTTGGCCGACAGAGCCTGGGGTAGGGAGAGTGCAGTATACAGGATAACAGGTGTAATGACTGTTATTATGGGCTGGTTCATCACTGCCTTTGTAGCCTTTGCCATAGCTTTCTTAGTGGCCATGTTGCTCATGTGGGGAGGCATTTATGCAATTGTACTGCTTCTTGTGTGTTGTGCCTGGATGCTTGTAAAAAGCCATTCTGCAGGCAAGAAAAAGAGATCACTGCAGAAGGAGGAGCAGATGGCCGGAATGCCGGTGCTGGAGAGATGTGTGAATGAGATAAGGGAATCGGCAGAATCAATCATTGAGATCTACAATAATACCCTTGACGGCACATTCAATGAAGACCGGAAGGCTCTCCGTAAGATGGTTGCGAGGGCTCAGGAACTGCATGAGTATGCAAGTGAGAGGAAGTATAATGTTGTATCGACGCTTGAACTGCTGAAAGAGAGCAATATTGAGACCGCCCATTATTATGTTCAGGTTGTGGATTATCTGAATGAGATCACAAAATCGATGTTGCAGATATGCCGCTCTACATACAACCATATCGACAACAACCACGAGGGCTTTTCCAAGGAGCAGGTTGAGGATCTCAAACATATAAATGCAAGGATGAATGAGATATTCACATGTACTTCGACCATGCTTTCAAATAGTGATTTCTCGCAGATAGACTCTGTAATGGCATTGAGAGACAGCGTGTTTGTGGACTTTGCAGAGGCTACCAAAAAGCAGATCAAACGAAATGCCGAGAATAAGAATACAACACGAAGCAGTGTGCTTTATCTGAATATTCTTACAGAGAACAAGATGATGATTCTTCAGTTGAGGAATCTGCTCAAGGCTCAGAAATATTTTATTGAGCACAATTTAGTGTAGTTGGAATTCTTGAAATTCATATATAGTGTTTTTAAGTTAGCGGGGTTTACAGGGACTGCAGGTTGCTGTTCCGGAATAATTAGGGGGTTGTTTTAAAGGCCATTTGAAATATGGATAAATCAAATTTGTTAGCAAACGCAATGGCCTGCTCCAGAATGGCAGCCTGTATTCCCTCGTAAGCCACCCAATTTTTATCTTTTGAGAAGCAGTAGAGCTGGAGAGGAATGCCGTCGGGACCAGACTGGAGATACCTTACCATTATTGTGAGTCTGGTGTTGATTTGAGGATTGGCAAGCAACATCTTCAAGAGGTAGAACCTGTAGAGCTCAAGATTGGTTATATTGTTGCGGCTCTGTTCATTTGCCGGCAATTTTACATACTCTCCAAATCGTTCAAGCTCTTGCGGCGTGCAGAACTTCACACTCTCGGTATCGATATTGAAGGTCAATGTAATTCTCCTTCCTGCCGACTCCTCCATTCCCCTCCAGTTCTGGAAGGGGGTGGTCATGAGTGAGTAGGTGGGAACATTCACAATTGTATTGTCAAAGTTCTGGATCTTTACAGTGATTAGGCTTATGTCAATTACAACACCGTTGGCCATTGTGCCGTTTACGGTAATCCAGTCACCGACCTTTACCATATCGTTGTATGAAAGCTGTATTCCTGCAATGAACCCTGTAATGGTGTCCTTGAAAATGAATGAGAGTACTGCGGCAAAGGCTCCGAGGCCGGTAAGCATTACAAGAGGGGATTTGTCTATTATTGTTGCTACAATGACTATGAATCCTATGAAATATATTGCTATCTGAATTATCTGCATAAACCCCTTGATTGGTTGCTGCCTATATTTCTCCTTTTTGTTTATCACCTCATAGCTTGTCTGGAGCATTATGTTTATAATGTTAATAATCAGAATAATGATGGCAATTACGCATACCTTGAGGAGTATGGTCAGAACCTTCCCCTTGAGCAAGGCAAGGGGAAGAAGTCCAAATGCAAGCCAGAGAGCGGCAATGGCAATTATCCTTGAAATTATCTTCTCAATATGGGTACTTCCATTCTTGCCCAAGTTGAACCTGACAAGCAATGCCCTCTTTACAAAAAGGAATATAAGTTTAAGCAGACCGGCAGCTGCCGCTACAATTAAAATTATAACAATCAGTTTGATGAGCTGCTCCCACTGATTGGCGGTATTCTGTTCCAGTCCAACTTTTACAAGGATTCCCTTAATGAATTCAAATGCCTTTTCCATACTCTATAGCAAAATGTGATCTCCTCACTCTATGCATTAAACAATGTTATGGATGATTTGTTATTTCAGTAGATAATTTGAAAACAACTAAAAGTTACGGATATGAACAAGAAACAGATGGTAAAGGCCCTATCTTTAAAAACAGGAATGACATTGGCACAGAGCAACAATTACCTCAATGAGGTGCTTGGGCTCATTTCGGGAACGCTCAAGGGGGGAGAAGATGTCTTTTTGAGAGGTTTCGGCTCATTTATGATAAAACAGCGCAAGCCAAGGCGCACTATGAGTCTGAATACAAGAAAGATGATTACAATCCCTGCCCGCAAAGTGGTAAAATTCAAAACACAAATATTGGAATAACATCTCCAATTTTATGAACTTGTCCGATTTTTATGTAAGTTTGTAGCATGTGCGCCGCACTAATTGCGGTGCACACTGTTTTTATGTTAGTACATGTTGTAATGTGGAAACTCAAAGAGTTTGCCTGTGGCGCTTCCCGACAGGAGAATGCCCAAAAGATGAAAGAGAAACTTGAAGCTCTTGTAGGCGTTGTGCCTCAGTTGAAATCTGCCACCGTAGGAGTTGATTTCAAACATACCGATATGAGCTACGATGCAGTGCTCATAAGCAGGTTTGAGAGTGAAGAGGATCTTGCAGCCTACAAGATACATCCGGCCCATGTGGCAATCAGCACCTTCTGCAAAGAGATAAGGGAGGGCAGAGTTGTTGTTGACTATTGGGAGTAGAATCTGGAATCCAAATAACCTGCACGGTGATATAATCAGTTAAGAATAGCGGCCAAACCTCTTGGCTGCCTCTAAAAATATACGATAATGAAAATCTTGCTTGAAACAACTATGGGCAACATTACGCTTGCCCTTTATGACCAGACACCCAAACATCGCGACAACTTTGTGGAACTTGTAGAAAAAGGCTTTTACAACGGCCTTCTTTTCCATAGGGTCATTGAAGAGTTTATGGTGCAGGGTGGTGATCCCGACTCCCTTGATGCCGCTCCAGGCCAGAGATTGGGCGCGGGTGGCCTTGACTACACTGTTGAGGCTGAGTTCCGTTTTCCTGAACTTATGCACAAGAGGGGAGCATTGGCTGCCGCCCGTCAGGGAGATGCTGTAAATCCGCAACGCCGCTCATCTTCTTGCCAGTTCTATATTGTGTGGGGAACCGTTTATGAGCCTGAAGAGATTGACCAGATGGCCATGCAGCTCGAACGGTACACCAGAGGCCAGGTGGTCTTGACCGATGAGGTAAAGAAGATCTACACCACAGTCGGCGGTACACCGCATCTCGACGGCCAATATACCGTATTCGGAGAGGTCGTGGAGGGTCTTGATGTAATCGAAAAGATGCAGGAGGTGCGTACAGACCGTAGCGACCGCCCTTACGAGGATATAAAGATAATCAAGGCTTCGGTCATCGCTTAAAGAAGCCCACTCATAACATTAAGAAAATATCCCGACATTGGCTCAATTGCTCCAATGCCGGGATAACTTTATAGACTTTGCGATACCTGCATCGTCAGAGTCTTACTCAATAACATATTTGGCATAATTTTCATCGATGCCTGTACTCTTTGTGCTTAAAATGTTGTAAGTCGCTTGGGTTACCTTAACTGAAATTGGTTTTGATGTGGCATTACTGCCCAAATTAGAGAACATATTGCCAAAACTGGTCACATTGCTTACGTCAAAAGTTGTTAAATCAAGAGAAGTAAGGCTATGGCAACGCTCAAACATTTTACCCATATCTGTAACTTTTTTTGTATTGAAGCTGCTCAAATTAATAGAATTAAGGTTATAACAGTTAAAGAACATCCAGTCCATTTTTGTTACATTTGCTGTATTGAAATTACTTAAATCAAGAGAAGTAAGACTACTGCAATTACAGAACATATTGGACATTTTTTTGACATTTGTTGTATTGAACTTGCTCAAATCAAGAGAAGTAAGGCTGTTGCAATTCATAAACATATAGCTCATTTCAGTAACTCTCTCTGTATTGAACGTACTCAAATTGATAGTTTTAAGGGCACTGCAGCCAAAGAACATATAGTACATAGTTGTAACCTTTTCTGTATTGAAACTGCTTAAATTAAGGGAAGTAAGGCTGCTGCAACCATGGAATACCGAGCTCATATCTATAACCTTTTCTGTATTGAAATCGCTCAAATCAAGAGAAGTAAGGCTGTTGCAATTCATAAACATATTATTCATAACTAGTACATTAGATGTATTTATACAGCCATTAAAATCAATTTCAGTAATACGTGCCAAAGCTTCTATAGCTGCAGTCTCGGTTGTAGAACCTGCACCAAACATCCTCGAGCATCTTGCATTAAACATAAACTCCAATGCTGCTGTATGAATTTCAATTACACTGCCATTTACTTTAATATAGGCACCAGTGGCTGTTCCTATTTCTGTTGCTCCAGCCAAATTTTCTCTGCTGTTTGCGATAAATTTAATTTGAACACTCTCCTGTTCGCCGATTGCAGCAATAACCGCGTCTCTGAATACTTCTCCATTTGGCAGATAGCAGGCAAGTGCCTGATTTGTGGCTTCGAGATCACTTTTGGCAATATTGTAGAGGTTGCCTGAGGTGATTGTGTTGTTGCCAAGTGTGGTCTTGTAGGTGGTCTCTCCGGCAGTGGCATAGATGGCACAGTTCTTTACCTCTTTGCCTGTTGCAGGTACTGCAAAGTAGGCAGTTACCTGGCCGTCGGCATCAGCTGTAATGCCTTCTGCTGAGATTATGTTTGAACCTGAAAGCAGACCTTCGGCATAGAGCTCCACATTTACACTCTTACTCTTGAATGCCTCGTTTGTGAGGGCCATTTTGATTATGGCCGAGTTGTGGTTGAATTTGAGGTTCAATCCAGTGGTTGACTGGTTGGCAGTCACATCTATTGAGGCTTCAAGGGTAAGAAGCTCTTCAACATCGGCCAATGTTCCGCCCTGAGAGCTGTAGTCTGCCGGTGTTGTGGCAGGGTAAGATGCCTTTACAGAGCCGGCAGAGGCAAATGTTGAAGGGAAAGTTCCGTTCTTGTTGTCGTATACAAACTCATTGCTCTGGGCTTCATATACAAATGTGTAGTTCTTGCCGTTTACAGGCAGTATGAAATCATCGCCCTCTTCCCACTCTGCCTTGACGATTTTGTTGTCGGGATCATCGGTCAAAGCTACGCGTGTGGCAAGTGTGTTGTTGATTGTAGCGCGGATTGCAACTCTGTTGTTTTGTGTCTGCTCATAAACAGGCTCCTCAATCTGGGAGCAGGCTGTTGCAAAGAAGCCAATAACTGTAAAGGCTGCCAATAGTCTAAAAATATATCTCTTCATGGTTATTCCTCCTGTTAGTTCCATCCTTCATAGTTAAAGTCATTTGGGTCGCTTATTGCAAAACCCTTTTCAATTTCTACCTCAAGAAGCTCAACCTGAGGTGTTTCGTAA
>JAFQHE010000015.1 GCA_017398125.1 Bacteroidales bacterium
GGCATTGATTGAAAGAGCGGCTCCAAGAGACATGTATGATGTCAATCGCATGATTAAAGAGAATATTTTCAAGGAAGACCAGATGGATATGCTACGAAAGATAGTTGTATTCTATCTTGCTGTCGGAGGGAAGAACAAACCGGAACAGGCGTATTCGTTTGAGAGGATCCGAAACATCAAGTTTCCTCAGATCAGGTCAGCCTTAATCCCTGTACTTAAAAAGACAGAGAAGTTTGATTTTGAAGAGGCTAAAACAAACGTTATCTCATTCTTGTCAGGACTCCTCATCCCAGGAGATGCCGAGAAAGATTTTATAGAATCGTTTAATCAAGGAGAATATAAGCCTGAGGTTCTGTTTGATGACCATGAAATCGTTGAAAGGATCAAGGAGCATCCGATGGCTTTATGGAAGATGAATGAAAATGGCTGATTATGGCAAAGAGCAGAGCAAAAATATTGGTTGTTGACGACAACAACGGCATAAGGGCGGCACTTAAGGTGCTGCTGCCTCTCCATTTTGCGCAGGTGGAACTGATTTCCTCTCCGAAGGAACTTATGTCCAAGATTGCAGACTTCCGTCCGGACGTGGTGCTGCTTGACATGAACTTTCATACCGACATCAATACCGGCAACGAGGGGCTTTACTGGCTTTCACAGATAAAGAAGCTCACACCCGATATAGAGGTGATACTCTTTACAGCCTATGCCGACATCCAGTTGGCTGTTGAGGGGATGAAGCGCGGTGCATTTGACTTTATAGTAAAGCCTTGGGATAATGACAAACTTGTCGGGACACTCAAGTCTGCATACAACAGCAAAAACAAGGAGGCTGTCACAAATGTTGCAACCACCTCCTCTCAAACAAAGATGTATTGGGGGAAAGGTACGGCAATGAGCGGTATAAGGCAGACTGTAGAGAAGATTGCCCCAACCGATGCAACCGTACTGATTACAGGCGAAAACGGCACAGGAAAGGATGTGCTGGCTGGCGAAATTCACAGAATGTCTGAGAGATCTTTCAAACCTATGGTATGCGTAGATGCAGGGGCAATCACCGAGACTCTTTTTGAAAGCGAACTCTTCGGTCACGTAAAAGGGGCATTTACCGATGCACATACAGACCATGTGGGCAAATTTGAGCAGGCCAACGGCGGCACCCTTTTCCTTGATGAGATTGGCAACATACCGCCTCATCTTCAGGCCAAACTTCTCCGCGCACTCCAGAACAGATGTATAACAAGGGTAGGCGACAGCAGGGAGATTCCTGTTGATATAAGGCTTATTTGTGCCACAAACAAAGATTTGAAGAGGATGGTCAACAACGGAACTTTCCGTCAGGACCTTTACTATAGGATCAATACCCTTGAACTTCATCTTCCAGCCTTGCGTGAAAGGAGTGATGAGATCATTCCTCTTGCAGAGATGTTCCTGACAAAGTTTGCAGAGAAATACAGGCGCAAGGTCACAGGGCTCTCGGCAGATGCCGCGCAGTTGCTCAAGAGTCATTTCTGGAGCGGCAACATACGCGAACTCTCAAACTGTATTGAGAAGGCAGTAATTCTTTCGGATAGTGAAACACTCACTTCCGCAGACATTGAAATAGAGCAGACAAAACCTGCCGGAACAATTGAAGTTTCAAGCACCGACACTCTTGAAGAGACCGAAGAGAAGGCAATCCGTGCAGCTATGGCCCGCTTTGGAGGCAACCTCTCAATGGTAGCAAAGTCATTGGAAATAAGCAGACCAACATTATATTCAAAACTGAAGAAATATAATATTTAGTCTGAATATGAGCAATATAGCAATCATATCGCTTTTATTGACAGCAGTTGCCTTGTCAGCAACAGTCAGTTCCATGCTCACATCAAAAAAGATGAGACGCAAGGTCTCCTATATGCTGGATGCCCTTGAGGACAAGGAACTGAACTTCAGATTTGATGAAAGGCGATTAAGAGGCCGCAAGTTTAACCGCACCCTCAACCGTCTGCGCAACATCTTTGACAAGGAGAGACACGAGATTATAGAACAGGAGAAGTATTTTGGACTTCTGCTCGACCACGTAAAGACAGGAATCACTGTAATTGAGCCCGACGGCCGGGTCAATTACTGCAACAACACGGCATTGGTTCTGCTTGGGATTGCCACCCTGGGCCACATAAGGCAGTTACGTACAGTCAGCGAATCTCTCTACAATACGTTTCAAACCATATCCGACACCAAAGAGGAGAGGGTAAGTTATTACAATGAAAGCGGGAAAGTAACAATCTCCATAACAGCATCGGCGGCAACAATAGGCAAGGCACAGGTCAAGGTCATAGCATTCAATGACATCAGTAACGAGATTGCCGAGAATGAGCAGCAGTCATGGGCCAAACTCATAAGAGTCCTTACCCATGAGATTATGAATACTGTAACCCCGATTGCATCACTCAGTGAAACCCTACTGCGCTTTGATGGAATAAACGGGGAGATAAAGAGCGGACTGAATACCATTTCACAATCATCGAGAGGGCTCATCAAGTTTGTTGATTCGTACAGGAATCTTACAAAAGTGGCACCGCCTGTAAGGAGGGCATTCTACTTCAGGGAACTTGCAGAAAGAGTGATTGGACTTACAAAAGAGCAGACTTTAATCTGCGGTGCAGTATGCACCTATATTGAAAAGTCAGATGACATTATCCTCTACGCAGATGAGGGACAGATAACACAGATTCTGATCAATCTGGTAAAGAATGCCATTCAGGCCGACGCCCGAAAAGTGGAAATCACTGCCGAGATAAACGCTTCGGAGCATATCATCATAAATGTCATAAATGACGGCACACCTATAAGCAAAGAGAGTCAGGAAGAGATTTTTGTTCCATTCTTCACTACAAAACAGGAGGGAACCGGTATAGGGTTGAGCCTTTCACGTCAGATAATGCGCATGCACAACGGTACGCTTTCCCTTACCAGAAGCGACCATAAGTGTACAATCTTCACCATGATATTCAAATAACAACTGCCTTGGGCAATTATATCCAGACAATCATCTTTGAAACTGTCTAAAGGGCATTCCCGTTACAACTGTCGGGAAGATGATTTGGATCTGTAGAGTGAGGGTGTCATCCCCTCATGCCGTTTGAAGCGGCGTGCAAAGTAAGACTGGTCATGGATACCCAATTCTGATGCTATCTCGCTCAACGGTTTTGAGGTGTTGCGCAAAAGCATTTTGGCCTTTACCATTATGGCCTCCTCAATCCATTCCGATGGCGATCTCCCAGTAACTCCCTTGATTACCTTGTTCAAATGGTTGGGAGTTATGTTGAGCCTGTCGGCATAAGCTGTAACAGGCTGCTTGATCTGCATATCCTCGCTGTGGAAAATAAGGTCAAGGAATCTGTTGCACAACTGGTCTCCTCCACCTGTACCTGGGGTAGAAATCTGCCTGCTGTAAATGGCATCTGCCTCTACAAGCAATGCTGTAAGATAGGCCGATATTATCTCGCCATTAGAATTTTCCTGGCGGTTTTCCTCGTCAAGCCTCTCAAAAAGAAGATTTATTCTGGTGCTGGCCTCACGGCCAAGAACTATTTTGGGATTACCCCACACCCTCAAAAAAGAGAAGCGGTTCATTGGGGCCTCCGGCTGGTGCAGTCCCATAACGCATTGGGAGTGAAATCCACCCATATATCCCTGGCTTCCCTCATAATAGCGCACCTTGAACATTTGTCCCGACGGAATTATTACAAGATCATCCGCCTGTATGAAATAGGTACTCTCTCCAATATCCACGAGTACTGTACCCTCCTTTAGATAGAAGAAGCAATGAAGTGGAGAACGGGCAGGATGTACCCCCTCCTGCCGTTCATAACACTTCTTGTCAAGTTTGCGTATTACAAAAGTCCTCTCCATTGTTAAAAGAGACCTGTTATCTCACCACCATCTGTTATATCAATCCTCTCAGATGCCGGCTCCTCAGGCAAGCCCGGCATACGCATAATTTCGCCGGTAATAGGTATAAGGAATCCCGCTCCAGAAGCGATCTCTATCTCCCTGACTGTTACCACAAAATCTTTTGGCCTTCCCAAAAGGTTAGGATTGTCTGAAAGAGATTTCTGGGTCTTGGCCATACAGATAGCGAGGCCGTCGAGGCCCAAATCTGCAATCTTCTTCAAATCGGCCTTTGCCTTTGGCGTATAATCCACAGCCTGGGCTCCGTATATTCTGCGGGCAATGGTCTCAATCTTCTCCATAACAGGCTTTTCAAGATCATACAACGGTGTAAACTTATGGTCTGCAGGCACCTTTTCAATCTGACGGGCAACCATATCGGCCAACTCCAAAGCACCTTCGCCACCCTTGCTCCACACTTCCACAATAGAGGCCTGGGCTCCCATACTGTTGCAATACTCCTTAATGAACTCCAACTCCTGCGGAGCATCAGTCACAAAACGGTTGATTGCCACAATTGGAACAAGGTTAAACTGCTTGATATTCTCAATATGCTTCTGCAAATTCTCAATTCCCCTCTTTACAGCCTCAAGCCTGAGTGTTATCTCCTCTACAGAACATACACCATCTGCACAAGCGGTAGTCTCCTCCTTAAGCTCCTTCAACGACATTCCGCCGTGATATTTGATGGCCCTTACTGTAGCAACAAGCACCACAGCCTGAGGATTGAGCCCCGCAAAGCGGCATTTAATGTCAAGGAACTTCTCTGCTCCCAAATCAAAACCGAAACCGGCCTCTGTAATTGTGTAATCAGAGAGTGCCAATGCGGTTTTGGTGGCAATTACAGTATTTGTTCCCTGTGCAATATTTGCAAACGGGCCACCATGAATAAAGGCAGGCGTTCCCTCAAGGGTCTGTACCAGATTAGGTTTGATGGCATCCTTCAAAAGTGCCGCCATTGCTCCATGGGCATTCAGATCACGCGCATAAATCGGTTTCTTGTCAAATGTGTAGCCAATAAAAATATTGCCCAATCTTCTCTTCAAGTCTTCAATATCATTTGAAAGACAGAGAATAGCCATAACCTCCGAAGCTGCTGTAATATCAAAACCGGTCTCACGTGGAATGCCCGAAGTTGTACCTCCCAATCCAACAACAATCTTTCTCAACGAACGGTCATTCATATCCATTACCCTCTTCCATGAAATGGTACGCGGGTCGAGGTTCAAAGAGTGCTTCTTGCTCTGAATATTGTTGTCAATCAAGGCTGCCAAAAGATTATGGGCCTTCTCAACTGCCGCAAAATCACCGGTAAAATGAAGATTTATATCCTCCATAGGCAGAACCTGTGAATATCCGCCACCGGTTGCACCGCCTTTAATACCAAATACAGGGCCGAGAGATGGCTCCCTCAATGCCACTGTTGCCTGTCGGCCAGACTTGTTCAAAGCCTGTGCAAGACCAATTGAAACAGTAGTCTTTCCCTCACCTGCCGGTGTTGGAGAGATGGCCGAAACCAAAATCAGTTTTCCGCCCGGATTCTTCTTCTCCTTGTAATTCAACGGCACCTTTGCCTTATACTTTCCATAGAGTTCCAGATCATCCCTATCAATATTCAGAAGATCCGCCACCTCAACTATCGGACGCATCTGCGCCTGTTTTGCAATCTCAATATCTGTCATAACTAACTTTTTTTATTTTTCTTAACACCAATAAAACTACATTGTTTCAAAGCCTCTCTCCCCTGCCGGCTGCTCCTTGGCCAAACGCCTTACACCCGGAAAATTACACCCCCCATCCAAGGCATCCTGCATCCGGTCGGTCCAATGCAACGCCAAATCACGGAAGTGCCAATTGGAGAGCCTAAAAAACAATACTCTTCAGAGGTTGAAAATACGAAAAAATCCAAAAAATTAAAAATCTTTAAAAATTTTTGAAGTTTTTTTTGGATATTAAAAAAATAGTCTTACCTTTGCAATCCCAAACGACAACTAATTGGTGGATTCGTCTAACGGTTAGGACGGAAGATTCTCAATCTTCAAATAGGAGTTCGATTCTCCTATCCACTACAAAAAAGAAGCTGACTCAAAAGGTCAGCTTTTTTCGTATACCCACTCTCCGGGCAACAACTGTTTTGAAAAAAGCAGGAGTTACTTTTGAAAGCAATCCTGCTCTTGTTATCTGGACTTTTACCTCAGCCAATTCTCGGTGACTTGGCACGCATCAGCCAATTTTCAGTGACTTTTGCTTTGGCCAATTCTCAGTGATTTGAGTAACTTCAGAACTTTGCATGCCTCAACCAGGCAGTCATCTATTTCTTTGGCGCTTGTCTATTTCTTTGTAATCCAATCAGATACTACAATAGGCATGGTATCCTTCAAAAGCAGTGAGGTCAACGGATTTATGATGTCGTGGCCGTGGGCACTGTTTGTGAAATAGACAAGGGTTGTTTGCTCAGAAGGAATGACAAGGAACAAGGCCTTGAAACTGCCGTTGTCGCCCCAATGCCATAAGATCTTGCCATGGTTGGCATTCTCTTCTGTTCCTATTCCCATAGCCCAGGCAATCTTTTTGTCAATCTCCCTGTTATTGTCTCTATACCTGAAGGCGTTGCCTGTGTTTGCGTCAAACATGACCTCAAAGGTCTCGGGCTTGAGGCCTGTACCGTTGAGAAGGGCCTGCACAAATTTTGAGTAATCTGCCGCGCATGTTCTCAAGGTGTAGCCCACATTGGCTCTCGGATGGCGGCCCTTGCCCCTGTTCTCTCCACTCGCATTGTAACCGTCAACAGCCAACGAATCATAAACAGGCAGCCAGTTGTAAGAGGTATACTCCATGCCAAGCGGATCAAATACAATCTCTTTGGCTATGGCATCAATATCTTTGCCCTTTATTGCCTCAACGGCCCTCTGCAAGAATGCAAAACCCTCACCTGAGTAGCCGAAGCATGAATCTGTCGCAAACTTGAACTCAATAGTTGATGTCGGCCACTCTTCAGAAGACGGGCTCTTGCTCCAGTTGGGGAGTCCGGTCCTGTGGTTGAGCACAATGCGCGGAGTAAGCAACTTAGCACGCTCTTTGTCGGCAAAACGCTCAATATCTGTATATTCACAAATGGGCTTATCAAGATCTATTTCGCCATTTTCATAAAGTTTCATCACAATGTACGCAAAGACCACCTTGCTCAAAGATGCGGCCTGAAAAATTGCGGGCTGTGGAACGGCAGTGCCTTCAGCAATCTTTACCGAATCATAAAAGGCCGGATTTACCACCTGCACAGAGAGTTTCTCCTGGGGAGATACATACTCCAATTGAATGAGCGGAACCTCGCCCTGTGCTATTATTTTTGCAATCTCATCTTTGTAGAACTCATCTTTACTTTGCTGTTGTGTGCACGCTCCCAAAATTGCCGCCAAAGCAAAAAGGGCAGCATAAAGAAGATACCTTTTCATACCGATATAATTTAAATATTGTTTTCAAACAATCCGGCCGCCTCCCGACAGCCATTTCAAATATCAAAGATAGATAATTTTAGCCCCATTTGGCAACAGTGCGGCAAATAAAAATATGGATTATCCAAACAATCGGCAAAGAGCGTTGTTCTAAAGAAAAACAACAGATAAACATATACGTTATGATCTACAATTTTCTTTTTCCAAAATATGACAATAACAGGCTGTCGGGAATACTGTTGGCAGTGCGGATAATTTTTGGCGGATTGCTATTTTACCATGGCTTCACAAAAATAATGGCACTCAACGCATTGTCGTTTACATTTCCTGATCCGTTGGGCATTGGTGCGCCCACCTCACTGTGGCTTGTAATATTTGCCGAGGTCTTCTGCTCGCTTGCCTGCATCTTTGGCCTGTTGTTCAGACTTGCACTCCTGCCAATCATCTTCTCAATGGGAGTTGCATTCTTTGTTGCCCACGCCGGTGACCCTTTTGCAGCAAAGGAGCTTTCGCTGGTGTACCTACTTATATTTATAATACTCTACATAACCGGCCCGGGCAGCTATGCCCTTGACTGCTGGTTTGCACGTTTGAAAAAAGAGCAGTAATTTTGGCACATTATGGCAAGACATTCCAGACAGATATTTTCAGAACCTGCACTTACCCACAAAATAAAGATCAAGGTAAGGTTCAGCGAGGTTGATGCCATGCGAGTTGTTTGGCACGGCGAATATGTAAGATACTTTGAAGACGGACGTGAGGCCTTTGGCGTAAAATATGGCGGTCTCAACTACAATACAATAACAGATGAGGGTTACTACATTCCAATAGTAAAGCTCGAACTAAACTACCTTATGCCCCTTAAATGCGGCGAAACGGCCATAGTTGAAACCAGATTCATAAATACAAACTCGGCAAAGATAATATTTGAATATATAATCTACCGCGAGAGCGATATGGCTGTAGCGGCCACAGGCAAGAGTCTCCAGGTCTTTACCCATGTTGAGAATGGGGAGATTGAGTTCAGTGCCCCCGATTTCTTCATCAAGTGGAAAAAGGATCTGGGCATAATCTGATACCATTGGGCATAATCTGACACCGCAATCCGCGGCAAAAGACAACATACAGTTCCTGAAGCACTACAATTTGCCCAGACCATCTAAAACCCGGATTGACTAAAATCCGGACTGACTGAAATCCAGACCGTCTGAAACCCGAATTGCCTGAAACCCTGACTGCATTAAAAGAGAATTCCCCTGAAGTACAAAAAATACTCCAGGGGAATTATTTTAACGGCCGGCACATTCAACAGGCACCTGACTCCAAAATCTCTACTATAGGCCAAACGATGGTTTTACAATGCCGAACAACAGATATGCAAGAACCAAAGTTACAACAATGTTGAAGCACTGTGCAATAAGGAACGAGTACAAAATTGAACGGTTCTCCTTTGAAATAATATCCTTAAGGCGTGTATCAAGACCTATGCAGACGAATGCCAAAGAGAAGAACAACTGTGAGAAGGTCTTTGCCAAAGAGGTCTCAACCAATTTTGATTTTGAGGCATCAGGGAAGATGTCGCCACTCTGACACAAACTGAATACCAATGATGCTGCAACAAAACCAATAATGAATTTAGGGAACTTTTCCCACACAATGCCGAGTGAAGGTTTCTGTGACTGTCCGTCCTCACCTTTGGTTGAAAGGTAAAGGGCAATGAAGAATGCCACAAAACCGATAAGCACATTCTGTGTAGCCTTAACAATCACACCGGTCTTGTTGGCCAAATCACCCATCTGGGCAAATGCCATCTCTGAAGAGGCAGCCACACCGCTGGTAGTATCAATTGTACCACCGATCCATGCTCCGGCAATCTCCTGCTGCACAATTGGGTCAGAGGTCAAAAGCGGAACAATTGTCTCAGCCAGCCAAGGCATAAGATAGATCATTGGAACAACAACAATAAGCACTACAGAAACAATGTAAGAGAGTTTTCTGTCATCGGTTCCTGCCACACGCGCTGCAGTAATACAGGCAGACACACCGCAGATTGAAAGACCGCTTGAAAGAGTCATTGCAGCAGAGCGCTCAACCTTGAATTTACGTGCAACGAAATATGCAAAGAACCATACAATTGAAACGACAAGCACTGCCTGTATAAGGCCCATTGATCCAGACTTCATCACATCCCTGAAGAGGATTGTTGCACCAAGACATACAACACCAATCTTGATGAAATACTCGCCCTGTATAGCAGGTTTCAACCATTCAGGTATATGGAAACAGTTCCTTATAATAAGACCGAAAATCACAGAGAAGAATACAGCCTCAAAGCCATAATACTTGATAAACGGAATTTTGGCAAGCCATAGGGCAAGACCAGAGATTGCAAATACAAATATAAAACCGCCCAAAAGTCTCTTTACCGGACGTTTAAGCATAATGTTTCCTGCAAAAAGAACCACAAGGGCAATCACAAAAAGGGTTCCCAACTGACCCCAAGCCTCCAAAGACCTCAAATCTGTAGGAATGGCTATATTGGGAAGATGATAGGCAAAACCCGCAATTAGCAACAAAGGAATGGACATGATTACAACCACCCAATCCTCAACCATAAACTGCTGCCAGAATTTTTTCATAATAAAAACAAATAAGTGTAGATTAGACTTCAGTTAACAATAAAAGGGCTACAAAATAGTATACCCTTTTACTTTTAGACCGCAAATATAGTCAATTTTATTTATTGACAGCATTATAATGCCAGCTTATGCCTTCAACAGATATTTAATTATACACGTTGCGTAATTATTTCTATTAATATCTGTTCTGCCATGTTTTTGCAGGTATCACAGGAAAGGCTTTAGCCAGACTGCTTATAGAAATTGGCCAAAATACCATACCATCAAACAATTTATAATATACCCTTGAAGAGCCTATCTCAAAATATGGTTTAAGATAGTTCAAGTTTACATCATTAACAGAACCTTGAATACATAACAGATTCGCAGTCAATGCTCCACCATAATTACCATACTGCCATAATTTTCCTGTCTCATCATCCCTGTATCCAAATGCACCTATCCTAAAGGATTTGCTATTATTGTCCACAAAATTATATCCGGCATATCCATACGCAGTAGAAAAAGCGGTTGGATTATAAACACTATTAAATAGTATCTCATTGGTTTCTGCAGTATTTACATTGTCCTCGTAATTCAAACCTCCTTCTGTAAATGCTCCAAAGGCATCTGTATTCGGCACCTCATAACCGGCAGGCGAAGGATCATAAATAGTCTTCCACACACCCCTTCCCAAGAGATCATAAAGATTTGAATAAATATCAGAAGAGACTGCTGATTTATTATATGTGAACATAGGTAAAAGGCTGTTATTGTTGTTCCATAGGTTTACATAAACGTCAATCGGGTCAGTATCAGTAGTAGAAGTAAAGTAGGTACCTTTGCCATACCACATCCCCACCTTCAGCAGACTATTGTTTTTTGTTGAGTCCGGAAGGAAGAATTGAGGAGTCTGAAACATCTGGCCCGGAAGTCTTATGCCATCACTCAATGAGAGTGTCTCTTCTTTGCTAAGTTGATGGAATCCTACACGTCCTCCTCCATATCCTAAAGAATACCTTGCCCTCCTCTCTGTATAATATGATTTGTTTTGCTCTGTTGCATTTGCAATCATAAAACCAGGAATAATAGGATCTTTTCGTCCGAATTGGTAATAAACAACATTTTCAGGACATAAAACTTCAACAGAATATCCATTCTCACCCACCTGATTAATTACAAATTCCTCACTGACTATAAGATTATCATTCTCAACCTGACAAAATTTTACAGTTGTGCTACGAGAATTGTAAGTCTTTGTTTCCGCATCGCAATATCCCAAAGGCACATTCATTAGAGTAAATTTAGGATACACCGAAGCATAGGATGATCCAAAATTCTCCTCATTTGTCAATGAAATATCAGTAAGATTATTGTCTGTTACCCATATATGCCAGCTCCACAGAATATTGCCAGTGCCATATACATCATCTGTACCATCTGTATTATCCTTTATTGCAACAACAGCATTACATTCGCATATGCAATCCTCTCTTACCCTGAAACACAAATACCACTCTCCATTCTCCTCAATTACTGATGGTTCAGTAACAACACACGGTTCATCCTGCCATACCACCTCGCCCTGCAGATACGATATATCATCAGTAACCCAAGTGTCATTTTTTATGTAAGGATCTGTTATCGGATAGCCCCCATAATTAAAAAACTGAGTCATCACCTTATAATTTACAGATACTTCTGTTCCACTGGAAACAGCACCTTGCAAGGTTGCTGTGGAGGTGGCTGATTCAATGCCACCTGTTACTGCAGTATTTGACGTATAGGAGTTTGGATTCACATTTCCCGCCATAATTGCATTGCCGTAAACCAGAGGTAACTTATAATAACCTGGAGCATCCACTATATAGCAATTGGCTGTATTACGGACTTCTGTTCCTCCTTTGGTAGACAAGTCATACGCACGTGACTTTGTATCATTAAGATACTTGAACCCATCCTTAGTCAAGTTATCATGTGAAGTAGAGACAGGTGACTGAGCCACAACATCATACTCAACGGTCTCAAAACTTACCTCATCACTTGTACCAACTCCTGATTTTACAGTTATCCTATCAATCCAATCAGGAATTTTATAATTATTCTCGGATTCATCTATATACCACTCAAGAGGTACTATTTCGGGCTCCTTTACTCCCAATTTGGTAATTTTCTTGTAACTTTTAACAGCAAACTGTCTGCCTACCTGACCATAAAACGGCACATATTTTACAATACCATCAACCACAGATATTGAATCATTCTCCAAATCTTTTACCAAGTACTCCGGAACTGTAGTTATCTCATCCACATCAAACACATACTCAACAAAGATATCAGATATAGATATTTTATAAACTACAAGTTTTCCCTTTTCCCACTCTTTATCGGAACCTCCTATCTTTGCCCACAAGGTAACCTCCTCCTCACGTACCGTATCGTATCCTGTCAAAGTGATTTTTGCCTCGTCACCCAACTTTTGAGGCATCAGAAACATTACAAAATTACCCTCATTCAATGTATATACTGTAGAACTCTCATCATCTTTACTGAACAAGAATCCATCATTTCCTTCAACTCCATCTTTTTTCTCCAGATCACCGGAGGTAAAATCCAATGTGTACTCTCCGGTTTCGGTCACATCTGACTCCGACCAGAATCCATCCTCCAAATTCTGATCTGAACCTGCATTATAATCATAATTGTGTGCATAAGTGTATGTCTCTTCATCTTTAAGGCCGCTTATTGAGACACTCTTTATCAACAACCCCTGAAGATCTTCTACCTTAATCTGCACAGCAGTAAGCGCATGATAAAATGTCAAATTTACCGGCTGCCCAAAATCATTGTTCGCCACATAAGCAGAAGCTACCAATAAATCACTCTGCTCAGTAATCTCTTGCGGAACTACATAATCAAATGAAGGGATACCATTACTCCAGCCAGAGGGAAGTGTCACATAATTTGCAACACCATTGTTATCCTTCTCACCATTCTGCACATCAGTTGGAGCATAGCCATAAAAAAGCATATTATCATTTGGCATAGGCCAATATCTGTTACTCTTCCATGGAGATGTCAGCACATCATTCACAAAGTACTGCTGTCCTGAAGCATAACCATCTTCTTTATCTCCATTATAAACCCAAGCTGAAACCGCTATCTCCTTGTCATCAAGAGTAAACTCTCCTCCATTCGTAATTATAGTCCCTTTTGTATCAATATTCTTCCCGTCACAATCCTTCGCTCCTACATTAACCGCACTCCCTATATTGCCTCTCCAATCCTCGGTAATTGTGTGCAAATAGAGATTCTTCTCCCCAAATTTCTGGTTCAACTGCTCAATTTTTATCTCTTTCTGTGCAACAGCAAAGCCATCGCCTCCAGACTTGGTAACTGGACTCTTGAAATCTTTGTCAAGATTTACACCATAGCCTATAACTGCTGAAATCTCAGGCGCATGCTCATCCTTCTCACTTATACAAGAAGCCATTAAAATTCCAATTGTAACAAGACCCCCAAATAGATATTTTCTCATTGAACGGCTAACCATCTGACTATAAATAATAAAAATTAATAATAATTTTCAAGTAAATTAAACAATCGGAAGGGGACATTCAACCCCTTCCGACCGGAAAATAAATAGAATGATTCTATTATCTGAATTATTTCTGCATTATAACCTCTTTGTCTTCAATGAAATCAAAGTCATCAACTGATACAGTATACTCAATTGGGAATAGTACAGGATCTGTACCTGGTTCTGGATTTACAGGATCATCACCGCCATCTGTACCACCATTGCCATCACCAAATACGAATGTGTAGATGTATTTGTTACCCATCTGCCAAGTTACATCAACAGGAACCAAAGCCCAACCTTTATATAGTAGAGCGTCTGTAGCCTCAACATATGCATTGCCTGCCATATTGTATATCTCACAATACACACCAATATAAATCTCATCACCAGCAACTTGATCATCTGTTTCTTGAGGCATCAACAACATGCTGTTGCCATAATAGTCTTCTGTCTCAGCATCCTCTTCATCCAAATATGTTAGAGATATATCTGTTTGATCATTAGGAACTGCCACTGCATCTTTAAGAGAAACGACATACTCGCCTGCTCCTGACAAATAAGCCCAAGCCAATCCATTGTTATACTGATTATTATCACCACCATCAGCATCATTATGATCTGTATATTTATCAGTAGTTGCTGTAGTAGGGAAAGTAAATGTACCTGCATTCTTTGCTCCAGACACGCAAACACCTGAAATAACAACGTGCAAGTTTGTAGATTTATTCTTTGCCTTGAACTCTATCAATGACAATGCGTGACGGAAATTCATTGACACTTTGCCCGTTTGCTTTGCAGTAAAGTCAGCAGAACGTGCAAAAAGCACATCCTCTTGATCAGCCACAGTACTATTAACAGTATAGCTTACTGTAGGAGCTGTTGCCCCTTCTGCAGTCCAATCCAAATCTGTAGTTGTACCTGCCAACGCATAGAAAGTCATTGTTTGACTATTATCAAAAGCAGGCCAATAACGCACAATCTCTGGATTACAAGTAGTAGCATTGACAACTGTTACTTTCTCATCAGCAAAATATGACTTTCCACCATAAGATGCCCATACAGAAAATTCTGACATAAGATTGTCGTTACAATAAACATCAGCTGCCTTTGTAGCCTTGTTCGCCACAACATTGAAACCAATGGTCTCTTGAGGGGTCTCAACAACCTCATCCTTTGAGCATGAAGCCATTGTGAATACCGCCAAAGCGGCAATAAGCAATGATTTTTTCATAATTTTTGTTTTTTGAAATTAGTATTAAAGTTGAATTGTTTTTTGCTTTGTTTTTGCGTTGTCTTCATGGTTACAAGACCCGAGGGCTACATGATAATATCTTCGTATATTGTATCCCAGTCATCAACGCTCGGATTATATCCGCCACCGTTCTGGATTGGCTTTGGAAGGTCGAGGCCATCGATAATTATATGTACGCGTCTCTTGTCGGGAGCTTCGTGTATCTGCCAGGTTACATCCCATTTCTTGCTGTCGGCACCAAAATAGAACTTGTCTCCGTTGTTCATCCACACATAGAGCAACATTCTGTGACGGTCTTCATTCTCCTCACTGTGGCCGAATGTGTAGAACTCTCCTCTTACCTTGGCACTATCCCTTATAATTCTTGCAGATAAAGGCAGGGTTACACTCTCTGTGTAGAGTTTTTCTGTAGAGAAGGTCATTCCACCTGCCATACTGCTCAATGAAGCACACATCTGGGCTGCATATTTGAGGTTTCCAATGTTCCTTATCTCGTATGAGTAGAGGCACATCAATTTGTCGGGATACAAGGTAATGACGTGTTCCTCTCTCTCCACTACCACATATTTGTCTTTATCCTTTTCCGGTATGCAGGTATAAGCTATGCCTGTATCTGTTACCTCAACATCAAATGCATTGCATCCCCACATCATATCACCGGTAATTACCACCTTCTCGCCCTCTGCACCACTTGCACGTGGGCCGGGAGCGGCTGAGCTTCCATAAATGGGTTCAAAGAGACCGCCCTCTCTTGTATACGCCTCATGCCGTTCAAAGTTGCCGGCATTGGCAAAGAGGATTGACTCAGTGTCGTTATTGTATGTTATTACATGATATTTTCCTACTACAAGTTCAACGGTACCTCCTTGTGTGCCCTTAAAGTCATAACGTACAGGATCACCGCCCTCTACAGGGTAAAAGAATATGCACATTCCATAAGGATCTGCATCCGGAACTTTCCACCAGTCATACTCAACCCGCAAACTTACAACGTGAGGATGGTGCACACACAACTCCTTGTGCTGGCATGAACCGGCCGCAAGAATCATAAAGAGGGCCACAAACGGCAATACCAATCTTTTTACTCTACTCATGACGGCCTCCTTTTCTTATCTTGTCCTTGTTTATATTTCCACGGCCAATAAGCCATACCAAAGAGATTTCAGCTTTGGTCGGACCGAACCAGTGACGCTGCTTTGTCACCTGCCATACGTAACAGTCATCTATTGGAAGATACTCTTTATACTCTCCTCCCAAATAACCTATACCAAGATTGAAATCAAGATTGAGTCTCTTTGCTATTGGTGTTGAGTAACCTACAGCTACACCTCCTGCCCATGACCAGCGGTCACCAAGGTAACCTCTTCCACCCCAGTCAAAGTCATAGGTAACCATCTGGCCGTAGAGGCCTATATGCCATCCCTGAAGAGGCTTTTGTGCAGCCTTGCGGCCAAACCATTTGCGGAACTCAAGATCTCCGCCATAGGTGCGGTGGTACCAGCTGTCGGGATCTGACTTCCACCATGCATACATCCAGTTGCCGGCCACTGACCACCTTTTGCCGAGATAGAATTCCACCCCTATATTAGGTGTAATTAAAGCGTCATAAAGCAAGTTGGTCTTTATTGCCATGTAGAAATTGCCTGAATCTACAGGTTGCGGAAGCTCCTTTGCCTCCGGCCAAGCCACGAAATATCCCAAAGGAGGCATCTGGTAAGGCCTTGCCGGAATAGTATCTCCACCAGCCACCTCGGTTTTTACTGCCTCATATTTTTCCCACTCAATTACAATTTGCAAATTAAAACTTCTCAAATGGGGAAAATGATTCTTGTACATATATTGCCAAGGCTTGCCGTCTCTAAGATACATGAGTCTGAGTTTGCGCACCTCAACCATCTTGCCCTGGTCATTTTTCTGCAACTCAGGAGCATTGTCAAGCTTCTCAAGAACCTCTTCTTTGTACGGAACATTAGGGTCTGCCACCACCATCTCCCTGAGACCTGCCCAGTTTATACCTCTTGAATCCTCTACTATAACCGAGTCAGGCAATGATATATAACTTTTGAGCACACCCCTTATGCGGGTTGCCCTATTTTTTGAGAGTTTCTGGTTCAAAGCCCAACTACCCTCCGGCGAACATCCTGAAACAATATGAATCTTGGAAATTTTATTGAACACCCGATCTTTGTTATGCAACTCGTCAAACCTCTTGACAAATGCCTCCTTCCTCTGACCATTGCCCATATATGCAGGATCCCATGACGAATACCCCTGACGGAAATAGACCTCAAGGGTATCAGAAACATTCTCCACCTGCGTCTGGGAGAAGGCAGTAGCACTGACAAAAAAAGCCAATATCGCTATGAACAGCTTTTTCACAATAACAGCTTGATTTTAGGTTAAATTCACATCTATACAAAGAACGATAAAAATAGATTTTACCGCGCAAATATATTGTTGCCAATAAATATACATGTATATCTATTAGCGACACTGTTTAATATCTTTTTTCAATAAAGCTGAATACTCCTGAAAAAAATCGTAGTTAAGAATTTTTGAAATTCGCATCAAATCCTGTGTATCTATATAACTCTTTGCAAAAATCTTGTACACATTTGTTCTGTGGCATGACAACTCACCGGCAAACCACACTACAGTCTTGCCCTGTTTTTCCAACTCCTTACGTATTCTCTGTCCTATATGCATCTCAAAAATTTTTAATTGTTAATGATATAGACTAACCCCCGGTCCACTGCTCTATAACCTCCACCCCAACAACTAATTCAAAAGCTAAAGTTGCAGGTTGTGTTCCGGAGATACCGCCAATTATACTTTTGTCATTTAAACATGACTAGTTTTTTAAAGACGATATTACTATTCTGAGTACACATAAAAAAGTGTATCCGATTTAGATACACTCGGGAGAATTATTAAGATAATATATGAAAAAAGCCCTGCCTGCCGGCAGAGCCTTGCTTTTCAATTGCTGTTATTGTTATAAAATAGTTTATCCATTCAGAGGTCCTCGCTCTTTTCCTGAGCTTGCTCAGAGGTTTTAAACATCGGACAAAATAAAAGAATCGCCCTCAAATTTGGCCGTTTTGGGCAAAACCTGAAGGCGATGTAACGTAAATTTGAAAAGAGCAATTTCAAGTGCTTATCTGATACGTCATTTTATCTTCTGGGCTCCATATCCCGCCTCCGCACCAAAGAAGACCTTTGCCTTATCAAAGTTATATCTGTTTCCATACATAGAGACCCTGGTTGTAGATGTGCCTTGCATATTCATTCCATGAGCGGCACGGTACAGATTGGCTGCTGAATTAGGATCAAAACTTGAGGTTGTCATTATTTTAAGATTAGCAAAGCCTTTCAAATAGTGAGGATCAATCAAATCCTTGAATGTACTTGTACCTGGCAACTCCCTGTTGTTTTCATACTCTTTCAACTGCTCTACCTCGTCAAAACGCTTAGCTGGAACAAACAACCATTTTCCGCCACTTGTTCCGGCAAGGGTCAAATCGCCCTGGTTCATGAAGAAAAGATTGTCGTGTGCAGAACATATTTTTCTCTTTTCAGCCGGCAAGTTTGAATCATCCCACGCAGCATCAATTGCACCCATATTTGAGCAACCGAATATATTGTGGTGGACATTGTGGTCCACACCATTACGCATTCGGTAACCATATCCCATATCTTCCATCTCTTTTGTTGCGCACCATGAGAACAACACCGTATTATGGTGGAAATCTACGGTAGACCTATGTGCATACTCATTCTGGTTCAATCCTCCATTTGCTTCGAAGCTGGCATAAATGTTACTTACAAAAACATTATTGTACACTTCCCAGTCTCCTCCCATATGCATTAAAAGTACACCATAGAAAGAAGCATTTGTAAACATACAATTTCGTATAATAAGTTTGCCGGCAAATTTACCGCCAATAAATCTTATTGCAGAGTTAGGCGGACTGCTGATTGGAAGCACTCTTCCTGTTTCACAACCCTCAGGACAACCGAACCTCTCATCTGTAGGATCTGCTTTACAATACTCCAGATAGTTACCCAAATCAAAATAGATACCATCGATTACCATAGCAGCACTTCTGCGAGCAATACAATCAAGCATAAGTATACCCATACCTATAGAACCTCTCTGCTCTACCGATGGTTGCATACGCGTAATATATTTATGAGGGTCGCGCTCTGTGAAGTCTGAATTAAATCCGCCAATAAGGGTAACATATTTTCCTTTGACCTCAATCCAACCTCTGTCCAATGTTCCCAAATAATTTCCTTCAGCGACACATACAGTTCCTCCGTCGGGAGCAAGATCTATAGCTTTCTGAATATCTCTTACAGGCGCATCTTTTGTTCCTGCAGCTCTGGCAGAGCCTCTCTCCTGACATACAAACAATGCCCCTTCAGGAATATTCTGTGCTGTAAACTCATCAAAAACAGCCGTTGAATTCTCCTGGAGCTTAGCCGCTGCCTGTTGTGCCTTCTGCTGGTCTGCACGCTCTTTTGCATCAGTAGCGGCATTTATGCCTCTTTTTAGCTTATCGCCTAAATTTCTAAGTTGGGCATCAGCTGAACCAATGACAAAAACAGTCATCAGAACGAATAAAAATAACTTTTTCATAGGCTAAATTTTAAATGTTAGTAATGGTAACAAATTTAATAATTATTGACAATAAACACAAAAAAAGCCCTGCATTTCTGCAAGGCTTTTTGTTGCTCATTTAAGTGGTCCCAGCTGGGCTTGAACCAGCGACCCCCTGATTATGAGTCAGGTGCTACTAACCAACTGATGTAGTCTAAGTACTTTAAATATAAAAATCACTTCTTAAATAATTCAGAATGGGACCCCAACCTGACCAACTTTATAATATCAGCCTCCTCATCAAACCATATGAGCAAAAAATCATTCTCTATATGGCACTCCATAAATCCTTTATAGTTGCCTATCAAAAGATGTGGCTTATATTCATTGGGTACTGTTCCTGTTTCATGCAACAACTTAATCACTCTCTCCAAACTATCCATCTTACGTGGATTGTTCTGGTATCTCTTCAAGTCCTTCTTAAATTGGCTGGTCAGTTTTATAGTTTTCATAAGGATTTAACGAAGCTCCTGAAATTATCCACATCTAAAGTCTCAAGTTCCGCACCGCTTGCTGCCTCCTTCATGGCAGCCAATGTTTCCTCGTTAGGTTCATTATAAGCAACCTCCATAAGGGTGTACTCCACAAAATTATTCAGGCTCCTGTTCTCCCTCTTGGCAAGAACCTTAAGCCTCTCCAACAAATCCTCACTTAAACGGAAAGTTGTTACTCTCTTAGCTGCTACTGTTGTTCCCATTGTTATAATACTTTTAATTGCAAATATATATCATTTGTAATACAATAACAAAATTTATCCCTGAGTGTTCCATATA
>JAFQHE010000004.1 GCA_017398125.1 Bacteroidales bacterium
AATGCAGATTCTGAAAAACTTTATCAGCAAAAGCAGGAGAATACAAGCCATCATCCACAACACCAATGAAGAGTGCAAATCTGCCGTAAGTATACCTGCCGCACAAAGAAGATCAAGGGCAAGTATGGCAAAGTGGAGCCGGCACAGATGCCATATAAAAAGCCCCCGTCTCTGATCAAGCAGACCTGATGTTTGAAGAAGAGGAATTACCAGAACCAGTGTGAGTATAAACAGTTTTATTGGAAGCAATACCAATGGAGGCATTCCACCAGAAATTGGATTCTCCAAAAGTGGAATTACCATCTGCAGCAATGATACAAGCAGTAATGAAATTACAGCCGCCATAGGTTCAATCGTGCGGCGACTGCCATTTGTATCCTTGAACTTAAGATAAATCAGATAAAGAAATGTGGAGGCATAAATTGATAAAAGCCCAACAATTGTAACATCCGAAAATGTTCCGGTAATATGCAACATATTCATAGCTTGAGATTTTGCCGGACAAAATTACAAACCAACAAGCTAATGTTCAACACCTTACAGAACCCCGAGAAAAGATTTATCTAATTATAAATTTTTCTCGGGATTAATTTTTGGAAAATTATTTTTTAATTTGATCAAAACCCTTACCGTACACACCTGTAACACTACCTACAGACATAAAAGCATCCTTATCAATAGATTTCACAATCTTGTAAATCATATTGATATCTGTTTTTCTTACTACAACCATCACTATCTTGCTCTCCTGTTTTGTATACCATCCCTGCGCATCAATGAGCGTTACACCTCTTCCTATATCTGAAATGATGGAATCTGCAATATCCCCATATTTTTTTGAAAATATGAAAACCTGAAGAGACTGTTTTGTTCCCGACACAAACAGATCAATGGTATAACTGCAGGCCATAATGAGAATGTAACCATAAAGGACTGTTGCCAATCTCATACCGGTACTCTCTGTTCCAATCAAATTGCCTGCAGCATCATGGATCTCCTTAGCCGGAAGTAGCAATGATGAAGCAATAATGAAAATATCTATGATAAGAATGATTTTTCCTGCAGATATGTTTCTGTACTTGGTAATCATAAGTGCTACAATATCAGTACCGCCCGTACTGCCACCCTGTGAAAAGCACAATCCTATACCCAGTCCTGAAACCACACCTCCAAAGATTGCACAAAGCAATTTACCGTTGCTTATTGCCACCTCCTGGATAAATGTCTCTGACAAATAGATCGGCAACAACTCAAAGAATATGGAAGTCACCACAATAGCGTAAACAGTCTTAAGGCCAAATCCCTTACCCAAGACCTTGAGAGCTATGAGAAGCAGTACAAGGTTTATTACAAAGAATGAAACACTGACAGGAATGTTGAATGCATATAGAAGGACAGCTGCAATACCTGTAACTCCACCGCCCACCATTCCATTTGGAATAAGGAAGACATCCCATCCCAATGCATAACACAAAAGACCTATCGTAATGATCAAATAGGTCTTTATACCACCCAATAAACTCTTAAAATCAAATTTCATTTCAAATTTCGGTTACTCCTGAATAAACTTCATTATGCCACCTTTTTTATTCTTCTTTGATTTCACGACATCGAAGCCTTCACCATAAACGCCCATAGCCGAACATACAGATATAAATGCCCTGTTGTCTACCTCCTTGATACCTGCAGTAATCTGAGGCAACTGTGATTTTCTGGCAATCACTATAAGCACTTTGCCATCCTGTTTTGAGTACCAGCCTACAGAGTTGAGAGCTGTAACACCCCTGTTCATCTCAGTGGTGAGCATATCACCTATCTCCTTGTATTTTGAAGAGAAGATGATTATCTGTACAGATTGTTTTGATCCGGTAAGCAACTGGTCAAGCAGATATGTAAAGGAAACCATCACAACATAACCATAAACTATATCCTGCAATCCCTTGCCTGGAAGGAAGTAGATTGATCCTATGATTATAAGGTCACAATACATGAATATCTTGCCCGGAGAGTTGTCCCGGTATTTTGACAAGACTATTGCTATGATGTCTGTACCGCCTGTACTGCCACCCTGCATGAATATGGCCGCTATACCAAAAGCCGATATACCACCACCTATAATGGCGTTGATAAATTTGTCAGGAATATCGGAAAGGCTTGTAATCCACTCAAACTGAGGAAGTACCTCAAACATAAACGAGGCGCACAAAATACAGTAAATGGTCTTGAAGCCAAAGCCTTTTCCCAAAATCATTGTTCCTCCGGCAAGCAACACTATATTGATTACAAGATAGGAGAGCGAAATTGGGATAAGTTCGTTTGTAGCATAATATATAATTGATGATATACCGGTCACACCACCTCCGGCAATACCCTTAGGTATAATGAATGCTATCCAACTGAAGGCGTATAGAAATACGCCAACAGTAAGGATAGAATATGTTTTGAAAATTTTTAAAATTTTACTTAGTGCCATAGAGTTTCATATTTAAGTTTAAATTCAGTAAAGTTTAGCAGACAATGTTGATAATCTTTGAAGGAACAACAATCACCTTTTTGATTGGTTTTCCTGCAAGATACTTTTCTGTATTCTCATTGGCCCTTACAGCCTCCTCCACCTCTTTAGGAGAGAGACTCTTCGACAGCTCAAGTTTGAATCTCATCTTGCCATTGAATGACACAGGATATTCAAATGTATTCTCAATTGTATAAGCCTCAACATACTCAGGGAAGCTTGCAAAAGAGATACTCTCCTTGTGGCCAAGCAGACTCCATAGCTCCTCTGTAATGTGAGGTGCAAATGGAGACAACAGGATAATCACACTCTCAAGGATCTGTCTGTTGCGCGATTTAAGATCCTGAAGTTCATTCATGGCAATCATAAAGGCACTTACAGATGTATTGAATGAGAATGACTCAATGTCATCGCCAACTTTCTTGATAAGTTTGTGCAACGCCTTCAACTCTGCCGCCGACGGTTCTGCATCCACTACTGCAAGATTGCCCTCCGCATCGAAGAACATCTTCCAAAGTCTCTTCAAGAAACGGTTGACACCGTCAATACCCTTGGTATCCCAAGGTTTTGACTGCTCCAATGGACCAAGGAACATCTCATACAGACGCAAGGTGTCTGCACCATACGAATTGCAGATATTGTCGGGATTTACAACATTGAACATACTCTTGCTCATCTTCTCAACTGCATATCCGCAGATATACTCTCCATTCTCAAGAACGAACTCTGCTGTTGCATAGTCAGGCATCCAGTTTCTGAAAGCTTCAATGTCAAGACGGTCGTTGTTCACAATGTTTACATCCACATGGATCTCTGTTGTATCATACTGGTCTTTAAGTCCGTATGAAACAAAAGTATTTGTATTCTTGATTCTGTATACAAAATTTGAACGGCCCTGGATCATACCCTGGTTGATAAGTTTCTTGAACGGCTCCTTCTCCACAACATAACCAAGGTCAAAAAGGAATTTGTTCCAGAAACGCGAATAGATAAGGTGACCTGTAGCATGCTCAGTACCACCGATGTAAAGGTCGACATTTCTCCAGTATCCGTCAGCCTCACTGCTTACAAGGGCATTGTCGTTCTGAGGATCCATATATCTCAAATAGTAGGCACTACTACCGGCAAAACCCGGCATTGTGCTTGTCTCAATAGGATAGCCCTTGTATGTCCAGTTCTCTGCCCTTGCCAATGGCGGTTCACCAGTTTCGGTTGGAAGGAACTTGTCAACCTCAGGCAACTGAAGAGGCAGCTCCTCAAGAGGAATAGGAGTTGCTATTCCATCCTTGTAGTAGATAGGGAACGGCTCACCCCAATACCTTTGACGTGAGAAAATTGCATCCCTCAATCTGTAATTTATCTTTCTGCGGCCAATACCGTGCTTCTCGACATAATCAATTGCTGCAGGAATCGCCTCCTTCACACTCATACCGTTAAGGAAGCCCGAGTTGCACATTATACCCTCTTTTGCATCAAAACTCTCCTGGCTGACATCACATCCCTCAATCAAAGGAATGATAGGCAAATTGAACTGTTTTGCAAAAGCATAGTCTCTGCTGTCATGCGCAGGTACAGCCATAATTGCACCGGTACCATAACCTGCAAGCACATACTCGCTGATCCATACAGGAACTTTATCTCCAGTAAGAGGATTTATTGCATAAGAACCAGTAAATACACCTGTAACCTTACGGGTTTCAGTCATTCTCTCACGCTCGGTCTTCTTCTTTGCCTCCTTGAGATATGCATCTACAGCCTCTCTCTGCTCAGGAGTTGTAAGTTTATCAACCCACTCGCTCTCAGGTGCAAGTACCATAAAGGTCACACCAAATACAGTATCTGCACGGGTTGTAAAGATTGTCATGTCATAATCACCTACTTTGAAGACCATCTCTGCACCCTGGGATTTTCCGATCCAGTTCTTCTGCATATCTTTCAAGGAGTCTGTCCATTGCAGTTCATCAAGGTCAACAAGCAGTCTCTCAGCATAGGCAGAAACTCTCAACTGCCACTGCTTCATCATCTTCTGCTCAACAGGGTATCCTCCACGTACAGACAAACCCTCTTTGACTTCATCATTTGCCAATACTGTTCCCAGCTTTGCACACCAGTTTACAGCAGTCTCGCCCTGATATGCAATTCTGTACTGCATCAGAATGTCGCTCTGTTTCTTCTCATCAAACGATTTCCACTCCTGTGCAGTAAACTTCTCAACATCTCCACATGCTGCATTGATGGCGGCATTGCCCTCATTCTCAAATTTGGCAACAAGCTCAGCTATAGGCTCGGCCTTACATGTATCATTGTTGTAGTAGTGGTTGAACATCTCAAGGAATGCCCACTGGGTCCATTTGTAGTAACCAGGTTCACAAGTGCGCACCTCACGGCTCCAGTCAAATGAGAAACCTATTCTGTCCAACTGCTCCCTATATCTGTTGATATTGTTTTCTGTTGTTTTTGCAGGATGTTGGCCTGTCTGGATAGCATACTGCTCAGCAGGAAGACCAAATGCATCATAACCCATTGGATGAAGGACGTTGAAACCTTTCAATCTTTTGTATCTGCTGTAAATATCACTTGCTATATATCCTAGAGGATGGCCCACATGCAGACCGGCTCCCGACGGATAAGGGAACATGTCCAACACATAATATTTTGGTTTTGAAGAATCTGCCTTTACTTCAAAAGTCTTGTTGGCTGCCCAGAATGACTGCCACTTCTTCTCAATTTCTAAAAAATTGTACTCCATTTCAGCTTTATTTTAACAACCCGCAAATTTATAAAAAAATCTCTCTACTTCTTTATTCCGAACTCACCATTCTTAGATAATTTAAAATCAACAGCCACAGAAGTTTTCACCCTTACATTCTGGCCTCTCAATTTGGCAGCCTTCCATTTTGGAGATGCAGAGATAACCTTGACCACCTCATCATCAAGTTCATTGCTTACTCCTCTGGTTATCACAACATTGGTCACCCGACCATCTTTCTCTATTATAAACTCTGCATATACACGGCCTACCTCTCCTGCCCTTATCGCACTGTCGGGATACTTTATGTAAGGATATACCCACTTCTTGAGAAACTGCACCTCATCTCCATGAAGGAACTGGGCAGGCTTGTCAACATCCTTCTGGGTATAGTATGTATCCTCATCCGTAGCACCTTCGTGCGAAGTTATGCCCACAGATAACCTTTTATCTCTGTTTGCCACACTGTTTGCCAAAGCAAAGGCAAATTCAGCAATCTGCTCCATCTGGGTATAGTCCAACTTGCTGTAAGTATCTCTCGGTGTATGGTAATCCCTATGTACGCCAGTGGTAAAGAGGGCAATAGGAATACCCTTCTCATAAAACATTCTGTGGTCAGAAGGAAAATAGTCTGTTCCCGACAGTACCGGCTGAATGCTTGCCTGGCGCATCTTGAGATTGTTCACAATGGTATTGAGTTCAAGATTGCTTACGCCTGTAAAGATCTGAAACCTGTTCTCCCCGTCACTGCGGCCTATCATATCAAGGTTTATCATCATGGCAATATCCGACACATCACTGAATGAACGGTTAAGAAAATACCAGCTGCCGGCCATTCCCAACTCCTCCGCACCAAAGAATGCAAATATTACTGACCTGCGGAATAGGAACCTGTTTGCAGCAATCTCCTTGGCAAGTTCTATAAGGGTTGCCACGCCCGAAGCATTGTCATCGGCACCGCTATAAATCTGCAACTGCTCCTGGCCATTGACACTTATACGGTTTACTCCCAGATGGTCAATATGCGCACCAATCACAACATACTCTTTCCGCAATTGGCTGTCATAACCTGGTACAAGACCTATTATATTGCGCGAATGGATGGTATCCCTAAAAGGAAAGCCCTCCTCTGAAGTTCCGGCCATATAGAAATCCTCACCGTCACGAGGTGTCAGCATTGTAACGCCTGCCGCCTCCAGCTGATCATAAATATAATTTGCAACTTTCAGTTCACCTGATGAGCCCGCAAGACGTCCCAGCAGAGAATCTGCCGTTATAAATTTCACATGGCGCTCAATATCCTTCTCCAGTCCGTTTGCCCTGCCCTGCATAAACTGGGCAGATACAACCGTTACGCAGCCGCATACAACAACAGCCAAAATAGCCAATCTTTTCAGAAGGCTCTTCACTATTTCCATTCCGTATCTGTTCTATTTTTAAAATTGCACTGACTCCATTACAGGTTATGTCTTACCGGCATAACCTCCAACCAATAACCGTCGGGGTCATTGATGAAATAAATACCCATAGCAGGATTCTCAAAGCAGATGCAGCCCATCTTGCTGTGAAGTTCATGCGCCGCATCAAAATCATCTACCCTGAAAGCAAGGTGGAATTCATTGTCGCCCAAATTGTAGGCTCTATCCCAATCCCTCAACCATGTAAGTTCAAGAAGATGTCCGGTTTGACCATCCGACAAATATACAATAATAAAAGAGCCATCCTCTGCCTCTATTCTTCTGCTCTCTTTAAGTTCCAGAGCCTCTTCATAGAATTTCAGGCTCTTGTCAAGATCTCTTACATTAATATTGTTGTGCTCAAATCTAAACTTTCCCATATTCTCTTTTTTTAAATCAGTAACTTATTTGTAAAACCATACCGCCCCACAGGGTAGCAAATTGCAACTCAGACTACTGCGCATCCCTGTTGTAGTGGGGCATATCTGCAGGCAACTCGATTGACAACTCCACCAGGCCTCCTACCACACGTCCGTCGGGAAGAGCAATGCCCTTTGCCATACTCTCTGTAAACCAAGGAGTCTGGTGTATAAGTTTGTTTACACCGTTCTTGGTTATTGTGTATGAATTGCTGCTGCCTGTTGAGAGCAGTTTCTGTATCATCTCCCAAGATTTTGACGAGTGGCAGTTCTTGAGACTACTACCAATAATGTTGCCATACTTTGCAAAAGTGGCCTTTGATTTTTCATTCATATATATGACTGTTGCGTTACAGTCACAGATTGTAACGGCAAAACCGCACTTTGCGGCCCAATCAAAAAGTTCATTCTCCTTCATTTCCATTACAAATTACTATTACCTTACAAATACATGACAGTCTCCCGACAGTTATGGGAACATTGCCACCAACTGCTTGACCACCATCTCCAATTACAAAAAGGTCTGCCACACTTGCGTCCGGCAGACCTTCCTGAACCATAACCGGTCAAGTATCTATCTGTTCAAATTATTTCTTATAGAAAGGGGTCTTGACTACAACAGCTTTCAAAAGTTTTGCTCTTACTTTGATATAGATCTCAGAATCTGCTTTGTATAAAGGGGCTGCAACATAAGCCATACCTATAGCCTTTCCTGTGCTTGGAGACATTGTTCCTGAAGTTACAAAGCCTATTACATTACCCTCTGCATCGCAAACCTCATAACCATGGCGTGCAATACCCTTGTCAACCATCTCAAAACCGCACAATCTGCGAGTCAAGCCGTCAGCCTTCTGTTTGAGCATATAATCTTTGTCAAGAAAATCACCTTTAACATCATTGAACTTGGTAATCCAACCCAAACCAGCCTCAAGTGGAGATGTTGTATCATCAATATCATTACCATACAAGCAGAAGCCCATCTCAAGACGCAAGGTATCTCTTGCACCCAAACCTATAGGGCGGATACCCTCAGGAGCACCAGCCTCAAATACACCTTTCCAAAGCTTCTCAGCATCCTCATTTGCCACATAAACCTCACATCCGCCGGCACCTGTATAACCGGTAGTTGAGAAGATTGCATTCTCAATGCCTGCACAATTCAATTTCTTGAAAGTATAGTACTCCATATCCTCAACCGGCTGGTCGCAAATTCTCTGCATGATTTTAAGTGCATTAGGGCCCTGGATAGCCAACTGGCAGATCTCATCAGAGGCATTGTAAAGCTCCTTGCCAGGAGTAATGTCAAATTTAGGTGCAATCTCAACAAGATGGTTCCAGTCTTTCTCTATGTTAGCTGCATTCACAACCAAGAAATAGGTCTCAGGATCGATGCAATAAACCAAAAGGTCATCCACAATACCGCCCTTTCCATTAGGGAAACAAGAGTATTGCACCTTACCCGGAACAAGAACAGAAGCATCATTTGAAGTAACATACTGAACAAACTTCAAGGCATTCGGACCCTTTACCCAAAATTCACCCATATGTGACACATCAAATACACCTACATTCTCTCTGACTGCAATATGCTCGTCTTTGATACCAACATACTCCACAGGCATATTATAGCCTGCAAATTCTACCATTTTAGCACCCAAATCAATGTGTTTCTGGGTAAAAGCGGTTGTTTTCATATCTTAAATTGTTTTTTGTTTTATTAATTGTATCTGTTTTAGTTATTTCCAATTCTATCCCGACACTATTTTGCTTCCCTGCCACTCCTACTCATGCAGCCCTTGTGCAATATTGTAAATCCACACATCGTATGGGCACAAATCATTGTCCTCAATTTTTTTAAGCTCCCCACAAGCCTCCTGCAGTGTATTGCATCCTACAGCTGCAACCATATCGAACCCATTCTTAAGGGCGATCCTTACAGGTGAGTAACCTGCTCCGTTCAAAGCATTTACCATATTCTCTGCATTGAAATCCTTCTTGAAGCTACCCAAAACCACATAGAACTGCTTGTCCAGTTTGGCATACGGCAAGCTCTGCTGCTCCTGCGCAACCCTTATGGAATCAAGCCTTGCCATCTCAATTGAATCCCTTATTTGCTTCTCCCTTATGGCCTGTTGCTCCAATTCAAGCCTAATCCTTGCAATATCCTCGGAAGTTGCCATACCCAACTGACTCTTGACCCAGTCACATCCGCTCAAGATAAAGAGCATAGCAAGGGCTAAGAGCGCATATTCCAGCCTTTTGGCTCTATTTTTAATACTCATAAACTTCATTTTTTGGGCCAATAACCCCTTGATAAAAAAGCACACTGTATCAGATACAAATGTAATAAATTTTCTACAAAACACCTTGACTGCAAACAAAAGTTTATCATTTTGGCCCCAAATATGCTATATTTACAGAATATTACTTAACACTTTCTAAAAAACAAAGAATATGAGTTCTTTTATACAGCAGTTCAAGAATATAGTCAACTTTTCTGACAGCATTGACATACAGTCGGCCAAAAATCAGATAACTTCAAACATTGAGTTCAGGGGAAGTAATGTATGGATTCTCATATTTGCTACTGTAATAGCGAGTGTGGGCCTAAATGTAAACTCCATACCTGTTGTTATTGGAGCCATGTTGATCTCTCCACTGATGGGCCCGATCATGGGAATCGGACTTGCTCTTGGAATAAATGATACAGACCTTCTGAGGAAATCCTTCAAGAACCTTCTTATAATGACCCTTATAAGCGTTATAACATCTACCGCTTATTTTCTCATCACGCCACTCTCAATGGATGAACCGACAGAATTGCTGGCAAGGACAAACCCCACAATATATGATGTATTCATCGCATTTTTCGGCGGTCTTGCAGTAATTACTGAGGTATGTAAAAAGGACAAGGGGACCGTTATAGCCGGTGCGGCAATTGCAACCGCCCTTATGCCTCCACTATGTACTGCCGGTTACGGAGTTGCCAACGGAAACATTACTTTCTTTTTGGGCGCAGGGTACCTCTACTTCATCAACTCGGTATTCATTGCCCTGGCATCATTCCTTATGATCAGGTATCTTAAATTCCCGCTTGTTAAATTCTCTGATCCCATAAAGCAGAAGAAGGTACACAGAATAATAACAGTCTTTACAATCATACTTATACTTCCAAGTATCTATTCCGCAGTTACCGTCATTCAGGAGAACAAATTCAACCAGGCTGCGAAACGCTTCATTGCTGAGAACAAAACTATCGGCAACAGCTACATATATGACCATAAAATCTCCCACCACGGACGGAAATCATCCATACAGGTATCAATTGCAGGTGAAGCCTTGAACCAGGGACACATAAACAAGCTACATGAGAACCTGAAGGCTTATGGCATTGACAGTGACCAGCTTGTAATTAACCAGAACAGCACATTCGTTCCGGAGAGCATCAATGAAAATGATTTTGTAAAGAGTATTTTTGAACAGAATGAACAGCAGTTGCGCAAACGCGAGGAGCTGATTTCCAAGATGGAAGAGGAGCTCAAGAGCTACAGGCAAGGAGAGCTTCCATACAGTCAGATCTCCAAAGAGCTTTTGACACAGTACCCTGACATTACAGCATTGACGCTTACCAAAGGCAAGAGAATAGCCGGAGCCGACTCTTCTGAAAAATATATTGCTGTTGTGGAATCCAAAGAGAGATTATCATCGTCTGACATTGCAAAAATCAGACAATGGCTAACTGTAAGGCTCAACATCAAGGATATACAGATAATATCCCAAAATACAATACAAAGCAGTCCAGGCACAGTTCCAACCCCTGCAAATGAATAGGCCCTGTCATATTCCCGCATTTCTCCTTGCGTTGCTAACTTTGGCAGCCACAGGTCTGTATGCCCAGAAGATGACTCCTGAGCATAAGCCCATTTCGCTCAGTCCCGGTACAGAAATAGTCCCGAAAATACCTGCATGGCCAAAGGAGCTGATTAAGATGTATGATACCATAAAAATTACCTTTATCGGGGATATTATGCAGCATGGCGGACAGATCAGGGATGCACTCATTCCGGGGAAAGATCCGTCAGACGGCAACTCCTACGATTATAAAAGTGCATTCAGTTATACAGAGAAGTTCCTAAAGGATGCCGACATCGCTGTTGCCAATATGGAATTTACCCTTGGTTCCCTGCCATACACCGGTTATCCGCAGTTTTCAGCACCATCTGCCATAGCCCACCAGGCAAAGGAGAGTGGAATTGACCTTTTTCTCCTTGCAAACAACCATATTCTTGACAAAGGGGAAAGAGGTCTTGAAAAGAGTCTGAACATTTATGACTCTCTGGGTGTTCCATATACGGGGGTCTACAGGGACAGTTGCTCGGAGAGTTTGGGAAACCCGCTGATTATGGAGTACAAAGGTGTGAAGATTGCATTTATAAATTTCACATACGGCACCAACGGTTTCCGCACACCAGAACCTTATATCGTGAACAGAATGGACTCAGTGAAGGTGAAAAAGGCAATAAGCAGAGCCAGGGAGAGGGGTGCCCAAATGATAATTGCAATGCCACATTGGGGCAATGAATACCAGCTGCAACCTTCAAGTGTACAGCGCGAATGGAGTTCCATGCTATTCAGGGAGGGGGTAAAGGTGATAATAGGCAGCCATCCGCATGTTCCGCAAAGTGCTGAAATTTACCTTACAGGAAGCCACCATCCGCGCCGCTACGGAGAGGTTGAAAAGATGGTTTTCTACTCATTGGGCAACTATATATCCAACCAGAGCGATCCGCATTACACCCAAATGGGAATGATGGTAGATGTTGTAATAGTCAAGAACATTTTGAGTGGGGAGATCACTCTGTCGGGACCAGAATGGAGATACTTGTGGTGCTTCAGGAAGGGCGAACTTGAGCCGCACTATACTGTTGTACCAATTGAAGATATGATTGGAAATAGCAATGGACTCTTCCAAGCAAATACAGGGGCAAATGCTGGGGATGGGTATGATTCTGCCACAAAAGGGGAGCATCCTGCAATAATGGATGAGCATCCGAATATAAAAAATAACACACATTACAGACGGATGGTAAATACATTTGAGTATATTCGCACCCTCAAACCCGTAAAGGTCATCAGATAAATGTAACCTTTTGAAAACGGATGGGTATATTCATATTGAATTGATAAACTGAATTATTTATGGCTGAAAAGAAGATTGAATTGCAGGAGATTGATCCTGTTGAAATTTTTGGAGTTAATGACAAACTGCTTAACCGCCTGGGCGGTTACTTTCCCAAACTTAAAGTGATTGCACGAGGCAACGTCATTACCTTGAAAGGAACCCAGAAGGAGATTGCGCAGTTTGAATCAGCCATAGAAGCCTTGATTTCCAAAAGGTTCAAGAAACGCAACCTGAACATAGATGACATTGATTCTCTCTTTGACAAAGACAGCAATACCGAAGGCGAGGCTTTGAGTACAATGAAAGGCAATCTTGAAATGACTCCCGACGGTCTTGTAGGCTACTCCAACAACAACGCCTCCAACAGCGACATCATCGTCTACGGCAACGACGGAAAGATTGTACGCGCACGCACAAAGAACCAGAAGAAACTTGTTGCAGAGTACTACAAGCATGACCTTATATTTGCACTCGGCCCTGCAGGAACAGGAAAGACATATACAGCCATTGCCCTTGCTGTGAGGGCCCTCAAGAACAGGGAGGTAAAGAAACTAATACTTACACGTCCGGCTGTTGAGGCGGGAGAACGCCTCGGATTTCTGCCAGGCGACCTTAAAGAGAAGCTTGACCCATATTTGCAGCCGCTCTACGATGCACTTATGGATATGATTCCTCCCCAGAAACTGAAACTGCTCATGGAAGAGGGTACAATTCAGATTGCACCGCTTGCCTATATGCGCGGACGCACACTGGAGAGCGCATTTGTGATACTTGATGAGGCACAGAACACAAGCCTCGGACAGTTAAAAATGTTCCTTACCCGAATGGGCAACAATGCCAAGTTCATTGTAACAGGAGATGCTTCCCAGGTTGACCTTCCAAGCAAATCAGATTCGGGACTTGTAAAGGGGATGCATATACTCAAGAACATAAAGGGCATAGCATTCATCAACTTTACAAAAGAGGACATCGTTCGTCACCCCCTTGTTTCAAAAATTGTGAAAGCATTTGAAGAGAAGGGCGAAGAAGAGACCATCTGATCTCCCTGCTCCTATTTCAAAACAGCCTTGACCAGTACCGGATTGCTCTCGTCTGTAAGAGTTGCGGCAACCGCTTTCATCTTTGCGGAGTTTGAACGCTCTGCACACTCAATGAAACGGTAGGAGTCTACAACCTGATACATGGCATTACCCTCTACGGCCATCGGCAAGAAACTCATTCCACTGCCATCAATATCATTCTCAAAACCATATTTTCCGGCAGATACATCATACGGAATTATCTCTGTTTTGCCGCTCCTCTTGTTATAGACCATGTAGCACATTGTCAATTTGTACTCATGCATGAACGCAAACCTGTTTGAGAATGTAAAGAGACCGAAAAGGAGTATATTATCAGACTCATAAGTTCGTACTCCATTAATTGCCACTCTTTTCTCGCCCACAAACTTGCCATAATCCAATATATACCTCGGTGTCTTTTGTAGTGAATTATTGTATGAGAATATTGTATCGGCTCTCTTGCTCAGAATATACAATTCATTATCAAAAATATAGGCTTTTGCAGCATCTCTTCCACCAAGAGGCATAGGCGGCCTTTCATTTGAAAGATTGTCCGGCTCTGCAATCTGCCCGTCTATATGCACAATATTAACATTCTCATCAATAAAAATGGAGTATGCGTCATCGTTATAGTAATCGCATCCATTCATTACATAATACTTGTCAAACAACTCTACTGATGCCAAAAAGAATCCCCTTTCAGAGGCCATATCACCACAAACGACATTCCTCACAAAATTGCCGTTTCTGTCATATACGACTACCTTTCTGAAATCATATACACCAATCTCACCATTAAACGGATTTACAGATAAGTCCATAAAAATACTGTACTCACCATTTGCATTTCCAAGATCCCCCACAAAACCTTTAAAACTGCCATCTTTACCAAACAGCATACATCTGCGGCTGACAGCATCTGCAATGACAATGTTATCACCCGGGAAGCCGAGCTTGTAACCATTTCCCAACATACAGATTGAATCGGTCTGCAAAGGAATATAGTCAATCCCCGAAAAATAGTCACTCATCTTTGCAAACTTATGACTGCCTTCAAGCGTCTCTCCGATTGGAATGACCTTAACTCCACCAATATTTTCATTGCTGCCCGAACAGGCTGCAAAAGAGATAATGACCGCAAACAGGGCCAATGAATAAAATAGGGATCTTAAAATTCTGTGCAACATAAATGGCATCAATTAACCTTTGTAAATAGAATTATTTAATCTTTTCAAAGATACATAATCTTTTCAGAGATATAAAATCTTCCCAGAGATTAATCCACCCGACTCTTTTATGTTGCGGCATAAAAAGAACAGAAACCCTTAATATCAGAATATTACAAAGCCTTTATTGCGTACCGGCAACTACCATGAACCGCCGGCACCACCGCCTCCGAAACCGCCTCCGCCAAAGCCGCCAAAACCGCCTCCGCCAAAGCCGCCTCCGAAGCCTCCGGACGAGCCGCCCCATCCGTCTGAACCACGGGAGTTTGAATTGTTGCTCAAAATGCTCAACATTATAAGGTCTGCCGCAGATAATCCCTTGCGATTTCCACCTCCCATATTCTGGGGTCTGTTATTTCCGCCTGACTTAAAAAGAGCTACAAAGATTATAAATATGAAGAGAAGAAAGAACACTGAAGCAATTACACTTTCCGAGCCATCACCTGATGCGAACTCATCTGTTGAGATCTCGCCGGCGGCAAGCGGCAAAATTACATTAAGGGCATTTTCCACACCGGCATAATAATCATTCGCCTGGAAAGCCGGAATCATATACTGCTCAATTATGCGTCGGCACACAGCATCTGTCAGCACACCCTCAAGACCATATCCTGTTGCAATAAAGACCTCTCCACGAGAATTACCCACTTTGGGTTTTACCAGAATGACAACTCCGTTGTCAAACTTCTGCTGGCCAACACCCCACTCCTCACCTATCTGAAAGGCCAGTTGGGCCTTGTCCATACCATAAAGATCAGGAACTGAAACTACTGCAATTTGGTTTGAAGTTGAATCGGCAAACGCCACAAGAGTCTGCTCCATACGCTCCTCCTGTGACGACGAAAATATATCGGCCAAATCGTTCACAAGACGTTGCGGCTGCGGACGGGGCGGAACTTGGGCTGACAAGCCGCCGGATTGGGTGAGCATCAGAAAAAGCACCATAACAAACGGCAACACAATACCCTTGAACCATAGTGACGCGCCACTCATTTTACCGCAATGTTTCATATCAATACACCTCAACATAATTACAGCATATTTACAATTCAAATCAAAATCTGCAAAGTGCAGAGCATCTGTTCATCAATTTATTCGCCAAAAGAAATTTCATTGGGCTGCTCATTGACATCATCTGACTGATATGGGAAAAACTCCTTCAATGAGGCTCCAACAGAGCGCACAGCCTCTGCAATTCCGACTACGAAATTGCCTGCGGCAAACTCCTTGACCATCTTCTCCTTTATACCATTCCAGAAATCTGCAGGCACTCTCTGATTGATGCCGACATCTCCAATGATTGCAAGTTTCCTGCTCTCATGTGCCACATAAACAAGAACGCCGTTACGCTGTTGCGTCCTATACATCTTCAGATAATTGAAGAGACAGATCGCACGCGCCACGGCATCACCTTTACATTTCGACTCTATATGCACACGAATCTCTCCGGAGGTATTGAGTTCCGCCTCCTCAATTGCAGCAACAATCTTCTGTTGCTCCTCCTTTGACAATAACGGTTTCATATCCTTGTCGGGAGATACTAAAACTCCACCTTAGGAGCAGTCATTGCAGACTCGTCAGCCTCAAAGTAAGGTTTCTTTTCAAAACCGAACATTCCCGCAAAGATATTCTTAGGGAACTGACGTATCATTGTATTGTACGCACGGGCTGTCTCATTGAATTTCTGACGCTCAACTGTTATACGGTTCTCGGTACCCTCAAGCTGAGACTGAAGATCACGGAAATTCTCATTTGCCTTAAGGTCGGGATAATTCTCCTGAATCATAAGCAATCTGCCAAGTGCAGAACCCAACTCACCCTGAGCTTTCTGATATTTTGCAAGAGCCTCAGGGGTAAGATTCTCTGCATCAACAGTCATCTGTGTAGCCTTGGCACGTGCTGCAACAACACTCTCCAATGTCTCTGACTCATGTGCAGCATAGCCTTTTACTGTAGCTACCAGATTTGGGATAAGGTCAGCCCTTCTCTGATAGACATTCTCAACCTGGCTCCATGCAGCCTGAACACCCTCGTCGGCCTTTACCATACCATTGTATGCACCTTTAACCCACATAAAAACAGCAATTGCAACAACCGCTACAACTACCAATATTACAACACCTTTTTTCATAATATACTTATTTAAGTTTAATCTTTAAAAATACTCCACTTCTATTCCTCTGCATTCTCAACCAGCTTTACGCAACGCACAGAGGCACCGAAACTGTTTTTGTCGGTATAGTTGAAATAAAAATGGGGCTGCGCAAAATAGATGTACCTGTACCAGGCATTTGAAGAGCTTGCCTCACATGAACTCCACCAGAAACCATAAGAGAGCAGGTTGCTGTAGTGGTTGTAGTCATTTGTACAGTTGCCTCCAGGAAGTGCATTCCAATAGAACTTGTTCTGAGGAGTGCAATCAGGAGTATAAGGCCACACCTTCACGCCATTCAACTTTGCCTCCACCATCAGCATCTCACCCAAATCCAACCAGTTTGTATCAAACTTGTGCTCATTGCCATTATCAAGAGCATTGGCCAAATCCTCCCAATCCTCATTTGTAGGAACGCTCCATCCCTCAGGACATGCCCCTTGAGGACCTTTGCCCAAACCACTTGAGGCAACTCCGCCGGTAGCATCACTCCAGGTATAGAGTCTTCCTGTTATAGGGCCCATTGCCTCTGCCCTGACATATGGACTTCCTGCACCATCCCAATCAAGATTTCTCGCAAACCAGTAGAGATTTCCTATTTTGCTTACAGGATACTGCTTGCCGTCCCTCTCATCAACAGCATAGGTATAGGGTTTCTGATATGAGATGCCTGTCAATGAACCGGAGTTTATATCAGGGTTGATGACTGTTACAAACTTGGTTACAGTCTTGTCGTAGTAACCTTCATATTGCGCTGTAAGAGTTATACTGAATGTTCCGAGTGTATCCGGAATTGTCAATTGGCAATATGAACCCTTTACTGTATCTTCAAGCAGGTACTGTGATGTCCACATATAGGAGACATCGCTCGGATCAAGTGTTCCAATGGCATACAAATCGAATGTTTTGCCAACAAGGGCGTACTCCGGAAGCGCATAAGACAACTCTCCACTGACAAATGGCTTTGACTCCTCCTCTTCATCCTTCTTGCACGCTCCGAGCATCACTGAAAGCACCAAACTGCAAAATACTATAAATCTGATTTTTCCCAACCTTCTGAGACCTACAGAAAATATTGATTCTGTTTCAAATTTCATCAATCCTGAATTTTAAAAAATAAGTGCAAAAATGCATATTTTTTGTACGTAAAACAACATTTTGATATTTTTTCTACATTTGTACTAAAATCGTGCCACCAAATGAAAACACTATTTCCCCTTTTGACTCTTATTGTGCTGCTATCTTCATGCTGCAAAAAAAATGCTGAATATCTGTCAGTTGACGGTTTTGCGCAGGGTAGTACATATCATATAACCTACTCTATTCCAGACAATATCAATAATCCCGACAGCCTTAAAAAAATTGTTCAGGAGAACATTGTCCTCTACTTCGACCAGATCAACAAGGCAGTTTCGGGTTATGACACCACATCTATCCTCTCCCGGATCAACCGTGGTGAGAATCCGAAGCTCAACAAAATATTTCTCGACGTGTTCAATTATGCCCAACAGATATATGGAGAGAGCAATGGTGCTGTAGATGCATCTGCGGCACCGCTGTTTGACATCTGGGGTTTCGGTTTCAAGAACAAAGTGCCGGTAACCCAAGAGAAAATTGACAGCATAAAACAATTTGTCGGAATGGAGAAGGTACACATCTCTACCGACAGTACCCTGGTAAAATCAGATCCTCGTATAACTTTGAATTTCAATGCAATTGCCCAAGGCTACACTGCCGATTACTTTGCCAGGCAGTTTGATGGCATGGGCATTGAGAACTATCTTCTTGAGATTGGTGGCGAGATCTATTGCAAGGGTGTGAATGCCAAGGGTAGAGAATGGAGAGTCGGAATCGATGCTCCAAGGGACGGCAACTTTATTCCCGGAGAGGAGATTCAGGCTGTGATAGAGCTGTCGGGAAGAGGATTGGTAACTTCCGGCAACTACAGAAAATTTTATGTAAGTGAAGAGGGCCAAAAGTATTCACATACCATTGATCCTGAAACAGGCCGTCCTGTGCAGCACACACTGCTGAGTGCAACCGTAATCGCTGAAAATGCAACCATAGCCGACGGATATGCAACCTACTTCATGGTTGTAGGTCTTGAAAAGGCAAAGCAGATTCTGGCGGCAACTCCCAATATGGAGGCACTGCTGATTTATGGCGAGCAGGAGAACATGAAGAGCTACGAGACTCCCGGATTGAAAAAGATGATTGTCGGGAGTGCCAGATGATACTGCAACAGGCAGACTGCAAAGCAACGGAACAATGGAGTGGAGAAGCGGTATAAAGGATTGAAAACAACACTTAAAACAATACATTATGAGTAAAGAAAAATCATTGGACAGCATTATTAAGGAGGACAAGAAGATCTCCAGAAGAGGTTTCTTGAAAACATCCATGGCTGCCGGTATGGTTTCCGGCGCTGCAATCATAGGCGGTGGCGGGTTGAGCAGTTTCATTGCAGGCTGCACAACCAAAGAGCAGTTTGATACAATCATAGCAAATGGCGTAATCTACTGCGGAGACGGCAAAGCTCCAATCAATGGCAGCATTGGAATCAGAGATGGTAAAATTGCTGCAATTGGAAAGATTGGCAAGAGCTGCGACAAACTGATTGATGCACAAGGATTGGCGGTCTCTCCAGGATTCATTGACATCCATACACATACAGACACAAACCTTTTACAGGCACCTCTTGGTGACAGCCGTATATATCAGGGTGTAACAACCGATATAGGCGGCAACTGCGGCGACTCTCCATTCCCATACTCAGATGAGTATTTTGCGTCAAAACAAGGCCAGTCAAGATTCGGATACCCCTTCTGGCAAGATATTGACGGCTTCTACGCTGCATTGAAAGATAAGAAGATTGGCATAAACTACAAGAGTTATACCGGCCAGGGCCAGTTGCGCTCTGCTGTTGTGGGAGACAATAATGTGGCAGCAACTCCTGAACAGCTTGTAAAGATGTGTGGCATACTTGACAAAGAGATGGAGATGGGAAGTCTTGGCCTGTCATGCGGACTTGAGTATGCTCCGGGATCCTATGCTACCAATGAAGAGATTGTTGAGTTGTGTAAAGTTGTTGCAAAACATGACGGCCTCTTTGCAATCCATATGAGAAATGAGGATGACAGGGTTGAAGAGTCAATAATGGAGGCCATTGACATTGCCCGCAAATCTGGTGTACGATTGCAGATTTCTCACCTTAAAGCCCAAAATGCAGCCAATTGGCACAAAGGTCCTAATATGCTCAAGATCATTGAAGAGGCACGTAAAGAGGGTATAAATGTTGCCTTTGACCGCTACCCATACGTTGCTTTTTCAACAGGTTTGACATCATTCATTCCTTTGGATTTGAGAGACGGTTCAGATGAGGATATTTTGAAGAGATTGAACAACAAGACATTGAGTGACAAGATAGGAGCCTATGCCGAGAGCAGGGTAAAACGTCTCGGAGGTCCTCAGAATGTTCTTATAGCAGCCTGCAGAAATGCAGAAAATGCCGCGTACTCAGGAAAGAATATAGAGGAGTGCTGCAAGATTTCTGGTATGGATCCATGGCCAATGATCAGACATCTGCTCATTTCTGAGAATCTTGGCGTACAGATGGCAGGTTTTGCAATGACTGAGGATAATGTGAAGATGTTCCTTGCCCACGAACTTGGAATGCCTGCTTCAGACGGCAGCGTATACTCTCCTGAAGGCCCTCTCGGTTCATCAATTCCTCATCCACGCTCTTACGGAACATTCCAGAGATTCTTTGGCAAATATATCAGGGAAGACAAGATCTGCGACCTTGCTACAGGTATCTACAAATGTACTGCGCTCCCTGCTTCAAGAATAGGTTTGAAGGATAGAGGTCTCATTACCCCTGGCTATGCTGCTGACATTGTAATATTCAATCCTGAAACAATTATTGACACTGCAGATTACAGCAATCCTCACCAATTCGGCAAAGGTGTTGAGCATGTGATTGTAAACGGACAGCATACCATCGAGAACGGCAAATACAACGGCTGCGAACTTAAAGGTATGATTGTATAGGTGCATCTCTCCAGACTGGAGACCGGATATAAATTGGGAATCCCCACAGAGTTGTATGAACTACACCACTGTGGGGATTCTCCTTCCTTCACAAATCCTCCTTCTAACCAAACTATATTCTCTCTCCCTTCTTCAAAAGAGGGGTCCATATAGGCATAATAATAACCAATGCTATCAATGAGAAGAGCAGACCGCCCATTGTTCCAATTGCAAAGGCAAACCAGAACGCCTCGGATGGGCCATCCATCAGGAATGGAATAAGGCCAAGAACTGTGGAGAGCACTGTAAGCAATATAGGGATGATCTTATGGTTGAAAGCCCTTATATAAAGGTTCAAACCCCTATATTTCTTCTCACTCATCTGTACTCTATACTCATTTACAACATATATACCTGCATTTACAACTATACCTGCCAGCATCACCAGCGAGGCAAATCCACCCTGGTCAAACCGGCATCCGGTAATTGCAAATATTACATACACACCTATGACTGATACCGGAATAAGGCCAATTATAACCAATGGCAACACAAGTGATTCAAACAGTACCGCACATACAAAATAGATGATTGCAACAATAAGCATGATCATGGCAAACTGCTTCAGGCCGGCTCTGTCGCCCCAACCTCTGTTTGAGGAGCCTTCGGCCTTGTAACCAATCGGAAGAATCTGTTCGTTCATCTTCTTCACCTCCCTCTTCTGCAACCTGTTGGACTGCTCGGTAGTTCCAATATAGTCATACGCCACTACAAGTCTGTATTGCTGGTCTTCCCTGTAGATGTCATTACCGCTGCTCACTTTAGTGATCTGGCCAATATCAGAGAAACGCAACTTTTTGTCGCCTACCGCTATATACTCATTCTTCAGATTCCAGACATCAAAAACATCCTTATTTCTGGAAGAGAGCACTACATCCATCTTATTGCCGTTCTCATCATAGTAGACACCCGCTGTCTGGCTGTAGAGTTGCTCGCTCAAAGTTGAAAAGGCATCCCTCAATGAGAGGTTGTACGAGGCAAGTTTGTGTCTGTCATAATCAATCACATACTCAAACATCGAGAGTGAATTGCCCCAGCCCACTTTGCCGTAAATACCAGGATCACGCACACGGCCGTTGTTTGAGAGGCTCTGGGCCAGGATCTGGCAATACCTGTAGAGTTCATCATAATTGTAACCGGTGAGCGTTATCTGCTGGTTCTTGTATCCGGCTCCAATGACATTGCTGAACATCTGGTCATCAAGACCCCTCACACTCCAGTTGGCTCCGCCAAAATCGTTAGCCTTTGCAATTACCTCACTCTTGATCATCAGAGGAATGTATGAATTCTCAATATCCTTGTTGAAACGCACCTCGATTGATGCATTTTTATAACTTGTTATTTGAGTGGTGAATCTCTCTATCTCATCAAATTGGGAGAGATAGTTCTCCATACCCATCACAATCTCATTCAACTGTCCGATTGTACAGCCGTCGGGAAGGGAGGCATTGATTGAGAGTACCGGACGGGCAGGTGTCCTGTTGCCGCCAAAACCGGCACCGGCCGAGCGCTTGTTGAAAAGCCTCATGGTACCGCCAAGTGACTTCTCCACAATATCCTTCATGTTGCTCACATAGAACTGGCTGCCGAATGTCTTGTTGTAGAGATCCACAAAGGTGCTGTCGGTACCCTTCTCATACTCCATTTTTGTAGGGAGTTTGTCTACCGGAAGACCAAAGAGCAATACCACAATTACAAAGGTCGCCCATTTGTGCCTTTTGCCGAACATTATGAAGCGTCCGTACAGTCTGTTGAATTTTATAATGCCCCTCTTGTTCTTCAGTCCCGAGATACTCTGTCGCTCCGAGACATGCATGGTATCAACCAGCGCAGGAATCAGCAAGTAAGAGACAACCAGCGAAATTGCAAGGTTTATAATGATTACAGCCGCAAAATCCACCAGATTTGCCTTAATATCATCAGGCAGGAAGAATACTATAGCAAGGGCTCCTATACTTGTCAGTTGGGCTCCAAGAATTGCAAGGAAAGCCTTTCTGTTCTTGTAATACCCGTAGTGGGCCACCATTACAATTGAGGTATCTATGATAATGCCCAACGAAACGGTTATTCCCGCCATTGAATAGAGATGTATCTCCAGGTCAAACAGCACATAGAATATGAATGCAATGAATATATTTGCAGCCAATGCTATGCTAATTGCAGCCAGATATTTGAAACTGCGGCTGACCGCAAGTACAAACAGGAGCAGGATTATCAATGAGAGCACAGTTCTCACAATAATCTTGTCAATCTCATCCTGAAGTTCAATTGATGTGTCATAGGCTATTATTACGGCAAACTTATCTGGGAACTTCAATGAGAGCTCATTCATTTTTGCCTTTACCCTTTCACATACATCAATGGTATTCACATAAGGCTCAGGATAGATGGAGATGTTAATGGTGTTAAGGCCATTGATTCTGCTGTACATGGTAGGCTCCTTCTCCTTATATGACATTGTAGCAATGTCCCCCACCCTTATAACACGGCCATTCACACTCTTTATAGGAATCTCTTCAAGCCTTTCCGGGTCAATGTCATTGGTCAGCAATATTCCCACATTTGATACGGAGCCCACAATCTTGGCCTCACCCATGGCGCTACTAATCACCGCCATTACATCACTTGTGGAGACTCCATAAGCATCAAGCATCTGCGGATCATATGCAAGTTCCCTGAAGAAAGGTGTTGCACCTGTAAGTTCCACACTGTTTACACCATCAATAAGGCCCAAAGCCTTTACTATATTGTCCTGACAGTAGGTCTCAATCTCCTGGGTTGGAATATCTGCATTTACAGTAAAGGTCAATATTGCCTTTGCCTCTCGTCCGGTAGATGAGGTTGAGATTGCCGGATATGTCACACCATCAGGCAAACCTTTGTATATCTGCCTTATAAGGGTAGCCAATTCAAATCTGGCACTCTCCATATTGGTACTCTTCTTGAATACAATATCTACGGAACCCTTCTCCTTCCTTGATACAGAAGAGACCTTCTCAACTCCCTTGATTGAGGCAGCAAGGCCCTCTATCTTTGATGTAACCTCCATCTCCACCAACTTGGCGGAAGCATCAGGCCAACTGAAATTCACACTCAGTCGGCTCTGCTTGTGAGAAGGCTCATACTGGATATTCAGAAGCGGAGTCGTTCCTGCTCCCGCAACTATGAGGACCATAAATATCAGTATGACCGAAAATGACGGAAGTCTGTTCATTATTTTCTCTTTCTATAGATTTCGTAATACAAAATAGGGATAAAGAAGACACTCACGATTGTTCCCAAAATCATTCCTCCAATAAGAGCCACCGACAAAGGATACTGCAAATCAGAACCCATATCACCCCTTACAAGGAATGGAGCAATTGCAAGTATTGTGGTCAAACTGGTCATGATGATAGGCTTGAGCCTTCTGTTGCCGGCAAGCATCACCGCCCTCAACAATCCGTATCCCTGCCTCCTCAATGAATTGATTGTATCAACCTTGAGGATTGAATCATTGATGATGATACCGCACATTACAACTATACCTATCAGAGACATCAAGTTTATGCCCGAACCGCAAATCCACAACAGGAAGAGGGCACCAAAGAGGTCTACCAGTATCTCCGACAATATGATGAACGGTTGCACCACAGACTCGAACTGCGCCGCAAGAATGAAGAAGAGCAGCAACAGTGAAACTACAAGCACCATAACAAGCTCATTGATGAGTTCACGGCTCGAATAGTAGGCACCTTTGTACGTTACTGTATATTTTCCGTCTGCCTTTGCCAGATTGTTGATTGTAGAGACAATTGTCGGCACATCCTTGTCAGAAGCAAAAATGTTCAACGGATAGTAGTTGTCATCCTTACCCGAAACGACACTCTTCAGATCCCTTACACGCTTTTCGGTTACAAGATATGACAATGGCACATATCTGACATCTCCATTATCTGTTACACTCCTTATCTTGAGCGACAGCAGATTATTTGCACTTCCGTCGGAATCTGCAAATACTACAGGTATCGAGAATGAACCGTTCTTTATCGAGAACATTGTATTCTCACGTGTGGCGCTGCTCAATGCCGAGTGGATCTGATTCTCCTTAATATTGTAAAGCGCCATCCGCTCCTGATTGGTCACAAACATTATCTGCTCCTGCCACAACACCGGCTCCAGATAGAGGTCAGGCATCTCCTTGCCAATCTCCCCAAGGAACTTGTTGAGTTCATCAGGATTGAGGGAACTGCCGTCTCTTGGTTTTATCATGGCCACAAGATCCGGCTCATTTTCTGAGAATATGAGGTTGAAGATATTTGTAGCCTGCTTGATGCCAAAAGTACCGTAAGGATATCTGTTTGTAAGATATTCAAGCATATCCTTCTCCATCTTCTCAAGCACATGCGCCGATGTTGCCTTTATATAGACTATGGCCTGCGATTTCTCTATGGCACTTGTATGTGACAACAAGAAATCCTGTGTTCCTACAAGCACATTTGACTCAACTATATTCTCCCTGAAATGGTCAAGGAACTCGGTTATTCTGGCATCACTCACCTCAAGGTTCAAAGGGGAGTTCCAGTCAATCTCCACCACGCACTCGGTATGGGTAAGAGGCGGAAGTTTGGACTTGTCAATGACTATATAGGTAAGGATAGTCAAAGGAATGAATGACAAGAATATGCACCATGACAATTTCTGATGGCGGAATACCCATTTGAGCCCCTTTTCATAAACTGCATCATAGTCAATCTGTATTTTCTTGAGATACTTGTTCTCCTTCAACTCCGGATTCTTCTTGTAAAGGAATCTGTAGTACACCGGAATTGCCAGTACTGCCACAAAGAGCGATGCAAACAGACCTATTGCCACGGCCATTGCCTGGTCATAGAAGAGGGCACCTGCAATACCGCTCAAGAAGATAAGCGGAACAAATACCGAACAGGTTGTAAGCACCGAACTCAACATTGGAGAAAAGACCTCATTTGTACCCTTGACAATGGCAGTAGTGAGGTCATTACCACGCTCCCTGCGCTGGGTTATGTTGTCTATTACAATGATTGAGTTGTCAACCATCATACCTATACCCAATATGAGTCCCGACAATGATATGATGTTTATTGTAATTCCTACAAGATACATTAAAAGCAACGACACCACCAAAGCAAGTGGAATTGTTATTGAGATGAGCAACGGCGACCTGAAATCCTTGAGGAAAAGGAAGATTACAAGAATCGCAAGAATTGCACCCACAATGATGTTGCTCTTGAGGTTGTCAATCGAGTAGTCAAGAAGTTCGGTCTGGTTTCTTGTGACATTGAAAGTTACCTCGGGATACTCCACATTGAATGACGCCATGAGTTTGTCAAGTTCAACCTTGAGGTCACTCATTCTGGCATCGGACTGCTTGATCACTGCAAAGGTCACTGCTCTACGGCCATTTGAGCGCACCATACCCGCTGCAGGAGCCGGTTCCTCAACGATATTTGCAATATCCTTTATCAGATAGAGCCTGCCATGAATATTGAGATAGATGTTCTTTATATCCTCTATATCATTCACCTCCGAGTCAAACCTGATGTTCCACTGGTAATGGCCATCCTTGATTGAGAGATTACCCAATGTTATGTTGTTGTTGTCAATGGCATTCTCAAGATCATCAATTGTAATTCCCAATGACTTCATCTTGGCATTGTCGGGCTCGATTATATATCTTGAGCCGAGCACTCCACTCACATCAACCATTGCCACTTGAGGTATCTGCTCTATCCTCTTCGATATTACCTCCTTCGCAAAGCGGCTCAACTCAAGAAAACTCTCAACTGACTGGTTCTCAGATGTTATATCAATAAAAAATACTGGAATATCGGTTGCACTGGCCTTGATTACCTTAGGACGCTCCATATCTTTTGGGAATGATGAAACTGCCCTGTCGACACGCTCATTTATCTCAATGAAACTGTAATCAATATTTGTATTATGCTCAAACTGCATGAAGATTGTTCCGCCACCGTTGTTGGCTTCACAGGTAATCTCCTTGAGACCCGGAATCTGGATCATCTCCCTGCGGAGCCTCTTCATTACATTCTGGTCAAGTTCACGGGCCGATGAGCCTTTTGAAGTCACCTGGATTGTAATCTGCGGAATATCTACATTAGGCATAAGTGACACCGGAAGCATACCAATGGCCACTCCTCCAAGAACCAGGATGGCTATAATACACATAGTCACGGCTATAGGCCTCTCTATCAATTTGCCTATCATAATTTCTACTTTAAATGGTTAGTCGTTTTATTTGCAATACGCGCAGGTATTGTTACTTCTTGAGTTCCACTCTTGAACCCTCTGCAAGGTTAAGGTTGCCGCTTGTTATAACCACAGCACCCTCATTGAGTTCGGCATTCTTCTGCTCATTGCCTCTCACAACATGCTGTGTACTGTTGGACTCAAGTATATCAACATATACCCACTCTGCCTTTGAAGTTGCATCATTGTAGGTAAACAGAACGTCATATCCGTCCCTGATTACAACGGCACTCTTTGGCACTACAAGTTTATTATGCGATATACTCTCTATATAGATCTTCACATTCATACCCTCAATGAGCTTGCCACCTTTGTTTGCGATAGATGCAACTATCCTCACCTGGCCCTTGTCGTCAACCATAGGGTTAACCTCCTTTACTATACCTGAGTATGTACTGTTTGCATCAATGTATGGAGTCACCTTTACAGTCTGGCCCGGCCTTACATAATTCAACTCACTCTCAAGCAGGTTGAACTCAACGTCAAAGGTAGAATTGTCTATGATGCTGCATATCTCATCCTTGCTCTGCTCATAAGGCTTAACCTTACAGTTTGCAACCACACCGCTGAATGGGGCAACTATTGCAGCATTTGCAAGATCCATTCTGGCACTCTCCAATTCGTGTTTTGCGGCAAGATAGCCCGATCTGATTGCAGCAATCCTCACAATATCATCAGGAATATTGGCGGTATCCTTTCCATAACCGAATCCAAGAAGATTATCTGTAAAGTCAAGTTCGGCCTTCTCCATATTTATCTGTGACTGGTTAAGTTTCATCTTGAGGAGTTTTCTGTCGAGGGTAACTATGGTATCACCTCTTCTTACAGCATCACCATTCTTTTTGAATACCTTTTCAATCATTCCGGAGTTCTTGAATACCATATTGGCCTTCTTGACCGCCCTCAAATTACCGTTGCTTACAATTTCAAGATTGAAATCTGCCTTCTTGAGCATCATTGTATCCACAAAATTGCGTTCTGCAACATAATCACCCTTTGCAGCCTCAAGTTCAGATTCATTACTCTCATTCTTGCAGGCAGACGCGCCTAATAGTATCAGTGCTACGGCTATCGCACGCATACTGAATTGTGAAATTGCTCTTCTACTTATCATTTTTCTCTATTTTTTCTCCGGTTAGTTTTTCAAAATCAGCATCAAGAGGCCTGTTCTCTATATAGTCATAAAGGCTCATCTGCCTGATAGTATAGTAGTATGTCCAATAATTCTGCAGACTGGTCAGATACTGCGATGTGGCGTTGTCCATCTCATTCTGGGCCACATTGAGGTCAGTTGCACTTATTGTACCGTTAAGAAATCTCTCCTTGGCAGACTCATACCTCATCTTTCCTACATTGTCGGCCTTCTTTGAAACCTCACACTGGGCAGACTGAAGGTTGAACTGGAGCACCTGCAGCATAACATCCTCCCTACGCTCCTGCTCCTTCTGGATAATCTGAGACTCCATTACCTCCTGCTGCGATTTGGCAACTTTCACTCTACCTTTGCCCAAGCCCCAATCTATGATAGGCAAACTTAGGGTAAGTCCAAAAGCCTCCTGATCCATAGGATTTTTGTATGCATTGGCCAACTCTTCATTCACCTGGTTCAAACCGAATCTAGCAAAAAGGCTCGCTTGGAGGCCATTGCTGGCTTTAGCCTGAGCCACACTCCTCTGCGCTTCCAATTGACTTATCTGGTTACTGAGGCCAAAGGTTGAGTTTGCAAATGACTTGTTGAGAACAAGGTCATAATCAAGCATCAGATTTTCAGCCACACCAGGAACCTGAAGATCAATATCAACACTCTCATTGAAACCTATAAAGGTCCTAAGTTGTGTCATGGCCATCATAAGGTTCATCTCGGCATCACTCACCTTCAATTCATCATTGAGGACACTCAACTCCAACTGCAGCAACTCATTCTTCTGGATAGTTCCCAATTTGAACCTCTCCTGGGAGATGCCGTACATTGTCTTGTTGTTTTCATAACTTCTCTTTGCCATCTCAAGGGTTCCTTGGGCAAGAAGAAGCCTGAAAAAATATGTAGTGGCAGAGATTGTAACCGCCTCCATGCTCTCAAGATACTGTTTCTTTGCAAGTTCAAACTCCTTTGGAGCAATCTTTTTCTCCCATTTGAGGGTATTGAAAGCAGTAATCGGCTGATTATAGTAGATGTTTATTGGTTGTGAATTATAAGTTATCTCATCATAGGGCGAGAACTGGTCCAACCTCGAAAGGTTTGTATACAAAGAGACCGTACCGCCAGTAAATGGTATGTTCTGGTCAATTGACAAATTGAGAGAGTTTGTCATTGAATTGTTCTCAATGTAATTGGTCCTACCGGTCTCTGCATCTTGCAAAGCCCTCAAAGAGCGGTTGAACTGACCAAGTTGCGCACTGAGGTTCAATGATGGAAGAAACTGGGCCTTATATGTTCTATATTGCCAATATTTTACTGTAAATGAGTGCTTTGCGACCAAAGCGGCCTGAGATTGTTCCCTGGCAAGTTCAATTACATCATCCAATGTAAGCGAGAGTCTCTTCTTTATGAGCGGGCTCTCTTCCTGTCCATGTGCAACAATCGCTGAAACAGCCACCACCCATGCACACAACAATGCTTTAATGTACGCTCCTGGAGATTTCATATAATTCTTCAAATTAAGTTAAACTACAAATTTACATTAATGGGCACTATAAAACAAACGCTCTGCTAATTTGACCTTCAATCCTTCAAAGTTACCTCTATTACAACCGGATTTGACTCCTCACCTAACTTTTTGGCCACAGCCTTCATCTTTGGCGAATTGCTCAAAGCTGCCAAATCAATGAATGATATGGCGTCTATCACCTGATACATCTTGTTCCCTTCAATTACATCGGGATAAAAAGGAATACCGCCATCAAGGTCATTTACAAATCCTGTTATTCCGGTACGTTTGTCTTGGCTCAAAGTCCTTACCTGATATTTCTGAGGATTGTAAAGCACTGTACTTTTACTAAGAGTCTCTGAAAACTTTTCAAAATCAGGGAAATCAATAGCAGGTACAGTAATAGGGAAAAGATATGTGTCGTTTATCTGAGCAATCATTGAATTTGATATCTGCAGGTAATTTGGATAAAGCCCCTGCTCCCTTGCTGCTTTGTATACCCCGTAATCAAATACCATAAATGGAACCAGTCTGTAATCCTTGCCAAACATATATAGAGTATCTTCATGCTCAGTTCCTGCCCTTAAATAATATGAGTTGCCACCAAAATCACTTCTTACACCAATATTGACATTCTTCATTACCACTCCGGCTTCAGGTCCGTTTGCAAACTTGTATTGATGTGTCCCCTCTTCCATTACAGGAAATACTCTTTCAACACTTCCATCCTCACCAAATACCGGTACAACCAGGTTCTCTTCCCCATCCTTTACATTCATACGCAAACCTGCCACTGCATCATACTTGCCGTCACCTATGTAACTGTAACCCACAACAAACGGATTATATTTGCTCAAGGTATCATAGCTGACATTCTTCACATACTCATTCTCCAAAGTATAAACAGCCAACCCGTTCGGACCTCCAATTGCAATCTCATCCCTGTCAAAGGATGGTATAACCACAGTGTTGAAGAGGAACTCACCCTTTGCCCTACCCTTTACACCTATTGGTCTTATAAACTCTCCATCGGGAGAAAAAAACCTTACACCAATCTTCTCCTGGAAAGTTGCTCTAAAGAAGAATCCCACGCCATCCTTAACCCGGAAATCGCCAATATTATGACCACCAACAAGAGACTCCTGATTGGTCTCAAGCGGAATATACCTCACAGAGGTGGCAAACTCACTCAACTTGACATCTTCAACATTTGCCAAAGCCTCATCAAAATCCAATACCGGAACTACCTCTTTTTTTGCCTTGCCTCCATCGGTTCCCGCACCACATGAAACCGCCACTATAGAAATGGCAACAAAAGCCACTGCAACCAAAATTGAATCAAAAATCCTTTTCATAATCTATAACTTTAAAATGTTAATTCTGTAAATTTTTCGGTTCCTTTCATCACTCCGTACTCCAGCACTCTGCCTCTCCATTTCCTCTCCTCTCTCTTTTTTCACTTCCCTCTCCACCTCTCTCATCACCTCGTTTATCACTTTGCACCTCAACCCCCTACTCTCCAGCACTCTGCCTCACACTCTCATTTATGCTCCAAATCTTTATTATCGTGTACTATGCTTTGCACTGCTTCACGTTACAAAATTAACACCTTACATACCTAACTTCAAAATTTAAAATCTCATCATAGCATATATAATTATTTGATTATCCGACAATTATAAAACAATAATCTCATCATCCCTCCAAAATTGCTCATACCTGTCTCTCTTGCAAATTTAATAAAGGCTCTTCCAAAAAACCACTCCACGCATGGTTGCCGGGCCATTTTGCTCCACAACAGAGCCGTTTTGGGGCATAACACTCAGATTATCAGTATCCGTAAAAAGGAGTGTTGCGCCCTTTTTACACAAAATTGCGCCAGTTTTTCCACCTTGTTACATTTAAAACCGATATTGAGCCGGGAATTTTCTCCCAAAACCAGGCACCCATCTCCAAAAACAGATTATGAGCCAGATATTGCCCAATATGCATAAGCCACAAAACTATCGACACGTGCGGGCACACTTATTTACACGAAGTTAACTAAAATATAGTTTGACACCATAAAAAAAAGTTTGACATTTCAATTTTTTCATATCTGATTATCAATAACTTATAAAAGTGTATTTTTAAAAAGTCTTACACTCCCCAAAAAAGTTTGACACAGGCCCAATAATTGTAGCATATTATTCCATTGCAACAATAAAACTTACATATCTTTTAAATATCTATCTCCGTTAAATACAATATCTGACATTTGTTGATGGTAGATTAAACTTAATTCAGTTCACCATTCATTATGAGAAAAAAAATTATTGCACGACCTATTGTTCAACTATGCTTTACAATAGTAACACTCTCCATATTGTGGAGTTGCAACAGCGACTCTGGCAGTAATAGCCAGAGAATTGAAGTCATTGACATTGAAGAGGCTTTAAAAAATGCCGGGGAGGTCAAATTGAGTGATTACGCATCTGAGATCAGATATTATACTCTTGAAAGTGACACTTCTGCTCTTTTGGGCCGGATTACCGATGTATCAATGGATGAAAATCATATTTTCATTCCAAGTTCAGATTTTATGAAGACTCTCCATGTTTTTGCCAGAGATGGAAAATTCATCAGAAATGTAGGATCCAAGGGAAGGGCAAAAGGCGAGTTTATGGCCATCAGATCAATTATTCCTTTGGAGGACAGAAATGCAGTAATGGTTGAAGGCGGCAACAAGGCCGTCATCTACTCCCTTGATGATGGCAAGACATGGGAAGATATACCATTTGACAAGTTCCTTGCCGGTCAGGAGTCAACCAGCCGTCAGTTCAATGGCAGAATGGTAACCTCATATTCACAAAATATTCAGAATATAGGCTACGATGGCAAGGGTAATTTTTATCTGTTGACCATGGATAAGAAGAACGGAGAGCAATGGTTGGTGATGACAGATTCCACTCTTGAGAAGAAGTGGGAGATGGAATTGAGGCGGCCTGTAAAGAAAGAGTTAAAAATGAAACTGCCCAACGGGGCATTGGTACAATTCCCACCTGAGTATTATTCCGGCTCACTATACCTTAATGATGGGGAGTGCGTATTTTACCATTGGCTCAAAGATACTGCATATATTGTAAAAGAGAACTGCATAACTCCAAGATTGGCAGTAGACTATGGCCGTTTTAGAAAGATAGAGAATGCAGGAAATGAAGATGACATTTCTGCTCACATTGAATATGAATCCAAGAGCCTGATATTTTTAAGTATGCGTATACCCGAATTATTTGACGAGTATGCAGACAAGAATGGCAACGGTCATTTGATTTATGACAAGATAAAAAACAGGGCAATCCTCCTTAAACCTTATGAAGATGCAACAGACGAAAGTCACGGAAATGGCTGTGGCGCGTTTTACAATGATCTTGACAACGGAATGCCTTTCTGGCCTTTGGCCATTCAGGGCAAAAGCATGTTCTCTTTTTGTGATGCCGGAAAATTCATGGAATTGAGCCGTAAGTACAGTTCGCCAAAGATGAAGGAGATTGCATCGCTCATTAACGAAGAGTCCAACCCTGTGCTCATAGAGGTCGTTTTGAAATAACTCTCTTCCCGACAGGTTTATCCACAAAAGAAGATTGTTTTAAGGAAGAACTCTCTCTAAAACTGAAGTCGTCCACAAAAAGCGGTGGTTCTGTGGAGGAACGCTCTCTGGAACTGGGCTCGTCCACAAAAGAATGTGGTTCTGTGGAGGAACGCCTTCTGAAACCGGGCTCGTCGGGCTCGTCCGCAAAGAAGGGTGGCTTTGTAGATGAAATTGAAGTTGTAAGTGAAGGTGCTGGAGGCACGGTTAAGGAAAAGAGAACACCCCTGAAGTACGTTGGTTTGTAACTTCAGGGGTGTTTCATTTATCTATATATGCCTGCCTTCGGGAATCCTGCATAGAGATAACCGCCATGGGAACTCATCCACCAAAGTGCGGCAGGCCATAGGTTCGTTCTATTTGCAGCAGATTGGTTTGATCTGGGTAAAGAAGTCATTGCCCTTGTCATCTACAAGGATGAATGCAGGGAAGTTCTCAACCTCAATCTTCCAGATTGCCTCCATACCCAACTCAGGATACTCAACACACTCCACACTCTTGATATTGTCTTTTGCAAGGATAGCGGCAGGACCTCCGATACTTCCAAGATAGAAACCGCCATGTTTCTTACATGCGTCAGTTACCTGTTGGCTGCGGTTTCCTTTTGCAATCATGATCATGCTTCCGCCATTTGCCTGGAACAAATCTACATAACTGTCCATACGGCCTGCTGTTGTAGGGCCAAATGAACCGCTCGGCATTCCTTGAGGAGTCTTTGCAGGGCCTGCATAGTAGATTGGATGGTTCTTGATGTACTCAGGAAGACCCTCACCGTTGTCGATACGCTCTTTAAGTTTTGCGTGCGCAATATCTCTACCAACTATGATTGTACCGTTCAAAAGCAACTGTGTTGATACCGGATATTTGCTCAACTCTGCCAAAACCTCGTTCATAGGACGGTTAAGGTCAATAATAACACCGTGTGAATGGGTAGAGTTCAAATATTTCTCAGGAATCAATCTTGCAGGATTGCTGTCAAGAGTCTCCAACCAGATACCGTCTTTGTTGATCTTACCCTTGATGTTACGGTCTGCGCTACAACTTACACCCATACCTACAGGGCAAGAAGCACCGTGACGAGGCAAACGGATAACCCTTATATCATGGGCAAAATATTTGCCACCGAACTGCGCACCTATTCCAAGGCAATGCGCTGCTTTCAAAAGCTTCTTCTCCATCTCGATGTCACGGAAAGCGTGTCCACCCTCACCGCCTTCGGTAGGAAGAGCATCGTAATATTTTGCTGAAGCAAGTTTTACAGTCTTAAGATTAAGTTCTGCCGATGTTCCGCCAATTACAAAAGCGATATGGTAAGGAGGACAAGCAGCAGTACCCAAAGTCTTCATCTTCTCAATAAGGAAGTTTTCAAGTTTCTCTGGAGTCAAAAGAGCCTTTGTCTCCTGGAAAAGGTATGTCTTGTTTGCAGATCCGCCGCCCTTTGCAACAAAGAGGAATTTGTACTCGTTGCCATCAACCGAGAAGATGTCAATCTGTGCAGGAAGGTTGTTTCCTGAATTCTTCTCCTTGTACATGTCAAGAGCCAAAGTCTGTGAATAGCGTAAGTTGTCGGTTGTATATGTATCATAAACGCCGTGAGAGATTGAAGCCTCATCACCACCGCCTGTATATACATTCTGACCCTTCTTTGCAACAATTGTAGCAGTACCTGTATCCTGACAAAGAGGTAATTGTCCGTTAACTGAAACATTTGCATTCAAAAGGAATGTAAGTGCAACAGCCTTGTCGTTCTGGCTTGCCTCCGGATCATTAAGAATCTTTGCAACCATCTCATTATGCTCGGGTCTGAGCATAAATGAAACATCATGGAAAGCCTGACGGGTAAGAAGTCTGATACCCTCCTGCTCCACTTTCAAGATCTCATTGCCCTCAAAGTTGGCAACAGAGACATAATCTTTAGTCAAAAGATGATACTGTGTAGTATCTTGTCCCATAGGGAACATCTCATGATATTTGAATTCCATAGTATATTATTTTATATGATATATTTAATAAATCTCTAAAAATCATTCCATTGCTTGCAATTCTCCATTGCATTACCCTCAAACCAGCCATTTCACTGCCTGCAATCAATCACTGCATTACCTTCAAGTACAAAACATAAATGTCGTGCCGGGCTCAAAACCCAATCTGCTCTCCAATACCCGTAATCCGGCCGGCCACAACTACTGCCGTGTATTCTCCAGCAGATACCTGCGCATGAACTCGTTCAAATCGCCGTCAAGCACAGCCTGGGTATCCGAGGTCTCGCATCCTGTCCTCAAATCCTTGACCATCTTGTACGGATGGAGCACATAACTGCGGATCTGCGATCCCCACTCGATCTTCTTCTTCTGCCCCTCAAGTTCAGCCTGTTTCTCACGCTTTTTCGCAAGCTCTATCTCATAAAGATGCGATTTCAGGATGCGCAAGGCATTCTGTCTGTTATCCAACTGAGAGCGGGTCTCTGTATTTTCAACCACAATTCCACTTGGGATATGCCTCACCCTCACACCTGTCTCAACCTTGTTCACATTCTGTCCGCCTGCACCGCTTGAACGGAAAGTGTCCCACTCGAGGTCTGCAGGGTTTATTGTAATCTCTATAGACTCATCAACCAGAGGATATACAAAAACCGAAGAGAATGTTGTCTGTCTCTTGCCCTGGGCATTGAACGGTGATATGCGCACAAGCCTGTGGACTCCATTTTCAGCCTTGAGATAGCCATATGCAAAATCGCCCTCAATCTCAACGGTGGCAGACTTGATTCCGGCCTCATCCCCATCAATTACGTCATATACGGAGACTTTGTAACCGTTTCGCTCACCCCATCGGGTATACATACGCAAAAGCATCATGCTCCAGTCATTGCTTTCCGTTCCTCCTGCGCCGGAATTTATCTTGAGCAGGGCCCCGAGATTGTCACCCTCCTCACCCAACATGCTTTTGGCCTCTATCTCATCAATTTTTGTAACCAGAGAGGCATACTCTCCGTCAAGTTCTGCCTCCATAGATGCATCCTCCTCCATCTGCGCCATCTCATACAGCACCTCCAGATCTTCGGCTGCGGCAGTCAGCGAGTCAATGGCATTAACCCAATACTTGACACCGCTCAACTCCTTCAGAAACTTTTCAGCAGCCTTGGGATCATCCCAAAAATCAGCAGCAGTGGACTTTTCGGTACCGCGTTCAACCTCAACTACCTTTGCATCATAGTCAAAGAGACCTCCTTAAGGCCTCAATCCTCTCTTTACAATCCTTTATCTGTTCCTGTTGAATCATATCCTAAAAATAAAGTGCTAAGGTACGTATTAAACCCCAATTAAACAATGTTATTTAAACATTTTACAATCTCCTCATAATCAAAGCCTCTGCCCATTGCAAAACGTATCACAGCCGCCTTTCTTGCCTGCACGGAGCGCATTTGTGACACTTTTTCTACACCATTGGCCATTTTGCGTTCATCCCTTCTGCAAAGTGCTTTCCATTTGTTGACAACAACTCTTTCAAGCACAGCTGAGGCATCACACCCCTCACCGTTGCCATTATAGTTTTCTGCTATAGCCTCAGATATAATGACGTCGTCAACTCCCAAAGAGCGCAACTTGTATACAATTTTTTGCCGTCCCCATCCGTTGAACTTAAGTTTGTCCCGTACAAAAGCTGCAGCAAAGCGTCTGTCATCTACAAATTTCTCCTTTACAAGCCGCTCTACAATCTCCTCAACAATGGATGAACCGGCACCTTCCTCCTTGTCGAGCCATCGGCGGGCATAGGCAGCCACTTGTCCTGTAGAGTACTCGCACCTGCTGCATCTTGCCATCAAACGCTCCATTAGCTGTTGCTTATTCATAATAATCTCTGCAAGAAATGGTTACACCTGATTGTAATAATAGATAAATTGCCTGTCGGGAAAACAGAATTAAAAATAGTAGCCCAAATTCAGATAGAAACCCACTTTGTTGTTATAGTCAGACCAGTGGCAGTTGGCACTGATCGGCCCGAGAGGGGTTTCATACGCATACTTAATTCCTACGCCCCAATGACCGCGTCCGTGATCATTGAACAGATAGTCAAATGACTCTCCATTGCGCATATAGTTTACAATGCCATACAGATAGTGCTTGTTGCCTATGCGTCCGCGCAAATCAATGCGGCCAACAATAATATTTGACTCAAACATGTCGGCATAATTGATTCCTACAAATGGAATCTGCTGTGATATGTACCGGCCATATTCCGAACCACCTGCATAGTTCATATACGGAAGATACTTCTCATCACCAATCATTGAACGGTAGAAGAGACTCGGCAACATTGTCAGCCTATCGGTGAGGGGAATTGCCCCTGACACATTCAGTTTCAAGTTTGTAAAGAAGCTGTTACCTTTATTGAATCCCGACTGGAAAAATACCACCTCAGCATCAAAAGCCATACCTCTTGAAGGGAAAATACGCTTGTCCCGGCTATCCATTCGGGTATTGACAAAATAGCTCAGGAAGTTCTCTGCATCAAGATCATCCTTAGTAACCTCATCGGCACTTGACAGATAGTGCTTGTAGTTGAATGATTCATATCTGACACCACCTGAGAAATCAAAATTCCTGAGATAGATATTGGAGATTGAAGCCTCAACCTTATTGTAATTGTATGACATATAGTCTGAGAATACCCCCTTGTCATATATGTTCATATCTGTTGACTTGAACATATATGAAAGATTTACTTTAGGGAAACTTTTGAAGATGTATGAGTAATCTGCCTTGACATAGGCATTGTAGCTCAGCCTTGTTGTAATGGCAAGCCTTGAGCCGAAGAGATCTCTGGTATGGATTCCCAGATGGAGCAGGATTGCGGCAGCCTCCTCACTGTCAAAACGGGCACCTACAGCCAGAATATTGGCCGGTCCCTTCACAAAATCAAGTATAAGTCTATCTTTTCCAATCTTTGTTTTCTGAAGTTTATAACTTACAGAGGAGAATGCCCCTGTTCCATAAAAAACATCTATGGCACTGTTTATATTTTCTCCCGACAACAAAGTATTCTCCTTAAGACCGGCTTTACGCAACAACCATACAGCATCTGATTCACTTACGCCATTCACCACAATCTCGCCTATCCTATAGCTCTGCCTGTTGGTCTCCCTCGCCGGCACATACTTCCGGCTTTTGCCTACAGCCGGATACTTCTGCTGCAGCTGCGCTATATGGGCAAAACTTCCTTTCGCAGCCACACCGGCCACATATCCGTTGATAATGAGAGAATCTATGGCATTTGGGGTAAAACTGAACATCCCATACTTGGTCACATCGGGCTTTACAAGCACATCTGCCAGTTTGAGATTTGCCTCAAAGCGGTCATTACCCATCAGTCCAATTATCTGGTTGAAGATTTGAGGAAGCGAATTGAGCTCTTCCGTTGTCCTAAGATCATTCTGTATATCTACTCCGATTATAATATCCGCGCCCATAGACCTCGCCACATCTGTTGGAAAATTATTTACCATACCACCATCAACAAGCACCTTCCCGTCAATCGTAACAGGAGTAAAATAGCCCGGAATTGCCATTGTGGCCCTTATTGCACTCGGCATATATCCCTTATCAAGAATAACCTGATCCCCTGTAGAGAGATCGGTGGCGACACATGCAAAAGGTACCGGCAAATCTTTTTTGAAATCAATGGAATCCTGGTACCCTCCCGACAGTGTTGTCAAAAGATTGAAGACATTCTGTCCATTTACAAGACCTGCCGGAAACTGCGCAGTGGCCGGATTATCACTCTCAGCCCTCATCTTCTTGCGCTGCTCCTTGCTGTTTCTGTCATAGAGTGTAGCGAACGGGAGCTTGAACAGATACATATCATCCATCTGTTTCTTATCAAATGAAAGATCCTTTCTGGGCACACTATTGCTCAAAAGATAGCTCCAGTCAACATTCCTGAAGAGTGAATCCATCTTGTGCGAATTGTATCCCATTGCATACAATCCTCCAACAATTCCTCCAATGCTGGTTCCCACAACCATGTCAATCTCCACACCAGACTCCTCAAGAGCCTTTATCACACCTACATGGGCCGCACCTTTTGCTCCACCGCCACACAGCACAAGTGCCACCTTGGGCCTGTAGCCAGGATCTTTGATTGCAGAGGTTGAATCAGCCTCTTGAAGCAGCATAAAATTATCTTCAAGCAGGGCTCCTCTATTGGCAAAAAGAGGAGAAACCAGCAATAGGGCCAAAATGCTGCAAAGAATATTTTTCATATAAAACTCCGTTTCTAATTATGTGACAAAAATAACACTTTCTGTAAGAGCACTATAACCCCAAATGAGCCTTTTCTGATTCATTTTTCCCATTATCTGATTCTGTAACCGGGTTGAGCAGTTATAGTTAAAGTTACAATTACAGTTCCTGCTCTTTCTTGCCGCTCAACATTCCACACGCGGCAAGTATATCCTCACCTCTTGATGCCCTTATTGTTGCAGTAATTCCACTGCTGTTTATTCTGTCGCGGAACTGCTCAATGGTTGCCATTGGCGATGGGCTAAGCGGTGAATCCGGAATTGCATGGAACCTTATGAGGTTAACTCTGCATTCAAGCCCTTTCAACATCCGTACCAGAGCATCGGCATGCCTCTTGGTGTCATTCACTCGGTTGAACATTGTATACTCAAAACTCACCCTGCGTTGGCCGGTAAAATCATATTGTTTTATTAGATTTATAACATCCTCTATATGATAAGCCTTCTCCATCGGCATAAGTGAGAGACGCTCCTGCGGAAACGGATCATGGAGGCTTATGGCCAGATGGGCCTTTGTCTTTTCAAGGAACTCCTTGAGTGCAGGCATTACACCTATACTGCTCAAGGTAATTCTCTTGGGACTCCATGCAAAGCCCCAGTCGGCTGTAAGTATCTCAATTGCACGAAGCACATTTTCAAGGTTGTCAAGAGGCTCACCCATACCCATAAATACCGTATTGGTAAGTTTGTCACTCTCATCTATGCTTAGATATTGTGATATTATCTCGGCAGTATCAAGATTCCCCTTGAAACCCTGACGGCCGGTCATACAGAACTTGCAGCCCATCTTGCAACCTGCCTGGGATGAGACACATAGTGTGGCCCTGTCATCATCTGGAATCATCACTGCCTCTATGGCACTGCCTGTATGGCAAGGAAAGAGATATTTTTTGGTTCCGTCTGATGAAGCCTGTATGTCAATAGCCTCGTCTATACCAACAATATATTTTTCATTCAGTTTTTCACGCGCGACCTTGGAAAGGTTTGTCATCTCATCGATTGACCTTACCTTTTTCTTATAGAGCCAGTCTGCCATCTGTTTGGCAGTGAAGGCCGGAAGACCCAATGAGAGTGCAATCTCCTTAAGTTGGGCCAGCGTATTTCCCAATAATTTCTGCTTTGCCATCATTTAGACCTTTTATATGCATCCCGAGACTCCAATTGCAATCTCAGGATGATTTCCGTTGAACTTTGCCGTCAAGTTTTACCCTATCCGGCAGACAAGTGCAAATATAATGAATGTAGAAATCATTATGGTTGCAAACCCTTAAAATTCTTCAAAAGATTTACGGAATAATAAAAGGAATTTCTTAAGTTTGTAGGCGCATTTATTAATTTTTTAATTCAAACACATTATGGCAAAAGAGAGTGCAGAAGCAGGAAAAAGTGTAGAGGTTAATGTAGAGAAATTAAAGGCCTTACAAGCAACGTTAGACAAGATTGAGAAGGATTTTGGTAAGGGAACCATCATGAAACTGGGAGACCAGCCCAACTGGGAGGTTTCAACAATACCATCAGGATCTATAGCATTGGACCACGCCTTGGGAATAGGCGGTTACCCGAGAGGAAGAGTGATTGAGATTTACGGTCCGGAGAGCAGCGGTAAAACCACATTGGCAATACACGCCATTGCCCAGGCACAAAAGGGAGGCGGCATTGCAGCCATCATTGATGCAGAGCATGCATTTGACCGTACATATGCAAAGAAATTGGGTGTGAATGTAGATACACTTCTAATCTCACAACCGGATAATGGTGAGCAAGCTCTTGAGATTGCAGACAGCCTTATACGCTCAGGCGCAATTGACATCATAGTAATTGACTCAGTTGCAGCCCTTACACCTAAAGCAGAGATTGAGGGTGAAATGGGCGATTCAAAAATGGGTCTTCAAGCCCGCCTTATGAGCCAGGCCCTAAGAAAACTTACAGCAAACATAAGCAAGACAAACACCTGCTGTATCTTCATCAACCAGTTGCGTGACAAGATTGGCGTTATGTTTGGCAACCCTGAGACAACAACCGGCGGTAATGCCCTCAAGTTCTACTCAACAATGAGACTTGACGTAAGAAAGACCACACAACTAAAGGATGGCGAGGATGCAACCGGAAACCGCACCCGCGTTAAAGTTGTAAAGAACAAGATGGCTCCACCTTTCAGGAAAGCAGAGTTTGATATCCTTTTTGGTGAGGGCATATCAAAGATTGGTGAAATTATTGACCTTGGCGTTGAGTTTGGCATCATAAAGAAGAGCGGCAGCTGGTTCAGCTATGGCGAGAGCAAGATTGGCCAAGGCCGTGATGCTGTAAAACAGATGCTTCTTGACAATCCTGAGCTTTCAGAAGAGATAGAAGCAAAAATCCGCGAGGCCATCAAAGAGGTTACAGATTAAATGAATTTTATCCTTACAGAATGAGAGAGGCTGACCCAAAGGTAAGCTTCGTTTGTTATTTACACGAAAATGAAGATTCAATCAGCAATAAGATTTTTAGCATTCCTGATACTTGCTTTCCTATTTTTAGAATGCAGGAGCACAAGTAACCAATCTAACAATCATAAAGCTATTCCAATTATTGATATTGGAAAACAGGCCGATAATAGAGAGATTGAATACTTGAGCAAATATTCAACCAATATTGACTATATTCCTTTGGAAACGTGTCAAGAAGGCATGATTGCAGATGCTCTATACACAAAAATGAGAATCCACGACAACAAATTTTACTTTTTTTCACCAACATCAGACACACCAATATTATGCTTTGATTGTAATGGAAAATTTGTAAAGGAGATTGGAGTTAAAGGAAGATCAAATAATGAATATATAGGTAACATCTGGAATGTAATAATTAATACTGACAATTCTGATATTACATTAATAGAAAAATCCAAATGGTTAGTATACGATAGTACTCACTCATATAAACAAACACTACAAATAAATCATAACAATTTAAATCCTACTGAAGCCTATTACTTACGAAATAATCAATATGTATATTTAAATAGAGGCAACGAAAAAGAATTTTATTTCAATAAAGGCCGCATTAATAATATTATTGAGGATAAACTTATCATAATAGATTCATCAGGAAACAACTTACAGACAATTGGCATTGGTTATCAATTCATTGCCAACACTACAGATGCCAACACTATATCAAGACCTTCAATTATACAATCTCATCTATTCAGTACAGACGACAAAATAACCATTGTATCCAATAATGATACAATTTACGAATTGACTTCAACTCCGGTTCTGTTAAAACCAAAGTACAAGTTAAATTTTGGCAAGTACAAGAAGAACTTGAAATTTGTAGGCGCAAATATGAATCAAAGCAATTTATACTTTGATACAAAAGATTTTATATTCTTCACTATGTTGTTCCCAATCAAAAGCTTCCCGGAATTTTCACCAAAGTATACATACTCCTCATTTATATATGATAAAAACAATCAAAAAATCAAATCATTATTGTATAATGACACATTTGGATATATAGGGCTCTATAATGATTTGGATTATGGCGCACCTTTCTCACCTCACTATGTTAAGAACGGCAAAATGTATCAAATTGTAAATGCCGACGAATTTATCACTATGGCCCAACTGAGCAAATCTGACAAAATGAAAAGTATTGCCAATAAATTGACTGAAGAAAGTAATCCTGTAATTATATCAATAACACTAATTTAAAATCATTATAAAAAAAAATTTATCGTTAAAAATCTATTTTTAATTTTATTTTCTATTTCTCTATTCAGCATTATTTTTACAACAGCCAAAGCTAATACAAATACGTGCAGCGTATCAGAAAATGAGGAAATGGTAGTAAGAGCCAAACCTTGCCCACTTTGCGGATGCTATAGTTGGTATGTAATAAGGGAGGATATGGGACTGATTGCATGTTATAAATGCATAAGGTGTGGCGAACCTGATTTTGATGTATGGTAAAATTCCATGAGATGAGGCCGGGTCAAAAGTAATTTTTGATCCGGCCTCATACACATTTTTGGATTACTCCCATTAGCCTACGCAGGCTCCGTTGTCTACTACATCTGCAGGGGTTACAAAACGCATTCTGCCATTCTCATCCTTGGCCATAAGTATCATACCTTTTGACTCAATGCCGCGAATCTTGCGTGGAGCAAGGTTGGCAAGAATACATATCTGTTTGCCTACCATCTCTTCTGGAGTGTAGTGCTCTGCGATACCCGAAACAATTGTTCTCCTGTCAATTCCTGTATCAATGGTAAGTTGCAGAAGTTTGTCTGTTTTAGGCACTTTCACAGCCTCAAGAACTGTTGCAGTCCTTATATCCATCTTCATAAAGTCATCAAATGTACACTCCTCCTTCTGTGGAAGCGGAGCATTTGCAGGCTTCTCGGCAGCAGCTTTGGCCTCGTTTGCCTCTTTTGTTGCATTGAGCTTGTCAATCTGCACCTGAATTTCGGCATCTTCAATCTTTGCAAAAAGAAGTTCTGCAGCATTCAACTGGTGACCTGCTGCGAGAATCTCAGAACCGCCGAACTCAGCCCAACCAATCTTCTCAAGGTTAAGCATCTTCACAAGTTTTGCCGAAGAGAACGGCAAGAACGGCTCAAAAGCAATGGCAAGATTTGCGCACAACTGCAATGAGATGTTAAGGATTGTTGCCACACGCTCCATATCAGTTTTTGCCAATTTCCATGGCTCTGTTTCTGTAAGGTACTTGTTGCCAAGACGTGCAAGGTTCATAGCATCCTTAAGAGCCTCGCGGAACTTGTAGTTGCTCAAATTATGCTCCAAAGAGGCCTTGATTTGAGGAATTTCAGCAAGCACCTCCCTATCTACATCTGCAAGTGCTCCAAGTGCAGGAACTTTGCCTTCAAAATATTTGTGTGTAAGCACAATAGCCCTGTTTACAAAATTTCCGTAGATGGCTACCAGCTCGCTATTGTTGCGGGTCTGGAAATCCTTCCATGTAAAGTCATTGTCTTTTGTCTCAGGAGCATTTGCGCAAAGCACATATCTCAACACATCCTGTTTGCCAGGAAAATCGACAAGATACTCATGCAACCATACAGCCCAGTTGCGTGAAGTTGAAATTTTGTCACCCTCAAGGTTAAGGAACTCGTTTGCAGGAACATTCTCAGGAAGAATGAAGCCGTCGCCATAAGCCTTGAGCATAGAAGGGAAAACTATACAATGGAACACAATATTGTCTTTTCCAATGAAGTGAACCATCTTTGTATCTTCGCTCTTCCACCACTTCTCCCACTCATCTGGAAGCAACTCAATTGTATTTGAAATGTAACCGATAGGTGCATCAAACCAAACGTAAAGCACCTTGCCCTCAGCACCCTCAACAGGCACAGGAACGCCCCAGTCAAGGTCACGGCTTACGGCACGTGGCTGAAGACCACCGTCAATCCAGCTCTTGCACTGGCCATAGACATTGGTTTTCCACTCTTTATGACCATCAAGAATCCACTCTTTCAACCATCCCTCATACTGGTCAAGCGGAAGATACCAGTGTTTGGTAGGTCTCTTAACAAGTTCCCCTCCGCTGATTGCAGATTTAGGATTGATCAGCTCATCCGGACTGAGTGTGCTTCCGCACTTCTCGCACTGGTCACCGTATGCACCCTCAGCGCCACATTTTGGACAGGTTCCGGTTATGTATCTGTCGGCGAGGAAAGTGTTTGCCTCCACATCAAAATACTGCTCGCTCTCCCTCTCAACAAATTTGCCGTCGTCATACAACTTTTTAAAGAATGCGGCAGCAGTCTTGTGGTGTGTTGCAGAACTTGTGCGTGAATAGACATCAAAACTGATTCCAAGTTCAGCAAATGAATCCTTTATGATTTTATGATATTTGTCTACAACATCTTGCGGTGTGCATCCCTCTCTCTTTGCCTTGATGGTAATTGGAACGCCATGCTCATCTGAACCGCCAATGAAAAGGACATCCTCACCCTTCAGTCTAAGGTATCTTACATAGATGTCAGCAGGCACATATACACCTGCAAGGTGTCCGATATGGACAGGACCATTCGCATAAGGAAGGGCCGATGTTACCAAATGTCTCTTAAATTGCTTCTCCATTGATATATGATTTTAAAATATTAATCTTTTAAGCTCCTTTGCAAATATATTACGCACCTGCATTAGGGTATTCAGCTGCATCATCAGCTCCTGCAACGCCTCTGCATTTCCCTCTGTCTGGGCCTTTTTGAGCTCCTGGCTCAAGTTCATGGCCGCCTGTGCAGTAACCTTTGCCTTATAGACGAGCAGCGATTTGGGCACCACTCTTCCAAGAATATTCTTTTCGGGAATGAGTGATTTGTTGAACTGCTCTATGGTTATTGTATATGGCTGGGCCATAATGTCAATTACAGTCTTTGAGATTGCAGGGTCGGGATGGTTTATGAAATGTTTGAATATTCTGTCGGGATCGGCATAGTCCAACCCGAAATATTCATTGAATATATTTTTGTAAACCAGATTCTGCAGCTCCAGTTCATCATTCTGCAACTGATCCATAATATACTCCGAGACTCTCTGCTCACCACTTTCCTCTGCCCCATAAAGGAACTCTTCCTCAAGATGCAATGGCAGGTGCCCAAATTTTATAAGATAGTAAAGTATCTCTTTTTCAGCCTCTTCACAATAGGTATCAATTACAAAAGATGGAATATTCGTACCATTTGCACTGCCATGTCCGTTAAATGCCACACCGCCTCCCGACAGCACCGCTCCACCTCCTACGGCCACCGCTGTTCCATTTGAACTTCCCGCACTGCCATATCTTCCGGCTCCACCGTATGCACCGGTGCTGCCAGCAACATAAGCACCTGCACCTTGAAGGCTTCCCAAAGTGCCCGCATCCTCCATCCTGCTCCGGAACTGGCTCTTCTCCATTCTTGCACGTCTCACCTTTGCCACCTCCTGCTGCAAAAGTTCCTCCTGCACATTCAGCCTAAGTGCGGTATCCTCCACATATACATTTCTTACAATAGCATCAGGAATTACTGAAATGCTGTTGACAATTTCAGTAATGAGTCTTGCCCTCTGCATCGGATCACGCTCGGCATCTTTGCTCAACAACCTGTATTTGAATGCTATGAAATCCTCCTCGCGTGAGTTCAGAAAATCAAGTACCTGCTGCGCTGTATGCGATTTTGCGTATGAATCAGGGTCCTCGCCATCGGGGAAGAGCGCAACTTTTACCTCCATTCCCTCTTCGAGGAACATGTCAATACCCCTCAACGAAGCCTTTATTCCGGCATAATCGCCGTCATACAAAACGGTTATTTTATTTGAAAAACGCTTTATCAGTGCTATCTGACCTGTGGTGAGCGATGTTCCTCCACTTGCCACAACATTCTCTATTCCAGCTTGATGAAACGATATTACATCTGTATAACCCTCTACCAGATAACACTTCTGCTGTTTTACAATTGCAGCTTTTGCCTCGTATATTCCATAGAGCGAACGGTTCTTGACAAAGGCCTCACTCTCCGGAGAGTTTATATATTTTGCTATTGCCTTGTCGCTCCTCAATGTTCTGCCGCCAAATGCAATCACCTTACCGCTAATGGAGCGCCATGGGAACATCACCCTGTCATAGAAGCGGTCAAAAAGCTCTCCGCTCTCCTCCCTCTCAATGGTAAGTCCCACACCTGTAAGATGCTCCTTCTTGTAGCCGGCTCTCTGCGCCTGATGGGTAAATGCTCTCTTTTCATTCGGGGCAAATCCCAGATTGAACTTTCTTATGGTCTCATCAGTAAAACCGCGCTCCCTGAAGTAACTCAAACCAATAGCCTGACCATCTTCGCTCTCCCACAACCTCTTTGCGTAAAAATCCTTGGCAAACTCATTTACAATCAGCAGCGATTCATGGTAAAGCCTCTGCTGCACATCTTCAGGACTCTCCTCCTTGTCAACCACCTCAATACCATACTTTTTACCAAGATACTTGAGTGCCTCCACATAACTCATCTGTTCATGTTCCATGACAAAGGCCACTGCATTACCGGCCTTGCCACATCCAAAACATTTGAATATGCCCTTGCTTGGCGAGACCGAAAAACTTGGAGTCTTCTCATGATGGAAAGGACAGCATGCAACATAGTTTGTACCTCTTCTTTTAAGAGATACAAAATCGCTCACAACCTCCACAATCTGGGCGGTATCCTGTATACGTTCTATGGTGGCTCTGTCAATCATTCTACAATCAGAGGCTGCAAATATGAATCAGCACTAATTATTCAAAATAACCTACAAAGATATATAAAAAAAGAAAGCTAACGAGTAAGCTCATCAATTATCCAATCCCAAAGGGCATTCATCTGCTCCGGATAGGTCCAATGGCCAATATTTTCGCCAATAATAAGTTGTTTTGGAGCAGTAATGACATTGTATGTGGAGCGTGTGGTCGTTGGAGCGCATGTTATATCATTATATCCAAAAGCATAGTACACCGGAGCCTTTAGAGTTTTGGCAAAGTTTGCCACATCATAATATCTGGCACTCTCCAATTTCTGCGGGGTACAGTTGGCCCCGTTCTTGAACATATGTGGCCAACCGCCTGCCCGCCCGTGTGTATACCCTTCAAGGTCACAGAGGGCTGGAAAATAGGCAACAGTTGCCGCAACCCTGCTGTCGAGCGCGGATGTAACAATCGAGAGGGCTCCACCCTGGCTTCCTCCAAATGTTCCGATTTTACCATTGCAGCAAGGTAGCGAAAGCAAAAAATCCACACCCTTCACAGCCCCAAGATAGACTCTGCGGTAAAAATAAGTGTATTTGTCTTCGAGACCGTCGGTAGGATAATTCAGAAGAACCCCGTTACCCAAATCATTATATATTGACCCCTTGAGATTTACAGGGATGCCGTGTATTCCAAGTTCAAGCACAATCACCCCCCTCTCTGCATGGGCAATGTCTCCACCCTTCTCGCCGACTCCGGCACCGGGGAATCTTAGTATTGCAGGATACTTTCCCGGAGCCTTCGGCACTGTAAGCATGCCGTACATCCTTGAACCGCCTATATTTTTATATGAGATGTGGTATACATCAACACTTTTGGTACAACGCTCCTCAAGAAGTTCCATTTGTGCATCCAGAGCTGTCTTCTGCAGCATCTTGATCCCCTCTTCCCAAAATGCCATAAAATCTTTTGGCATTGTTACTGTAGGCTCCAGCCTATGGGTATCAAATCCAACAGTTGAGAGAACAGAATAGCTCTTTCCATCCTTTTCAAGATATGCCTTTACCCTCAAATATCCCGGTTCCTTCAGGGTTCCCACATCAATTGTTGCCTCATTGCCATTAAGCTCAACAGAGGATTCGATATGCGGCTCCATAAGGTCTTTGCTCACATGATATTTTACAACGGCACCGTTTAGGGCCATTCCGCAATGGAACGCCATCAATTTCATCTTGACCTTCTCTCCACACTTGTATAGTGCATCAGAATGGTCCGGTACCGCCATCAGCTGAACCTTCTGGAGTCTTGGCTGAGCCATCAGAACAGAGGTGAACAGCAAAAAGTTCAACAACAAAAACAACTTGAAAAATCTCATCTTTTCCATAAAATATCTCTTTTTTGCTTCCCGACAGACATTTGCGTCTGTCCATCATCCTACAAAGATAGTCATAAATGGTTTTGCTCTTTTTGTAAATCTGTCAATATAAATTAAATTTGCAGACTCTATAGTTATAGGGATATTTTAATTTGAATTTACAAATAGAGATATGGAGAAGATTATATTGACAGGCGACAGACCTACCGGCAAGTTGCACTTGGGCCACTATGTTGGCTCGCTAAAAAGAAGAGTTGAACTTCAGAATTCCGGCGAGTTTGACAAGATTTTCATTATGATTGCTGATGCCCAAGCACTTACAGACAATGCCGACAACCCTGAGAAGGTGCGCCAAAATATTATAGAGGTAGCCCTTGATTATCTTTCATGCGGTCTTGATCCTGAAAAATGCACAATCTTCATTCAGTCGCAGGTTCCTGAATTGTGCGAGCTTGCCTTCTATTATATGAACCTTGTCACAGTACAGCGTCTTCAGCGTAACCCGACTGTAAAACAGGAGATTCAGATGAGAGGCTTTTCAGATGATGAAGAGAACCAGAACAAGAAGGGCACACCTGTAGGTTTCTTTACCTACCCTATCAGCCAGGCATCGGACATTACCGCATTCAAGGCTACAACTGTACCGGTAGGTGTTGACCAGGCCCCTATGATTGAGCAGACCCGCGAGATTGTCCATAAGTTCAATTCCGTTTATGGTGAGACCCTTGTGCTTCCTGAGATGGTTCTGCCTGAAAACACAACCTGCTGCCGTCTTCCGGGCACCGACGGCAAGGCCAAAATGAGCAAATCCCTCGGCAACTGCATATATCTGTCTGACACTTCAAAAGAGATTAAAAAGAAGGTAAACAGCATGTTTACAGATCCTGAGCATCTGCAGATTACAGATCCTGGCCATGTGGAGGGAAATGTGGTATTCACATACCTTGATGCATTCTGCACAACTGAACATTTTGCAAAATTCCTTCCGGAATATGCCAACCTTGATGAGATGAAGGATCACTACCGCAGGGGCGGTCTTGGCGACGGCACCTGCAAAAAGTTCCTTTTCAACATAATGGAGGAGTTCCTTGCACCAATACGTGAAAGGAGAAAGGTTTACGAACAGGATATTCCTCAGGTATTTGAAATTTTGCGCAAAGGTTCTGAGGTTGCACGCGCACAAGCTGCCAAGACTCTTGAAGAGGTTAAGGATGCAATGAAAATCAACTATTTTGCAGACAAGGATCTTATAGCTGAGCAGGCTGCCAAATATAAGGCGAAATAGTCAGCAAACGCCTATAGTCCGTATTCCTTAATGAAGCGGAGCTCCTCTTCTGTATAGAGCAATTTTTCGAGAAGCGGCATAAGCTCATCCTTGAAGAGAAGAACAGCAAGTACAACAAGTACCAAAAGCAGAACAAGAACGATAAGAAGTTTTGACCATAGAGGCAATGGAAAACCATTGCCTTTTTCATTGGTTTCTTTAACAGTTACATTCCCGACCTTTGCAGGATCATCATCCGCAGAAACTTTTTCTGCAGATTCGCTCTCCTCGAGCAAATCACCCGCAAATCCGCTACCGCTCTCCGAATTTTCTGTGGCGGACTCCTGCGCTGTACCATTCTCCGTTTCCGCCAATTGTTTGATTGGCAACTCTTCAAAACCATAAAACTGGGCAGAGGGGTCAAACATAGGATGCGGTTCAAAAATGAACTGCGAATCTGAAGAGAACTTTATTGTACCAAACTGCGGAAACTCTATGTATGTTCTCTCCAGCAGTTCCATCTTTATCTCCTTAATCAGCGACAATATTGACTCCTCAGCCTTCTCCCTGGTGATTGAACTACTCACTGAATAGCATGATGAGAGCCTGTGCAACGACTCATTGTCTTCTGTTCTTGAACTGTCAAAAGAGACCTTGCACGATGGTGGGGTTATTGATCTGCCCTCATTCACTATCTGTGACGGAATATGCTCAACAAGAAATGTTCCCATAGATGGAAGCGTAACATAATCATTGCACTGCAATAATTCACGTATGATTGTTGAGAGTTCAAGAATTGTCATGGCAAACGGTAATATAAGGGGTAATTAGAGGTACAAAATTAGAGTTAATTCTCTTTCCTTACAATATCTTTCTTTATAAAAACAGGCTGTTTCTCATCTGTGAGCCCCTCCAGAATAAGGGTATAATCGCTGTAATGTCCTGATGTATAGAACTCCACATGGGCCTTACCATCCTCAACTTTTACGTCAGGCTCCCAAAACAGAGTACAGCGCATGAGTTCCTTGCCCCTCTTCGATGCCGCTGTAGTATATTTTGGATAATAACTCCTAGCCGGTTTCTGCCACCCCAAAGGCATGGCACTTGTGACATTTGAAGCGGCAGGCCTGTCCAGCATCTTGGTTTCAATCATCACCACACTTCTTGGGAAGAGTGTACCGCTTGTATTGAACCTTGCGGCATCGGCCCCCTTCAGGTATGCAAATCCTGTTATGTCATCGGTCTGCATGCCCTCAAGATCAGAACAGCTGCACTGAACACCATTGATGAATACAATGATCGGCATCCAGCCGTCAGACTCCACCTGAAGCCTTGATCCCACAATCTGGCCCGTACGGCAGACTATTTGTCTGCCACCACTTAATGTATCTTCAGACTCACCGAACCTCAATGGAGGGCATGTTGATACAATATAGGTCATGAGGTCATACGACTTGTATGCCGAGAGTTCATGCGCATCCCTGTATTGTCCCTCCTTGAACTGATATTGCGGAAGAGGCGAAATATTCTCTACCTGACGAGTACGGACACCCCTTACATATACCGGAGCAAGCGAATAGACAAGGTCACCGCCTGTGCTGTAATACTCCTCCAATGCACTATACTTGTACTCATTGGTATAACTCATCGGTTTGAGATATTTTGAATAGGAGTGGATTTTGGCAAATATATCTTCATCCATAAATGGAGTAAAGCGTCTTTGTGAACCGTTCGGGCCAATGGCCGAGACTATGAATTGTGTGCTGTCGGGAAAATCAAGGCCGCTCAACGCAAACCATCCCGAGGTATCAAGTTGGCCAAATGTGGTAAAGTTTATAGAAGGGGCCACAAAACTCACGTATGATCGTTTTGCCACTTTGAAGAATCCTCTTACACATCCGCTGATTGACTGGGTATACTCTCGGCCCAAAAGCGGCATACGTGACTCTCCTTTGAGTATTTTAGGGAGGTCATAATATTTCCAGGCCTGAGAAAGCATAAGCAAATCCATGCTCCGGATGCGCTCCTTTAAAGGAATATCTTCATTGAAATACTCTTGGGGTCTCTCCACCAATCCATTGAGTTCGCTGCCCAAAAGCATGTACGAAACAATGCTGTGGCCTGTTCCTGAATATGGGGTAAATCCATTGTCTGAAACCGACAGCGAGAAATCTCCTGAAACGGGATTGCCATCCTCATCCTTGAGGTCTAAGGTACAGCTCACCCTCTCCTTTGGCCCATACTGATCCTTGTCAAGTGTCACGGTTTCAGCTTTTTTGTCGGGAAAAACAAAGAATGTCCTATTTGCATATACATTGCCCAGATCATCAATCACGGCAATGTTGTTTATTCCTCTTGAAAGGTCGTCAAACTCCAGTTTGACCCTTGCATCCTGCATATCATAAGGGACCTTGAAATAGATTTCAGAAGCATCATATACCACCACATATGCCTTTGCTGCAGGTATTATATCTTTGCTGTAAATATTTGCATATAATGCAGATGTGTCAAGTTTGCAGTTTATTACCACTGCCTTCTCCTCCGGTTTTGGGAACTGCTGGGTTTTGGTATTGCCGCTTTGGTCAGTCACCTGCACAGTCGCTTTTGACGGCATCTGCGGAAGATTTAGAGTTATTGTTCCCATTCCCAGGTCGTTGCTCTCAAAAGGGATCTGCTCCTGGTCTATAAAGAGAGTACCTTTTACCTTTATGCCGAGCCCCTGCTCATTTATTGCCTTGAATGCTATAACAGAGTTCTTCCCTACAACATACCTTCCGCTCTCCGGCAGGAACTGCAGATCAATATCTTTTTTAATATCATTTTTTGCCTTATCTGCAGGATCGCTTACACCTACCTCAATATATTTGCTCTCCTCATACACTTTGTTCTTTACCATCTCCTTTACAAAATCATCCTTTATAGGGTTGCGGATCTCTATGTTCTTGTTGAACATATACTCCGGCTCCTTGTTCATCATCCAATAGGTATAGCCCCTCAATACAGCAATGCCGGTATTGAGATTCTCTGGCACAGGTATGTATCCGCTGAAGCCGTTGGACCATCTCTTGACCTTTACCCTGCCTCTTATATCCTCGCTCTCTGTTCCTTTTCCAGTATGGATATTCTTCTCGACCATTGATGAGATCAGTTCAACATATATGTAATTGCTCTCTGGAAATTCAGAGAGTTCTGAACTGTTCTTCAAATAGCCCTTGAACCAGATTGTATCTCCGGCACAATAGACCTCCCTGTCTGTGTGCAGATAGAGTTTTTCAAGGGAGAGCAGACGGCTGTACGACTCAAAAGACTCCTCAGGAGATTGTATTGTATCCTGCTGCGAATATAGAACGGATGACAGGCAAACAAAGAGTGCCGATAAAATGAACAACTTGATTCTGTAGAACATAACGATGTATTTTTAACAAAGATAATTATTCTGTCGGGAATTCAAAATGCATGCAGATTCCCTAAAAAAAAGACCTTCCATTGGAGTATATCAACGGAAGGTCAATGAGCTTTTCAGTTAGACCGTTCTCCTGTAAAAAGGTTACATAGGATTTGACCTTTTATTGTAGCTTGCACCTTTTAGAGGAACAATAGGTCCTGTAAATCTCAAAGTACTTCCGGTAGATTGAGAGAAGATCACATCAGCAACATTGTTGTTGCCTCTCATTGTGATTGAGTATGTACCCTTCATCATTCTTCCGGTTACAATGATCCTCATCTTTACATTACCCTTTTTGTCTACGTTTACAGTGTACTCAGAATCCTCAAGAAGGTTTGTGTATTTGTTGTCACAAACAATGCTTCCCTGGGCAAAGAGGTTCTTGCCCTCACAAGAGAGGAAGTTGTCATTGTTGATATTGTTCTCAATCATACCGTCACTTGCGGTGTATGACGATGGAACCAATACCCATGCCCTGTCATTGATACTCTGGACTGCAGCCTCGTACGCTGCTTTTGCCCTTGCTGCTTTCTCCTCTTTAGAGAGTTTCTGTGCCATCATAGGCAATGAGATCATAAGGGCAGCAAGAATTAATATATACTTTTTCATAAGGTAAATAATAATTAAAATATGTTTTTCAGTATATACCATAAAGACCAGCCTAACTGATAGGCTGGTCTGTTAGATATAAGGATTATCCTATAGAGATGTCCACTGTTTTACAGCAGATACCGGTTTAGCAGTTCTTACACCACCATAGATGTGCATATAAGATCTGCCGATATATGCATTCCAGTAGTCGCTGTAGTTAACCATTTTACCTGCTGAGTTCATAACTTGTAGAATGTTTCCATCCTCATCAAGCATTCTGTAGTTGACACGGCAATATCCGCTTGAGTTGAATACGCTCTTTACAACTTTGATCTTTGTTCTCTCAGTTGACTCACCAAAAGCAACAGCCTTGCCAAGGTTTGTCCACTCTTTAGTGCGTGCATCCTCATACTGGTACTGGATCTTGCCAGGATATGGTGTTGTAGCATCCTCATATAGGAAGTTAACAAACATTACTGAAGCAATAGAGTCAGTATCAAAAGTCTCAGGAGTAGCCTCTGTTGAATTTTTGTTCCAGAATGGGCTCTGGTTGTCAATAACAACAGGTTTCTGATTTAAGTTGTGTACAAATACATTCTGTTTGCCAGGTGTTAGAGTAACATTCTGGTTGTAAACGATATTACCTTTTCTGTAGAACTTAAGGTTAACCTCTCCAGATTTTACAGTAAAGAATCTACCGGTTGTACCACCAGGCACACCGTTGTAAGGAAGCAACTGACCAGAACCGTCAACGCTTGAATAAATAACATCGTTAACGAATACTGAGTCAATATAATTGGCTGCAACATTGTTGATTGGCTCAAAATAGTGCAACTGGAACATAGCATCATTCTTATCTACTGGAATAGTATCATAAAGAATCTCATGCTTCTCGCAAGATGCAACCATTAAGATTAGAGCCAATGAATATGTCAAATATTTTAATAGTTTCATTTTAATCTAATTTAAATTTTCAAATGTTAGTTTTCAGGATACTCACCTGGATATGCAAACCAAGGAATTGAAGTATGATAATTCTTGGCTGTACCTGAGATAGGTTTCAACTGCTTCAAAGCAGCCTCATTCCACATATACTCAGAGTTGTATCTTGGGTGAATTCTGTAACAAGGCGCACCCTCATTGTCTACATTCCAAGTACCTCTTCTATCCTCAACCTGTGCAGGTTTCAAATATAGGCCTTTGTAAACTTTTGTAGGGTCTGAATCCCATTTCTGGTCAACAGTTGTCTGTGTCCAACCATTGTTCAAAGATGGATACTCACCGCTGTATTTGATATCATAGTGGTTCTTACGCATATCTACCCAAGTCTCATTTGCACCCCAAGGATACAAAGCAACAAATTTCTGAAGCATGATGTGAGACATTGTAAGTTGGCTCTCTGTCATACCTGCAACATATGGACCCTCTTTGTACTCTTTTGCCAACTGGTTGAATGTAGCAACTGTGATTACGTCACCACCAGGAAGTTCACCATAAATCTCATAAATATCATTGCCATTCTCATCTTTTCCCGAAACTTTTGGTTTACCAGGATATAGATATTGTGCAGTGAACTCAAGGTCAAGTTCAATACCTTTCTTGAATGCAGCAAGAGCCTCAGCCTTGTTGCCCAATTTGAACTGTGTCTCAGCGATGATGAACTGGATCTCAGCAGCGGTAATGAAGATATAAGGAGCGTTGTTTCTGTACAACCATCTTCCGTCACCGTCAATTGATGTACTTGAGTTGTAACCTGAACGTGAACCCCATACGTTAGGAGCATCACCAATAGGACCAACGTTTGAAGTGAAACCACCACCGTAGTATACCCAAGACTTGATAGAGTCAATGTTGCTCATATCTTTATATTGTCTTGCATCCAAAGTAGAGATCTTTGCAGTAACACGTGGGTCAAAGTGACCTGTAACATCAGATGTGTCAGCCACATACTGAACCTCAGCCAATCTGAATGGGAAGTCAGGATCAACATCAGTCTCACCCTCTTTCACGTCAGCAGCAATCTTGTCACCTGTTGTCTCATCGTATACAGGCATTGTACCTGTCATAACCTGAACAGCAAAGTCAGAAGCATACATACCGTCTGAACCCAAACCTCTGTAAACACCCCAAGAGTTGTTGTAAGCAGAGAACTGAGCCTCGTCTCCACCACCCTCAGTAGCCATAGTTGCATTGTCAGCATTTGATTGCATTGCAAGGGCAGCATGTTTCAAAAGTTCCTGAGCATATTTTGACTGGAAGTCAGATTTGTTTGTAAGAGCAGAAAGGTTTCTTGCAATTACAGCGTGTGTAAATTTGATCCATTTGTCTTTGTCGCCACCATAGATAAGGTCATTAGCCTTAACCTGATCTGCGTATGGAGCATTGTCAGGCATCTCAAGATACTCAAGAGCCTTGTTTGCCCATGCTCTTACCTGCTCAAAAATAACAGGCTGGTAGTCATATTGGAACTCAAGAACACCAGGTTGGAAAGTCTGGCTCATTGGAAGGTCACCATGCATTTTGGTAACGAAGTCCCAAGAGAATGCTTTAACAGCATAACCGATACCTGCCAAAGTCCAAGCCTCGTCAGCCTCAGCCTGTTTGATCATGTTCTCAAGGTTAACACCCTGCAACCAGTAGGTTACACGGAACATCTCAGCAGCATAGTCACCTGCGTAATAGTGGTAGTGGTTAGCATAGCTTGAATAACCGCCGTAAGTACCGTGCATGTTAGCCAAACTGGTAAGTGCACGTCCATCCCAGTAAGTTCCCTGCCAAGCAGATAGAACACCTGCCAAGTATAGAGGAGCCTCTACGTAGTCAGGAGCATCCACGTTGTTGTTTACATCAAGGTATTTGTCACAACTGACAGACGCTAATGTAAAGGATGCCAAAAGTAATATTGTTAATATTTTTTTCATAATCAATTTCATTAGTTTAGAATGTTAGACCAATACCGAATGAATATCTGCGTGGACTAGGAACGCCCCAGAAATCGATACCCATACCGCCGGCTCCACCAAGAGCAGCAGAGTTTGAGTTACCTACAGGGTCAATACCTGAATAGTTGGTAATGGTGAACAAGTCATTTCCTTTAACCCAGATGTTTGCACTTGAGATAAAGTTCTTTGTTACTCTCTGGATCCAGTTGCTTGGAACGCTGTATGCCAAACGGATCTCAGATACTCTTAGATAGTTTACATCTTTCTCCAACCAGTCCTCATCACCACCAGTATAGATTGTAGAACCATACTCATTGTATGATACAGCGATGTTGTTGACTGTTGGGTTAGAAGAGTTCTCTTTACCATTCTTCAATACACCTTTGAATACAACTGAACCACCCTCACGTAGAGTCACTGACTCCCAGCTTGAACCTGTACCCATCAAGTCACGTTTTGTAGCATTTACTACAGTTGCACCTGCGCGGCCAGAAAGCAATGCTGATAGACGGAAGCCTTTGTATGACAAGTTGGTTGTAACACCATACTCCAATTTAGGCTGTCTGTCGCCCATGATGCTCCATTTAGAATCAACGATAGGAAGACCTGTAGAAGGGTTGATAAGTATATCACCTTTATCGTTTCTCTCCCAACCACGACCTGTCATTGTAGTTACAGGGTGACCTACAGAGATACCGTTTCTTAGGTTACCTGATAGCCAAGTGTAAGCAATATAGTACTCAGATACTGCATCTGGAAGTTCTGTAACCTCTGATGTAGATGCTGAAAGGTTAACACCAACATTCCAACGGAAGCCGCTTGCAGCACGGATAACGTCACCGTCCAAGTGCAAATCCCAACCATTGGTCTTGAATGTACCAACGTTCATATTGTTCAATACGAAA
>JAFQHE010000016.1 GCA_017398125.1 Bacteroidales bacterium
ATCCCTGCTGTTGGCAAAAGAGTAGCCGCATTCAAAAACAGATACAAAAAAGGGTAAAAACATGTGTTTGTCAAACATTTTTCCCGCCTGTCAAACTTTTTCAAAAATATAAATTTTATATATCTGTAAATCAGTTGAATAAAAATGACTGTGTCAAACTTTTTTTTATGAGGTAAAACTATATATGGCTAATTTTGCAAAATAAAAAGAGGTATGAAAAAGTTATTCTGTTTGTTGATTACATTAATTCTATTTGCGCAAACCACTGCCTATAGCAAAACAATTGAAGATGGTGATAAAACGAAAATTGACCTTGATAAAGGAGAAGGCAACAAGGAAAATGAAAAGGAAAGATCAATTGATTTTTCTTATGTTGATGCGTTTTTATATGCCAGTCAAAACAAGGTTGAAGTTGAACTTTTTGATGTTGGCGAGGCATCTATTACTATACTGAATTCTCTTGGTCAAGTTGTGGCATCGGATATTGTGCTTACCAATATTCCTACAGTGTCCACACTTGAATTACCCGCCGGTAACGGTATGTACTATATAATTATAGACTCAACAGAGGTATATGCACAAGGTTGGTTTGTGCTTTAGATAAATATTCATCAAATGTTAATCCATAATGCAAAAATACTATTTGTTATAGTTATAACCATTATAGCGGGTTGTTCAAGTAGTTCATCTTATATAGAAATGGAGCCCAATCAAATAGTATATACTAAGGATTACGAAGAGGTTCTATTGGATACTTTTGTTAAGGACAATCATTATGTAGCATATATTTGTATTGATGCAAGTTGCTCATCCTGTATGACTGAATTGCAATGGTGGTATAAGTTTATAGAAGAGCATGAGTTGCTTAGTCCGGTATTTGTCATTAATTATTCATACAGCACTATTCAGCCATTTGTTAAATACGTTAGAAATATAGTACAAATTGAATATCCTGTATTGTAAGATGTAGATTACAGATTCAGGATTGACAATAAAATGACTCCAGAAGATGTAATCTTGATAGTACAAGATAGAACTGTTCTCTTTTGCGGAGAGCCATTAAACAAAGATTTTAAAAAATTTTATAATAACTTAAAAACAATTAAAAGATGAAAAAATTTTTATTTATTATCAGCTTGTCTGTTATGACAATTTTATTGGCTGCAGTTTATTCTATTGCGCAAGTAGTTCAATCAGAGTCTACTGGTATTTATGGAACATGTAAAGGAACATCCACTAATATGTGTATATTTGTGTGCCCAGGATGTGGAGAATTATTTGCTCCTGAGGATGGTTCAAATCCCAAAGGTGGCGATGGTAAATTGACAAGAGGTATCTGCCCAACATGTGGATATGATTTTTCTACCAAAGAAGAGTAACTTATATCATATGTAAAATGGAATTAAGATTAGCATCTATTATTTTTTATATAGTTTGCACAATCGTAACCTTTTCATCATGTAATAGAGCCAATGATAATCCTCTAGCCTTTATTCCTCCTGATTTGAGTAAGGCAAAAGATGCTGATGTACTTGAAATAACCAGGAGAGAGAAAGAAGCGACTCATTATCATAAACTCGCTGTTAAAGATAGTTTTGTAGTTGCTACGGGCTCCGATTATGAATATACCCAACATCTTTTTTCAAAAAGGACAGGCGAGTATTTGAAGAGTTTTGCGGCTATTGGCAGAGGACCTGGAGAATTTATTATGGGTATGACATATGTACATTTTACAACAGGTAATGACAGTACTTATTATGTTGTACACTTACCTTTAAGTATGGTGTATACATATAAACTAAAAGACATAATGTCACATTCATATCCGTTTGAATTTACAAGATTGTCTCCTGTTCCAGGTAAATTTATGGGGCAATTGGCTTTTGCGGATATTATTCCTATAAACGATAGAATTATAGCAACTCCAGGTAATAAGAGAAAGAACAAGAACCTGTACGAATTGTATGATAATAAAGGTAAATTGTTAGATACATTTGCATTGTATCCGAATATTGTGGAAATAAAACACAAAGAATTGATCAGCAGAAAAATGTTTGATTTTGCCAGAATCGCTGTAAGACCGGATGGGAAAAGAATGGTAACTGGGACAAATTATGGTGCGTATATGGGTATTTACTCACTTGAAAATGATTCAATAGTATTATTGAATGAGAATAGGTATCACGTTCCCAAATTATATATTAAGTTGCATTCTGGAGGAGGATGCACATATCATCAGCATAGTTATGATGTAACGGGTTTTGTATCTATTGCTGTATCACAAGAAAGGATATATGCCGTATATTATGGCAGGAAGTTAGATTTAGAAGATGATTTGTACTATATCTTAGAGTATGATTGGGCAGGAAGATTATTGAAAACATATAAATTGAATAGAGAAATATTTGACATAAAGTATGATGATACCGGTAATAAACTCTATCTTCTTTATGGTGATTATAATGAGGGTGATTTCAGATTAGGTTATATGGAGGTTTAGGCATTTCTGTGCCTGGCCCGTTTTCACTTTTCATTGCTAAGCCAAAATTTATTATACATGTAAAAGATGTCAATGGGTAGGCGAAGATGATTTACCAACTAATTAAGATATGTATATGTTTAGAAAATATGTAGTATTTGTATTGTCCTTGTTTGCATTTGGCTGTGCAAATGATAATCAAGAAATCAAAAAACTTGATTTTGCGAAAGCGGTTGGGGAGGCTCAAACTTTGAAGATGAGCAAGTACTTCTCTTCTATAGAGTATATACCACTGCAAACGAATGAGGAGTCTCTTTTGGGTAATGTGCTTCTTTTTTCAGGTGGTAATGGCCAATATAATTTTGCATCACCTGGCGATGAAATCCGGTGTTTCAATCACAAAGGAGAGTTTAAAGGAAAAATTGGTACTCGAGGAAGAGGCTTAAACGAATATTTCTTTATTCAAAGTTTAGTTTTTGATGAAAAGTTAGGAAATACTTCAGTACTTACCCGAGAAAAGATTCTGGTGTATGACCAAGAATTGGATTTGATTGACAATATATCCTTACAGCAAGTCAAGGATATTGGAGTTAAGTACATAGATGATTTTATGCCGGCACAGAATGGGTATGTTATTCTGACATCAAAACAGGATTCACTTACAAGAGACTTGGTTGAGCATTGTGTATTGCTCAATGGTAATGGAACTGTTGAGGCTGTAATTAATGTGGGAGAATTGTACAGAACTCCAATGTTGATGATGGGTAAAGAGGGAACCACTCTTGCAAATTCAAAACTCTATAAAGGTATGGATGGGACAGTTCATTTGGTAAAGGGGGATTTTGAAACCATTTATAGACTGAACGGAGAAGAGAAGTCTGTTGCATATAATATAGATTTTGGAAAATATGGGGACTTGAGGCATAATTCAAATCCACGCGAGAAGTTGTTTTTTGCAGGGGCAAGAGGTTGTGAAAATTTTTTCCTTTTATCATTTATTTTTCCAGACAGTTATTTCTCTACTATTTGTGGTGGGGGTAATGTGAAATCTGTAGGTTTTTTATTGTATGATAATAAAGAGTCCCAATTATATGCAATGAAAAATATTCCAAAAATAGGGATGGTTGCATTTGAGAATGATCTTGATGGAGGATTGCCATTTTTCCCCCAGTGGTTTACAAGTGATGGGAAGTGTGTATGGCTCGTTGATGCAATTGATTTTGTAGAATATGCATCAATCTATGATAATCCGCAAATGAAAGAGATAGCCGCCACCCTCACAGAGGAGAGCAATCCGGTGCTGGTGGTTGCAACACTAAAATAGGATTGGGGAGGTTGCTGTTATTGTGTAGAAACGCCGCCAATGTACTATTAAATAGCCATTAAAACAAGGTATGATATCTTTGTTTTGTATCGCATTGGTATACAGCGTATTGTATATAAGGGTATGATGTTTTATTTTTGGCTTTAATAAATGTTTGCTGTAATTTTGTGCAAATGCAAATTATGTTAATATGGTAAAATTTTCTATAATTTATATGCCGCTTTTATTGCTATGGGGCTGTTGTTGCCATTGAGTAGCAACGCCGCCAATGCTTGGGATACGCTGTCAAGTGGGAATGTTTAAACTTGGATTTATTAATTTTATAAAATATTTATGCTATGAAGAAATTACCCTTTGGTAAGATGTTATTTCTTACATTAATTGCTTTTTTTACATTAAATACTTTGAATGCGGCTACTTCAGTAGGAGGATTAAATTCTGAAACATCCGCAAATGATAATGGTCAAACATATACAGCATTATTAAGATGTGGAATGTGTTACCAATCAAATTCGTTGAACTATTATGGTTATTATATGGGTTCAGATGAAACTTATTTTTGGGTTACAAAAATATTTTGCCAAGACTGTGGAACAGAAACAAGAATAGAGAAAATGTACCATATATCTGAATTGGATAAAAATAAAATTATTGAGTTGAGTGAATGACTATGAGTAGATTTTGTAAGTATATATTGGTGTTATGCGTGTTTGCTGTAGCATCCTGTAGATCGCAAGTAACAAGCTTTGACAATACTTGTTTCAATATAGAGGCCGCGCTTGACAATTGTGCAGATGTACCATTGAGCAGGTATGTTTCAGATATAGAGTATATACCGTTGGAAACAAATGAAAAATCATTAGTGGTGTTTACGTTTGATATGAGCACGGATGGAAAGTATCTGTATTTCTACTGTTATTCGAATACACAACAAGTGTTGGTCTTTGATATGAACGGCAAATATATTTCGCAGATTAACAAGAAGGGGCGTGGGCCTGGTGAGTATGAAGGCTTATCTGACTTCTCTCTTGAAAGTGATCTTAATGGACAGCATGTTTGTCTTTTTGAATCATTTGCAAATAAAATACTTGTATATGAAGATGATGGAAAGTGTGTAAGAGATTTGGATATCAAGGAGCTGCTCAATGCGAATATTGATCAAAGCAAGTTACATAATACAAGTATTGAATCCGGGGTTTACCTCAATCGCGGTAGATATGTTGTTATAAGTAATACCAGATTCCCTAAAGGGTACCCAGGTAAATATGTGCGTGTTTCATCAAATAGGCTGCTTGTAGTTGATACATTATGCAATATATTGAAAGATGAGAATCTGGGACACAGTAAAGCATTTATTCATTCATATAAAGGTAATTTAAGGTTATCTAAAGGATTGAGTAATGATACACTTGTGTTTTATGATGATAACTTGAATGAATTATCTGAAATTTCATTTGATTATGGAAATTTAGGTAGTCCTGCCGATCAGTTTTCTACAGGTATTGAGCATAGGTGGAATGTTGAGACAGAGAAATTTATGGTGTTTAAACTATCTGCGTACTTGAGATCTATGCCAAAAGTATTCAGTAAAGGATTACAAACGGGCTCTGATTATAAGAGCTGTTTCCTGGTTTGGGATAAAGCAAGCAATAGGATGTGCGCTATGCCATATAATTATGAATTCATGGCTCACGGTTTCAAGAATGATATTGATGGTGGTGCGCCTTTCTTGCCTTTGAGCAGTGTAGGAAATAAAATGTATCAAGTTCTTTGGGCATCAGATTTTAAAAAGTATGCCGAAAAAAGCACTTCTAAAAAAATGAAAGAGGTTGCAGCAACACTTACAGATGAGAGCAATTCAGTTTTGGTGGTGGCTACGCTTAAGTAGAGGCGGTGGCAGTTGCAGCTGTCGGGAAGAGAAAGTTAAACCCCTCTTTGGTTGTTGGCCAGGAGGGGTTTGGTTATATAGATTAGTATTTAGGGCAATCTTACTCTACAGGAAGAGCCTCTATTGCTGCAGAGATACGGCCGAGAGTCTCTTTCTGGCCAATCAGGTAAACTATGTCGGCAATGCCGAGGCCTTTTGCCTCGCCTACAAAGAAGAGACGCAATGTATTCATGACTGCTCCCATCTTCCATTCATTCTCCTTTACATAACCTGTAAGGTACTCCTCAATCTGTGGTACCTGCATTTGATGATCCATTGCCTCAATGTGCGAGTACATCTTTTCAATAATGGCTTTGGTCTCTGCATTCCAGAACTTCTTGACATCTTTTTCTGCGTAACTTGCAGGTGCAATGAAGAAATAACTGCAGATGTCCCAGAAGTCAGCCACAAAGTGGGCTCTCTCTTTAATGAGGCCACAGAGTGACTCCACATAGCCAAAAGAGAAGTTTTTACCCTCAAAATCGGCCCTTATTCCTTTTTCATTGCTCTCTACTGTTACGCCTTTTTCCTCAAGAATAGAGGAGAACTGCTCAGCCAACTGGCTGTTGGTCTGTTTTCTCAAATACTCCTGATTGAACCATTTTGCTTTATCCGGGTTAAAGCGGGCTCCTGATTTGATTACCCTTTCAAGTGAGAATACCTCTATTAGTTCATCCAACGTGAAGAGTTCCTGCTCTGTGCCAGGGTTCCATCCAAGTAGTGCAAGCATATTTACAAAGGCTTCCGGATAGTAGCCGTCTTCTCTGTATCCGCGCGACACTTCACCCTCAGCATTGACCCATTTTAGCGGGAATACAGGGAATCCGAGGCGGTCACCGTCGCGTTTGCTCAATTTGCCCTTTCCGTCGGGTTTGAGAAGAAGTGAAAGGTGGGCAAAACGGGGCTGCGACTCCTGCCATCCGAATGCTTCATAAAGAAGGTAGTGGAGTGGGAGAGAAGGCAGCCACTCCTCGCCGCGTATAACCTCTGTAATCTCCATAAGATGGTCATCTACAATATTGGCAAGGTGATAGGTAGGCAACTGGTCTGCCGCTTTCCACAACACTTTGTCATCAAGTGTATTTGTGTTTATCTCAATGTGGCCGCGGATAAGGTCATCCATCTCTACAACCCTGTTTTCAGGGTTCTTGAAACGTACTGTCCAGTTGTTTGTGGTCTTGAGCAGGTTCTCAACCTCCTCTGCAGGCAGAGTAAGAGAGTTCTTCAACTCCATTCGTGTAATGTAGTTGTAGGTAAATGTGCTCTTGTTCGCCTCCGCCTCCTTGCGTTTTGCATCAAGTTCCTCAGCCGAGTCAAATGCATAGTAGGCATATCCGTTCTCAATAAGTTGCTCTGCATATGCCCTGTAGATAGGTTTGCGCTGTGACTGGCGGTATGGTGCATGCGGATGCCTCTCAGAAGGTGTTTCAATTACATTGCCCTCTGCATCCACTCCCTCGTCGGGATAGATTCCGCACCATTTCAATGATTCAATTATATATTTCTCCGCTCCCGGAACAAAGCGCTGGGAGTCTGTATCCTCAATTCTCAAGATAAAATCTCCTCCGGCCTGTTTTGCGTAGAGGTAATTGTATAGGGCTGTCCTTACTCCACCCATGTGAAGAGGTCCTGTTGGACTTGGCGCAAATCTTACGCGTCTTTTTCTCTCTGTCATAATATAATGGTTTTATCTGTTTGCTTTATATAATCTATTGCTCTTCTGCTCCATTAATCCTGTGTCTGGTGCAGGTAGCTGTTGTTGCTGTTAAGATGGTGTTGCCCATCGATTGTCTCCACTCTCATCGAACCGGCCTGTTGCTGCTGTGGTTGAGGTTGAACTGCAATCTGCTCCTGAAGATTGCGGTTACGGCGGAGGTATGCAGGTTCGGTTTCAAGTTTTACTATATCATCACCTGGTTCAAGAATCAGGGCAGGTTTTCCGCTCCTCCTCACGTAGGGCTGTACCGGTGGCTGTACTATAGTCTCCTCCTCTTTCTCTTCAGAGTCAGAGGCAGGCTCCTCCTCTTTGTACTGGAAACTGCTCTGTATGATGCCTCCAATCTCAATTTTTGAGGTGTTTTCAGGAACATATCCCGAGCCGTAAAGGCCGCTGTCTCCAAGCATGATTCTGTCAGGGTCGATCTGCTCTTCTATATCTATTTGAGGAAGGTTGTTTACATTGAATCCTGTTGCAACAATGGTAACGCTAATCTTGTCTCCCATCTCCGGATCAAATACAACACCACGTTTGAAGGCATTGGCATTTCCGGTGAAGTTGTTTACGTACTCCATAATCTGAGCAACCTCCGACATCTTTATACAGTTCGGATCGGTATCAATGGTTGTTGTAATGTTTACAAGCACACCTTTGGCTGTTGTAAGGTCGCAGTCATTCAACAGTGGCGATTCAAAGGCCATCTCTACTGCCTTGGTAGCCCTGTCGGGACCGGATGCTGTTCCTGTTCCCATTATGGCCATTCCACTGTTCTGCATTACCATCTTCACATCGGCAAAGTCCACGTTCATGAATCCTGTACGTGTGATGATTTCCGAGATGCCCCTGACTGCAGTACTCAATACCTCATCGGCCTTGTGAAGACCCTCCCTGAATGAAAGCTCTCCAAATATCTGGTTTAGTTTCTGGTTATCGATGATCAAAAGGCTGTCTACGTATTTCTGCAGCTCCTTTATGCCAAGCATTGCCCTTTTCATAAACGGCTTGCCCTCGTAGCGGAAAGGAATTGTCACAACACCAACGGTCAATTTGCCCATCTCTTTGGCTATTTGAGCAATGACAGGGGCTGCACCGGTTCCTGTACCACCGCCCATACCTGCTGTGATGAATACCATCTCAGTGGAGTCCGACAGTGATTTCTTTATCTTTTCAAGGCTTTCAGAGGCAGCTCTACGTCCCTCTTCGGGGTTGCATCCTGCTCCGAGTCCCTTGTTGCCAAGACGGATTTTGTCGGGAACAGAACTGGTATCCAAAGATTGCCGGTCTGTATTGGTAATGAGAAACTCTACATCCTGAATCTTTTGCCTGTACATCTCGCTGACTGCGTTGCAGCCTCCTCCACCAACACCAATTACCTTGATGATTGATTTGCTTGTCCCCAGATTCTCAGGGATAAATATATCATTGAAAGGGATCTCCATAACTATGCCTCATTATCTTGGTTAAACATCTTCTCTGTACTGAAAGAACTCTTCAGCTTATTCCATATTGATGTCTTCTGTTTTACAGGAGCCTCTTTCTTCTCGGTTTGCGCAGTGTCGCCTGCCTCTACAGATACAGTCTCCTTGCCCTCTTCGTTCTTGTCACTGAAAATTTCATATTTTATCTCAGTGGCTGTATTGTAGACGGTCTTTTCGCGTGCCATCTTCTCAAAGCCTGTAAGTACAAGACCCACAGCTGTTGATGCGGCAGGGGTAAATACATCGCTCAATGATTCTGATGAGATATTGTCATCGGGGTATGCAACTCTTGACTCAAGACCTGTTACAAGGCTTGCAAGTTCACATATACTCAACATTCTTGAAGTACCGCCGGTAAGTACAATACCTGCCTGAAGCTGGTTCTTGAAGCCGGATCTTTCAATTTCATAATCTGCAGCCTCAAATATCTCAATCATTCTTGCCTCTATGATGCTCGCAAGTACACCAAACGAAATTTCACGTCCCTCTCTGCCTCCGATACCCGGGATTACAATGCTCTTTTTTGGAGCATTTGCGCTGACACAATATCCATGTTGTATCTTAAGCTGCTCTGCATGTTTTGAAGAGATTCCACAGCCCATTCTGATATCTTCTGTTATAGAATTTCCTCCAAAAGGAATTACAGCAGCATGCCTGATAATGCCATCCTGAATGATAAGCAGATCTGATGTTCCGCCTCCAATGTCAAGCATCGCAACACCAACCTCCTTCTCTTCATCTGTGAGTACAGCCTTGGCAGATGCAAGAGGCTCAAGGACAAGTTCGCGCAATTTCAGACCAGCACGGTTGATGACATTGTTGCTGAACTGTGCGGAGTTGCTTTTGCCAATAAAGAGCTTGAAATTGGCATTGATCTGTTGGCCGATCATTCCTACAGGTTCTGTGATGCCCATGTAATCATCAATGTTATATGATTGAGGAATGACGTGAAGAACCTTCTCTCCATTCTGTACAAAGGTGCCGTACATATTCTGGGTTATGGTGTCAATCTCCTCCTGTGTTATCAGCTCTTCCGGCTCCTTGCGGGTAGCCTGGTGCGCCATTGTGGTACAGCGGATGTGTTGTCCTGCAATACCGACAAAAACCTCGTTTATGTGGTGTCCTATGGCATTCTCAACCTCCTTTACTACGGGTTGCATGGAGTCAAGTACATGTTGTATGTTTATTACTTCTCCTCTCAATACTCCCTTTGACGGTGCTTGGCTGTAACCTATTATTTTTATTCCGCTTGGAGTCTTCTCTCCAACAAGGCAAACTACTTTGGTAGTTCCCAAATCAATGGCTGCTATCAGGTGTCTCATGGCTGTATATATTTATTTTTTCTTGTTTTTATTCAGTGTGCAAATTATCTGGTTATTGTATTTGAGGCTTACTGCCTTGTACTTTTCCCATCCCTCATGCGGTGCAATGTTTTTGTAAAAGGCCAGCAGTCTGCTGAATTTGGAGTCAAGGTTATTCAGGTCTCCAATATTTATCTCAAAATTTCCAACTTTGGGCGATAGAATCACATCTCCGTTTGTGCTTATGTATATGTGCTCTACCATAGCATCCCAAAAAGGATTTTCAGCGAGGAAGATTCCCAGTTCCATTATCTTGCCGCTCCATCCCTGCGGATCTTCAAGAAGCTCTCCTCTATGTCCTTTGTCTATATTCAGAGGAATCTCTCCTGAAACTATAGGTACGTATGAGGTAAAGGTCTCAACAAGTGGAAACAGGTAACCGGTTTCATCGATGTAGAATCCTCCGTTTGCAGTCTCTATCCTCAGCAGCGGGCGGCGTTGGGTTATCTCTACATTCATCGTGCCGTCAATACCCAAACTTACCTGTGAATCCTTTATGGCACTTCTTTTACCAAGAAGTTTTTCTATGTTTGCCAGGTTGATCTCATCCCTTCGTTTGCCAATCACAGTTCCTGTAAACTCCTCTATAATGTCAATCACCTCAGATTTGGCTACAAACTTGTTCTCCGCGCTGTCAAGAAGAGTAACCCTAATCCCTTTGCATACCTCGCTGTTGCGGTTCTGCCTTGTAAGCATCTCTGCACAGAAGAAGTATGCTCCTGCCAATATTGCAAGGAGGCTCCAGCCTGTATATATGAGGATCTTCTTGAACATATTATCTGTTTCTCTCTTTTACAAGTTCGGTTATAGCAGGAATAAGTCTGTCAATATCTCCGGCTCCAAATGTTACCAGAATATCAATATCCATATCCCCAAGCACATTCAATACATCTTCTTTAGAAATCTGCCTTTTGTTTTCTATAGTTACCTTTTCGAATATCAATGATGAATCAACACCCTCAATCGGTAGCTCCCTTGCAGGGTAAATGTCAAGAAGAAGCAGTTCATCCAACATGCTCAGGCTCTCTGCAAATTGTGGTGCAAAATCTCTTGTCCTCGTATAGAGGTGCGGCTGGAATATTCCGCAAATTCTCCTCCCCGGAAACATATTTCTGATTGAACCTATTGCAGATGCCAGCTCCTCAGGATGGTGGGCATAGTCATCAATATATGCCGCTCTGGCTCCATTTACATGAATGTCAAGTCTCCTTTCTGCACCTTCAAAGGCACCCAAAGCCTCCTTTATCTTTTCAGGTTCAACTCCGCCAAGAAGGGCAACTGCTGCAGCTGCAATGCCGTTTTCGGCATTTATCCAGCCAGGTACACCCATAATGCAGTTCTCAATCTTTCCTGCTCTCCTTGCAACTCCATTTTCCAATGTGGTATGCTCCGGATAACTCAGGTCAAATTTGAAATATCCACCCTCAAGTACCTCTACATTTTCAGGGGAGAAATCTGCCTTCTCCTTGAACGAATAGGTAAATATCTTTGCCTTTACCTTGCTGGTATCGAGTGATATTCCTCTCTTGGCAACAAGGTATCCGCACTCTTTTATCTGGCTTGCGAACTCTGCAAATGCTCCCTGGATGGTCTCAAGATCTCCATATATGTCAAGATGGTCTGCATCTGTTGAGGTTATGGCTGCAATTTCAGGATAGAGTTGCAGGAACGACCTGTCAAATTCATCAGCTTCGGCCACAATAACAGGGTTCTTGCTCAAAAGCAGATTGGTATGGTAGTTCTTTGAAATGCCACCCAAAAATGCGTTGCAACCCAATCCTGCATGCGTATATATGTGTGCAAGCATAGTACTGGTTGTGGTCTTGCCATGTGTACCTGCAATTGCGAGGCAACATTGTGTTGAGGCAATCTCACCCAAGGCCCTTGAACGTTTTACAAGTCTGTAACCTCTCTGTTGTGCATACACAAGTTCTCCCATGTCTGTCGGGATAGCAGGGGTATATATTACAAGAGTCTCCTCTATATCTGACGGCAGATATGAAGCGTCATCTGTATAGTGTATGGCAATACCCTCCTCCTCAAGCTTTGCAGTAAGTTTTGAAGGGGTCTTGTCGTAACCGCTAACATTGTATCCGGCATGGTTGTAATACCTTGCAATGGCACTCATACCAATACCGCCAATACCTATGAAATAAACATTCTTCATACCTCTATCATTTCTTTATTCCCGACAAAATGATGCACTCCCTTGCAATTACTGCAGCCGCATCTTTCTTTCCCAATGTAAGGATATTCCTCTCCATCTCCTGAATCTTGGCCGGGTTCTTGAGCAGGTTGGCAACACATCCGAAGAGCTCTACCCTTGCTGCATCGTCCCTTACCATCATGGCTGCATATTTTTGCACAAGAGCCATTGCATTGTGGGTCTGGTGATCTTCAGAAACATTCGGCGACGGAACAAAAATTGTACATTTTCCGGCAACACAAAGTTCTGATATTGTTCCTGCGCCAGCCCTGCTTATAACTATATCTGCAGCTGCGTAGGCAAGATCCATCCTCTGGATAAAGTGTGTATGGAACACATTTACCCCTTTATGCTTCTCCATAAAGGCATCAATCTCATCTTTGTATATCTTGCCACATTGCCATATTACCTGACAGCTCCCTTCAATGTCACTTGCAAAGAGTTTGCCCTTGCTTATCTCATCTTTCATGCAGTCATTGAGAGTCCTGCAACCCAAGCTGCCGCCCACTACAAAAATAGTCTTCTTTTTAGGGTCAAGATTGTAGAATCGGCAGGCCTCTTCCCTCATTTGAGGTGTGCTCTTTACAATATCTCTCCTTATAGGGTTGCCGGTTATCATTATCTTCTCTTTAGGGAAGAAACGCTCCATGCCATCATAGGCAACGCAAATTTTATCGGCATGTTTGCCGTTGCTCCTGTTTACTATGCCTGCAAAAGAGTTCTGTTCCTGGAGCAGTGTAGGGATGTTGCTCTTTGCAGCCACTCCAACAATCGGGGCACTTGCATAACCTCCTACACCAACCACTACATCGGGTTTGAACTCCCTGATGATTTTTCTGGCCTTTATTTTACATAGGAAATAGTCAAATGCCACCTTTATGTTGTAAGGGTGGTACAACGGTCTCCTTAGCCCCTGTGCAGGGATTCCAATTATTTCGTATCCTGCAGCCGGAACCTTCTCCATCTCCATTCTTCCTGTTGCTCCAACAAAAAGGATATTTGCCTGTGGATTTATCTCCTTGATGCCGTTGGCAATTGAAATGGCAGGAAATATATGACCTCCTGTGCCTCCTCCGCTTATTATTACATTCAACTTTTCCATTATCAACTATTGCTAAAATGTTTAATATCTCTATTTGAACTCTCCTGTATGCTCATCAATTATATCATGCAACATCTCCTCTCCATTTCCAGCTGCAGTCACATTTTCTCCCTCCTTCAATTCTGCTGCAGTTGCTTCTGCCTCTCTTCTTTCAGCTGCCAGCCTCTCTGCCTCCTCCTTCTCAAGTCTTTTTTGTTCTGCCTTTTTGGTATTGTCAATATCAATTGTCCTGCTTACGGAGAGTACGATTCCAAACGCACAGCTGAATATCAGCAAGGATGTTCCTCCAAGACTTACCAGAGGCAGCGTGTGGCCAGTAACCGGAAGGATACCCACATTAACCAATATGTGCAGTCCGGCCTGAATTGAAATCATAAGTCCAAGTCCACCCACTGTTATTGCAGTAAATTTCTTTGTACAGTGCTTGACCATTATTACGCACCGATACAGAAACCATAGGTAAAGCATAAGCACAAATACGCCTCCAAGCAGACCATACTCCTCAATGATGATGGTGTAGATAAAGTCTGAATAGGGGTGGGGCAGCACATAACGCTGTGTACTCTTTCCGGGGCCCTTGCCCAATACGCCAACGGATGAGATGGCTATTCTTGCCATATCTGCCTGGAATGTCTCATCCTTTTTCTTCTGTATCTCCTCTGCGCTCAGATTAGCATCAATCTCCTCCTTTACAAAAAACTTTTCAAGACGGCTCACTGCAGTGCTGAAACGCGGGAACAGATCAATATCCTTGTCTATAAGTTTCACTCCTGAATTGAGCAGAATAAGGAATACAAAGAAACATGCGGCCAATCCTATTGATTTCAACAGGTATGACACCTTCACACCCGCCATCCAAAGAATAAGGAAGCTTAGCGCACCCACAATAAGTGATGTTGAAACACTGCCCACCAATATAAGCACGCAAACTACTCCTATTGGCGCAAGAATCTTTATGATAAAATCTTTAAAGTTCTTCAATTCCCACATTTCCAATGCTCTGGCAAGATATAGAATAAGGGTTATCTTAACCAGCTCAGCAGGCTGGAACTGTATCGGACCTATCATTATCCACCTTCTCGCTCCATTGATCTCCTTACCTATTCCAGGCACAAGTGTAAGCATTAGCAGCAACAGGCTTATTCCAAAAATGAAGTATGTGGCAAAACGGTATACTCCCAAAGGAATCTTGTAGCAGATATAAACGGTGACGAGTCCCAAAAGCACAAACTTGCATTGGTTCATAAGGTACGAGAAGTTTGTCACATTCTCCTTAAATGCCAAAGAACTGCTTGCAGAGTAGATAAGGGCAATGGAGATCAGGGACAATATGAAAATTATTATCCAGATCACCTTATCACCGTGAAGACGGTTTATAATGGGCTCCTCACTATTCAGGTTAAACTTCACTGCCATTGCTGCTGTCAATAATTGTTTATAATTCTCTTACTGCTGCCTTGAACTGACGGCCTCTGTCTTCATAACTCTTGAAAAGATCAAAGCTTGCACATGCTGGCGACAACAGTACGGTGTCTCCCGGTTTAGCATATTTGTATGCAAGTTCTACGGCCTCCTTTGCGGATAGCGCATCAACAATCACGTCAACTTTGTCTGCAAAGCAGTCATGCAGCTTCTTGTTGTCGATACCCATACAGATAAGGGTATGCACCTTATCCTTGACAAGTTCATAAAGAGGCTCATAGTCGTTACCCTTGTCTTTTCCGCCTGCAATCCATACAACAGGGGTCTTCATGCTCTCAAGAGCATACCATGATGAGTTTACGTTGGTTGCTTTGGAGTCATTTATATAGAGTGCATCCTTAATCTTGAGAACCTTTTCCATTCTGTGCTCCACACCTTTGAAACTCATCAGACTTTCGCGAATCAGTTTGTTGCTTATGTTTATGGCTTTTGCTGTAATTGCTGCGGCCATTGAGTTGTATACGTTATGTTTGCCCTCAAGTGCAAGTTCCCTCAAGTACATTACATACTCATCCTTGTTGTAGGTAACGCACATTCTGTCATCTTTTATGCATGCACCCTCAGCGACCTCCCTTTCCTGGCTGAATGGAAGCATTTGGGCCTTAAGGACTATCTTTTCAAGTTCAGTTACAGTAACAGGGTCATCTGCGCAGAATACAAAACAATCCTCTTCATTCATGTTGCGTGTAATTCTGAACTTTGAATTTATGTAGTTCTGCATATTGAAATCATAGCGGTCGAGATGGTCAGGAGTGATGTTCATCAAAATGGCGATGTCGGCCTTGAAATCATACATTCCATCAAGTTGGAAACTGCTCAATTCCAATACATAGTAGTCATATTTTTCTGTTGCTACCTGATATGCATAGCTCTGGCCGATATTTCCGGCAAGTCCTACATTCAGGCCGGCATTCTTGAGCATGAAGTAGATGAGTGATGTTGTTGTGGTTTTGCCGTTGCTTCCTGTAATGCAGATCTTCTTTGCAGAGTCATATCTGCCTGCAAACTCAATCTCAGAGATAATGCCGATTCCTCTCTCTTTAAGTGCTACAACAAGAGGAACATTTTCTGGTATGCCAGGGCTTTTTATTACCTCATTGGCATTTAGAATAAGCTCGTGGGTGTGGCCTCCCTCCTCAAAAGGGATCTCATATTTGCGCAACAGCTCCTTCATCTCATCTTTGATTTTGCCGTTGTCGCTCAAGAAAACGTCAAAGCCTTTAACTTTGGCAAGTACGGCAGCACCTGCTCCGCTCTCTCCGCCGCCCAATACAACTACTCTTTGCATAACTATCTTATTTTAAGTGTTATTACTGCTAATGCACACAAAAGGATTGTAATAATCCAGAATCTTACAACAATCTTCGCCTCAGGTATTGCCTTATGTGGTCTCTGTATGATGGCAGGAATACCCTCTTTCTGGAAATGGTGGTGCAGAGGCGACATTTTGAAGACTCTCCGTCCCTCACCATACTTTTTCTTTGTGTATTTGAAATAGAATCTCTGTATGATTACCGAGAGACTTTCAACAAAGAAGATTCCGCAAAGTATCGGAATAAGAAGCTCTTTTCTTATTATTATTGCAGCCACTGCAATAATTCCACCCAATGCAAGGCTGCCGGTATCGCCCATAAATACCTGTGCAGGGAAGGTATTGTACCATAGGAAACCAATCAGGGCTCCTACAAAGGCTGCCATGAATATCACAACCTCTCCACTGTATGGAATGTACATTGTGTTGAGGTATGAGGCATATATTGAGTTTCCCGACAAATATGCAAGAACACCTATTGTGGTACCAATGATTGCAGATGTGCCGGTTGCAAGGCCATCCATGCCGTCTGTAAGGTTTGTGCCGTTTGATACTGCGGTTATGATAAATATGATAACAAGGATATAAATTACCCAACCTGCAATCTCGTCTGCCCTTCCTTTGAGTGGAGAGAGCCATGCGTAGTCAAACTCATTGTCCTTTATGAACGGAATGTTGGTCTGTGTGCTTTTCACATCTTCAAAATATACTACAGATGAGTGTGCGGTCCCCTCCTGAATGATTTCGGGATGCGCTTGAAGGGCATTTGGAGTAGATTTTTCCCTTACAACTGCCTGCTCGCTGAAACAAAGTACCAGACCCACAACAATACCCAAAGTGACCTGTCCGATAATTTTATATTTTCCGTTGAGGCCATCTTTGTTCTTTTTGAAGACCTTTATGCTGTCGTCAAGAAAACCTATGAATCCAAGCCAAACTGTGGTTATGATAAGCAGCTGGATATATACGTTGGTAAGGTTTCCGAACAATAGCGCCGGAATTAGAATTGAGAGCAATATTATGATTCCACCCATAGTAGGAGTTCCCTTCTTCTGCATCTGCCCCTCAAGTCCCAGGTCCCTGATCTCTTCGCCAATGAGCCTTTTCTGGAGTTTGCGTATGATTTTTGGGCCAAGATACAATCCCGCAAGCAGTGCTGTCATGGTGGCAAGCAATGCTCTGAATGAGATATATTTCATAAGTCCCAAACCCGGAAAATCAATTCCGCTCTGTTCCAAGTATTCAAATAGATGGTAAATCATTTCTTTTCTAATTATTTGTTAAGCCATCTGCTGGGCAAAGGTCTCCTGAATGATCTCTTTGTCATCGAAATGGTGTTTTACTCCGTTAATAATCTGATAATCCTCATGGCCTTTGCCGGCTACAAGTATAATGGAACCCGGTTGGGCTGTGAGTATTGCTGTGCGTATGGCCTCCTCTCTGTCGGTGATGAAAAGCGATTTTGCACGTGCCTTTATATCCATTCCCTCCCGTATCTCCTTTATAATCTCAACCGGATCCTCAAAGCGAGGATTGTCTGAGGTAACAATTATGCGCTGGGCATATTTTCCTGCAATGGCTCCCATTTCAGGACGTTTGGTCTTGTCCCTGTTTCCTCCGCATCCGAATACACAGCAAATTCCTCCGGCAGGTTCAAGTTCCTTGAGTGTTTTTAGTACATTTTCAAGTGCATCTGGAGTATGGGCATAGTCTACTGCCGCAATAACATCATTTGCACCCTTAAAGTACTCCAATCTACCGGCTACAGAGGTAAGTTGGCTCATTGCGAGGATTGTTTCATCCTCCTTTGCCCCCAATAGTACAGCTACCCCATATACTGCTGTAAGATTGTATGCATTGTGCTGGCCAATGAACCTGCACCATACCTCTTTGCCGTTGATTTTAAGTAACATTCCCTCTATTGTCTTCTCAATTATCCTGGTCTTGAATGTGGCTTCGTTCCTGCAGGCATAACTGTTTATGCTTGCCCTGCAGTTCTGGACCATTACATTGCCATTCCTGTCATCGGTATTCACAAGGGCAAAAGCTTCAGGTGCAAGGGTGTCAAACAGTGATTTCTTGCATTTGAGATAGTTTGCAAAGCTCTTGTGATAATCAAGATGGTCATGGGTGAGATTTGTAAATACTGCCCCGGTAAAGTGGAGTCCCTCGGTACGCTGCTGGTCAAGTGCATGTGAACTTACCTCCATAAAACAGAATTCGCAACCTGCATCAACCATCTCTGCAAGTAACCTGTTCAGTTCTACAGGTCCGGGAGTTGTATTCTGAGTCTCATATCTTTTCTCACCTACATAGTTGGCAATTGTAGAAAGCAGTCCGCAGCAATATCCCAACTTTGTAAAGAGATTGTAAAGCAGAGTTGCAATTGATGTCTTTCCGTTTGTTCCTGTAACACCCACCAGCCTCAGGTTTCTGCTTGGGTCCCGATAGAAATTTCTTGCTACCAGGGCTGCAGCACTACGGTCATCCTGAACCTTGATGAATGTAATATCATTTAGGCTTTTGCCCGCATTGCTGATCTGCTCCTCAATTGATTCTGGAATCTCTGTGCATACAATAGCAGTCGCCCCATTTCCAATGGCTGACCCAATGTATTTGTGTCCGTCGGCTTCGGCACCCTTCACAGCAATGAACATCGAACCTTCTGAACAATTACGTGAATCAGTGCAGATGGCAGCTATCTCTTTATGCTGGTTGCCACAACTCTCGGTTGTTTTGACATCTTTCAATAAATCAATTAGTTCCATTGTTTGATAATTCAAGGTTAATAACTGTGTTTGGTGCAACTTTGCTTCCGGCTGCAGGATTTTGGGCAATGACCCTTCCTCTGCCTTTGAAACTTACTTTGTATCCTTGGTTCTCCAATATGTATACGGCATCCTTAAGACCCATATTGACCACATTTACAAGTGAATCTGTAATTACAGAGTACTTCTGCGGTATAATTTTGGTAGAATCTCTTCTTATCTCCATCCAACCCTGAGGGGCAAACTTTTCGAGTCGGCTGCCACCGTTTATCTCAAGTTCTGCCATGATTGTCTGTTGCATCTCGGTCTTTCCGATTGAAATGTTCGGAACGCCTTTTCCCTTCTCTTTGCCGTCAAGTGTTCTTTCCCAGTCGGGAGATGTGGTATATATGTACTCGGCAATCTTTTTGAAGATAGGTCCTGCCTGGGTTGCTCCATAGAAGTTACCCCTTGTCGGGCCGGAATAGATTACAACTATTGTAGAGTATTTTGGATTGTTTGAAGGGTAGAAGCCGCAGAATGATGCCTGGTACCTTCTGTATCCGTTTCTCTCATATCCCTCTTTACCTCCAAAAGCTATACGCGAAGTGCCTGTTTTGCCAGAAATCGGGAAATCTTTTGAATTCACATATATTCTTCCTGTGCCCTTTTCCACAACACTTCTCAGGGCTCTTTGGGCACTCTTTGCTGTGCTTTTAGAACAGATGGCTCCGCTTATCTCCTGAGGCTCGAACTCTTTTACAATCTCTCCGTTTTTCTGATAGTTTTCAATGAAGTAGGGCTTCATCATCTTGCCGTCATTTGCTATTGCATTGTAGAAGGTAAGTGTATGAAGAGGAGTTACAAGAGCTGCATATCCGATTGCCATTGAGGTAAGAGTTGTCTTTGACCACATTGCCTCATCTGACGGTGTGTAGATTGTTGCACGGGCCTCGCCCTGAATGTCAAGGTTGAAACGCTCTCCAATCTTCATGCTCTGTACCCTGTCGGCATATGCGTGCTGGTTGTTTCCGTAATGTTCGTATGCCAGTTTTGCAAATGCGACATTTGATGACTGCTCAAAGGCCTTTTCTACAGTTACAAGTCCAATCGGATGGGTGTCTGAATATGTGTGTCCGCCTACGGTCCATTTTCCGGCTCCTGCATCAACGGGAGTGTCAAGTGTAACATATCCGTCTTCAAGAAGAGAAACAAGAGTTACTAGCTTGAATACAGACCCGGGCTCGGTGGCCTCTCCAATGGCGTAGTTGTAGCTCTCGTCAAAGCCGCCCTTGCCATCTTTCTTCATATTGGCTATTGCCCTGATGGCTCCTATCTCAACCTCCATTACAAGTGCTGTAGCTCCTTCAATATTATTGTCGGATTTCATAAGTTGCTCTTTGAGAGCTCTTTCGGCTACCTCTTGAATATCAATGTCAATAGTGGTTTGTATATCGTATCCGTCCTGAGGCATAACACTCTCTTCTCCATTGACAGGAATCCACTCCCCGCCCAGCATTCTCTGTACAACCTGATGACCCGGTGTGCCTTTCAGATAGTAATCACAGCTGCCTTCAATGCCTACACCCACTCCTTCAGTGTTGATAAAACCAATTGTCCTGTAAGCCAATCTTCCGTAAGGGTTGTTTCTTCTATATTTCTGTTCAGTAATGAGTCCTCCTCTGTTGGCACCCAACCTGAGTATAGGGAACTTCTTTATCTGCTCAAGTTCCGAGTAGTCTACAAGCCTGTTTCCAATCTTGACATATCTCTTTCCATCTTTACGGGCCTTCTTCAGCTCTTTGCTGTATGCAGCTGCGCTTTTGTTCCTGTAGAAGTTGGCAAGCTCCTTTGCAAGGAGGTCAATATGCTTGTTGAATGTATCCTGGTTTGAAACAGTGCAGTCCATCCTCACCTGATAATAGGGGATCGATGTTGCCAATGGCCTTCCGTCGCATGAGAGGATGTCGCCTCTGTTTGCCTCAATTGTTTCGTCCCTGTGGGCAATATCATCAGCGCTTATTTTTGAAGGATTAATGAACTGCACATAGACAATCTTGGCTATCACACAGAATGTGATAACTATGAATATCCTGAATATGTTGGCAATTCGTGTAAAAATTCCTTCCATGGTTCTGTCTCTCCAATCTTCTCACTTAATTTTTTTCTCTCTTTTGTCTCTATTTTATTCTC
>JAFQHE010000001.1 GCA_017398125.1 Bacteroidales bacterium
AGAGATGGTAGGCGTTGAGGTTACAGTGCAGGAGTCATTCATCTACACAGAGACAGATGATGACGGACATTTCACTATCACTGTACCAAAGGCAGGTTCGATATTGGTATTCAGCGAGCCATATTACGAAAATCTTCAGGTAGTAGTAAAGGATGGCGAGTTCATGAACATAACCATGGTTGAAGCGGAGGAGATGTCGAATGTAGATATCTACATGCCGTATTATGTAACAACAAAGAGAGCCAATACAGCCGCTGTGACAACTGTATCAACAGCGACTCTGGATATGTCTCCAACATCCTCGTTGGCAAGTGCCCTTTCAGGTAAAGCTCCAGGCCTCATAATAAGAGACCGAGTTGGAGCACCCGGCGTTGACAATGCAATGATGAAGGTAAGAGGTATCAGAACATTGTTGGATGGAGGAAACAACTCTTTCGAGAAAGGTAGTGAATACTATCCGCTTATTTTGGTGGATGGTTTTGAGAGGGATTTCACACAGCTTGATGCAGAGGAGATAGAGAGCATCAGCATTCTCAAGGATGCAGCAGCAACAGCCGTTTATGGATTGAGAGGAGCCAATGGTGTGATCATGGCAACCACAAAGAAAGGACAGCTTAACAGAAGAACAATAGATCTGGATATCAGTTCAGGCTTTGTAACACCAACCAGACTTCCTAATTTCCTTGGTTCATATGATTATGCCAAAATGCATAACGAGGCCCGTATAAATGATGGATTGTCTCCAATGTATACAGAGGAGGATTTGGACAAATACAGGACCCAATCATCACCGCTAACCCATCCGGATGTTGATTTCTATGATGAATTTTTGGGCAAATCAGCCTTCCAGCACAAGACCACACTGAGCATGTCAGGAGGAAACAGGGCGGTAAGATACTTTGTACACTTGGGTTACACCTTGGAGAAGGCCCTTATCAAACGTGATGATGAGAACCCTGATTTCAAGACCAAGAACCGTTACAGCAGATACAACATGAGATCCAATGTGGATATAAACTTGGCAAAATGGTTGGTACTCAATGCGAATATCGCAGGTAGAATAGAGGATAGACGCTATCCTAGCGGTGGTATGGACGGATTGTTCGGTATTCTTTCAACTTATCCGTCAAACTCATTCCCAATCAGTTTCATGGGTATTGATCCAGATTTGAACAAGGAGATTCTGATGCTTGGAGGTAACTCCAACTTCAAAAACAACCCACTTGGCTACACTTCATACAATGGTTATAGCGACCAGACAAGAAGGTATTATCAGGTAACTGCAACATTGAATGGCGATCTTGGCCAGTTCATAACCCCTGGCTTGAAATTCCAGTTCCGTTACTACATGGATGGATACAATACTTATACAGTAACCAAAGACCGCTCTTTCAGAGTATGGGCATATTCAGAAAATGCATCAGGAGAGCCTAAATATACCAGTTATGGATCAGAGTCATCACTTTCAACAGAGGGTTCTTATAATGTGAACCGCAAGAATGGACTCGATGCAAAATTGAGTTATGACCGCACATTCGGCAAACATGGCATCTCTGCATTCCTGGCATATGACCATACCCGTCTTGAGTTCAGACAAGGTAACTACTCAGATGAGAAGTGGCAGGGCTTCAATGCGCGTATAAACTATTCATACGACAACAGATTGTTCCTCGACCTTGTAGGAAACTATTCAGGTAGTGACAAATTCTTCAATACAGCAAACAAGAAGGAGTTCTATCCAGCAGTTAGTGCAGCATGGGTAATTTCAGAGGAGAAATTCATGAAAAAAGCCAGCTGGCTGGATTATTTGAAACTTAGAGCCTCTTGGGGTATAACAGGTAATGACTCTTATACATATGTTGATATCAACAGTGTGGCAGAGCGATATCCTGCAAGGTCAAGATGGTGGCAATACTCAGGTATCCAATATTTTGGAACAGGTCTGGCATATGAGTCAGTATGTATAAAAGAGGGTAGAATTCCGAATGTGGGAATAGAGACAGAGAAGGCCATGATGATGAATATCGGACTCGAGGCTGAGATGTTCAGACACAGATTGAGCTTAGGCGTTGATTTCTGGAAAGAGAAGAGAGACAAGATCTTCAACGTGAGTGAGGGTTCTCTTCCAACATTGATCGGTATGTTTGATACCCGTCTGCCAATTATGAACGACGGTAAAGTTGATTCACAAGGTTTTGAGGTTACTTTGAACTGGCAGGACAAAGTGGGTGATTTCACATACGGAATAGGAGGTTATGTAGATTACTACGAGAACAAGATTATTGATATGGGTGAGCCTCTACGCGCATATGAAAACCTTGTACAGACTGGTGACGGTGTTTTGGTAGACTATGGTCTTGTTGCACTGGGATTGTTCAAGGATTGGGAGGATATCAACAACAGCCCTGAGCAGAAATTCGGATCATACCAGCCTGGTGACATCAAATACAAAGATGTCAATAACGATGGTATAATTGACGGTAATGATATAACAAAGATCAGTGAAGGTTCCTTCCCAAGACTTAACGGAGCTTTGAACCTCTTCTTTGGATATAAAGGATTGGATCTTACAGTAGTGTTCCAGGGAAGTGCATTGCGTGACACTTATCTGAGCAATGCTGCAATGAGAGCGTTCTATCAGAATCAGAATGTTTCAGAGGTTGCATTGGGCAGATACCAGACATTTGAGGATGGCAGCAACAACTGGGAGACTGCAACATATCCAAGGCTTACAACTGTTGCCAATGACAACAACTGGAGATGTTCTACATATTGGATGAAGGATGCCTCTTACATAAGGCTTAAAAATGTAGAGTTGGGATACAATTTCCCTAAACGGATGTTGGAGAAAGTCAATATCTATGGTTTGAGAATATATGCAAAGGCAATGAACGCAGCAGTATTGACCGGTCTGGATTACTTTGATCCTGAAGATGCTGCATCTGGAATCTCAAGTTATCCGTTCTTGAAAACTTTCAATTTTGGTGTACAAGTTAAATTCTAAGAGTTATGAAAAAGTTCTATAATATATTTATACTATCTGTGATAATGGTGGCCTCTTTGGCCTCGTGTGAGAGACCATTTTTGGAGCCATGGCCACCTGATGCTGCAAGAACTGAACAGGATGTATGGGATACATACGATTTCACCAAAGGTATGGTGGATATTATCTATGCCGACCAGATAATGTGTCCATATGTTTATGATGTGTATGGATCTGGAAACCCAGGTTACGGAATGTTGGCATCCGCTACCGATGAGGCAGAGCACTCAGAGTCGGGAGGAGCTGTACAGATGTTTACCAATGGTGTATGGAACCCTACCAATATGCCGAAATTTCTATTTGGCGGCCCTTGGAACAGCGGACGATTTGAGAGATACCCATACCTTAACTCTTATGTAGGTATCAGAAGGGCTAACTTGTTCCTCAGTAATGTTCACAAGTCAGATCTGTTGATTGATGATCCAAGCGACCCTACAAAGGCAAAGGAGCTTACATATTTCAAAGGCCAGACCTATTTCTGGAGAGCACTTCTCCAGTTCTGGTTGCTCAGAGCTTATGGAAGATTTGTAATCTCTACAGAGCCGGAGGATCCAAGTGATACAGAATATCTGTTCCGTCCGAGAAATACAATCGATGAGTGTGTTGCTCAGATTGTGAAAGACTGTGATGCTGCAATAGACAGTCTGCCTACACTGTGGGATGAGGCTAACTGGCACCGTGCAAACAGGACAGCGGCACAGGCACTGAAATCCAGGGCTCTTCTATACTATGCCTCACCACTTTATCAAGGAAATTGGGAAGGCTGGGGTGCTCCAAAGAACACAACAGGTGATGTACAGAGATGGATTGACGCTGCAGATGCTGCACGTGAAGCTATCAATGATAATGATTTCTACAATCTTACACCTGTTACCAAATTTACCAGACCTTACTCTGCATCCGGAACATACAACTATGTTACAATCATTGCCCAGAACATGAACAACAGGGAGTTGATTTTCGGAACTGGTAAAACTACCTACTATTCACAGCAAAATGAATACTACAGCTTGCCTGCTGGTGTAGATGGATGTAAGGGTTGGACCAACCCTACCCAGGAGATGGTGGATGAGTTTGAGGTTGTAACAGGAACAGGTGCCGACAGAAAAGCTGTACCTTTCGACTGGAACAATCCTGAGCATGCAAAAGATCCTTATGCAAATAGAGACATCAGATTCTACAGTTCAATCAACTATAATGGCAAACTTTGGGGTACTTCTTCTTCAAAAGCATATTATATCGATACATACGAAGGTGGTGTTCACAGAAACAGATTGCTGACAAACTCAACCAAGACAGGTTACTATTACTGTAAATTCCTGAATGAGAGTTACTATGCCAATAAGACAGGTTATACAACAACAACCAGCCGCCAGCGTCATGAGTTCCGTTTTGCTGAGCTTGTTCTCAACTATGCTGAGGCAATGAATGAGGCATACGGCCCTTACGGAGAGGATCCAAAGGGAGCTTTGAGAATCGACGGTATCAACACTGCAGAGGGTGCGATCAATGCAGTCCGCGCAAGAGTTAATATGCCACCTCTTGAGAAGGGGCTCTCTAAAGACCAGATGAGAGATAAGATCAAACATGAGCGTTGGGTTGAGCTCTGCTTTGAGGGCCACAGATTCTATGACCTAAGAAGATGGAAAGAGGGCGACAAACTCGGAGCACCTATCCATGGTATAGTAATTACCCCTACAGGTTTCGACAGCAAGAACAGACCTACCGGCTTCACATACAAAGTGGAGAAAGTAGAGGACCGTGTATGGAGAGACTGCATGTACTGGTGGCCGATACCTCAAGAGGAGATCGTGAAATATCCGGCAGGTAATTTTGAGCAGAACCCAGGATGGTAATCTTAAAGTGATATTAAGCATATAAAGAATATAGATATGAAAAAACTTATATACATATTCCTTCTGTTTGCGGCATTTGCCTGCAATAATGAGACAGTGGAGAAGGACAACGACAAT
>JAFQHE010000002.1 GCA_017398125.1 Bacteroidales bacterium
ATATGAAAGGTACACATTCCGTTCGAATGTCGACATTATGGTAACCAAACACTTTACCATCTCACTCGACTTGGGCGGTGGTATTACAGACCGTACCCAGCCATCTGACGGTAGCGATATCTTCGCATACATGAACAGAATTCCTTCATGGATTATGCCTGCTACCAACCCAGACGGTTCGTATGCCGGTACAACCGACTTCCCAAGTGAGAACCCTTACTACAGATTGAATACAAGAGGTAACTACAGAGTAAAGAACAATACCATCACCAGCTCAATCAAGTTGGAGTATGACTTCTCAAGTGTAATCAAAGGTCTTTCAGCCTCAGTTAGGGCAGCATATGACTCCAACTTCGGTAACCAGAAGACCTGGACAGAAACAGTTCCTACCTACCAGTTGCTTTCAGCAGCAGGCAAGGAGGAGAAATATGAGCAGCTTCTTGAGAGGGTATTCTTTGGAACAGGTTCAGGATCAACTTCATCCACAAGAAAGATCTATGGTGAGGCGAGCTTGAAGTGGAACAGAACATTCAAGAACCACTCAATCAGTGTATTGGGTATTGCCAACCTGTCGGAGTACAGAACCACCACAGCAGTACCTTACAACTCGATAAGTTACATTGCCAGAATCAATTACGCCTATAAGCAGAAATACTTCCTTGAGGCCAATGGAGCATACCGTGGATCAGAGAACTTTGCCCCAGGTCACCGATTCGGATTCTTCCCTTCAGTATCTGCAGGCTGGAATGTCCACAACGAGAAGTTCATGAAGAATGTCAAATTCATCAACAACCTGAAACTCAGGGCCTCGTTCGGAGTAACCGGTAACGACTATGCAAATACCCGTTTCATCTATAAAGAGGGTAAATGGACTACCGGTACCAGTGGCTATGCATACTTTGGTGATGAGTTGGGAGCTTCACTGGGCTACACCACAGAGCCTGTCATTGCCAATCCAGGCGCAACATGGGAGACCGCATATCAGACCAATATCGGTTTGGATGTAACCTTCTTCAAGAAGAGAATCAACTTTACAGTAGACCGCTTCTTCGAGGAACGTACCGGCATCCTCATGTCACCTAACTCAACTCCATCACTACTTGGTATCGGAGTATCAGACATGAACATCGGTAAGGTAAACAAGGATGGCTGGGAGTTTGAACTCGGTTACCGCCAGAATGTAGGCAAGAACTGGTCATACTATGCAAAAGGCAACTTCTCATTTGTAAAGAACAAGATTATTTTCCAGGATGAGCCGGAGGATACCCCTGAGTGGTTGAAGGCAGAGGGACATGCCCTTGGCCAGTATTGGGGATATGTAGTTGAGGGATTCTTCCGCGATCAGGAGGATATCAACAACTCCCCTGCCCAGAATGTCGGAGGAGCCCCTATTCCTGGCGACTTCAAATATAAAGATATCGACGGTAACGGCATCATCAATGAGGATGACAAGGTTATCATCGGTTACCCTAAAATTCCACGTATCACATATGGTGTATCATTGGGATTTGCATACAAAGGTTTCTCATTCGACGCACACTTCCAGGGTAGTGCCCAGAGCAGTGTCTTCTTGTCGAACTACCTGATGTATGAGTTCTACAACAGAGGAAAAGTACTTGATATCCACAAAGGCAGATGGACCCCTGAAACAGCGGAGACAGCAACTTACCCTGCACTCCATATCGGCGCAACCAGCCAGAACCACGTGCGCAATACATTCTACCAGAAAGACAACCCATATTTGCGTCTGAAATCGGTGGAGATTGCCTACACATTGGAATCAAAAGGTTTGAAGAAAGTAGGTCTTCAGAGTTTGAGAACATATATCAATGGTGTGAACCTTATGACTTGGGATAAACTGAAAGTGGTAGACCCTGAGACTCCAACCGGATCAACAGGAGCTGTATATCCTCAAACAATGGGTGTAAGCCTTGGCTTTAACTTCACATTCTAATTAAAATGAGAAAGATTATGAAACGTATATATATTTTAATACTTATAGTCTCATCAGCACTCTTCTTCTCTTGTGATAACTTTTTGGACCAAGCACCTACCAATGAGGAAGATAAGGAGTATATCTTTGAGGACTATACCAGAGCGCAGAGATATCTGGACATGCTCTATTACTATATGCCGGCCAAATGGACAGGATCCGGCAAGTTCGGAGACTACTACGGTTTTCTAGAGTCTGCAACAGACATGAGTGAATACTCATCGACAACCGGAGCCACCAACCGAAGCTTCAATGTGGGTAACTGGAGACATGCCTCTGTAGCAAGTGAAATCACTTCAAAATGGGCTGCTTCATATAACCAGATTCGCAGATGTTGGGTGATGTTGGAGAATATGGACAAATTCAACAACCATCCTGAAGGCAGAAAAGAGATTATGAAAGGAGAGGTTTACTTCTTCTTGGCATACTACTATAATGAGTTGCTTTTCAGATATGGTGGTGTTCCTATTGTAGACAGAGCTCTTACCCTTGAAGATGATCTCAAGATCCCTAGAGCCTCATATGAGGAGACATTGAATTTTATTGTCGAGAATTTGGATAAGGCGTATGACCTATTGCCTGAGCATTGGACAGGTGATGATGTGGGACGCGTGAATAAAGCATGGATTCTTGCAGTAAAATCAAGAATATTGCTCTATGCAGCATCACCACTTAACAACCCTACCAATGACAAGAGCAAATGGGAGGCTGCAGCAAAGGTTTCAAGGGAGTTGATAGACTTCTGTAAGAGAACTGGAAATTATCAGCTTTCTCATGACTGGCAGAATATCTTTATGAGAGGTTATGCCAATAGAAAAAATGAAATCATAGTATATAAAACTACCGGAAACCCAACCGTTACTTTCAACTCAAAACTTATAAACGGACAGCAGGCAACTCCAGGTGAGGACTTCTGGGGTGGCGGTAGCAACAACCCAACCCAGAACTTTGTCGACAGATTTGAGGTGATCAAATTTGACGAGAATGGTGAGGCTGTCGGAACTGAGCAGTTTGACTGGAGTAATCCTGAGCATGTGAAGAACATCTACAAGAACAGAGACCCACGTTTCTATTACACAGTACTTTACAACAATAGGTTCTGGATCAAGAGAGCTATTGGTGTATGGCGCGACGGTAACAACTATGGACCGGATATCGATCCTAAGAACCACAACTTCTCAAGAACCGGTTACTATTTGAGAAAATATTGGCCACGCAGCTGTTTCGATGAGAAAAACCCTGGTGGCGCATTCTTGTCATCATTCTACATCAGATTGGGTGAGATCTACCTTAACTATGCAGAGGCAATGAATGAGGCTTATGGACCTTATACCGACGGTTTGGGCATGTCAGAGAAATATACAGCAGTTGATGCAATCAACGAGTTGAGAGCACGACTTGTATGTCCTGAGAGCAGCAGTATCGGCGGAGAGTCTGATCCATACTGGTATGTAAAAGAGGAGAGGAACGAGAATCCTGATTTCCCTATATTGGAGAATGGAATGCCGGCTCTTCCAACCAATCTCAGCCAGGATCAGGCCCGCGAGAGAATCAGGAACGAAAGAGTTGTTGAGCTCTGTTTCGAGGATCACTACTTCTATGATATCCTCAGATGGAAAGAGGGCAGCAAACATATCGGAGGCACAATCTACGGCGTTGATGTAGTGAAGACCGGAGACCAGTTTACCTACACAAGGAAAGAGGTTGAGCAGAGACAGTTTGACGAATCGAGGATGTATCTGTATCCGATCCCACAAGACGATGTATACAGTCTGGGTGTAGAGCAGAATCCTGGTTGGTAACAATTAAAACGAGACTGAAATGAAGAATTTTATAAGTAAAATAATGATATTATGCATCTTGTTCTCGTTTTTAGGAACAGATGCTCAGGCCAAGAGGCAGAAAAAGCAAAAGGATATTCCTGTTACCGTAGAGGGCATAGTGAAGAATGCGATGGGAATAGAGATGGTAGGCGTTGAGGTTACAGTGCAGGAGTCATTCATCTACACAGAGACAGATGATGACGGACATTTCACTATCACTGTACCAAAGGCAGGTTCGATATTGGTATTCAGCGAGCCATATTACGAAAATCTTCAGGTAGTAGTAAAGGATGGCGAGTTCATGAACATAACCATGGTTGAAGCGGAGGAGATGTCGAATGTAGATATCTACATGCCGTATTATGTAACAACAAAGAGAGCCAATACAGCCGCTGTGACAACTGTATCAACAGCGACTCTGGATATGTCTCCAACATCCTC
>JAFQHE010000017.1 GCA_017398125.1 Bacteroidales bacterium
ATAATGCAATAGTTTACATTGCTGAACTTCCGCATTCTTCCATCTGTTTCATATGGTAACGGATAGGTTACTCAGCTTTGGAACAACTTGGCATTACGTTGGTTTTTGCTGGCATTCCTCCAAAAATCAGAATTTCACAAAACCTCTGTCTGCCAATTATTTTGCCCCAAATTTCTCAATTCAACGAATTATATGTAACTTTGCACACTAAAAATTTGTATTATGGGAATAGTAGCAATAGTAGGCCGCCCAAATGTGGGCAAATCAACACTGTTCAACAGGTTGGTAGGTATGAGACAGGCAATTGTAGATGAGACTGCAGGTGTTACACGAGACAGGCATTACGGAAAGGCAGAGTGGTGCGGAAGGGAGTTCTCTGTGGTTGACACAGGTGGTTACACAAGCAATTCCGATGATGTCTTTGAGGGGGAGATCAGGGATCAGGTTGCTTTGGCAATTGAAGAGGCCGATGTCATTCTCTTCCTGTGCGAGGTTGAGACAGGTGTTACCGATTACGATGCCGAGATTGCGGGCTTCCTCAGAAAATGCAAGAAACCTGTTATTCTTGCAGTAAATAAGGTTGACACTGGAGACAAGATGTACGGTTCCTATGAATTCAACTCTTTGGGACTTGGTGAGCCATTCTGTATTGCTGCTGTAAATGGAGGTGGCACAGGTGACCTTCTTGACAAGATTTGTGAGCTGCTGCCAGAAGATGAACCTGCACAAGAAGAGGAAAAAGAGCTTCCGCACATTACCATTGTGGGCAAACCGAATGTCGGCAAGAGCTCAATGACAAATGCCCTTTTGGGAGAGAAGAGAAATATCGTCACTCCAGTAGCCGGAACAACAAGAGACTCCATCTCTACATATTACAACAAGTTCGGATATGAGTTCATGCTTGTTGACACTGCCGGCATGAGAAAGAAGAACAAGGTTACCGAAGACCTTGAGTTCTATTCAGTAATGCGTGCGGTAAGGTCTATTGAGAATTCAGATGTATGTATTCTGATGCTTGATGCCCAGAATGGTGTTGAGGCTCAGGATATGGCAATATTCAACCTTATAATAAGGAACAAGAAGGGTTGCGTGATAGTGGTTAACAAATGGGATACCATTGAAAAGGACAACAACACCATGAAGCAGTACAAAGAGGCCATTCTTAAACGTATTGCGCCATTCAATGATGTTCCGATCATATTCACATCAGTCATCAACAAGCAGAGAATTTTTGATGTACTCAAAGCAGCAACCGAGGTTTATGAGAACTACTCTCGCAAAATTCCTACTTCACAGCTGAACGAGGTTATGCTTGAGGAGATAGAGAACTATCCGCCACCTGCAATCAAGGGCAAATACATCAAGATCAAGTATATCACACAATTACCGAGCAAGAGTCCGTCATTTGCATTCTTCTGCAACTTGCCGCAATATGTAAGGGATCCGTACAAGAGGTATCTTGAGAACAGGTTGAGGGAGCATTTCAACTTCTGCGGCTGTCCTTTGCAGATCTTCTTGAGACAGAAATAATTTGACACCCTCTCCTGATCCGGGACCTGACATCCAGACAGGAGTTGCAATATGAATGAAAGGCTGACTTAAAAGACCTCTCATCAAAGGAATAACCCCTATTAGAGTGCCTCTAATAGGGGTTTGCTATTTATAGAGAGCCTTCCTTGCTTTAAGAAATTGCATCTCAAAACAGAATTACGCCTCATTTCCATAGTGAACAGGCAGTTTGAAGTAGAAATTTGCGCCGCCAAGTTCTGAGCGGGAGTAGCCGATTGTTCCACCGCTCTGCTCTATCACATTCCGGCAAATTGCAAGTCCCAAACCGGTTCCGCTGCTCTTTGTTGTGAAGTTTGGAGTAAAGAGTTTTGCCACGTCCTCATCCTTCACACCTGGGCCATTGTCTTCGATGGAGACTACATAGTTGCCATTTTCCATCAGCAACGAGATTCTTATATAGCCGCGGCCTACCGCTTCGATTGCCTGCACCGCATTGGAGATAAGATTGACAAGTACCCTTATAATCTGCCCCTTGCGCGCATATACATAAGCCTCTTCAAAAGAGCTGTTGAATAGTATCTTGATATTATCCCTGGTATCAAACAGAATCTTCTGCTCCGATATTATATTGAAGAGATTGATTACCGTACTCTCCTCATAGTAGAACTTGGCAAAGCTTGAGAACTCTGAAGCCGTATCTGAAAGAATATCAATCTGCTCAAGAATTGACCCGGCAGTCTCTTCAAACTTGTCCTCCCAACCAGGCACATTACGCTGTTTCAAACGTACCAGATGCTGCAGGCTCAAGCGCATTGGTGTAAGAGGATTCTTTATCTCGTGCGCTATCTGTCTTGCCATCTCGCTCCAGGCATGTTCACGCTCAGTCTGCGCCAACCGTTTTGTACTCTCCTCAAGATCATCTACCATCTGGTTATAGGCCTTGACAAGTACTCCCAGCTCATCATTGTGGGTATAATTGATATGTTCTGCCTGTCGGGATACATCTACAGTATGCATCTTGCGGCTGATCTCTGCCAATGGTCGTGAAAGGGAATTTGAAACCCATATTCCACAAAGGATAGCTCCAATGAGGAGGAGAATGTATATATTAATTATGGCCGCCACAATTGATGAAATATCTCCACTGAAATCTGTTGTGCGCACAAAATATGGGATATTGACTATAGCCACGAGTTTGCCGTCTATATTTACAATTGGAGCATAGAGTGAAAAGTATGAGAGCTCTGCAATCTGCTCCTTGTTCACGACCTGTCTCTTGCTCTCAATTACAATCTGACGGTAAGCCTCATGGTTCATCCTTGAAGACATCAGATAACGCTCAAAGAGTTCTGGCTGGGTACTTCTCACAAGTCTGCCGAGCGGATCATATATATTGATGTCTACCTGTATATTGTTTGCCATTCTGTCAATTGTCTGGAAAAGGTCTGAAGAGTTCAGTTCATTATACTGGCCTACATATTTGCAGAAATCCGAAAGGGTTGACTGTACAGTCTGAAGCTTCTCTTCCATCTGCATGCGGTTTGTTTTGTTGTAGTAGCTCACACCGAACCACACACTGCCCAAACCCATAAGCAGCAATGATACGGCCAGTGCCAATGCGACAAGATAGGTAATTTTACGTCTGAAAGAGTATTTTGGAAGTCTTGCCCTCATAGATCGTTTTGAGACATGCCTCAACCTCGCGACTATGAAAAAGAGCGACCCGAAGAAGAGCATCATGTATGAAAATGAGATGAAGTAGACAAAAAGTGCCCTTTTGGGACGGCTGATTATTATCACATTGTCGGGAGAGAACTTGTTGATGAAAAGAGAATATTTGCCTGATTGTGATGTTGAGAATCCATCAGTAAACTCCTCAGATTTTATGGTAATGGGATAGTTATAGTTTCCCCGGTACATTATGAGCTCATTATCGGTATACTTGGCATACGAATAGAAGCTCGGCATGTTAATATTGTCTGACTGCTTGTAATCGAACAGCAGTGCCGGATAACCTATAACATCCTTCATAAACCTGGAATTTAGCTCCAGATAGAGCATAACGGCACCCTCCCTTGTATAGTATGTAAATACTCCAAGGTAACTTACACGGCCATTATAGTTATTGAGGAAGAAGAAATTGTACTTGTCAGAAATTGGAGAACCGGCACTTATCACCTCATTCTTGAAATAGGAGTTGCAATCAACAAGCCTCTTGCCGTCATTATGCATGAGCGTCTCATTCGGACGGCATATTGTAAGCTGTATCTCATATTTCTGGCTTATATTCTGCAAATAGTTCTCGCTCAAACGGTTCTTGAGAAGGCCCCTGGTATCTGCGCCCTGAATATGTGCCTGGAGAATTGTCCTTATTATAGGATCGGAGAGCAATTTGTTCTCAATCTCCTTCAACTGCAGCTCCAACCCGAGATCTCTCTCTACGGAGAGCTTGTTTGTCCACATCCTGCATCTTTCAACCTCCTTCCTGTAGCCCTGGTACGATACGACATAGAGCATATATGCTGCAACAATGAAGATATATACCAACATATTCTTGGGCTTGAGAAGAGACTCCTTAGCATATAATGAGGTAAACATAAGCATTGTCTGCAACAGGAAGAGGAGCGACAAAAAGAGAAGTCCGTAGGAGATGTAACACAGGAATGAGTATATGCTCAATCTCTCCACATGGTACAGCTCCAGAACAATGTTGGAGTTGTTTATGAGTGAGAGGAGTGTCCAGTGTATATAGGCAATTGTGAGGCCTGCCAGTATACAGAGCAGCACAGTCACCAGTACCTTACGCAGTGTTGTATGGCCGAAGAAGCGCACCAGTCTCCTTCTGATTATATATATTGCCAATATAAAGAGCGTCACATAGAGGTTGTTCAGCAACAGATTGCCCAATGATGTGAACAGGCCGGTATCGGCATAAAGGTTTGGAGAGAACAATGGAGCCTCCATCCTCAACATCTCGCCATAAATGAATGTTATGCACCTCAGGACTGTAATGCCCAGTATAAATATAAAGAATGAGGCAAAATTTTTCCTGTCATGGAAATAGAAATACAATGTAATGAATGCCAACAGAAACGAAAGCCATTTGAGCAGTGCATTATTACCCCTGACAGCTGAATGGACATCATCCACAACCGAAAAAAGCACCCCACCATCCTTGCCTTTGACCATCCATCCGTCATCTATATTGAATTGGGTAAGGGAGAGCTTGGCATCTATATTGAATTCGGGATTGAGTTTGCTTACAAGAACCGCATTGTCTGACAGATACTCCGTCTTGACAAGCAGTCCCGCTATTATCTTTACCCTATCCCTTTTATAAACCTTGATTATATACCATGCAGAACCGAGATTTACATATTGTTCCCTCTCTGTAAGATATGCCAGCGGAGTATTATAGAGGCTCCGGCTGTTCAGATAGTGCAGTCTGTACCACAGTGGCAATACATCTACGTCGTCATTATGGATAGGAAACTGGTTAACCCATGTCTGGAGAGTATCAGCATTATATTTATAGATGACCATATCTTGCGGAAACTCATCAATCTCCAGCCACTCTTCAACCGGATTGTCAAAGGCCATCTGCACATACTTTTCAAGAAGATATTGCCTCTGCTGTATTTTTTTCTCCAACCTCGCGGCATCACTGCGGGCAGTATCTCCACCAGGAGAGATGACAAATGAGACCGAAAAGAAGAGCAATGTAAGCAAAAAGGCAAAGAGAGTCCTGTACCTCACAATTTTATCATAAGGTCCCGACAGTTTTTTTGCCACCTCCTGCATTATTCTTTCCAATCCTCGCCTCATCTTATCTGTGATGATATGGTTCACCCTTTATTATTGTAAATGCCCTGTAGAGCTGCTCAAGGAATATCAGACGTATAATCTGGTGCGAAAAGGTCATTTTTGAGAGCGACAACATACCGTTTGCCCTTGAATAGACCTCCTGCGAAAAGCCATAGGCTCCTCCTATGACAAAGACTATATCCCTTGCGCCGTACGTCATCTTCTTCTCCAAATGGCGTGCCCAATTTTCAGATGTAAAAAAATCACCCCTCTCATCAAGCAGAATGACCTCGTCTGAAGGCTTTATATTTTTCAATATCAGTTCACCCTCCTTATCCTTTATCTGCTGCTCACTTAAAGAGGATACCCCCTTGAGTTCAGGGATCTCAACTTTCCGGTAATTCACATAGAACGACAATCTCTTCTCATATAGGGATATTCCTTCATTTATATATGGGAAAGCCGTCTTGCCGACAAGTAAAAGCGTTATCTTCACTATTTAAAAATTAATTGGGTGATCCTTGCAAATTTAAGAATAAAAATGTAAATTGGCTTGATTTTTGCAACTTTTTAGAACATCTGTTAACAAACTTATTTATGAGATTTGCAGTAATTCTTCTTTTATTGTTTAGCCTTCCACTGACAGGTATAAGGGCCCAACAGACCCAGGATGTATTTGTTCCCATCGGGAAATATATTCAATTGGGAGATGCCGAAAGTCTCTCTGCCTGGTTTGCAAGCAACCTTGAACTGGATATTCTGGGTAACACAAATGAGTGCAGTAAGGTGCAGGCCACTCAGATAATGAAGGATTTCTTTGTAAACTACACCCCTAAAAATTTCAAGATAATACACAAGAGCGGAAAAGCACCAATGAAATATGCAATCGGTGAGCTGAATGCCGGAGGGGAGACTTTCAGAGTTACACTCTTTGTAAAGACCCAAACAAACGGCAATCAGATACAGCAGCTGAGGATTGAACGCGAATAAATGTTTTTAAAATTAAAGTTATAAAAAGAGACCGGCAAGATTTTCTCTTACCGGTCTCACTATTTTTGCACATTACAGTCTAACAGACATTCGGCGTTGCATAAGCCATAACGTCATCCTTTGTTATGGTATTTCCACCAAGTATAAGCAACCTCTCTGTAACATTCCTCAATTCACGTATATTTCCAGTCCAGGCATGCTGCTGCAACAATTCAATTGCATCATCATCAATTTTACGCAAAGGCATTCCATTCTCTGCACAGATAAGCTTTATGAAATGGTTTACTAGCAACGGAATATCCTCCTTGCGCTCAGCCAAAGGCGGAACATGAATAATTATAACGCTCAACCTATGATAAAGGTCTTCCCTGAAATTTCCCTTCTGTATCTCCTCCTGAAGGTTTTTGTTGGTTGCGGCAATTACCCTTACCTTGACTGATATATCCTTGTCGCTTCCAACTCTTGTAAGCTTGTTCTCCTGAAGTACCCTCAAGACCTTGGCCTGAGCCGCAAGGCTCATATCTCCAATCTCATCAAGGAAAAGCGTACCGCCATCGGCCTGTTCAAACTTGCCCTTATGCTGTTTGATTGCAGATGTAAAGGCTCCCTTCTCATGGCCGAAGAGTTCGCTTTCAATAAGTTCACCAGGAATTGCAGCACAATTGACCTCGATGAAAGGCATAGATTTGCGGTTGCTGTTCTCATGCAGCCACCTTGCCACAAGCTCCTTGCCTGTACCGTTTGAACCTGTAATAAGTACTCTTGCATCTGTTGCTGCAACCCTATCTATCATCTCCTTTATTCTCACTATTGCCGCAGACTCTCCAACTATTTCCGGAATGCCTGCAACCTTTTTCTTCAAGACCTTAGTCTCCTTGATCAGGGAGGTCTTGTCTGTTGCATTCTTCAGCGTAATGAGTATACGGTTCAGATCAAGCGGTTTCTGTATAAAGTCAAAGGCACCTTTTTTTATACACTCTACGGCTGTATCAATGGTTCCATGCCCGGATATCATTACAATTGAGGTATCCACTCCGCTTTCAACAAGTTTTTCCAGCACCTCCACGCCATCCATGCCCGGCATCTTTATATCACAGAAGACCACATCATAACTTCCTTGGGAAGCCTTTTCAAATCCCTCTTTGCCATCCTGAGCCAACTCCACATTATGCCCTTCAAACTCAAGTATATCCTTTAGAGTATTCCTGATACTCCTCTCATCATCTATTATTAGTACCTTCATTCTCTTCTTTTTTTGTATACAAACACTATATTCAACTATTGAGCCACATTTGATAGTGCTCTGCCATGGCACCCTCTTTCAACGAATAGGCGGACTGGTATATAACCTTGGGGTCCAATCTATTGAGCACCATCTGCGTAAATACTGATGCAAGAACTATATAATCTACCCTTATAGGAGACATTCTCGGCATTGCCAGACGCTCCTGAGCAGTAGAGACGAGCAATCTTTTGTGCAATGAGAGCAAATCCGATGAAGGGAGTTCCCTGCATGGCCTGTACTCAGCTTCAGGGCCGAACATGAGATCCTTGAATGTATCAAATGAGCCTGACGAACCTACAAAGAGACGTGGTCTGTAAATTTCAACCTGCTGCCATAACGGCTCCAGAACGCCATTGCAATAGTTTTCGAACTCCTCTATTACATCTGCGCCGATAGGTTCCTTATAGTTGAACTTCTCTCTCATCCTGGCCATACCTATCGGGAAGCTCTCTTTCCACAATATATCCTTTCCATCTGTTATAATGAACTCATTGCTGCCACCACCTATATCGAGCATAAGTATATTGTCATTGCCGCTCTTTGCCTCAGACGGAAGACTCTGCATTATTCCCTTAAATATGAACTCTGCCTCACGCACTCCAGGAATTACCCTCACCTCCAAACCAAAACGACTGCGCATAAGCTCTACAAATTCATCTCCGTTTCTGGCATCCCTCACAGCCGATGTTGCATAAGGAATTATTGCATCAGCCCCACCTGCTTCCTCTATTTTTGCCATAATCCTCTCCATTGCAGCAGATGCTGTGACAAAAGCCTCCTCTGCAATCAGACCCGAAGCCAAACCGCCGCCACCCAGTTTCGCAGCACATTTGAACTCCTTTATATAACGGCATCCCTCCTCTGAAAATGAAGCCAGAAGCATATTGAACACATTGGTTCCCAAATCAAGTACAGCTACTCTCATGCGATCTCCTCCCCAAAAAGTCCAAATGAGAAACGCTCCTTCATTATGCCATCAAGCCACACAAGCTGTTCATCTATAGTCATATTGCTATTATCAAGCAAAATGGCATCGGGAGCCTGAGTAAGAGGTGCAGTCTTGCGGGTTGTGTCTATATGATCACGCTCCTCTATATTTTTGAGTACCTCCTCAAAACTCTCATTGCCACCCTTCTCATGCAGCTCTTTGAGACGGCGTTCTGCCCTTACCTGGGCTGAGGCTGTCATGAACAATTTCAACTCCGCATCGGGGAAAACTGCTGTTCCTATATCCCTGCCGTCCATTACAACGCCTCTGCTCTCCCCCAATTTTCTGAGTATATCATCAACATATCTCCTGACAAAAGGGAGTGCCGATATATGACTCACTTTATTGGATACCTCCATGGTGCGTATCTGCTTTTCAACGTTGGTGCCGTTCAAGTAGGTCTCAGACCTACCGTCAGGGCCTGTCTGCCTGAATGTTATCTGTATGTTGGATATGGCCTTTTCAAGCCACTCCTCCTTTATGCGGCACTTTCTGTCAATAAAGCCACAATTGTATGCAAAATATGTTACCGCCCTATAGATTGCTCCGGTATCCACATATATGTACCCCAACTTCCTCGCTATGAGCTTTGCAAAACTGCTCTTTCCTGTAGACGAATAGCCGTCAATCGCTATGATGATTCTTGATTTGTCCATAAGCACAAAAGTACAATATTTTTTCTATTTTTGTCCCGACAGTTTTATTGTCAGAAGAACAAATACTCTACATTATGAAACTTCATGTTGAAATAGATAAGGGGTCCGGTTTCTGCAATGGCGTCATAAGGGCGGTTGAGACGGCAGAAGCAAATCTCAATGGAAATGGGCTCTACTCCTTGGGAGCGATTGTTCACAACAATGCGGAGCTTGAGAGGCTACGCCAGAAAGGGCTGGAGGTAATTGATATAGAGAGCATGAAAAAAATGAGTGGAACCACTGTGCTCATACGCGCCCACGGCGAACCTCCTCAGACATATACCATTGCAAAAGAGAACAATATCAAGCTGATTGACTGCACTTGCCCCGTTGTGCTCAAACTTCAGGAGAGGATAAAAAAGACATACGACCAGATAAACCAGACAGTTGCCAATGGCGAAGATGGAGAGCTGTCGGGAGGAATGATTGTGATTTTTGGAAAAGAGGGCCATGCCGAAGTGAATGGTCTTGTGGGACAGGTAAATGGAGATGCCGTAATAACCGATGTAATACATTCGGCCGACGGATACTCAATAAAGGGAATATCGCAGATTGATTTTTCCCGCCCCATATACATTTTTTCACAGACAACAAAGGATCCCCAGGAGTATGAACTTGTCTGCAATGTAATAAGGGAGAAGATCGCCCAGGCAAAAGGATGCTCATTTGAGGAGGCCGGCAGATATATAAAAATTCACAATACTATATGCCGGCAAGTTGCCCAAAGACATTCCAATCTTGTTGAATTTGCCAAGAGCAAATCTGTAATTGTCTTTGTCAGCGGCAAAGAGAGTTCAAACGGAAAAGTGCTCTACGAACTGTGCCGGTCAGCCAACCCTCACTCCTATCACATCCAAGGTATAGGTCAAATAGACAGAGGATGGTTCAATGACGGTGACAGCGTCGGGATATGCGGAGCCACTTCAACCCCAAAATGGCAGCTCGAAGAGGTTGCAGACTTTCTTGCCGGGCTATAATTGGCAGTCTGAAATCTATAATTGCGTAAAACCTTAATTTTTACTATATTTGCCCCCTCAAAGGATATAAATACAATAAAATTATATGGCAACTACAGCAGATTTTAAAAACGGTTTGTATTTCAGCTATAATGGCAAACCTTGTAAACTAATTTATTTCCAACACGTTAAACCAGGTAAAGGCCCTGCTTTCGTTAAAACCAAATTCAAAAATCTTGAGAACGGAAAGACTCTTGACAACACTTTCTCAGCAGGTGAGAAGATTGAGATCATCACTGTAGAGAGAAGACCTTACCAGTTCTTGTACAAAGATGAGGATGGTTACAACTTCATGCACTCTGAGACTTTTGACCAAATTCACTTGGATACAGATTTCGTTGAGAATGCAGACCTTATGAAAGAGGGACAATCTGTTGAGATGATGTTCTTGGCAGATGAGGAGAGATGCCTTACATGTGAGCTTCCTCAATTCGTGGAGTTGGAGGTTACCTACACAGAGCCTGCAGTTAAGGGCGATACAGCTTCAACCAATGCGCAGAAAGAGGCTACTCTTGAGACAGGTGCAATCATCATGGTTCCTCTATTCATCCAACAAGGTGAGAAGATTAGAGTAAAGACAGAAGACCGTTCATACGGTGAGCGCGTAAAATAGTCTACACAGACCTTACTTATGAAAAAACTATTTTTTATTATTTTGTCCATATCCGTACTTTTCGGATGTGGACAATTTTCTAATGAGGCTATGTTCAACACTGAGAACATAGACAATATGATTAGAAAAGGAGAGTACACTGCCGCAGAGCAGCTTATCAAATTGAAGATTGCTACCGACTCCCTTACACAAGAGGAGATCTACGACCTGAACTTCCGTATTGATGTCATGAACCGCATACGTAAGGACTTCAGCAAGAATGACTCAACAGTAGTTGAATTTATCAGGGAGCGTTACCCTGAGGTAACATCAGAAGAGCTTGCAAAATGGGAAGCCGAGGGTGCTTTGGAGTGCAAGGTAATTGACGGGCAGAAGAGATATTTCTGGAATGCAGCCCGCAACCTCTTCAGAATAAGCAAAGAGGCACAACAGAAACAGAAAGGTATCCAAGGACGCCAGTCAGATGATTTGGATATTTTCCTTGGCGAGTACCTTCCAAAGGTAACTGAGGCTGTCGGGAAAGGCTATTCAAACACAGGCAAGATGGTAATGCCTGTTGATATGAAGATCCGCTACACCATCACAGTTCCCGCTGGTGAGGTTCCAGCAGGTGAGATGATACGTGTATGGATGCCATATCCAAGAAACAACGAGAAACACAAGAATATAAAACTTCTCTCAACTTCACAGCCTGAGTATGTGATTGCACCAGAAAGCTATCCGCACAAGAGCATCTATATGGAGAAGGTTGCCCACAAGGACAGTGCAGCTGTTTTCAGCTACGAATTGAGCTACACATCATACAACAGATGGGTAAAGTTCAATCCTGAAGATGTAAAACCTTATGACAAGGAGAGCGAGCTTTACAAAAAATATACAGCCGAGAGGGAGACTCACGTAATCTTTACACCGGACATCAAACGCATTACCGACAGTATTGTTGGCAACGAGCAGAATCCTTACCTCAAGAGTGTGAAGATATTTGACTATATAGGCAAAACATATCCTTGGGCAAGTGCACGCGAGTACTCGACAATTGAGAATATCCCTCAGTATGTCATTGACAACAAGCACGGAGATTGTGGTCAGGTTGGCCTGTTGTTCATAACAATGGCCCGCTATGCAGGCATTCCTGCCAAATGGCAGAGCGGATGGATGCTCCATCCTGGTGATGTTAACCTACATGATTGGGCAGAGGCCTATTATGAGGGTATAGGATGGGTTCCTGTAGACCAGTCATTCGGACATGTTTACGATGCAGCATACACAAAGAATGCAGCAACTGAGCAGGAAGGACGCGAAGCTGCGGTTGCGAACGATGATGTTTACCACTTCTACACCCGCGGACTTGATGCTTACCGTTACATTGTAAATGATGACTTCTCAGGTGATTTTTATCCTGCCAAAATACATCCTCGCAGTGAAACAGTAGATTTCCAGAGAGGAGAGGTGGAATGGAAAGGTGAGAACCTCTACTTCGGACGCTGGAAATACAAAATGGAGGTTGAGTACCTCAACTAACAGGAAAAGTAATGAAAGAGCCACAGAACAGGTATATAACAGATTTTTCACAAGCACAGGACCCTGTACTTGACTGGTTGGAGAAGCAGACTCATCTGCGTACCAACCACGGGCGTATGTTATGTGGACCTGTAGTGGGCAAACTACTTGAAATGATAAGCGGTATGATAGCACCTGACTCCATTCTGGAGTTGGGTGCATTTACTGGTTATTCTTCGATTTGCCTCGCCAGAGGCCTGAAAGATGGCGGTCATCTCCACTCCATTGAGATAAATGATGAACTCGAGGACCTTATCCTTGAAGCACATGCCAAGGCTGGGCTCCAGGAGAAGATTACACTCCATCTTGGAGATGCGGAAGAGATTATAAAATCTCTTGACATAAAATATGACCTGGTTTTTATAGATGCCAACAAGCGCGAGTATTGCAAATACTATAATATGGTATTTGACTATGTCAAACCAGGAGGATATATTTTGGCCGACAACGTACTTTGGGATGGGAAAGTATACGCAGATCCACTACCTGCAGATGCCCAGACTCAAGGCATCTACAACTTCAACAAACTCATAAAAGAAGACCCCCGCGTTGAGAATGTAATCATTCCCCTCCGCGACGGTCTTAATCTTATCAGAAAGAAATAACTGCCGTTAACCCTCAATTATCCTGCATATATAATCACCGACCTCTGTTGTTCCGTATGATTTTGCAGCATTACCGGCCAAATCTTCTGTAACAATTCCCTCTTCAATTGATTTCTGACAGGCATTCCTGATCTCCTGAGCCTCAAGCTTCATTCCAAAAGAGTACTCCAGCATCATGGCTGCAGAGAGAATAGTGGCAATAGGATTGGCTATATTCTTGCCTTTTGCCTGAGGATATGAACCATGTATAGGCTCATATAGAGAGACCTCCTTTCCTACAGATGCAGAAGGAAGAAGTCCTATTGAACCTGTAATAACACTTGCCTCATCACTCAATATGTCACCGAACAGATTCTCGGTCAACAATACATCAAATTTTCCAGGAGCAGTAACCAACTGCATGGCAGCATTGTCAACAAACATGAAATCAAGTTCTACATCAGGATATTTTTCTGCCTGAAGCTCCTTTACAGTCTCCCTCCAGAGTCTGCTTGTTGCAAGGACATTTGCCTTATCCACCATGGTAACTGCCCCCCTTCTTAGTCTTGCAAGTTCAAATGCCTTCTCAGCAACACGTACAATCTCCTCCTTGCTGTATACACATGTATCAAAAGCAACTGTACCATTCTCACTCCTTCCACGTGGCTCACCAAAATAGAGACCACCTGTAAGTTCCCTGACGATCATAAGGTCAGCACCCTTTATCCTCTCCATCTTAAGGGGAGACTTGTCAATCAAGCAATCAAAAGGTGCTATCGGCCTCAAGTTTGCAAAAAGTCCAAGACTCTTGCGCATCTTAAGCAAACCCTGCTCGGGTCTCACCTTTGCATTGGGATTATTGTCAAATTTAGGATCGCCAATTGCGCCAAAAAGTACAGCATCGCTCTTCTGGCACAACTCATGTGTCTTTTGCGGATATGGCTCACCGCACTCATCTATTGCACAAGCGCCAATAAGACCAAACTCAAAAACGAACTCATGACCAAATCTCTTTCCAACAGCCTCAAGCACACGCTGTGCCTGGGCTATAATCTCCGGGCCAACACCGTCACCCGGTAAAACTGCTATATTCTTCTTCATTTTATAAAAGCTTATCCTATAAAAGAGAGTTATAAATCAATTACTTAAAGCAATTATTACCTATTTTGCTCGTAATTGGCAATAATTTCTTTTGTTGTAAGAAGGTAATCAATATCCTCAAGACCATTCTCAAGGCAATGGCGCTTGTACTCCCCTATCGGGAAGTTCTCTTTGATACCTGTACCTGCAATTTCAATGCTCTTTTGCGGCAGGTTGATTTCAAGTTCAACCTTTCCGTTCTTTTTCTGTTCATTAAAAATTGCAGAGAGGAACCCATCGCTTACCTGCACAGGCAAAAGACCGTTATTCAATGCATTGTTCTTGAAAATATCTGCAAAGAAACTCGATACAACAGCCCTGAATCCATAATCGGCAATTGCCCATGCCGCATGCTCACGACTTGAGCCACAACCAAAATTCTTTCCTGCAACAAGAATCTTTGCCTCCCTGCTTCCCTTGGCAAAAACAGAGTCCTCTATCAATTCATTGTTCTCAGTATACCTCCAATCTCTGAACATAGCCTCTCCAAAGCCCTCCCTTTTGGTAGCCTTGAGAAACCTTGCAGGTATAATCTGGTCTGTATCAATATTCTCCACAGGAGTAGCTATTACCTCAGACCTCAATATATTAATCTTTTCAAAAGCCATATTCAATTATTTTTTCTCTTCCCGACAATCTTCCCTCCAGTTGTTTCTAAATCAATTACACCCTCGGATCTGTAATGACACCTGTAACCGCAGCTGCCGCAGCCACTATAGGGCTGCACAACATTGTCCTGGCACCTTGTCCCTGACGACCCTCAAAGTTTCTGTTTGATGTTGAAAGCGAGTATGCCCCGCTTGGAACTTTGTCTGCATTCATGGCAAGACATGCCGAACAGCCGGGTTGCCTCAACTCAAAGCCAGCCTCATGAAGGATCTTGTCCAACCCCTCTGCCGCTATCTTCTGCTCAACCTCTACAGAGCCTGGTACAAGCCAGACAGTAACACCACTGGCCTTTTTCTTGCCCTTGACATAGTTTGCAAAAGCCCTGAAATCTTCAATTCTTCCATTTGTACAACTTCCGACAAATACATAGTCAACCTTTTTGCCCAACATCTTCTCTCCTGCCGCAAATCCCATATAGGCCAACCCTTTCTTTCCGCTCTCATCACACTCAGGAATTGTTCCAGTGACAGCTACACCCCTGCCAGGATCGGTGCCATAAGTAACCATAGGCTCTATCTCAGCACCATCAAATAGATACTCCTTGTCAAATTTGGCATCAGGATCGGAATAGAGTTTGCTCCACTTTTCAACCGCAGCCTTGAACTCAGCCTCCTGCTGCTCACTCCACTCTCCGGCGGTGGAATCAGATTGAGGGCCACTCTCTGAAACAGCAGATTGAAGTACATATTTGCGGCCATGAAGATAGTTGAAAGTAGTGCTGTCGGGAGCTACAAAACCACCTCTTGCACCCATTTCAATACTCATATTGCATACGGTCATACGTCCCTCCATGCTCATATTTTCAAACACCTCTCCAGCATACTCCACAAAATACCCTGTTCCACCACTTGTTCCGAGTTTTGAAATTATATATAGAATCACATCCTTTGGTGTAACACATTTACCCAATTTGCCATTTACGGTAATACGCATCTGTTTGGGTTTGTTCTGCAACAGTGTCTGGGTAGCCAGCACCATCTCAACCTCTGATGTTCCAATACCAAATGCTATTGCACCAAAAGCTCCATGGGTAGCTGTATGGCTGTCGCCACAAACTATTGTCATTCCAGGTTGTGTAATACCCTGTTCAGGGCCTATTACATGCACAATTCCATTTGAGGGGTCTCTCAAAGGGAAATACCTGATACCATGATTCTTGCAATTTGCCGCCAATGTCTCTATCGGGACACGGCAAGATGGATCCTCAATCGGTTTGTCCTGATTGAGAGTCGGGGTATTGTGGTCACAAGTTGCAAATGTCTGGTTCGGACGGAATACCTTTACACCTCTCTTGTCAAGTCCTCCGAAAGCTTGGGGAGAGGTCACCTCGTGAATAAAATGTCTGTCAATATATAATTGGGTAGGTCCATTTTCAAGTTCCTGGACTATATGGGCCTCCCAAATCTTGTCAAATAGTGTCTTTGCCATTGCTGTTTTTTTTTTAATCAGGCTGAATATAATACCATTTCACTTTAATGTTCTGCAGATTATATAAACTTTGATATTGCATCTACAAATGCCTCAACAGAGGCTGTAATAATATCTGTATTTGCAGAGAATCCATAATAAAGGTTTCCTCTGTTTTCCACCTGCACGTGAACTTTTCCAACATCATCAGATCCTCTGGTAATAGCCTGCACAAGGAACTCCTCTACAACAATCTTTCTGTTCACCAACTGCTTAACAGCCTGGAATGCTGCATCAATCGGGCCATTTCCGCTACTGGTTGCAGTACAAATTTCGCCATCTATGTTCAATTTTACAGTAGCCATAGGAACAGATCCCTTTCCTGAGATAACCTGAAGGAATTTAAGACGTATTTTTCTTGCAGCCTCATTACGATTTACACCTACAATGATAAGAAGGTCACTGTCGTTCACATCTTTTTTGGTATCTGCCAGACTCAAGAACTTCTCATACGCACCATCAAGCTCCTCCGGTGTAAGATGTATACCCAATCTCTCATAATGATGGTTCAATGCAGCCCTTCCGCTTCTGGCTGTAAGTGCGATTACTGAATCATTCACTCCCACATCCATCGGATCTATAATCTCATAACTCTCCCTGTTCTTAAGCACGCCATCCTGATGTATGCCTGAAGAGTGGGCAAAGGCATTTCTACCCACAATTGCCTTGTTCGGCTGCACCGGCATACGCATAAGGGTACTTACAAGACGTGAATTTTTATAAATCTGTTTTGCATCAACATCTGTATAGAATGGAAGGTCTTTTCTGCACTTTAGTGTCATTACTACCTCCTCAAGAGATGTATTACCGGCACGCTCTCCAATTCCGTTTATTGTCACCTCAACCTGACGGGCTCCATTCATAACACCTGATATTGTATTTGCGGTTGCCATACCCAAATCATTGTGACAGTGGGTACTCAATATAGCCTTGTCGGCATTTGGAACATTATTTATCAGGTATTTTATCTTTTCGCCATACTCCCAAGGTGTGCAATAGCCTGTTGTATCAGGAATATTAACAACAGTCGCACCGGCTGCAATTACAGCCTCAACAACCCTTGCCAAATACTCATTGTCTGTTCTTCCGGCATCCTCTGCATAAAACTCAACATCATCCACAAATCTGCGCGCATACTTCACAGCCTTTACAGCACGCTCAATAATCTCCTCCCTGTTTGAATTGAATTTATAACGTATATGCGAATCAGAAGTTCCTATACCTGTATGTATCCTACCCCTTTTTGCATAGTGCAAAGCCTCAGCCGCAACCTCTATATCTCTCTCTACAGCACGAGTAAGGGCACATATTGTTGCATTGGTAACATTTTTTGAAATCTCTACTACTGAATTGAAGTCTCCCGGACTTGAAACCGGAAAGCCACACTCTATAATATCAACCTTCAATGCCTCAAGACTCCTTGCCAATTCAATTTTTTCAATTGTATTAAGCTGACATCCCGGCACTTGTTCACCGTCTCTCAAAGTGGTGTCAAAGACGTAAATTTTTTGGTCCATAATTGTTTATCTTTAAATTATACTCTTTCCTAAAATCCATATTCCGCACTTTTTACAACTCTCTCCAACTTTTCCACTCCTCTCTTTATCTTCAAGTGACAGAACATATAAAAAAGTGCCCCCAAACACATTGGGAGCACCTGCACATCATATAAAATACCTTAATTACACATACGACAGCCTCTCCCAACTATAAATTGAGCAACAGTTGCAAAGAATCCAGCAGTCGTAGACGGTAAATCATAAATTCAAACGTTTTATAAAAATTAACCCTGAATATTAAATTTCCTTCAGGAGAGCGCGAATTTATGAATAATTCCCAATTAAACAAAATAATTATGCCTCATAGGTCCAAACAGGTGGCGCGGAATAGTCAAAAAAAGGAGCTGACCAATGATCAGCTCCTCAAAATATTTGAATTTAAGTTCAATCTATATTGATTAGTCCTCAAATTTCTGGTTAAGCATCTCCATCATCTTAATGGTAGCATAAGCGATTGGAGTACCAGGGCCAAAGATTGCTGCTGCACCGGCTTTATATAGAACATCATAGTCCTGAGCAGGAATTACACCACCTGCAACTACAATGATATCCTCGCGGCCCAATCTCTTCAACTCCTCAATGATTTGAGGAACCAAAGTTTTGTGACCAGCAGCCAATGAAGATACACCAACAATGTGAACGTCGTTCTCAACAGCCTGTTTTGCTGCCTCCTCCGGAGTTTGGAACAAAGGACCCATATCTACGTCAAAACCACAGTCTGCATAACCGGTAGCTACAACCTTGGCACCACGGTCGTGACCATCCTGACCTAGTTTTGCAATCATGATACGTGGTTGACGGCCCTCTTTCTTAGCGAATGCTGCAACCATCTCTTTTGCTTTCTCAAACTCAGAATCGTTCTTAACCTCTGAAGAGTATACACCTGTATTCATACGGATTACTGCTTTATATCTGCCAACAACTGCCTCACAAGCATCTGAGATCTCACCCAATGATGCACGGTTCTTAGCTGCCTCAACAGCAAGCTCCAACAAGTTGCCGGTTTTGTTTCTTACAGCCTCTGTGATAGCTGCCAAGCACTCCTGTACTTTAGCATTGTCACGGTTAGCTCTAAGCTCTTTAAGTCTCTGGATCTGCTGCTCGCGTACTTTTGCGTTGTCAACATCAAGGATCTCAATTGGATCCTCTTTCTCCAATCTGTATTTGTTGATACCAACAATTGTATCCTCACCAGAGTCAATTCTTGCCTGCTTACGTGCAGCAGCCTCCTCGATTCTTAGTTTAGGAATACCGGTCTCAATAGCTTTAGCCATACCGCCAAGAGCCTCAACCTCCTGGATGTGTGCCCAAGCTTTCTGAGCCAACTCGTTAGTTAGAGACTCAATGTAGTATGAACCTGCCCAAGGGTCAATTGAACGGCATACGTTAGTCTCCTCCTGGATATAGATCTGAGTGTTACGTGCAATACGTGCAGAGAAGTCTGTAGGAAGAGCAATAGCCTCATCCAAAGCATTTGTATGAAGTGACTGAGTGTGACCAAGAGCTGCACCCATAGCCTCAATACAAGTTCTTGCAACGTTGTTGAACGGATCCTGCTCAGTTAGTGACCAACCTGAAGTCTGACAGTGTGTTCTCAATGACAAAGACTTAGGATTCTGAGGGTTGAACTGGCTTACCAATTTAGCCCAGATCATTCTTGCTGCACGCATTTTTGCAATCTCCATGAAGTGGTTCATACCAATTGCCCAGAAGAATGACAAACGTGGAGCAAAAGCATCTACAGAGATACCTGCTTTGATACCTGTTCTCAAATACTCAAGACCGTCAGCCAAAGTATATGCCATCTCAATATCATTGGTTGCACCAGCCTCCTGCATATGGTAACCTGAGATAGAGATTGAGTTGAACTTAGGCATATATTTAGAAGTGTACGCGAAAATGTCGCCAATGATTCTCATAGAGAACTCTGGTGGATAAATGTATGTGTTACGCACCATGAACTCTTTAAGAATATCATTCTGGATAGTACCAGCCATCTCCTCAAGTTTTGCACCCTGCTCCAAACCTGCAACGATGTAGAATGCCATAATAGGAAGAACGGCACCGTTCATTGTCATTGAAACAGACATCTTGTTAAGAGGAATCTGGTCAAAAAGGATCTTCATATCCTCAACTGAACAGATAGATACACCAGCTTTACCAACGTCACCAACTACTCTTGGGTGATCTGCATCGTATCCACGGTGTGTAGCCAAGTCAAAAGCTACAGACAAACCTTTCTGTCCGGCAGCCAAGTTTCTTCTGTAGAAAGCATTTGACTCCTCAGCTGTAGAGAAACCTGCATACTGACGGATAGTCCAAGGTTTTTGTACATACATTGTGCTGTATGGACCACGTAGGAAAGGTGCTATACCAGCGGCATAGTTCAAATGTTCAAACCCTTCCAAATCAGACTCGTTGTAATTTGTCTTTACAACAATCTTTTCTGGAGTTACCCACTCGTTGTTCTCAACTTTAGAGCAAGCGGCAGCTCCGTTATATTTTAGTTCTGAAAAATTCGGACGCATAATTATTTAATACCAAGTTTAGTTTGATAATCCTTTAATGTCTCAAGAACGTTGCTCTTAACGTTGATGAAGTTTGTAATTCCTTTAGCCTCAAGCTCTGCCTTGCAAGCAGGATCACCAGCTACTACAACAATAGCCTTGTCACCTACAAGGGATGCAATTTGAGGAACGCTCTCTGCGTACTCATCGTCAGAAGAACAAGCAACGATAATGTCTGCTTTTGCCTCCAAAGCAGCCTTAACACCCTCCTCAGCAGTTGCGAAACGGTTGTTGTCAACAACTTTGAAACCTGCAACAGCAAAGAAGTTGCATGAGAACTGTGCTCTTGCACGGCACATAGCCAAGTTACCGTAAGTCACCATGAATGCAACAGGTTGTTTGCCGCTCTTGTCTGTAGTGTAACGCATAGCCTCAAAAGCCTGAGCACCTCTGTATTTCTCAAGAGGTTGGCCAACCATAGCACCTGTTACCTCAGGAGCAGGTTTTCTTGTAACAATGTCAAGAGTAACCTCCTCGTTAACCTTCTCAGTGAAGTTAGGATACTGGTTGGTACCAAGGATAGTCTCTCTACGTGTTGCAATATTCTTGTCACGTTTTGCAGCAGTCTCTTTAATTGCAGCCTGGATAGAACCAGCTTTGAATGCAGCAATATAACCACCCTCCTGCTCAACTTTGCCGAACAATGCCCAAGCAGTGTCAATGATAGACTCAGTAAGGTTCTCGATAAAGTATGAACCTGCAGCTGGGTCAATCACCTTGTCAAAGTGACACTCCTCTTTCAATAGCATCTGAACGTTTCTTGCAATACGGTTACCAAACTCGTTAGGTTTGCTGTATGTATAGTCAAATGGAAGTACCTCAAGAGAATCTACACCTGCAATTGTTGCACTCATAGCCTCAGTTGTACCTCTTAGCATATTAACGTATGAATCGTAAACTGTCTGGTTCCACTCGCTTGTTACAGCGTGAACCTTCATCTTTTGGCTGCACTCGCAATCAGCACCGTAAGCCTTTACAATATTAGCCCACAACAGACGTGCTGCACGGAATTTTGCAATCTCCATAAAGTATGTTGAACCAACTGCAAATGTGAATTTGATACGTTTTGCAGCCTCGTTAGGACAAATACCGGCCTCAACAAGTTTGTTCATATACTCGCTACCCATAGCAAGACCGAATGCAAGCTCCTGTACACTGCTTGCACCTGCATCATTGAATGAGTAAGCCTCTACTCCAATAACTCTGATTCTTGGGTAATCCTTAACAACCTCAACAACCTCTTTCAACTGGTCCATTGATTTGTCTGAACAGAAAGCTCCTGTCTGGTTAAGAACTCTTAGCGGATCAAAGTCAAATGAAGCTCTCAAATCCTCAGCTGCCACACCTTTGGCAACACTTAGGAATGATTTTACAATCTCTGCAGTAGCACAGCAACAACCTGTAAAGTTAACCTCAACTTTGGCAAGATCAATGCCGTTAAGCAAAGTCTGCATCTCAGCCTCAGAAACAGCTTTCTTACCGTCAATGCAGAAACCTACAGAAGTGACACCTTTCTTCAAGCCATCCAAAGCCTGAGCATTAGCCTCTGCATAGTTACCCTCACAAGCACAATAGTCCTGACGGATCAACCAGTCATTATTAGTTTTTGTACCTCTTACAAATGGGAAGCTGCCTGCAGCTGTACCCATATGTTTCAAACCCTCAAGGTTCTCGGCACGGTAGTAAGGGCGAACAGAGAAACCCTCTTGGGTTTTCCATACGAGTTTTTTCTCGTAGTCGGCACCTTTCAAATCTTTAATGATCACCTCTTCCCATTGTTCAGTGGAAACAGGTGGAAACTCAGCAAATAATTTTTCTGCCATATTGGTTATTTTTATATGAATGGATATTTAATTTAGTCTTTTTCAAGTCCAAATATCGTGCAAATGTACACAATTTTTCTATTCTATAGAATAATAGTGTCAATTAAATCATCATCCGCTACAGATGGAACGGTAACTTTCAGTCCAGGGGTTCTATCCATCTCTCTCTGAATGGCAAACATTGCCCCTTTGTTGCGTGCCCAGCTGCGTCTTGCAATACCGTTGTTCACATCCCACAAAAGCATCTCCTTTATTCTTCTCTCCGCATCTTCCGACCCGTCAATCACCATACCAAAGCCTCCGTTCATAACTTCACCCCAGCCTACGCCGCCACCGTTATGTATTGACACCCAGGTAGCTCCACGGAATGAATCTCCAATAACATTATGCACCGCCATATCTGCAGTAAGATTTGAACCGTCATAGATGTTTGATGTCTCCCTATATGGAGAGTCTGTTCCCGACACATCATGGTGATCCCTTCCAAGTACAATAGGCGCACTTATCTTGCCCTCACGGATTGCATTGTTCATTGCAAGGGCAACCTTGATTCTACCCTCTGAATCTGCATAGAGGATACGTGCCTGCGAACCCACTACAAGTTTGTTCTTGCCGGCCTCCTTGATCCAGTGGATATTGTCGGCCAATTGCGACTTTATCTCCTCAGGAGCCTCATTCATAATCTGCTCAAGCACATCTGCTGCAAGTTTGTCGGTATATGCCAGATCCTCCGGTTTTGAAGAGGTGCAGACCCAACGGTATGGGCCAAAGCCGTAATCAAAGAAGAGAGGTCCCATAATATCCTGCACATACGAAGGATATTTGAATTTTCTGAAATGCTCGGTATCCTGTGTATTTGCATCAGCCCCAGGATTGAATATATCGGCACCTGCACGCGACGACTCCAAAAGGAAGGCATTGCCATAATCAAAGAAATACATTCCCTTTGCAGCAAGTTTGTTGATTGCAGCAACCTGTCGGCGAAGACTCTCCTGAACACACTCCTTGAACCTTTCAGGCTCATTTGCCATCATATCATTACTCTGCTCAAAAGTATATCCAACAGGATAATATCCGCCGGCCCAAGGATTGTGAAGAGAACTCTGATCCGAACCAAGATCAACCTTAATATCATCATTAGCAAGACGTTCCCACAAATCCACAACATTGCCATGGTAGGCAATTGAAACGGACTCTCCATTTTCAACCGCAACCTTTACCCTTTCAAGGAGTTCATCAAGATTGCCATAAACCTCATCTACCCAGCCTTGTGAATGGCGTGTATTTATAGCCTTCTCATTGACCTCTGCAATCACACCTACCATACCTGCAATAACCGCGGCTTTAGGCTGTGCTCCCGACATTCCGCCCAATCCTGAACTTATAAACAGTTTGCTCTTTCTCTTCCCGACAGCACCCACACCATCCTGCACTCCTGCATCGCCAGCAGCTCTCCTATCCTGCATTCTTGCAGCATTCAAAAGTGTAATTGTAGTTCCATGCACAATACCCTGCGGACCGATATACATAAACGAGCCGGCAGTCATCTGTCCATACTGCGAAACTCCAAGAGCATTGAACTTCTCCCAATGGTCCTTGCTGGAATAGTTTGGAATTACCATACCATTGGTAACAATAAGCCTTGGCGCATCTTTATGTGAAGGGAAGAGTCCAAGCGGATGACCGGAATAGAGTACCAGTGTCTGCTCATCTGTCATAGTTGCAAGATACTGCATCGTAAGCCTGTACTGGGCCCAGTTCTGGAATGCCGCACCGTTGCCTCCGTATGTTATAAGCTCATGAGGATGCTGGGCCACAGCATGGTCAAGGTTATTGCTCAACATCAGCATAATCGCTGCAGCCTGTGTGCTTTTATGAGGAAAATCATAAATTGAACGTGCAGTTATCTTATAGCTTGGTCTGTATCTGTACATGTATATGCGGCCATACTCCTCCAGCTCCTTTGCGAACTCCGGTGCCAATGCAGCATGCTGCTCTTGAGGAAAATATCTCAAAGCATTCTTCAATGCCAGCCTCTTCTCCTGAAGTGTAAGAATATCCTTTCTTTTTGGAGCATGGTTAACACTCTTGTCATAAGCCTTTGCCTGGGGAATTTGAGCCGGAATTCCCTCTAATATTTCATTTCTGAAATTGAGAATCTCATTATCAATTATCATGATTATATTGTTTTTTGTTGTTATTCTAAAGCAAACCTAACAAAGGTATAAAAAAAAAGAGAAGAGAGCAAGAATCATATAACAGCAGAGGCTGCCCCAAAAGGTTTCTCCATTTACAACAAATCCCCGCCAGAGAATACTCCAACAGGAATTTATCATTCATAGAGATGACTTTTGAGTCAGCCTCCGCTACATATTTTTTTGACAATTGTTATATTGTCAATAGCCAATTATTGAAGTGGGCCCCAACCTGGATCATGATTGGTTCCACCATTAGAGAGCGCAAATCCCATCTCCACTTCAACATCAATTACCTCCACACTAGGATGCTCATAAAATGCAATACTATTATTTTTCATTCCGGTTACCATATACCCGACATACGGGATCTCTTAAATTTATAAAAAACGGGCCGGTAACAGACCTGCCCGCTCCATATATTTGAAAAATCGCTAAAACGATGAATTACTCATCTCTAAGCTGAAGTTTCTGTACGTAGATAGCCTTTTTAAGCTCGTCACGTCTTGCTACAGATTTCTTAACGAAAGTCTTTCTGCTTCTTAGCTCTCTAACGATTCCTGTTTTCTCGAATTTACGTTTGAATTTCTTCAACGCTCTCTCAATGTTCTCGCCTTCTTTGATAGGTACTATAATCATAACTTAAACCACCTCCTTTTCTTTAGGACCGCAAAAGTATTTATTTTTCACGAACTTGCAAAAAAAATCTCAACAAATCCAATCAAAAAATCAAAAAAAGCGCAAAAACAGATGCAGTCTCTCCATACACTACTCTTCACCCTCTCTCTTGTGCAGCACTGCCTTACGCAACTCAAAGTTCTGACCCAGATATTTCTTGCGCACCTCAGGATTATTTGCAAGCATCTCGGCCGTACCGCTTTCAAGAATCCTTCCCTCGTAGAGCAAATATGCCCTGTCGGTAATTGCAAGGGTCTCATGCACATTGTGGTCGGTAATTATAATGCCTATATTTTTTGTTTTAAGTTTTGCAATGATATGCTGAATATCCTCAACTGCAATAGGGTCTACACCCGCAAAAGGCTCATCAAGAAGAATGAATTTGGGATCAATTGCAAGTGCCCTGGCAATCTCACACCTTCTTCGCTCTCCTCCCGACAGCTGTATACCATAGCTCTTTCTCACCTTCTGCAGACCGAACTCCTGAATAAGGCTCTCAAGCTTCTCCAACCTCTGCTCCTTGGGCATACCGGCAACCTCCATAACAGACAATATATTGTTCTCAACGCTCATTTTTCTGAACACCGATGCCTCCTGAGCAAGATAACCCAATCCCTTCTGCGCTCTCTTGTACATTGGCAGCTCAGTTATGTCCTCATCATCAAGAAATATCTTTCCGCCATTGGGCTTGACCAGACCGGTAATCATATAAAAACTTGTGGTCTTGCCGGCTCCGTTAGGACCGAGCAAACCAACGATCTCACCCTGATCCACCTCAATGGAGACTCCCTTTACGACAGTCCTCATTCCATATTTCTTAACCAAATCTTTAGAATATAAACGCATCTTTCTTACTCCTTTCTTATATATAATGTATCTTCTTCCTGAATCTGCAGTGCAGAGATTCTCCGCATTACTTTATATCCAGATCCAAATCCTGCTGCAGTTCCCTCATTTGGGGATAATTCTTCATCAAAAACTCTGCCTTTTCTTGAGGCATGTAGAGTTTTTTCTCCTGTGGAGCTACTGCCTTAACCTTTATGACCAACTTTACAGACTTGTTCCTGAGCTCCTTCTGCAAGAAGCCGGTAAGGCTTAAAAGAGAATTTTTCTCTATCCATACCTGCTGGGCACTGTTGCTCACATAAAACACTACAGTATGACCATCCTCTGCCAATTCAGGTTTTGACTGTTTTATGGCACTTCCAAGACGTGGATAAGCCGTTTGGCTATCACCCATCTTCAACCAGGCAGCATTGAGAGCCTCCTCGGTTACTGCCACATCCTCGGTCTCGGCCGCACTCTCCACATTCGCTGCACTGTTGGCCTGTGCCTTCTTGAGTATACCTTTGATTGAAAGTCCTGAGCTCTTCGCTCCCGCACTCTGCTGAAGCGGTCTGTTTTGCTGTACCTCCTGCTTAGCCGCACCAGCTTGTTCAGGGTGCTCCGGTTGCTCCTTTTCAGCTCTTACTGGCTGCTGGAGAGGTTCAGACTGCTGTGGTACCGGCTGAGCTTTCTGTTCTTCCGCTTGTGATACCGGCTCCACTTTTGGCTCTTCCGGCTTCAACTCAGACTTAACCCTCTGCACTTCAACCTGTTGCTGCGCTGTTTGCATCTGTAGCCCTGACAATTGTTCTGCCGGTTTTACAAGTTGTGAAAGTTTTATAAGCATAAACTCCACAAGCAGACGCTGGTTATTGCTTGATCTGTAGTCTGATTCGCATTTTGTTGTAGCACCCAGAGCATCATAAAGGAACTTGAACGGACAACGGCCGCTCTGGCTCATATATTTCTCCATCAATGCTGGCGACATCTCCAGCAATTTGAGGGTAGAACTGTCCTTGCAAACCAACAGATTCCGCAAATGGCTGCTCAAACCTCCTATAAAATAGAGGGCATTGAAACCCTTTGAAAGTATCTCGTCAAAAAGCAACATTGCCTTGGCGAAATTTCCCGACAACGCACACTCTATCAAATTGAAATAGTAGTCATGGTCAAGTACGTTGAGGTTCCTGATAACAGACGCATATTCCACATTTGTTCCGCAAAAGGCCACTGTCTGATCAAAAAGGGTAAGGGCATCACGCATGGCTCCATCAGCCTTTTGGGCTATAACATGCAATGAGTCAGAATCTATTGTCACACCCTCTTTGACAGCAATCTCCTTCAGATTCTTTACAATATCCTCAACTGATATTCTGTTGAAATCGTATGTCTGGCAACGGGAAAGTATGGTAGGCAATATTTTGTGCTTCTCAGTTGTTGCAAGAATGAATATTGCATGAGCAGGCGGTTCTTCCAATGTCTTGAGGAAAGCATTGAAGGCCGCAGAGGAGAGCATATGTACCTCATCGATGATATATACACTGTACTTCCCGGTCTGAGGAGGTATCCTTACCTTTTCCGTAAGAAGCCTTATATCCTCTACTGAGTTGTTTGATGCAGCATCAAGTTCATGGATAGAATAAGAGAGGCCTTTGGCAAACGATTTGCATGACTCACATTCACCGCACGGCTCCAAATCGGCCGACGGGTTCATACAGTTGATTGTCTTTGCAAATATGCGGGCCGTACTGGTCTTACCCACTCCACGTGGGCCGCAGAAAAGATATGCATGGGCCAACTGATCCCGTCTGATGGAATTTTTAAGGGTAGTCGCTATGCTATCCTGACCTACAAGCGAGAGAAAGTTGTCGGGCCTGTATTTTCGTGCCGAAACAATAAATTTTTCCATAACACACAAAAATAAGGATTTTTTCTAATTTTGCATTTAAATAGAATGATATTGAGTATGAAATATGTCAAATTTCTTCTTATTGCACTGATTGCAATATTTGTTGCTGTGCCGACTTTTTCAAATGGCCAGATACTATCCAAAAAGGAAGATCTGAAAGACCTGAACAGCAAAACTTTAATGGTTGTCCTTGAAAACAACTCAATGATAGACCTAACCCTAAGGCAGGCAGTAGAGAAAGAGTGGACCCTGAGTAAAATTGAGTTCTGCGACCTTGACCGTTTTGAGAAGATCAAGACAGACACATCATACTACTTTCTTATGAGGGTGAAGGGAATATTCAAGAAAGAGCGCGAACCATCTATTGAATTCCTGTCACTTCTCAAAGGTGGAGAAGATGCCTATATGGGGCTTGACAAGATGTACGATGTGCTCACTCTTCCATTCCAGCATATTGATGATCCCGACGGCTATATCATTCCATATATCGATGCCTACATAAATATCATCCAGGCCCACGTAGTGAGAGTTCAGAAGAAAAAAATTGCAGCCACACTCGGAATCAGCTGGTATTCAAACAGACTTCAGGAGCTACGTGGCAAGAGGGTTCTTGTAAACAAGCTTGACTTGAACAGCAATGTGACTGTTGATGAAGCGAACAGGATTCTTGGGAACGGAGGAAAAGTTGTAGATGAAGATGAGATTTATGAGGCTATAGACAATAAAAAGGGAGAGACTGCATATACCATCTGCATTGGGCCAGAAGAGGGTGACAGATATGGCTCGTACTGCTATAAAATGGTGATAAGTGCCGACAGCCATGACATCTACTACTACAGAAAACAGAAGATAACTTCGAAAAATTCAAAAGGTTTTCTGCCTGAAGATCTTAAAAAGATAGCCATTCCAAACGGGTATGAATTGTAAAAAAATGATTTTTGCCTGCAAGAAGGTAGCTTCACCGGTAGCCTACTGTGCTCTGAGCATCAAAACTGGCACCAGATATGAACCGGCACAATATAACGGTATGGCCCATCTTGTGGAGCACATGCTCTTCAAAGGGACTGAAAAACGGACATCAAACAGCATAAACAACGTCCTCGAAAGGGAAGGTGGCGAACTCAATGCTTATACCACAAAAGAGGAGATTGTACTATGTGCCACAATATTGAGGGAAGATCTGCCAAAAGCTGTTGATCTGCTGGCAGAACTTGCCTTTACATCTACATTTCCACAAAAGGAGCTGGAGAAGGAGCTGGAAGTTGTATATGATGAAATCATTTCTTACAAGGACTCTCCAGCAGAATCGATATATGACCATTTTGAGACACTTCTGTTCAAAGGACACCCGCTTGAAAAGGCCATTCTTGGAGAAAAACGCACTCTCAAAAAGATAGACAGCACTCTTCTCAAAGAGTTCCTCACATCCAATTTCAGACCCGATAATATGGTATTTACAGTTGTCGGGAATATTGAAGAGAGTGCATTCCAAAAACTGGTACAGAAGAGTGTGAACAAGTACTATAAAACTGAAGTGGAAAAAGGGGATGACCAACCCATTGAGGCTATTCCAAACAGGGAGCTTGACTCTGATCCAGACTATGAAGTGGAGAATATGAGGATTGCAGAAGAGGGGTGCAGCTCCTTGGCCATAGGTACACCATTCAAGCTTGAAGTGACAAAACGCAACCATCAGGCACACTGCATTATAGGAACCTCAGCCTACTCATATTCCGATGGTTTCAAACGGATAGCCTTGGCGCTTGTTACCAACATACTTGGCGGCCCGGCATCAATTTCACGGCTGAACAACATACTGCGCGAAAAACATGCACTCGTATACAATATCGAAGCGAACTTCACCCCATACTCCGATACAGGCATATTTTCTATATATTTCGGGTGCGACAAGTCACTTCTTGCCAAATGCAAGGAACTTGTTTACGGAGAACTGGAAAAGATTGTCTCCCAACCATTAACAGAACGTGAACTCAAGAATGCCAAGAAGCAGTTCCTTGGCCAGCTCTTCATTTCTCAAGACAATGCAGAGAGCCAATGTCTTGCAATGGGCAAATCTATAATGGTCTACGGAAAGATATATCCATTTGAACAGACCCGCAAACAGATTGAGCAACTCACAGCAGAGGATCTGCAGCAAGTTGCCCAAGAGATACTTTCAAAAGGTCGTCTGAGTGAACTTGTATACAAGTAAAAAACTACAATAGAAAATCAGCGCAAAGATCCAAATTTTACCATTCCGCCAAATGGTCTGTTAAGATTTTCAGTTGCAGAGACGTCAACTGAGCATGGCAGCTGGAGTTGTGCCGATGATTTAACAGAAGGAGCATTTGCGACAACCTTTCCTGTAATCAGCTCTATAGCTTTTGCAAGACATGGCTCTGACGGATCACCAAAAGGAGTGGATGAGAAGATATCGACCTCCACATTATGCACCGGTTCCAGCCCTCCGGTAAAATCAGTAAATCCATCCTTGTTGGCATATTTATAGGCTACAAGGCTCATGGCCCAGTTTGCTATCTCAGGGATTATCTCTCCTTTGCTGTCCATTGGTTGGATAAGCACGGCTGCACAATATTTTCCATGACTCTTTTCACCAATGGTAATAACATCCATATATGGTTTCAAACCAACGATTGTAGCCTCCGATGCCGAAGCTGTAGAGGATGTTGTCAGGATATATATCCTCTTAAGGTCAAGATTGTGACCAAGTGCAGCCTCTTCAAATTTTTCTGATAGCATTGCCCCTTGCGAGATCCAGTAATTTGTAAGCGTCGTATTCCATATCTCCTTGAGGAAGAGCTCTTTGTTAATCAAAGCACTCTTTGGGGCAAAGAGACTGCTTATATAAGTTGACGTTATTGCAGCACCTCCAAGGTTGTAGCGCAGGTCAAGAACGACATCATCAACCCCGGCACTCTTGAACTCATCACAAATCCTGCTCATCTTGGCATGTGAAGAGATCAGGTAATCTGTATAACAGATGTAGCCAATCTTATGTCCGTCAATTTCAATGATAGTATGGGCATTGACAGCGTCAAGTTCCATCTTTACTGCACTCATCTGGTAAATTTCGCCGGTCTGCTCCAATTTACCGTTTGCTCTGTCATATGTGGCTGTCTCCACAGCCATCGAAGATGAGTAATAAAGATTCATGTAGTTGCTTTCAGTTATCGGAGCTCCATCAATCAGATAGAGAATGTCACCTCTCTTCAGTCCTGCCTTCTCAGCCGGTGAGTCTGGATAGACAAAGTTTACAACAGCCGCATACTCCTTCAAATGTGTAAAATTTATCACTGTCAATCTGTAGCCATAAGTTGTCTCAACACCTTCATAACTGCCAAAAAGGGCCTCCGCATCATCAGTAAGATATGACCATTGGTCCAAATTCCTATACATAAGAGATTCAAAAAATGCATAAGGATCTGTCGGGGTCATATAACTTTTGTTGTAATCAATCTTATCGTTCCACAAATAGTAGAGTTCGTTGTATTGCAACACAAACCTGTTGGCCATCTGCACAAGAGTCATTTCAACATCAAAGTCATCTTGCTTGTCACATGATGTAAAAAGAATTGAAAAAAGGCATAGAAGTGCAACCACACTGCTATGCCATATAATTCTAATACTATTATTCATATCTTCAGTCGTTAGTAATTTGAACGGCCAAAGATAGCAATTTATTCGTATGATAAAGAAAACTCATCAACATAAAGCACAGAAGATGTTCCACCTGTGAAATAGTCTCCATACCTGCTGGCTGCAGCCACTACAAGGATATATTTTGGTTTCCTGTTCATATCCCTGTAATGAAGTTTTATCTCAAACTCCTTGTATTTGCCGCCAGTACCCACATCGTCCAAAATCTCCCCATGCGCAATTATATGCTTATCATTCTGAAAATCAAGAAATTTACCATCCGTAGTATTTATCTCAAACGGCTTGTCCCAATCTGCAAGCACAACATATATATTGCAGCAGTCATTCTTGCCCTTCAAGTGTTCATACTGGCTTCTTGTCTTGTCTATAGGACTCGGCGTGTAGTTGTAATATCCTTTAAGGGAGGATGGTCTGCAAGTAAATGGAATACCGAAATCCAATTGTGCTCCAACACCTATAGTCTTGACATATTTGCCGGTATAAATGTTTCCTGCTGCAAAAACACCCAATACAGATGTTGATGCCAACTTGGCTGCCTTTCCCTTTACAACTACACTCTCTTCGGCTGTTGTAGGATTCTTCTCGCCCAATGTATTTGAGCCTATATTTCCTGAATCCCACACATAATTGGCAGGAGTCAGATCTGAATTGGGGAACCATGATTTGCCCTCTTTGCACCAGTTCTCAAATCCCGAATTTGGAATCTGTAATGCAGACTCGGTTGTAAACTCCCTCTCTGCTCCATAGTTGTCTCCTGCAGCAGCCTTTACAACATAATCAGTATCCGGTTCCAGTCCGGTAATCTTTGCAGAAAATGCACCACCTTCAACATCTACATCTGTAAAGTTATGCCACTCTGTCTCACTTTTTTTTTTGAACATGAAAGATGGGGAACCGAGGCTTGTACTGAACTCTCCATCTACCAAAGCATACTTTGCAAACGCATTTACACTTCCTGTTGAGATGCTCATATTTGATTTCACTATCCTTACAGTCCAGGTCTCATATCTCTCCTTATAGAACCAGCCGAACTGCTGAGATACTGTAAAATCTGTAATATTTGTATAATCCGGGATAATCTTGCTTCCCTGAGGGCCAAGTTTCATATCCAAAATTCTCAATTTTGACAAATCAGCATCTGCCGACACATAGACAATCACAATTTTGCTGTTTGTATCAAACACAGCCTGACCGACCTGGTTTTCTACCCTTATATATCTGTCTATTGTCTGGTTCGCTGATATTGTCCATACATATTCCTGGAAGGTTGTAAGTGTATAAACCATCGGCTGGGTCAAGTCAATCTGAGATGTGATGGCCGGAGTTACCGTTGCCTCATTGGAGACCTCAAAATTGAGTATAGTGACCTTTTTCAGATCCACGGAGTCAGCCAGAAACAGTTCGACTGTCCTATCAGTCTCACTGATTGCGGGTGAACTTATCTGACCACTCACCTGAATATTTGTAATTGAACCTTTAAGTATAGGGTAAGGTATATCATTTTCAATACATCCCACAAAGAGCATTACCAAAAGGAGAGTGCTCCATAAAGGGATTGTCATTCTATTTTTCATCTTCATCGTCATACTACATAATTAATTGGAGCATCTTATCAGAAATAGAAACTGACACCAATATTGATTGAAAAAATATCAACTTTGAAGTTTACTCCACTACTCTCAAAACTTCCCTCATATATTCTGTCCCTTGTCTGAGAATACTTCTTATACTCAAATCCAAGCACATTTACAGAGGCCTCTACAGCAACATTCTCGGTCAGGAAGCCAATTATACCGGGAATCAGGCCCAGCTGCATCTGCAGGATGTTCTGATAGCTGCCTGTGATCTCCTCATTGCTCTCTCCATTCAGCTGCTTTGACTGGCCACCACCCATAGAGAACCGCACCTCATTGAATATTCCAAACCTCTGGCTTCTACCAAGAGCTACATAATTTCTCATGAAAACAGAACCCATATACATGTGCTGGATACTGTAAAAGTTCTCAACGCTAAAGTTTAGATCCTCATTGATGTCCAATGAAATTGAGCCCAAATTTATCATTGACCTGTTATATGAAAAACGGGCTCCGATCGCAAGGTCATTTCTTACAAAATAACCTATAAAAGGACTCACCTTAAAGGTATAATTTGTACCTTCAATATCATCCAGAACAAGAAAGTCATAATCCTGAGCCGTATTCTCGCTATAGGAGAATGAGCCTCCGCCCAAAACATATCCTTTAGGGACAAGCGTAACTTTTTGGATACCCCTGTCAACCTTTTTCTTTGCCATTGCCGGTCCAACTGCAAACAGCAACGCAATAGCCAGTAAAATTGTATTTTTAATAAATTTCATCATCAAAAAGTAAATTCAAACTCATCAACCATCAGCAAACTGCCTACACCTCCTGTAAAATAATCTCCATACTTACTTGAAGAACAAACTATTACACAAGTTGTAGGAACCCTGTTATTTCTATACTGGATTGGAATATCAAATGATATATAACCACCAGTGCTGGTATTGCGTTCAAGAGATCCGTAACCAATAATATGAGGGTCAGCTCCAGGTTCAGGATTTATAAGCACTTTAGGATCAGATGCGGTATTCACAGCAAAGTATCCCTTAGGCCAATCGGCAAGCACAACATAAATCTGGCAAATATCAGGTTGGCCTTTCAGACTTCCATACGGAGATTTTGTCTTGTCGATGGTCGCAGGCTCATAGCTATAATATCCTTTAAGACTCAACGGCTTACATCCGTATGCTTTACCAAAGTTGATCTTCGCTCCACTCAAGCCGTCCAACTCCTGGAATGTACCCACAAAATGGCTGCCTGCAGCAAGAACACCAAAGGCACTCTCGGTCTTCAGCTGAACTGCATATTTTGAACTGCTTGTAGCTGTGGTCGAAGTCTTCGTTGTTGGTGTGATTCCGCCCATACTTGCAGCCTCATTTCCGTTATCCCAAATTTGTGTAACGCCGCTCGCATTTGCAGAGTTGCCGTTCCACTCCTCAAATCTCATATTGTAGAGCTGGTAAGCAGGCAATGTGGTAAACTCTATCTCTGTAACAGAAGGTTCTTTGTCAGAAACTGCCCTGTATACATATTTTGTCTGAGGCTCAAGTCCATCGACCTTCACATAATAGTACACACCCGATACTTTAAGATTTGAAGTAACCTTGGTCCATGAATCTGTTCCTACCTTCTTATATTCAAATCCCATTCCCGACGGCTGGATCTGAGTATTGTACATACCATAAAGATATGCATGTTTGCCCCATATCGCACCTATTGTACTTACCGCCATATTACTTCCTGGTGATAAAGTGGTTGTCTCCTCTGCAGGTATTACACTAAATGTAACATCCACACTTGCCATCTGGCTCTGCATATCCATAACCTTGAATGTCATTGCATAGGAGCCCAAAGGCAGACCGCTGACCAAATTTGAAAGGTCTATTGTAGTTGCAGTTGACTCAGAAACGGTTCCGCTCCAACTTATTTTGGCAGCAGAAAGAGCATTTGACTCTGACTGTGAAAGATTTGCAAAATCAACATTCTGAGGTACACCTTTTGAAACTAAAGTCTGGTTGCTGTGTGTAAGCCACAAATTCTTTATACCGCCTGCTGCTGATACTGCAATACTTCTCTCTGCTGTTGAGCCAAGAGCTATGTATGTTACTGCAGGATCAACACTGTTGCCTGGCAGTGGAGTGGCTGTAAGATCAAGACCTACAGAAGAGAATTGAGGTTTTGCCTTCTTGTTGAGATTTATCTTTACAGTATAATATCTGTCATTTGTCGACGGGTCTACAGTAATTCCGGGCACAATGGCCGCACCCTCATCATCACCGGAAAGTGTAAGGTTAAGTATATAATGCTCCCTTACATTTACCCCCTCAATAATTCCGTTTACATCTCCATTTGAAACATCACCGTCATTGTTTGTCAATGTGATTGTATATCTCAATGCCCCTATATTGTTCCTGAAATATCCATTCTTGTTGAGGGTTGAATCACTTGAACTGAATATAAGATTATTATCACCATTCGTAAAATCCTCGGCATTTGTTACAGTTACTATTACCTCCTTAAAGTTGCTTGTAATTGTACTGTCGGCCTTCACACTTACCTTTACTTGAGAAAGGGTACACAAAAGATCAACATACTCGGTCCTCCCCTTCTTTATTTCAACGCTCTGCTGGGCCTGATATACCGGAGCATCAAAAATAGCCTCATAATCCTCAGGATACTTGCCATTTGCATCTTTCTCCATAACTGCCGACATATTGTAACTTATTCCAACAACAGTATAAGTGCCTGGAGTCAAAGCTATAGGTTCAGTTATCTCCTTATGGTTGTCAAAACTCTTTATAACAACACCTGCACCATTGAGAATCTTTACTTTATATATAGGATCCTCAACACGTGTATTGACTGTCACCAATGATTTGTCCTGCGATACGGAAAAGTCCACATAACCGCACTCCTTTTCAGGCCTGCCATCTTCAACCTTGGTACAGGATACCAAAGAGAAAATCATAATTGCCAATATATATATTCTGCTTAATTTCATAATTTCTACTTTTTATCCTGTTGTTACTCTGCCTTTACTATTGTACATGTTGCAGTAGAAGAGACATCCTCACTGTCTGTAACTGTAATAATGAACTTATGCTGGTCGCCAGGAGTTGCAATCATGATAAGCATCTTCATCAATCCTCCGATAGAGAATGTTGCCTGAGTCTGGCCGGCTATCGGCTTCTCGGGATCAATAAGTCCCAATGTTGTAAGGAACTCCTTCCTTGTCTGCCCTGCATCATCTGAAGAGAAATTGACTATACTGAACTCCGATGCTCCCAAATCCATCTCTGACAAGAACTCCTCTGTTAAGGTTGGAGAGTCTATCTTAACCCATACATCCTTTATTGTCTTGCCATTCAATGTGCTAAAAGATATATCAACCACAGGATTGGCATTAGCCTGAGCAGCAGTCAAGTATAGTGGAGATTCCAAACCTGTACCAGTAATTACAGGTGCCGCATCATCACTTCCACCAGGACCGTCACCCGGCTCTTCGCCTTCACCCTCACCTTCACTGCCTGAGCCGCCATTTTCATCCTCTCCAGGAATGATTATTGTCTCCTCCTTTGGATTAACCTGATAATCCACAACAATGCTACCCTCTCCAAACTCAACATTACCGGTATTGTCAATATCCTCAACATCGAAGGTAATCACAATATGATCCCGTGCCTTTACCTCATCAATCACAACAGTATGTGTAATCTCTTCACCATTATCTTTTCTGTATGCCTGAAGGGTTATTGTCAAGGATGGCGCAACGGTAAAGTAACCGCTGATATTGTTGTCAATATGAGATTTCAAGAAAACAAGATTGGCATCAATGCCATTGGATACTGCAATCTCAAAATTGTCTTTCACCGCCTCACTGAACTCTTGTGTATATTTAAGGGTAACCTTAACGTTGATAAGTTTGCAGACAAGACTTACAGGCGCTATCACACCTGGGGCAATTGTAACCTCTGTTTCGCCATAAAAGACCGGTTGGCTGAAAGCTGCCTTTGACTGCCCCTGAGTTCCGGCCTCTATCCTGTATGTACCCGGTGCCATTTCTATAGTACTTGGCACTTGTGAGTACTTAGCATAACTCTTGTAGAGCTCATCACCCAGAAATATCTTAACATAAAAATCATTTACATCAACCAGATCCTGCGCCTTAGTAAAGACACCCTCCTGACTCAGGCTCAAGGTCACACCACTTGTATTTCCCTGTGGGATCTCAACTTCATCCAACGATACCTTATGACAACTGCAGAACAAGCCTGCCAACAATGCTCCGGTAATAATCAAAACTCTTTTCATATATTGTGCAATCATATCTATCCTGTTTTAATATCTGGTCTTTAATAGTTCAAAACAATATTGTCCACTCTCAATATACTTCCCACAAATGTATCCAGTGACCATGGATTGGCATCGTAGCTGCCATCTACGAACTGGACATAGTCAGATGTCTCATTTGTTCCTGACTGGAAAAACACCATTATTGATGATGCCTTTTTGCTGGAATCTGAATATGTGAAATCCATTGTATATTCTGTATATGTTCCCTTTGCATCACCTGAAACAAACTCCTGAGTAGATGCTATCACACTTCCATTGGAATCATATACCTTTGCATAGACCTTGAATTTATCTCCATTAAACGGCATATACTTGTAGCTGAATGAAACAGACAATGGCCTTGACGGATGGCTTATACCCGCTGCAGCAGGCACCGGCGATCCGCTTGTAACATCAGCAGTACCTGTGTAAAGGTATCCGGCATATACTTTACCGTTACTTTTCATAAACTCCTCAACATTCTTCTGAGCCCAGAAAGCACCGCTTCCTACACTTGTTCCTGCGACACTCTTAGTTGAAAGGGCCATAGTCCTTATCTCAGCAGCACTGCCACTCACAGCATCTGCAGTTGGTATTGTACACGAATTCCAACGGTAGGCAACCACCTGGTTTGTAGTTCCTGAAGATGTACCACCATTCACGCCCTCCATTGTAAGGCTGTTTCTTGTACTCCAGCTTTTGTCTGATGCCGATACTCCAGGATAATAGTGGTAAATCTTCTGCAATCCATAAGTTGTCCACTCAGTGTTGCTCCATGTATCCATATTTCCGTTGGCAAGCTGCTGGGCAGCCTCTGTCACCACCGATACAGTATTGGTATAGTACAATCCGTTACAGTAATTTGCCCTGAATATGTATGATGTACCAGGAGCCAATCCTGTTATTTCATATCTTTTTACATTTCCATTCTCGGCCACAAGTGCAGCATTTGCCTCATTCGGAATATTATTGACAAGATATTCAAATTTGAAAAGGCTCAAATTCTCAACATCAGTAACCAGCTCTATATATGCTTTTGTAGCCCACATATCATATTCAGGTACATTGTTAAGTGACAATACCGGACGTTTGGCAACCAATGTATAGGTTGTTTTTCCGCTCTTTTTACCTCTCTTGTCAACAACTGAGACGGTGAAAGTGGTGCTCTCGCTTGCAACACCGCTCCCTACTACCCTTAAATTTCTGGCAAACTCAGTCAAATCTATGGCAGCATATCTCTTGTTCTGCAACTGGTCATCCCATTTGATACCACAAACATTCTGTAGTCTGACTGCATTTTCAGAGTCATGTACTATATCTATGGAATCAGGAAATGCCACCTCAACAAACGGAGAGGCAAGACTCACCCTGCAAGAGTCAATGAAAGCCTGGGCCTTTATCATAACCATAACAGGATTTGAAACATCACCCTCCCAGAACTCAATTGTATTGTTTTCATCAAAACCCTGGTTCATAAGTTCCGGTGCAGGCTTTGAAACAAGGAAAGCAGGAATGGTAATCTGCTGTGGCTTGTCTGTTGTTGTAGTGTCAAGGTTGTATGATATTACCACATAACCATCTGTACTGCCCTGCTTTCTGCAATCCACACGCAAAGTCAATGAATCCTGCGCTGCTACAGGTATCGGAGTCTCATGAACATATGTTCTGGTATTTCCAGAGACATCTGTCATTGATACCTCAAGGTTTATATTGCCGGCCTGCACATAACCCGCTCTTGTCTCATCCTTTGCAAATGACATGGTCTGTTCGGTCCCGACACGCTTTACAACTGCTGAATAGTCCGGATATTCGCTTCTGATAGTATCACCCCAAACTACAGCTACCTTTGCATTACCCTGACGGCAAGTTACTGTCACGCCCTGTGTGGTCTTGAGTTTCTCCACCTGGAACCGGGTCCTGCCTACAAAATATACGGCATCAAATCCTATTGCAGTTGAGTCTCCATACCAGGCCTGGGCAGTGTATGCGCCTTGATTAAGTTTAACACTTTGCCCCTTTATCTGCGAAAAACTCTGCCAATTGTTGACCATTACACCACCCTCGTTGAAGATGGCAAATGAAAAATTGTCGGGATTAAGGTTCAAGTCTGCACCTGGAGCCTTTGTCCTTATTGTATAATCTGTGGAAACAGAGAATTCCACAGCACCCAAATCTGCCGAAGGTTTTTGTCCATTATCCTCATTACCAAAATCATACCCCTCTTTTCCACAAGAGCATAACATTGCAATTACAAAAATCTGCAGCAACAGATGTTTAAAAATATTCATACTCATCCTACTTTATAAATAAAATTGGTGCAAAAATACATCAGCAATTCTTTCAAAACAATGAACAGAGCCGTAATTTTATATACAAATCTATCGTTTTTTATTCTTTTATAACCCAAAACAGCTATTTTTGTAAACAAATAACAATTTTCAGAGATATGTCACTTTTCAGCAAAATTTACAAGGAGCCTTTTCCAAAATATGATATACCTGTAGATTATGTCATGGATGACAATGTAAGCGGTTCAATCCTGGAACTATACAAAATGTTCCCGTGCAAAATCAAGGCAGGTGTCTTTGCTATTTGCCTTAGCGGAGGTGCCAAGGTAACACTGAACCTAAGCGAGTATATAGTAAAGGAGAATGACTTCATTACCGTTATTCCAGGCAGTTTTCTGCAGATACACGAGATCTATGAAAACACCTCACTTGCTTTCATAGGATTCAGTTCAAACTTTATCAATACAATCAATTTCTGGAAAAACATAACTTTGAATCTGGCAGAGGTCATCAACAATCCCATACTTCATCTTCCCAGAGAGATAGCCATTTTTTACAGAGATTCCATTTCACTGATAATGAAAGCAGAAGAAGCTCCAATAAAGCTGCTTAACAGCAATATTATGGCCAGTATCATGGAGGTGTTCTATAAGATCCATGCAATCATATACAAGACATCAAATGTCCAGATTGCAGAAAAGGGACCGAGGGAACTTGAGGTACTGAGAGAGTTCATACGTCTGGCTTTTGAAAACTACCCACAGGAACATAAAGCCACATTTTATGCAAACGAAATTGGCCTTACACTGTCACATTTTTGTGCCACTATCAAAAAGGCCACAGGAAAAACCGCACAGGACATTATAAGACAACTTATAATTATGGATGCCAAGGCACAACTCAAAAGCAGTGATGCGCGTATAAACAAGATTGCCAAATCTTTAGGATTCACGCCTACAGCTTTTAACAGATATTTTCTGGAATATGTCAAAATGACCCCCCAGGAATATAGGAACAGTTAGTTTTTTTTATATCTTTGCACCCGAAAAAAACCCCCTTTTATAAACTTGAACTATGGCATTTACAAATAATGTTATGATTGTGCGCCACAAGTTGTTGGCCACTTTGGTAAAACTTTGGAAAGAGGATTCACTGGTTAGCGGAATTGACCGTTTGCCTATAGAGCTAAGTCCTAAGAAATCAAGAGTGATGGGACGTTGTTGCATCCATAAGGAGCGTGCCGTATGGAAATACAAATCATTTCCTCTTTTGGGTTTTGACATGACTGACGAGAAAGATGAACTGACACCTCTTTCTTACTATGCGCAACAGGCTATGGAGCGCGACAAAAATTTGAAAGAGAATATTTTGTGCGTCATTGACGAAGCATGTTCATCTTGTGTGCAGGTCAACTACGAGGTGAGTAACCTATGTAAGGGTTGTGTTGCCAGAAGCTGTTATATGAACTGCCCTAAAGATGCCATACATTTCAACAAAAAGGGCCAGGCCGAGATTGACCATGACATCTGTATAAGTTGTGGAAAATGTTACAAGAGCTGCCCTTACCATGCAATATTGTATATACCTGTTCCATGCGAAGATGCCTGTCCTGTAAAGGCCATCAGCAAAGATGAATATGGAATTGAGCATATTGACGAGAGCAAATGTATCTATTGCGGAAAATGTTTGAACGCGTGTCCTTTTGGTGCCATCTTTGAGATCTCACAAGTGTTTGATGTTCTCCAGAGAATCAAAGAGGGTAAAAAGGTGGTTGCAATGGTTGCTCCTGCCATTCTTGCCCAATTCAACACATCAATTGAGAATATATATGGAGCATTGAAGCAGGTAGGTTTCACTGATGTGATTGAGGTTGCCCAAGGTGCTATGGAGACTACCCGTATAGAGTCGGAGGAGTTCATTGAGAGAATGGAGGAGGGTGAGCCGTTCATGACAACCAGCTGTTGCCCTGCATATATTGAACTTTCAGAGAAACATGTTCCTGAGATAAAGAAATATATTTCAACAACAAAATCTCCTATGTACTATACCGGAGAGATTGTAAAGAAACAGGATCCTGAGGCATTGACTGTATTTATCGGCCCTTGTATTGCAAAGAGAAAAGAGGCCAGAAAATACCCTGAATTTGTAGACTACACACTTACATTTGAGGAGATGGGATCCATTCTTGACGGTATGGGTATAGACATCAACACCACCGAGCCATACGCAATGTCGTTCAAATCGGTTAAGGAGGCACATGGATTTGCACAAGCAGGAGGAGTAACCACTGCTGTGAAAACATATCTTGCACAGGCCAACCTTCAGGCCCTTCAGATTGCAAACCTTGACAAGAAAAATATAGGACTGTTGAAGCTTTATGCAAAAACAGGCAAGTCGCCTGCCCCATTCATTGAGGTAATGGCTTGTGAAACAGGCTGTGTTACCGGACCTTGTATCTATACCGACAAGGCTTCTTCTGTAAGACAGATTGCAGCAGAACTTAAAAAGATGGATTAATTGAACATTTGATATGACTATAAAAAGAGGATGGCAGTAAAAACCATCCTCTTTTTATTTTGCAGATTAAAATTTATTACATACATTTGTTTCCGCAAATTGCTTATGCAAAGGGTTATAAAAGCCTTTAGCTTAATATAAGATTACAATTTTAACATATTTGATTATAATTTGTAAGCAAAAATGAGCTTCTACATTCATATCAATTCAATTTTGTCTTCCCAGACAATGGGTGTGGGGTTCCCTATGTGTTCAATGTCTATGCGAATGCATCGCTAAGATGCTCTGTTCTTTTTTCAGGAGGATTTTCGCGGGGATAACGGAGGCCTCCATTCAAACTCAAATTTAGATAAATACAGGTCCTACAGATTCATACAATCTGTCGGGAGGAATCAATTAAAAACAGTTAAAAGATGGCACAATATAGATTTGAAACACTACAGGTCCATGCAGGACATACACCTGATCCCACTACAGGGGCCTGCGCTACACCGATATACCAGACAGCGGCATACGCTTTCCAGAATGTGGAGCATGGCCGCAGGCTTTTTGCCCTTGAAGAGCCTGGAAACATCTATTCGAGAATAAACAACCCCACAGTAGAGACTTTTGAGAAGAGGATTGCAGCATTGGAGAATGGTGCTGAAGCTGTTGCAGTCTCCTCCGGAATGAGTGCCCAGTTTCTGGCCATTGTAAATCTTTGCGAAGCAGGAGACAATATAATAAGTTCGTTATCGCTCTATGGCGGAACATATAATCAGTTCAAAGTTACACTTCCCCGTTTGGGAATTAGCACAAAGTTCTGCAAGTGCCAAAGCGAGGAGGAGATAGAGTCACTCATAGATGACCATACCAAAGGCATTTATGTTGAGACAATTGCCAATTCAGACTTGAGTGTCCCTGACTTTGACCTGCTGCACAGAGTCTGCAAAAAGCACAATCTTCCATTAATAGTTGACAACACTGTTGGTTGTGGAGGATATTTGTGCGCACCTGCAGATTGGGGCGCAGACATAGTCACACACTCCGCAACAAAATGGATTGGAGGACACGGAAACTCAATCGCCGGAATAGTTGTGGATGCTGGAAAATTTGACTGGACATGCGGACGTTTTCCTCAGTTCACCCAACCGGCAGCAGCATATAAAGGCATGAGCTACAGCCAATATTTTGGGAATACAGCTTTTGCTGTAAGAGCCCGCACCGAGATGTTGAGGGACTACGGATGTTGTTTGAGTCCATTCAACGCATTCCTATTGCTAACAGGAGTTGAAACACTCTCATTGCGTGCCCAGCGAGTATGTGACAATGCCCTTGCCCTTGCAAAATGGCTTGAGGCACATCCTAAAGTTGAAAAGGTAAATTATCCCGGACTTGAGAGCCATCCAGCCCATGCCAATGCAAAAAAATATTTGAGAAACGGTTTTGGAGGAATAATAACAGTAGACCTCAAGGCTTCCCGACAGGATACTGCAGCCTTTGTTGACCAGCTGAAGATATTCACTCTTCTTGCAAATCTGGGAGACAACAAATCACTCGTTGCCCACCCGGCAACCACCACACACGCACAGCTTACAGACCAGGAGCTGCTGAATGTTGGCATCAAGCCAGGCACTTTGCGTCTGTGCATTGGAATTGAAAACATTGAAGATATAATCGGAGATTTTGAACAGGCAATGAAGGTTTTGTAAAAGAAGCCATTATGGAAAAACGCATATTCAAATACAATAAGGAGTTCAAACTTGAAAGCGGTGCATCACTTCCGCAACTTAAGATATGTTACCACATATCGAGGGAGTATGGTTCAGAGCAGGAGAAAAACAAGAGAGTTGTTTGGATCACTCATGCCCTGACAGCCAACTCCAATCCATGTGAGTGGTGGGATACTCTTGTAGGTGAGGGAAAATTTCTTGACCCACGCAAATACACAATTGTTTGTGCCAATATACTTGGATCATGCTACGGAACAACCTCTCCGCTGTCAATAGATCCTGATAGTGGCAAGCCATACATGCTCTCCTTTCCAAAAACCACAGTACGCGATATTGTAAAATGCCATGAGATTTTACGTCAGGAGCTGGGTATTGAATCAATTGATATGCTGGTAGGCGGATCTGTGGGCGGCTTTCAGGCAATTGAATGGAGCCTTATGAACAAAGAGGCCATCAAAAATCTTGTGATGATTGCCAGCAACGCCAGAGTTACCCCATGGGGAACCGCATTCAATGAGTCACAAAGAATGGCTCTCTACGCAGACAGCTCTTTTGAAGCTCAGGAGTATAGTGTAAATGATGGCAAGGTTATTACCCATGGCGGCAAAAGAGGATTGGCAGCGGCCCGCTCCCTTGCACTCATCTCCTACAGGAGCTACAAGGGATACAACGCCACCCAATCCGAAACCGGAGACGACACAGTATGGGCAGAGAAGGCTGCATCCTACCAGCGCTATCAGGGCAAAAAACTTGTAGACAGATTTGATGCCTATTCATATTTGAGTATGCTTGACCTTACCGACAGCCACAATATAGGCTGCAACCGTGGAGGAGTTGAGAGTGCATTGAAGCAGATAGTTTCGCGCACCATCTGCATTGGAATTGACAGTGACAACCTCTTTCCCACTTCGGAGCAGAAATATATGGCGGAGCATATCGCCGGAGCTGAATACAGAGAGATCACATCTCTGTTCGGCCATGACGGTTTTTTGTTGGAATGGGAACAGATAACAGAGATTTTTAAAGAAATTTTATAACGGTACCACTATTATGCAAGTAATGAAATTTGGCGGCAGCTCAGTAGCCAACGCCCAGAACATCAATAAAGTCATTTCCATTGTAAGGGAGGCTTTGACCAAAGACAAGACAGTTGTTGTAACTTCTGCCATAAGCGGATGCACAGACCAGCTTATTGCTATAGGCATGGCCGCTCTTGCACAGGACAACTCTTATACCGGAATTATTGACAAATTGGAGCAGAGACACCTTGACCTGATTGATGAACTTATTGTAAATGATGACTCCAGTGCAATCAAAGAGGAGTGTGCAGCACTCTTCAATGAGTTGAGGGAGATATGCAAAGGTGTTTACCTGTTGAAGGAATTGAGCAATCTGAGCCTTGACCATATTGTAAGCTTTGGAGAGTTGCTCTCTACCAAAATCATCAGTGCAAAATTGAAATCTTTGAACATAAGCCATTTGTGGAAAGATTCAAGAGAACTTATAAAAACTGAGGAGGTTGCAGGCAAGAATGCTGTAATCACAGATGTTACAGGCAAAAATATCAAAGAGTTCTTTGAAAGCAGCTCCCACAAGCTCTATATCATGCCGGGATTCATCGCCATGGACATGAAAGGACGTACAACCACTTTGGGACGCGGAGGATCTGACTATACCGCATCAATCATAGCTGTTGGTGTCCAGGCCCGCATTCTTGAGATATGGACAGATGTATGTGGAATGATGACAGCCGATCCACGTATCGTACCTCAGGCACATCCTATCAGAAACATCTCTTATAAGGAGGCCCTTGAGCTTTCACATTTCGGAGCCAAGGTTGTATATCCGCCAACTATCCAGCCGGTGGTAAAACAGGGAATTCCAATATATGTAAAGAATACTTTTGAGCCTTCAGACCCGGGGACACTCATTGAGCGCAATCCACCTGAGGGAAACAATAAAATTAAAGGCATTTCAAGTTCAAACAAAATAGCCCTTCTTTCAATGGAGGGTAGCGGAATGGTGGGTATTCCAGGCTATTCAAGCAGATTGTTTGATACCCTTACAAAGAATAATGTAAACATTATACTCATTACACAAGCCTCTTCTGTGCATACAATGTGCATTGCAATTGACGAGGCCGATGCCGACAAAGCCAAAAAGGCTACCGACGAACTCTTTGCCTATGAGATTTCATTGGGTAAGGTTGACCCATTGCGCGTAGAGAAAGGATTCTCCATCATATCACTCGTGGGTGATGACATGAAGAACCAGTCCGGTGCAAGCGGCAAAATGTTTGATGCTTTGGGACGTGAGGGAATCAATATCAGAGCCATTGCACAAGGTTCTTCGGAGAAGAATGTATCTGCAGTTGTCCAGACAGAGTATGTCAATGATGCCATCCGTGCAATCCACGAGGAGTTCTTTACCAGCAACGCACACCGTATAAATCTCTTCATAGCAGGTTATGGTACAGTGTCAAAAGCTTTGGTTCAGATCATACGTGAAAAGAGAGATTTTCTGCTAAGGAGCTTAGGCAAAGAACTTGTTGTATGCGGCCTATGCAACAGCAGAAAATACATTCTCAACAGAAACGGAATTGAACTTGGAACAGAGGAGCAGATGCTGGCACAACTCAACGATGGGCAACCTGTACAGTCCCAATCGGCGCACAACAACTTGTATATTGAAGCTATCAGCAAGATGAAACTCAGCAACTCAATCTTTGTTGACTGTACAGCAAGCAAGGAGATTGCAGGAACTTATGTAGACCTTTTCAGGAACAAGTTCTCAGTCGTTGCCTGCAACAAGATTGCAAACTCATTGAGCTACGACTCCTATCGCGAACTGTTCAACAACGCATTGGCCGAGGGTGTAAACTACAGATATGAAACAACCGTATGCGCAGCACAACCTGTACTGGCAATGATCAGGCAGATAATCAACAGTGGTGACCGTATCCTTAAGATTGAGGGTATAGTTAGCGGAACATTGAACTATCTGTTCAGCTGCTACAATGCCAAAAAATCTTTTGCGACACTTGTGAAGGAGGCTAAAGAGCTGGGATATACTGAGCCCGATCCAAGGCTTGACCTGTCGGGAACCGATGTGTTGAGAAAATTCATAATCTCGGCCCGCGAAGCAGGCGAGCAGCTCGAAGGTGCAGATATTGAGTTCAAAGGCTTTGTACCGCAAAGTCTGCTACAGCCAAAAGGAGCAACATTTGCAGATGACGAGCAGGATTTCTATGCAGGACTTGAAGCAGAGGAGGCAAACCTTAAGGCAATGTATGACAATGCAGCTGCACAAGGCAAAAAACTCCGTTTCGCAGCAACTCTTGACAAGAGCGTTGAGGGAGAAAAACCTCTCTACAGAGTCGGACTTATTGAGGTGGATTCAAGCCATCCGTTCTACTCTTTGGAGGGCAGCGACAATGCAATGCTGATCACAACAGAATATTACCCTAACGGTGTAGTGATCAAGGGTGCGGGTGCCGGTGCCCGTCAGACTGCCAGCGGTCTTCTTAACGATATATTGAAATAGGCCAAGGCACGGCAGAGTAAGTACCGGTAAATAAAAGAGTACCAAGATTAAAATTATATAAAATGAAAGTAGCAGTAGTGGGAGCAACAGGACTGGTAGGCTCCAAAATGTTAAAAGTCCTAGAAGAGAGAGATTTTCCAATCAGTGAACTTATACCTGTAGCATCAGCAAGATCTAAGGGTAAAAAGGTGTCGTTCAAAGGAAAAGAGTATGAAGTTGTAACTCCTGAGGAGGCAATTGGTATGAAACCTGTTCTTGCAATCTTTTCGGCAGGAAGCGATGCCTCAAAGGTGTATGCACCTGAATTTGCCAAAGCAGGATGCAGGGTAGTTGACAACTCAGCATGCTGGAGAATGGATCCCGATAAAAAACTTGTAATTCCGGAGATAAATGGTGATGTGATTGGCAAGGATGATATGATTATTGCAAACCCAAACTGTTCTACAATACAGATGCTTGTTGCAATAGCCGACCTGCACAAGAAATACAGGATCAAGAGAATTGTAGTCTCTACTTACCAATGTATTACAGGTACTGGACAAAAGGCTGTTGACCAACTTGTTGAGGAGAGAAAGAGATGGAAAGGCATTGAAGAGAACATTATTGGCGGAGAATACAAGTGCGCATATCCATACCAGATTGACCTTAACATGTTGCCTCATATCGACAAGTTCCTTGAGAACGGATATACCAAAGAGGAGATGAAGATGGTAAATGAGACCCGTAAGATTATGAGGGATGACAGCATCAAGGTATCTCCTACTGCAGTCAGAATACCAGTATTGGGCGGCCACGCAGAGTCAATCAACCTTGAGTTTGAAAAGCCTTTTGATGAGAAGGAGGTAGTGGAGATTTTGAGAAACACTCCGGGTGTTGCAGTAATTGACAATGTTGCGCCAAACGGTGATGAGCAGAATCCTGCAATTGGAGAGGAGAGTGTAAAGGAGGCCTGCCGAAAGGGCAAGAACGCAAACAAAGGTGCCATTGACAAATCGGCCAAAGCAGCTGAATTTGCCCAATTGCAGCAACTTCCATATCCAATGCCACTCTACTCAGAGGAGAGGGATGAGGTATTTGTAGGCAGAATCAGAAGGGATCCAAGCCTTGAGAATGGCTTGAACCTATGGTGTGTAGCCGACAATCTAAGAAAAGGTGCAGCTACAAATGCTGTCCAGATTGCCGAATTGCTTTACAAGAAAGGATTCATAGCGTAACACTGCCCAACTTTCTCTACATATGAAACGTATAGCCGTAAAGGTCGGGAGCAATGTTTTGACTCGTCCCGACGGAACACTTGATGTTACCCGTATGTCGGCAATCGTTGACCAGTTGGCCGCTCTGCACAAACGCGGAATGGAGGTTATTCTGGTATCATCCGGCGCTGTGGCTTCGGGCCGCAGCGAAATCAAGATGAACCATACGCTTGATGAGGTCTCTTCACGCCAACTCTATTCTGCCATAGGGCAGGCCAAACTTATGGGCAAATACTACACCATGTTCCGCGAGCATAGCATAATCTGCGGTCAGGTACTTACCACAAAGGAGGGGCTTGACAAGGCTGACCACTACAGCAACCAGCAGAACTGTATGGAGGTTATGCTCAAAGAGGGTGTTGTGCCTATCATAAACGAAAACGATACGCTCTCCATCACTGAGCTGATGTTTACCGACAATGATGAGCTGTCGGGTATTATGGCTGAAATGATGGGGGTTGATTTGCTGATTCTATTGAGCAATATTGACGGAATATACAATGGCAATCCCCAGGATCCGCAGAGTACTGTAATACGCAGGGTTCATCCTGCTTCTGAGGATATGTCCCAATATATTCAGGCAGGAAAATCTGCTTTCGGACGTGGAGGTATGGTTACAAAGTCACGCATTGCAAGTAGTGTAGCCGGCAAAGGGATCCCTGTTGTTATAGCCAACGGACGCAAAGAGGATATTATTCTCAAATTGATTGACAACCCTGAAGATACCATCTGCACCAGATTTGAACCCTTAAATATCTGAAAATGACTCTCCAGAAAATGATAGAGATGAGTTCCAGGTCTGCCCTGGGACTCGTTTCGCTTACCGACGACAAAATAAATTCAATTCTCATTGACACAGCCCGTGCCCTTCGCAACGGAAGCTGTTCAATTATAGAAGCCAATGCACTTGACCTTGAACGCATGGACAAGGCCAATCCAAAGTATGACCGCCTCAAACTTACAGAAGAGAGGATATGCGCCATAGCAGATGATATGGAGCATGTGGCGACTCTTCCCTCCCCTCTTGGCAGAATCCTGGAGAGTTATACAAGGCCGAATGGAATGAAAATAAGCAAAACAACTGTCCCATTCGGAGTTATTGGTGTAATTTACGAAGCTCGGCCCAATGTAACTGCAGATGTCTTTTCTCTTTGTCTGAAGAGTGGCAACGCCTCTCTTCTTAAAGGTGGTTCAGATGCGGAGTATTCCAACCGCAGAATAGTTGGAATCATCCATGAGGTGCTTGCATCCCATAATGTGAATACCGGTGTATGCACACTCCTGCCCTCAAGCAGGGAAGCCACTGCACAACTGCTCAATGCAGTTGGATTGGTTGACCTCATCATACCCAGAGGCAGCAGCCAACTGATAAACTACGTGCGCCAGAACTCCAGAGTACCGGTAATCGAGACCGGAGCCGGCATTTGCCACACATATTTTGATATATCAGGAAGTGTGGAAAAGGGATGTGCAATTATTGAAAATGCCAAGACAAGACGTGTAAGTGTGTGCAATGCGCTTGATTCTCTCGTTATACATAAAGAGCGTCTGTGTGATCTGCCTGCACTATGTTTGCCTTTGGCAGGAAAAAACGTACTCATTTACGCCGACAGGCAGGCTTATAACGCACTTGCAGGCCATTATCCCGACAAACTTCTGCAACCCGCAACAGAGGGCCATTATGGGACAGAGTTCCTTGACTATAAGATGAGCATCAGAACTGTCGGGAGTATTGATGAAGCTCTTGCCCATATTGCAAAATACAGTTCAAGGCACAGCGAGTGTATTATTGCCGACGATCCTGCTTCAATCAAGCGTTTTCAGCGGGAGGTTGATGCGGCCTGCGTATATGCCAATGTATCTACAGCCTTCACCGATGGTGCACAATTCGGTTTTGGGGCAGAAATTGGCATCTCGACCCAAAAACTGCATGCAAGAGGTCCTATGGCCCTGGCTGAACTCACCACCTACAAATATCTCATTGAGGGTGACGGACAGATTCGTTGCCAATAAGATAAGTGTTGGTTACTTTTTTTGATTATCTTTGCAGGATATTTCAAGAAAAGACCAGATGAATTCAAACACAGAGAACAACGAACTGTTCAAGGCTTCAGGGGCAAGCGCAGCAGGAAACTACACTGAGGATGATTTTGAGACGCTGAGCTGGAACGAACATATACGCCGCCGTTCAGGAATGTATATCGGCAAATTGGGAGACGGCTCCAGCCCTGATGATGGCATTTACGTACTCTTCAAGGAGATTGTGGACAATGCCATTGACGAGTTCATTATGGGCTACGGAAAGCAGGTGAACATTACCCTTGAGAACAATGAGGTCACTGTAAGGGACTTCGGACGCGGCATTCCGTTGGGCAAGGTGATTGAGGCCGTGAGCAAGATGAATACAGGTGCAAAATATGGCAGCGGTGCTTTCCACAAATCAGTGGGTCTCAACGGTGTGGGAACAAAAGCTGTAAATGCCACCTCAACCCATTTCTACATCCAGTCATTCAGGGATGGTGAAAGTTTCTATGCAAGATTCAGCAAAGGTGATCTGATTGAGAGCGGAAGTTGCACAACTACAGAGAAAAACGGTACACTTGTAAAATATATTGCTGATGAGACATTGTACGAAAACTACAAGTACAACATGGATTTCATTGAGACAATGCTCCGCAACTATGCATACCTCAATACAGGCCTTACCCTCTCATTCAACGGCACTGATTTCAAATCCAAACATGGATTGCTTGACCTGATAAATGACAATCTGTCGGAGACTCCTCTATATCCGGTGATTCATCTTAGCGGACAGGATATTGAGATAGCAATTACACATGGAACCGAGAATGGAGAGAACATCAGTTCCTTTGTGAACGGACAGAATACAATTCATGGTGGAACCCACCTGGCTGCCTTCAGGGAGGGTGTTGCAAAAACTGTAAAGGAGTTCTTCAAAAAGGATTTTGATCCGAAGGATGTACGCCAGTCCATTGTTGCAGCCGTAAGCATCAAAGTTGAAGAACCTTCATTCTCTAACCAGACAAAGACATTCCTAAACTCAAAGGATGTCGCCAAGGATGGCCCGAGTGTAAGGAACTTCATTGTTGACTTCATAACCGAAAATCTTGACAACTACCTCCACAAAAACCAGGCGGTTGCAGATGTCCTTCTCAAGAAGGTGATCGAGAGCGAGAAGGAGAGAAAAGCAATCTCAGGAATCCAGAAACTTGCAAGGGAGAGAGCCAAAAAGGCGAATCTCCACAACCGCAAGCTCAGGGACTGCAGAATACACTACCACGACAAAGACCCGCGCAACGAGGAGTCGATGCTCTTCATTACAGAGGGAGACTCAGCGAGCGGATCCATTACTAAGAGCCGTAACGTCAATACACAGGCGGTATTCAGTCTGAGAGGAAAACCCAAAAACACATACGGACTCACAAAGAAGATTGTATACGAGAACGAGGAGTTCAATCTGCTTCAGGCTGCCCTCAACATTGAGGAGGATATTGCCAATCTCAGATACAACAAGATCATAATTGCAACAGATGCCGATGTGGACGGTATGCATATCCGCATGCTGCTGCTTACATTCTTCCTTCAGTTCTTCCCGGAGGTAATCAGACAGGGACACCTCTACATACTCCAGACTCCGCTATTTAGGGTAAGAAAGAAGAAGCCGTCGGCCCAAGGCGAAAAGAAGAGGGGAAAAGGCAAGGACAAGGATGATATGGAGACCTACTACTGCTACTCTTCTGAAGAGAAGGAGCGTGCCATTGCCAAACTTGGAAAGAACCCGGAGATTACCCGATTCAAAGGTCTTGGAGAGATCTCGGCAGACGAGTTTGCCAATTTCATTGGAGAGGAGATTCGTCTCGACAAGGTGAACTTGAGCAAAGATGACACAATACACGAACTGCTGGAGTTCTATATGGGCAACAATACCATGGAGCGACAGAATTTCATAAGGGAGAACCTCAGATCCGACCTTATTCTTGAGGAGATCCTTGAAGAGCCCGCGGTTCCACTATCATAAATATTCCCGACAAACAAACACGAACAGAAAAATCATCATATAATGAAATCTATTTGCAAATTTCTTATGAAACTGCTTGGGTGGAAAGCGATGGATCCGCCTGTTGATGGACCAAAAGGAATTATCCTTGGCGTTCCGCACACATCTGTATGGGACTTTATAATTTCCTGGATCTATTACACATCTGTTGGTGGAAAAGCCAGTGTAATGGTAAAGAAAGAGTTCTTCTGGGGACCGCTTGGCCCGATTATGAGACGTATGGGTGGCGTACCGGTTGACAGAAAGAGGGGTGCAACAGTTGCCAAGCAGATGATTGATGCGATGAACAAGGCCGACCATATGCACCTTGCAATTGCACCTGAAGGCACAAGACAGCTTACAGACAGATGGAAAACCGGTTTCCACACAATTGCCCGCGCCTGCAACGTTCCGGTTTACCTCGGCTACTTTGACTGGGGCAAGAAAGAGGTTGGAAGAGGCAAGGTTTTTGAGCTTACAGACGATGCGCAGGCTGATTTGAAACGTATCCGCCAGATCTATAAGGAGATGGGTCTTAAAGGAAAACATCCCGAACTCTTTACAACAGGCAACGACCTTGAATAATAATACTATGGCCATCAAAGATGGGTGCTGGGACACTTCTCTTTGGTGGCACATTTTTTGATAACTATACCGCCAAACCTACAAAATTTTCACTTTATATAATGAACTTTAAAACATTACGAGAATTATTCTATTCAAAATCAAAGCTTTTCGGCAAGAATAAATTTCTATGCACAATAGGTGGAGATTTTTACACTTACGAACAATTCGCACAAAAGACAGAAGAGATTTCCGCACTACTGCTCAATAACGGAGTAAAGGCCGGAGACAAAGTGGGAATCTTGTCACAGAATATGCCCAACTGGGGTGTCTCATTCTTCAGTTGTATGGTTTATAACAGAATTGCTGTTCCGATGCTTCCTGACTTCTCTGAAATGGAGATTGAGAATATTATCAGGCACTCTGAATCAAAGGCAATTTTTGTTTCAAAGAAGCTCTACAGAAAGTTGAATGATGCAGCCAAAAGTATGCTTGACATCATTATTGCAGTTGATGATTTTTCAATAATCAAAGGCCATAGCGGTCTGGAGGAGGTATATCCGAATATTGAAGGATTGAAATCTGCAATGCAACAGGATGCCTACATTCCAAAAGAGGAGGATCTTGCCACCATCATCTACACATCCGGCACAACCGGTAATTCAAAGGGCGTGATGTTGAGCCACAAGAACTTGTGTTCACATTTGAAATCTGCGATGCAGTTGCGTCCAAGTTTCGAGTGGGATGTATGGCTCTCAATCCTTCCGCTTTCACACACATTGGAGAACAGTTTGTCATTGCTGCTTCCTTTTTCAAGCGGCTGCTCAGTATACTACCTCGACAAGGCTCCTACCCCAACTGCCCTACTGCAGGCATTCAAAGTGGTAAAACCTACCACTATACTTGTGGTTCCGCTTATTATTGAGAAGATCTACAAGAACTCAATTCTGCCAAAAATAAAGGCAAAAAAGATTACCGCCACAATGTACAAAACAGTACTTGGCCGTAAACTTGTGCACCGCATAGTCGGCAAGCAGATGACCGAAATGTTTGGTGGAAGAGTACGCTTCTTCGGTATTGGCGGAGCAAAACTTGACGGCACAGTTGAGCGCTTCCTTCTTGAGGCCAAATTCCCGTATGCAATTGGCTATGGCCTTACAGAGTGCTGTCCGCTGCTTGCCGGTGCCATTCCAAGCATGGTAAAATGGCAGACCACAGGCCCGGCTGTTCCTGGTGTACAGTTGAGAATTGACAATATTAACCCTGAGACCGGAGAGGGCGAGATTGTTGCCAAAGGCGACAACATCATGATGGGCTACTACAAGAACCCTGAGGCTACAGCCGAAGCATTTACCCAAGATGGCTGGTTCAGAACCCAGGACCTTGGTTATATAGATGAAAAGGGCTGGCTCTCAATCAGAGGCCGTCTGAAGAATATGATTCTTGGTCCAAGCGGAGAGAATATCTATCCGGAAGAGATTGAGACAGTCATAAACTCACATCCGGCCATTGCAGAGTCTTTGGTACTCTTGATAAAGGGCAAACTGATAGCAAAAGTACATCCAAGCCCTGAGAAACTTGAATCTTTGAACAAGACCAAAGAGGAGCTATGGAAGGCTTATATGGCAAAGAAGATGGAACTTATCAAGGAGTATGAGACCAAAAAGGCAGAAATTGCCCTTGCATACCTTGAGAAAAAGGCCACCTACGAGAATTTGAAGAGCGAGTACTCACATGCCATTGAGGAGAAGAAGGCCCAGTACACAAAGGCATACGAACTCAAGAAATCGGAATATGCCGAGCAGTACAACAACAAGCGTCGTGAGCTCTTCAAAGCCTACGAGACCAAGAGAGACGAGGCTGTTGCAGCATACCACAGAAAGAAGGAGGAGATGTCGGGCAACATGAGTGCATATTATGAAAAACTCTCAAAAGAGATTGCACAGTATGTAAACTCAAAAGTGAACAAATTCTCCCAGATTGCAGAGGTCTACATTCAGGAAGAGGCCTTCCAGAAGACCGCCACAAGCAAAATCAAGAGGTATCTGTACAATTAGTTACAGCCATAAGCCTCACTTTTAAGGAACATAAAGGTGACCCAAAAGGCATCTCCATGAATAGCCCCCCCCTATTAGAAAGCGATCTAATAGGGGTTATTCCTTTGATGATCTTTTAAGCCAGCCTCATACGTTATTCATAGATAGAACTATGAATCATCATATCAATTTATAAACATCATATTCTTTACCCTAATATATTTTCTTGTATAAGATTATTTGTTCTATTTTATAGTTTTGCAAAACAATGCCCTACTCTCTGCAGGGCGCAAATTGCAGAACCGCCAAGTCCATAGATAACGGCTTTTATGAACTTCGCTCCCAACTGCTCTAAGCCAGATAAACGGAATGTTGTTGTCAGGTCCTGATAATACTGAATATGTTGTTCCAATAGGATAGTTCCAACAGGATAAAATAGTATATTTGTAAAAACTAAGAGTCCAATTTATACCCGTTTGTTATGAAGAGAGTTAAATGGCTCATTGCCGAGGTTGCCAAGGTTGCCATAATTACCAAGATTGCCGAAATTACCAAGATCACCACGGTTGCTGCAATTGCTACGATTGCACTGCTGGCAGCAGGTTGTATCGAAAAGGATCCTGTTGACGATGATCCCAATTATGGCACCTTTACTGGAGTTGTATCAGAAGCCCAGAGCCTACAGGGCGTAGAACTCCATTGGCATGAGATGGACCAGATATCAATCTTTACATCAACACTGAACGGGCAATACCAGTTCAAGGGGCAAACCGGGGAGAACTCAGGCACATTCAAGAGGATGTCAACTGAATCAGGCACCGAAGGGGCTTCACTTGCCACCATCTATGCTGTCTACCCATACTCCAAAAATACTTCAATAAGTTCTGACGGAACCATAACCATGGAGTTGCCTGCCGAGCAGGAGTATGCCAAGAACTCATTAGGCATGGGTGCCAACAGCATGGTCGCAGTAACAGCCGGCAAGGAGGATCTGTTTTTGCCGTTCAGGAATTTGTGTGGCTACCTAAAGATTAAGGTTTATGGAGAGAATATAAACATAAGGAGCATTGAGTTGAAGGGAAATAATGGCGAAGTGCTCTCGGGCAAGGCTACCGTTACAGCAAAATACCAGGCAGATCCGCAAATGAGCCTATCACCTGAGGGCGGCAAGTCAATTACACTCAACTGCAATGCATCGGGCGTAAACATTGGCAATTCTGCCGGTACTGCCACAGAGTTCTGGTTTGTAATACCTCCGGTAACATTCACAAAGGGTTTTACACTCTCATTTGTTGATGTAAATGGAAACAAGGTAACCCAATCCACATCACAAACTTTAACGGTTAAGCGCAACACAATGGAGGCCTTTGATGTAATGTTTGTGGCAGACAATTGGGAGTATCAGATTACCTACACCACAAGCGACAACACAGCCATTTCAATAAATGAATCCCATTTTGACGCCACCATACTCTCCCATTCTTATGACAAGGAGGGCGGCATGGGCAGAATAATTTTCAACAAGAGACTCACAACAATAAAGGAGGGAGCCTTCAGGTCAAGGACAACACTCACAAGCATAACCATTCCCGAAGGTGTTACAACTTTGGGCTACAGTCTCTTTGCAGAGTGCTCAAGCCTTGAAGAGGTAACTTTGCCGAGCACACTCAAGGCAATACCGGGTTACATGATACAAGGCTGCTCCAATTTGAAAATATTTGTAATACCTGATGGGGTGACAAGCATTGAGAATTGTGCTTTTTCTGGTGGCACCAGTCTTACAGACATTACCATTCCAGAGAGTGTGACCAATATTGGAGCCTCTGCCTTTTACGGCTGCCGCAAATTGACAGGCATTACCATTCCTGAAGGAGTGACCGCCATTGGCGGCAGTACTTTTTACGGTTGCAGCAGTTTGGCAAGCATCACGATTCCGGAGAGCGTAACCTCTATAGGAGGATCGGCTTTTTATGATTGCAGCAGTTTGACAAGCATCAATATTCCTGAGAATGTGACCAGTATTGGAATCAGCGCCTTCAAGAGTTGCCTCAGTTTGACGAGCGTCAACATTCCAGAGGGTGTAACCAGCATTGAATCCAGCACTTTTTATGATTGCAGCAGATTGGCAAGCATCGATATCCCCGAAGGGGTGACCAGTATTGGGGAATCCGCTTTCTGGTACTGCAGCAGTTTGACAGAGATTACCATTCCAAAAGGTGTGACCAGCATTGGATTCAGCACTTTTTTGGGTTGTATTTAGAAGCCTAAAACAACCAAAACCAACCAGAAATAACCATTTGTAAACCTTTAATTATCAACACATTCTAAAATTTAACACTTTCAGGCTACTTTTTGATGGTTCCCAAATTTCCACATATTTTTGAGACATATTTCTGACGTGGAGAATTTGCGGAGCTTATTTTTTGTCATTTCGTGTAGATAGTTGACAAGGGTTTACAACCGTTTACAATGAGTGACAAATTCCGCCCCGATATGTGAGGATAATCACATCGTGTAGAAAGGCGACAACGGTTGACGACTGTTTACCTCCGTTCACCACTTCAGAT
>JAFQHE010000018.1 GCA_017398125.1 Bacteroidales bacterium
ATGGTTATTCCTCCTGTTAGTTCCATCCTTCATAGTTAAAGTCATTTGGGTCGCTTATTGCAAAACCCTTTTCAATTTCTACCTCAAGAAGCTCAACCTGAGGTGTTTCGTAATGTTTGTTTTCTGTAGTTTTCATTGTATTGTCATTTATTATTGTTGCAAATTATATTTTGATATATTGATTTAAACGGCAAAAATATTGTATGGAGAACTCTCAGTCAAGTTCATACAGGGTCATTTGTGATTGATTGGCATTTTTTTTGAAACTCCATATATCGGCCGGGTTTGGGAACAAAAGGGCTGCTTCGGCCGTTTAGTATTCAACAATAAATTAGATGTTATGAAAAAGTTACTTATCTGTTCTGTGGTTCTGTTGAGTTTTGCAATGGGCACAGCCGCTTATGCACAAAATAACAATGGTGAGCAAAATCATATTGAGGTCTCTACAAGGGTTGAGGAGCAGGTTACTCCAGATATAATCTATCTGAACATTGTTATAAATGAGGCTACCAGCAACAAGACTGTGTTGGAGGCCAAGGAGAGGGAGATGATTAAGACGCTTCAGAAACTGGGGATCAATGTTGAGGAAAATCTTACCGTAAATGATATGGGCAGTGACCTTAAAAAATATTTTTTGAAGAAAGACAATATAGTTGCAAACAAAAGCTATACTTTGAAACTTGCCGACGCAAAGGAGGTGGCTGCAGTTTTTGATGCGCTTAATGGTATAAACATTTCTGATGTATCAATGACAAAATGCTCTATCTCTCCTGAACTGGAGCAACAGGTCAAGAACAGGCTTTTGGTTGCAGCAGCCAAGAAGGCTAAGGAAAATGCTACGATACTTGCAGAGGCTGTTGGAAGCAAGGCCGGCAGTACTGTTTATATTCAGAATTATTACAGTTTTTCGCAGCCGGTAATGGCAAAGGCAATGACCAGAGGTGTGATGTATGCTGCATCCAATGAAGAGGCAGATGCTCTTCCTTCACTTGAGGTGAGCAAGACGACAATATCTGTAAGCGTGCTGTGCCGTTTTGCACTTTTGCAGTAGTGAGTTTGCCTTCAAGAGAAATCATCGGCAAACAGACTATTTAGGAGCAATCTTATCTAGGGTCTGTAGTTCGCTTGTGAGTGATTTTGTTGAGATTGGGCGGCTAGCTTGTGAGTGATTATGGTGTTGTTGTGTGGCTCGCCTGAGAGTGATTTTGTGGTTGGGTGGCACGCCGGAGAGTGATTGTTGTGTTGGTTGGAGAGAAAAAAAGAGATGACCGTCGGCCATCTCTTTTTGTGTATAATCGTTTGATTATAATTAGTCGTTTAGAGAGAATCTCTTGAAAGCAACAACCTTGACATCCTTGTCAACTGAAGCCAAGAAGTCTTTTACTGACTGTTTGCCATCACCCATCTGGTATGCCTGCTCAAGTAGAGTGTTCTCCTTGAAGAATTTGCCAAGTCTGCCTTTAGCAATATTCTGGATTTTAGCCTCCTCTTGTGCAAGACCTGCAGTTTTCTCTGCAGAAACGGTTGCTTTGATCTCGCGTGCCTGAGCAGCCTGCTCCTCAGTGATCCAACCTTTAGCCATGTTAGACTCAATGTGGTCATCGCTGTCAACATGTGAAGGGTTGATACCTGCTTTCTTAAGGGCTGACTCTACAGCTTTAAGAACAAGCTCCTCTTTGGTCTTCTCAATAGCAACTGTAAGCTCGTTGTTGATAACCTCTTGTGGAACTGACTCTGCATCAATTGCAACTGGGTTCATAGAGGCAACCTGCATTGCCATACCTTTACCAACCTCAGCTGGAACCTCTTTGCTGAAACCAACGATAGCTGCAAGCTTACCGTTAATTACGTGCATATATGCAGCGATGAAAGGAGCCTCAATTTTAGCGTAGAATGGAACAGCGTGTTTCTCACCGCTCTTACCTGTCTGCTGAGTGATAGCGTCCTCTACAGTCTGGCCGTTGAATGTGCAAGCCATCAAGCCAGCCAAGTCTGCAGGCAAGTTCTCAAGGGCAGCTTTTGCAATGTTGTTTGCCAACTCCTGGAACTCAGCATTTTTAGCAACGAAGTCAGTCTCGCAACCAAGAGCTGTAAGGATAGCCTGAGTATTGTCTGCATTAACCAATGCAATTACTTTACCCTCAGTAGTCTCGCGGTCTGAACGTTTTGCTGCAACCAATTTACCTTTCTCGCGGATGATCTCTTTTGCTCTTTCGAAGTCGCCTTCAGCCTCTTTCAAAGCGTTTTTGCAATCCATCATACCGGCGCCGGTCATCTGACGTAGTTTTGCAACGTCTGCTGCTTTAATTTCCATAACCTTTTACCTTTTTAATAGTTATTAATTCTCTTTCTCCTCTGCTGCTGGTGCAGATTTGCGTGAACGTAGTTTTTTACCTACCGGTGCATCGCCCTCTTTATTCTCTGCTGCCTCTCTCTCGTTCTTCTCCTCTTTCTCTTTCTCCTTCTCAATCTTTCTCTCCTCCAAACCCTCTGAAATAGCTTGGCAAAGAGCATCCATGATTACTGAGATAGATTTAGCGGCGTCGTCATTTGCAGGAATAACATAATCAATAGGGGTAGGATCGCAACAAGTATCAACCATAGCGATTACCGGAATGTTAAGGCGGTTAGCCTCTTTAACTGCGTTCATCTCTTTCTGTACGTCTACAACGAACAATGCAGAAGGCAAACGGTTAAGGTCTGCAATAGAACCCAAGTTCTTCTCAAGTTTTGCTCTCTGACGGGTAATCTGAAGTTTCTCACGTTTTGCAAGAGTCTCAAATGTCCCGTCTGAAATCATTTTATCAATGGTGTTCATCTTCTTAACAGCCTTACGGATAGTAGGGAAGTTAGTAAGCATTCCACCTGGCCATCTCTCTGTAACATATGGCATGTTAACATTTTTGGCCTTCTCGGCAACAATCTCTTTTGCCTGTTTCTTAGTAGCAACAAATAGGATCTTTCTACCTGCTCTTGCAAGTTGTTTCATCATATTTGCAGCATCATCTATTTTGACAACTGTCTTGTGCAAGTCAATGATGTGAATACCATTTTTCTCCATAAAAATGTATGGAGCCATTTTAGGATTCCACTTTCTTTTCAAGTGGCCAAAATGTGAACCTGCATCAAGTAATTCTTGGAAATTAGTTCTTGGCATTTTTCTTTTTTTTAATCTTTTAAAAAATCTCTTTTTGTCAATCCCGGGTAATGGCCTTGCCAGTCCCAGAGATTTTCCGCAGCCGGACAATCAAAAGTAGTCTTTGCAAGAATCTTTTAATTTCAAATCCGAACTGTGCTATGATATCAGCTGTACAGTAAATATTAACGTTTACTGAATTGGAAGCGTCTACGAGCACCAGGTTGACCAGGTTTCTTTCTCTCAACCTCGCGAGCGTCACGAGTCAAGAAACCGGCTGATTTTAGTGTTGAACGGTAAGCCTCTTTGTCAATTTCGCAAAGTGCGCGTGAGATAGCCAAACGCAAAGCCTCTGCCTGACCTTTAGTACCACCACCGTTAAGGTTAGCTTTGATGTCAAAGTTTGCAGTAGTACCTGTAACTTCTAGAGGTTGTTTTACAATGAACTGAAGAGATGGCTCAGCGAAATATACTTCCAACTCTCTACCATTGATTGTAATGTTACCTTTACCTGTGTTCACATAAACGCGAGCAACTGCTGATTTACGTCTTCCAAGGGCGTTGATTACTTCCATGCTCTGTTTAAATTTCGTTTAATTTAATAGTTCTTGGTTTTTGTGCTTCGTGCGGATGCTCCGAACCCTCGTATACATACAAATTACGGAACAATTGTGCACCTAGTTTGTTCTTAGGAAGCATACCTTTAATTGCCTCCTCAACTACGGCCAAAGGCTTGCGAACTAGCAACTCTTTTGGAGTAGCGAAACGCTGCCCGCCGGGATACCCTGTATGTCTAACATACACCTTGTCTGTCAACTTTTTACCAGTCAAACGTACTTTTGATGCGTTAAGGATAATTACATTATCACCGCAATCTACGTGTGGTGTGTAGTTGACTTTGTTCTTGCCTCTAAGAATAAGTGCTACTCTTGAAGCAAGGCGTCCTAATACTAGATCAGTAGCGTCAATAACAACCCACTCTTTGTTTACAGTTTGTGCATTGGCAGATACTGTCTTGTAACTTTGATAATCCACTGTGTTGATTTTTAGGTTAATAACTTATTTTAGTTGCGATTTTCCCCTTTATAAGGGGGTGCAAAGATAGTTAAAATTTTTAAAGTGCCAAAATATGAGCAATTTCGTACCACAAATTATTGATTTTATTGTGTTTGCTACAAGCCTCAACAAATGGAGTGTAGACGGTTTTGCCATTGATTTGTCCCACCATAATGCCACTTTCCCCTTTTAGCAATGCCTCTATGGCCTCGTGTCCGAGAATGCTGGCAAGTACCCTGTCGTTGCATGTTGGAGAGCCGCCTCTCTGTATATGTCCGAGTGTTGTAACTCTCGTCTCATAATCCGGCAGCTTCTCTTTTACAAGGGCAGCTATTTCATGCGCGTTGCCCTCTGCATGTCCCTCGGCAACTATGACGATGCCTGAAGTCTTGTTCTTTCTTCTTTCAAGGTCGAGATATGAGCAGAGTTCATCAACGTTTGTGTGTACCTCCGGGATCAGTGTTGCCTCTGCTCCGGTGGCAATTGCTGTATACAATCCTATAAATCCGGCATCGCGCCCCATGACCTCTACAAAAAAGACCAGATTGTGCGAATCTGCGGTATCCCTGATCTTGTCAATTGCCCCGACAGCAGTGTTGATGGCGGTGTCAAAACCTATGGTAAAGTCTGTTCCGTAAATATCGTTGTCAATTGTGCCGGGAATACCGACAACCGGAAAACCGAACTCTTCGTGCAGCAGGTTGGCTCCTCTGAATGAGCCGTCGCCTCCTATAACAACAAGGGCGTCAATGCCTGCCTCCTTCATATTGGCAACAGCCTGTTCCCTCACTTCCCTCTCCTTGAACTCCGGACAGCGGCTCGATTTCAAAATTGTTCCTCCCATTGAAATGGTCTTGGAGACCGAATGTGACTGCATTCCCATGAAGAGCTTGTTTACAAGTCCGCTGTAGCCTCTTCTTACTCCAACCACTTCAATGCCTTTATATATTGCACTTCTCACAACAGCTCTTATGGCTGCATTCATTCCCGGAGAGTCTCCGCCCGATGTGAGGACTGCCACTCTTTTAATACTCTTTTCCATATAATTGCCGTTTAAATTAATGGTGCAACTTTGCAAAAAAGTTGCCGCAACTGCAAATATAGAATATAAATTTTCAAACCTCTGATTTTTTAGATACCTTGCACACTCAAATTGAAACGGGATGAAGATTGGCAATATTGATTTGGGCGAACAGCCGCTTTTTCTGGCACCAATGGAGGATGTGACCGATGCCTCCTTCAGATATATCTGCAAGGAGTTCGGGGCAGATATGATGTATACTGAGTTTGTCTCTTCAGATGGACTGATACGTGATGCAAAGAAGTCGCTGGCCAAATTGGTTACGTTCGATTATGAGAAGCCTATAGGAATTCAGATCTACGGACATATTCCAGAGGCTATGGTTGAGGCCGCCGTTATGGCAGAGGATGCCGCCAGGATTGCAGGAGGTGCCGGACCTGATATAATTGATATAAATTTTGGTTGTCCGGTAAACAAGATAGCTGGCAGAGGGGCAGGCAGTGGAATGATGCGCTTCCCCGACAAGATGGTTGAAATTACAAAGGCAGTGGTTGAGGCTGTGAAGTTGCCGGTTACCGTCAAGACCCGTCTGGGTTGGGACGAAAACTCCAAAATTATTGTGGAACTGGCTGAAAGGCTTCAGGATGTGGGAATAGCGGCCCTAACTGTTCATGGACGTACCCGCTGCCAGATGTATAAGGGGGAGGCGGACTGGACCCTTATAGGCAAGATCAAGGAGAATCCGAGGATGCATATACCAATTATAGGCAATGGAGATATAACTGACGGCCCTGGAGCAAAGGCTGCATTTGAGAGATATGGTGTAGATGGCATTATGATTGGCAGGGCAACCTATGGCAGACCATGGATATTCAAGGAGATCAAGCACTACCTTAAATATAATGAGCCAATGACACCGCTGACTCTTGATGAGAAGGTTGATCTTGCAAAGAAGCATTTCTGCAAATCGGTCTCTGTAAAGGGCGACAGGGTAGGTGTGCTTGAGATGAGAAGGCACCTTTCAAACTACTTCAAGTGTATACCTAATTTTAAGGAGACAAGGTTGAAACTGGTTACAACCAATGAGCCTGAGAAGATTCTGGAACTATTGGAATCCATAAGGGAAAATTTTAGGGATGTTCCAATGAATCAGAATGTTACTTCCATTTATGAAGATAAATAAAATTGTAGAATTATGTTGGGAATCCTGAGCAAGACACTTCTTTTTCCATATTGGCTTGTACTTAAGACAAGGCATTTCCTATATGACAGGAATATAATTAAAGGCAGGGAGTTTCCTGTGCCTGTGGTCTGTGTGGGTAATGTTACCGTTGGGGGAACAGGTAAAACTCCGCACACTGAAATGCTTATAAGAATGTTGCAGGGCAAGTACAATATTGCTGTGCTTTCGAGGGGATACAAGAGAAAGACCAAAGGGTTCAGGATTGCCTCGGTAACCGATACCTACAGGGAGGTCGGGGATGAGCCTCTCCAGATAAAGCAGAAGTTTCCTGATGTTACAGTTGCTGTATGCAGCAATAGGGTAGAGGGCATTGAAAAGTTGCTTGCACTTCCTCAGGGTGAAAAGGGAATACAGAAAGATTCTGTCAGGCCCGAACTAATTATTCTTGATGACGCTTTCCAGCACAGAAAAGTGAGGCCAAGCCATTCAATATTGCTTGTAAACTGGTCAAGGCCAATCCATAATGATAATCTTTTGCCAATAGGACGTTTGCGTGATCTGCCTGAACAGGTAAAGAGGGCAGATACTGTAATTGTAACTAAATCGCCGGTGGCAGTTGAGATTGACGGTATAATTGATCAGGAAAAGACCCGTGAAGCGGTTGCTGTTGAAGAGGCCAGATGGCGCAAGGCCATGCATTTGAGGAATGACCAGAATCTGCTCTTCTCAATTATAAACTATTGTGCCCCGCTGCCGGTTTTTGATTCAGAAGGTGATACACGTTATGTCTACTCCGGCAAGGCCATCTATTTTACGGGTATTGCAAATGATACTGAGTTCAGGAACAATCTTGTACGCAAATACCGGATCCTTGATTCGCTCAAATTTGCAGACCATAAGAATTTTTCAAAGTTTGACATTGCAAGAATCAACGGCTGGGCCGCAAAGAATCCTACAGCGGTAATCTTTACAACAGAAAAAGACAGCAAGAGGCTCAAACAGTGCCACTCCCTCAGTGACAGCGTAAAAAAGAGGCTTTTCTATGTTCCGATAGAGACTGTTATTGTACCAAATCTGTAGCATTGGACTCACATAAAAGCTGCTAAATGGGGCCTTTTTGGTTGGTCTCTATTATATCTGTATGTAACAAAATCAGTTCCGGCAATTATACATCATTGCTTGACGTTTAACAACAGTTTCCGGCAATTATACGTCATTGCTTGAAGTTTTACCAGCAGTTCCGGCAATTATACATCATTGCTTGACGTTTTACCAGCAGCCCTGGCAATTATACATCATTGCTTGACGTTTAACAACAGCTCCGGCAATTATACATTATTACTCTATGTTTTGCCGACGGTTACGGCACTATACCGTTTTGGCAATATTCATTACCAAAAAAAAGTGTGGAGCAGATTTCTCTGCCCCACACCCGGTAAACACCTTTTATAGTGTTGTCTCAAATAAGTTCAAATCCTTATTTAGTCCAGTCCCACCATACAGGGATAGAGTATACTTTAGGATCCAAACCACCCTCGATACCATACTGGCCGTATAGTTCTTTAAGGGTCTTGTCAGTCTCAACTGTGTTGTAGTCTGTCTCAAGATAACACTGCATCATTCTTCTAACATAGTATCTGTCAGATTGAGGATTAGTATCGAACTCAGACTCAGCCATCATTCTGTACATAGGCTCCTTGTAGTTGTAAACTACGCCAAAGTCAGCGATGTTGCCTGCGTTGTAGTTGAATCTACGAACGTCATTCCAAGTCTGGTAGTTGTAACCCAATGCAATAAGTTTCTGAGTCATGATGTCAGACATAGTAAGGTCAGCAGCAGATTGTTTAACAGCAGCACTTGCCATGTAAGCGTCAATCTCAGACTGAGCCATTGGACCGTATGCGAATGTTACGTCAAAGCCTCTTGCAGTTGTGCATGCACCGCTACCCTGCCATGTATTAAGTTTCTCGTTCATGCGTGCAAAGTGTGATTTGATACCCTCGATGTAAGCAGTGTAAGCACCACCTTTGTCACCTTTTCTGAACAAGATCTCTGCTTTCAAGAAGCACATCTCTGAGTATGTCATGATGTCAGCATCTGAATCAGGTCTTGTGTAGAAAGCACCTGTACCCTGAACAAAGCCCAAGTTTCTTGTCAATGTGGGGTTTCCAGAGATATAGCAGTTCATATCTGTTTTAGAAAGACCGTATGTCTGGTATACAGCATCTGCTCTATAGTTAACATACTTAACATCCTCAACACAAGTAACGTTATCTGAGTTAGAATACAATGCACCTGGGTGGTATGTAATCTCTACGTCAGTAGCAGTAACATTAACTGTAGCAGTTGCCTCATTGTACAATTTTTTAACATTGTTTACGAATGCGTCAACTGAAGTGTAATATTTAAGAATGTCGCTATGACTGTATGTTTTCTTAACATCCTCTGTAGCTGGCATATAAGTAGCCTGGATAGATGCACCTGCATATCTGTTTACAGTCCATCCCTCATCCAAGCCCTGTACATTTACACCTGCATCTCTTCTCCACTCGTAAGTCTTGATTGAAGCACCGTCTTCGCTCAATACTACGTTGCACATAGCAGAAGGGATAAGTTTGTCAGCACGTGGATCCTCTACACCTGAACCGTTAAGGTTAGTAAGGATATCGATATACCATTTGTTAAGTCTTTGACCGGTACCCCAAGCAGCAGTGTTGTAAATGGTGTTAGGACCAAATGCGTCACCGTTGATAGGAGCATCTGAAGAAGTCTCAACATTGTAGTGAGTTACTTTTGTATTCTCTGCATTAGACTGAGGAGCCTTGCTGATAGCAGCCAAAATAGCCTCCATGTCATATTTGTCAGTTTTTGATAGAGTACCCATCCAACGAGCCTTTAGACCCCAGCAAAGTTTGATCCATTTGTTGACGTCACCGCCATTCCAAGTATCACCTGCTGAAAGAGGAGTAGCACCTGGCTCCTGAGGTTGAGAGAACAACTCAATTGCTCTGTCGATGTCAGCCATACAGCCTTCATAAACAACCTCACCAGTATCAAATGATGGAGAGAAATCAGGACCAATTGCGTTTGTATAAGGGATCTCACCAAACAAATCGGCCATCATCATATAACCCATTGATTTAAGAACAAGACCTGCAGCCTCATAGTGGTATGCACCAGTCTCCTGTGCTTTCTTAAGGATATCAGGAATGTTGTTTGCTGCACCTACGAACCATTGCTGGTAAGGAGTGATGTTCATATCCTGCCATGGATCCCAAGTAGCCATTCTTGAAATGTGGTTGTTCTTGGCAACGTTGGTAAGGATCTGGGCAGCAGCAGTTGTTCTAACACTTGCAGAACCATAAGCATACATATAGTAGTGCTGTATCCACGGTAATCTGATCTCAACTGAAGCACTCTCATTGTTTGGTTTATCTGGATTTGTATTTACATCCAACCAATTCTCACAAGAGGTTGCTCCAAAAATCAAGATTAGTGATAAAATTGAATATAGTAATTTTTTCATTTCTGTAATCTTTTAAATTTTTAGAATGTTAAGTTTAGACCAAAACCGAATGATCTCTGAACAGGAACACCGCAATAGTCAATGCCAACTGAACCTGAACCACCAGTTGCACCTACAGCTGCAACCTCTGGATCCATACCACCCTCGTAGTTAGTCCAAGTAAATAGGTTGTTTGCTGAGAATGTAGCCGACAAACCTTTAAGGAAGTTTTGTCCTTTAATTAGGTTAGAGAAATCATAAGACACGTTCAATGCACGTAGTTTCAACCAGTTAACCTCAGTCAAGAAGTTGTCAGCATGTTTGCCGTAGTTGCTCCAGTACTCCTGAATCATGTACTCACCTGATTTGTTTACACCACCAATAACATAAGTCTCACCTCTTCTATAAGTCTGCTCAAATGGCTCGCCAGTGTCAGCATTGATACCGCTTACTGTTACAGCATCACGATTCAAAGTCTGCATTGACTGACCTCTCTGAGTCAAATAGTATTGTGTACCGTTGTATACATCGCCACCTACGCGGAAATCCAATAGGAATGAGAATGTAAGATCTTTGATACGGAAACTGTTAGTCAAACCACCAGTAAATTTAGGCTCACGGTTACCAACAATGTTACCGTCGCTTGAAGTTGGTTTGTACTGGCCTTTGTTAGGGTCAACCAAGAATTTGCCGGTCTCCTCATCTTTCTGCCACTCGCTACCTGTTAGACCAAGGAAGTAACCACCGTTAGGAATTGAAGCGGCTTTAACACCACCAATCTGCGCGTCAGTTACATAGAAGTAAGAGATACCGTCTACGAAATCACCAAGAGTACCACGGTTACCCGCCATATTCAAAGTGATGTCCCAAGTGAAGTTTTTCTTCTCAATAGGAGTACCTGTAATCATCAACTCCATACCCTCATTCTTAACTGAACCTGAGTTCATAGCGAAGAAGATATAACCAGTTGACTGAGTCAAACGAGGAGCAACGATCTGGTCGCGAGTCTCTGATTTGTAGTAAGTGTAATCCAAGCCCAAACGGCCGTTGAAGAATTTCAACTCAGCACCTACCTCCCAAGCTCTTTGACGCTCAGGTTTCAAGAATCTGTGACCTGCTGACCACTCATTACCGATACCTGTGAAACCAGGAAGTACTGAAGCAGAACCCCACATATAAGTGTTGGTTGAGTATGGAGATGCATCCTTACCTACCTCAGCCCATGAACCACGGATCTTACCGAATGTAAGAACGTCGTTCTTTGGAAGAACCTCAGTGAATACGAATGATCCTGATACTGATGGGTAGAAGTATGATCTGTTCTCTGTAGGAAGAGTTGACGACCAGTCATTACGTCCGGTTACTGTCAAATAGATCATGTTTTTCCATGACGCTCTGATCTCACCGAAAACACCTACTAGACGTTTTTGGCTGGTACCATCGCTGAATTTTTTGTTCTCGTCAAGAATATTTGTGAATGAAATTGTACCTGGAACTGTGAAATCCCAACCCCACATAGCGTTAGAGAAACGGTCAGTAGCCTCTGAAGCATGACCTACAAGAGCAGCAACGTCAAAATCTCCCCAAGTTTTGTGGAAGTTCAACATAACAGTAGTGTTCAAGTAGTTGTATTTTACTTTAGTTTTACTCAAACGACCGTTCTGATACATCTCGTTTACGTTACCACCTGGAGCAATGTAAGTATAAGCGTCATTGTTGTATGAGTCAAGACCGATTTTTGCAGTCAAGTTCAACCAGTCAGTGAACTCAAAACCAAGGTTAACAGCACCTGTAATACGCTCGTTCTTGTCAGTCATCTTGTTCTTGTTGATGATCCAGTAAGGGTTCTCAACCTGAGCATCTGGAGCGATGTTAGGGAACAATTGAACTTTCTCACCCTCATTGGTGATCCAGTTTGACATGTTGTTGTCTCTTGACCAACCGTAAAGAGCGGTCATTGTACCGTTACCACCACCTGAGTAAAGACCTGATGAAGTAAGGGTCTTGTCAGTATTTGCAACTGAGTAAGAAACGTTTGCACCTACAGTGAATTTGCCGTATTTCTGCTCGCCGTTGAAACGGAAAGTAGTCTTGTCATAACCAGTACCAGGGATAACACCGTCTTGGTCATAACGTGAAGCTGACAAATAGAAGTTACCGTTTTTGTGACCGCCTGATACGCTGAAGCTGTTATCCCATGTAGAAGCACCCTGGAAGAAATCAGCGATGTTGTCGTAAACAGGACCTGAGATTCTCTCACCCCAAGATTGGGTTACATTCTCAGTTAGCAATGTACCAGCCTCATTGTAAGTACCTGCACCATAAACACCCTGAACCTCTGGAACAGCAGATGCATAAGCGTAAGTATATTTAGATGATACGTTAACTTTTACAGCGCCCTCAGAACCTTTTTTAGTTGTGATCAACACAACACCGTCAGCAGCACGTGAACCGTAAAGGGCAGCAGCAGCAGCACCTTTCAATACAGACATGCTCTCAACGTCCTCAGGGTTGATATCCATTACACGGTTTGAGAAAGTAGTAGCAGATTTTGTCACACCGTCAGTACCTGAGTTACCACCGTTGATAGTAGAGTTATCATAAACGATACCGTCAACTACGAACAAAGGCTGGTTTGAACTGCTCTCAGAAGCTGAGTTACCACCACGGATGATGATCTGTGAACCAGCACCTGCAGAACCAGAACCTTGAGTAATGTTTACACCGGCAATTTTACCTGCCAAAGAGTTAACAACGTTAGTCTGTTTGTTTTTCAACAACTCAGAAGCTTTCATTTCAGTTACAGAGTAACCAAGAGCTTTTCTCTCTTTTTTGATACCCATTGCAGTTACAACCACATCCTCAAGAAGAACAGCATCTTCTTCCATTACCACATCAATAACAGAACGGTTGTTTACTGCAACCACGGTCTCGGCCATTCCCATCAATGAGAATACCAAGTTTCCGTTTGCTGGAGCATCTAGAACGTATTTACCGTCAAAATCGGTTGATGTTCCTGTAGTAGTTCCCTGAACCAATACATAAACACCGATAAGCGGCTCGCCGGTCTTGTCTGTAACCGTACCGCTTACTTTTACATTCTGTGCCCAAATTGCTCCTACAGATAGGATCATAGAAGCAACTGTCATCAATACAAATCGTAAAGATCGACTTGAAATTTTTTGAATGAACATAAACTAAATTTTAGGTTAATAATAATAGTTAATAATAAATAGGTTTAGCGTATTGATGCGACAAAAGACAAATCCGGGCATACCCGAACCTATCAAAATGGTGTTGAAAAAACGTTCGTTAAAACAGTCAGATTCAACTAAAAATACCATATCCTGTCGCAAAAGTGCAAATTAGTCCACTGGGACTGACCCCACTTTAGATCGCAAATGTAGAAATTTAATTTTAAAATGGGCCCTTTTTTCAACAAAAAATCAACATTTGTATCAGAATTTGATACACAATAGAGCCGATTACAAAACAGAGGGTACCCCAAGAGGCCTTCATTAAACAGAAAATCCCTGCGGGAGTATGCTCCAACAGGAATTTTCTGTCCGTAGAAATGGTCTTGGGACCATCTCCATTTAATTTTTGTAAAAGACTACCAACCAGGGTTTTGTGGAAAATCTACCCCTTTGAGAATATAGAGAGTACGTTCTCCTGTAGGTATAGGGTCGAGGTAGTTCTTGGGTATTGACACCTCCCTTGTCACACCTGCTCCATAAGGTAAGATATATCCGTTTTCATCAACGGCCGGACCATCACTTCCATCACGAAGCGGAATTCTGGCACCCATAAAGATTGCCGGTTTCACAAGTGGGTCAAGATATTCAAGTTTACCCCATCTTCGTATATCCCATTGTCTGAACCCATCCATCATAAGCTCACTTCTCCGCTCGCGCCTGATCTCCCACAAAAGCGGAGAGACATCACTGTCTCGCGCAGGATCATCAGGAACTGAGGCAAGAGACAATGTGGCAACTCCTGCTCTGATGCGCAAAAGATTTATTGTATTGTCAATATCTGTTTGTGTAATTTCGCCCAGCTCTGCTGCAGCCTCTGCATAATTCAAGTATACCTCAGCCAACCAAAATATGGGTGCATCTGTAGGGTTATTTGGAGCAAGCATCTCGGATGCAGAGAGTGTACTGTTGTCAAACTTGGTTATTTTGTATCCGGTACTTGATGTAAATCCCTTTTCATTTGGAGTTCCAATATATGCGAGGACGCCATCAACCGACTGCACAAGACGCAGATCCCTGTTGGCCAATGTGTTGTTTATGTTCATATCCCCTTTATAAAGCGGAGAGAGTGAGATTGGCAAACCGTCGGAACACAAATAGGAGTCTACAGCATCTTTTGTAAGCCCGCTCATCATTGTACTGCTGTTTGTATATCCTACAACAGAGTGTGTCATTATTCCCGACAGATATGACTTGTACAATATGACTTCATCATTTTTTGACAGATCAAGGGAGCCGTAGAGCTCTTGGTAAACAGGAGTAAGTTTGTAAGGCAATGCCCCATTGGCAACAAGATTCCCCGCGGCCTCCTTTGCTATGCGCAACAGCTGCTCTGCCCGCACACCATCGCCTGAGACATATTTTGCATAGGTACCCTCATAGAGGGCAACCCTGCTCAAATAGGCCCATACAGCCTCTTTTGAGAGAACATTTACATCACCAAGTGACTTGCTCCGTTCTGTGGCGCGTACATATTGGGCTGCAAACCGCAGATCTGCAATCAGACTATCCACCACCTGATTCCGTGGGGTACGTCCGGTATAGATAAGTTCTGTCTCGCTCTGGTCGAGGTATTTGCTGATATATGGCACATCTCCAAAATGCCTTATAAGTTCTGCATACTCGTAGGCTCTGAAAAACCTGGCCACACCAAGATAGTGGTTTATGGCCTCCTGGCTCATTGGAACCTGAGGTGCCCTGATCAGCAAAAGATTGGCCTTTCTTATGTAAGTGTAGTCCCAGTTGCCGTCAGAGGCAGGTGCGGTTGTCGGAAATGTATTCATTCCGGTTGCAGCCTGATCATCACTGAATGTGGTGAAGTAAAAATCACCATTAGTACCTGTTCCATAACCTTTGAACAGGTTATAGAACTCCCAGCAGTATGATTTCACATTATTTTCACTGGTCCAGAAATTGGTATCGTCAAATATTACCTGGGAGCCTTTGTCAAGAAAATCCTTTGAACAGGCGGTAAGCAGGAGTGCCGACACCAGTATGTATATAGTAGCTCTTTTCATTTGAATGAGTATTAATGTTTGTAATTTTCTACATGCTCAATTGAATACCACATGAGAAGCTTCTGAAGAATGGAGCTGTTCTGCCATAAAAATTTGAGGTCGAGGAGCCTGCTGTGATCTCTGCATCAACAGGAATTTTCCTCTGGGCAAACTCAAAGAGGTTTTCTCCGCTGAAATAGATACGCATCTTCTCAAGATTTGCCCTGCTTGTCAACTGCTTCGGCAGGGTATATCCTATTGTAAGATTCTTCAGTCTCAAGTAGGCCAGATTCAAAAGATATTTGGTCTGAGGATAGTAGTTGTTGCCCGAATTTGCTGCTGCATCTGCCATTTTGTACATGTTGCTTATGGCCGATGTGGCATTGCCTACATAAGGACGCGGATATTTGGCATTGGGATTCTGCTCTGTCCAAAAATCCATCTGATGCTGGTACATTACATCCGCACCTCTGTAGTATGGTATGGCCTCATTGCCTGTTGCCCAGAGATTACGTTTGCCTATACCCTGGAAATAGATGTCGACATCAAAGCCCTTGAATGTTCCACCAACTCTTACACTGTACTGATAGCGGGGTGTTGTATTTCCTATCTTTACAAGGTCGCCGTGGCTGTCAAGAGTGGAGTTGCCGGCATCAATTACATTGTCGCCGTTCTTATCCTTGAATTTGATGTCACCGGGGCCGTAGACAAAGTTCCCGGTCTGGAGTCCTGTCTGGCTTGGTGACGCGGCTACATCTGCTGCCGAAGTAAAGTACCTGTCGGTTTCAAAGCCCCAAATCTCGCCGATTGTCTTTCCTTTGTAATTCTGGGTCAAAAGATTGGCGCTGTTACTGTTCCATTCGGTTATTACACTTTTGTAATCGCTGACATTGATATTGGCATAAATATCAAGCCCGTTATTGAAAGTGTGTGATCCATCAATTGTCACCTCCCATCCGCGTGTCCTCAAACGTCCGTCATTGACCATTGCTGCAGTTGTTCCAAAGGCCTCAGGCAGGGTCTCGCCCACGCTCAACATATTTCTGTTCTCCCTCTGGAACCACTCGAAGGTGATTCCATATTTGTTTTTGAACAGGCGTATATCGGTTCCTATGTTCAAAGTGGCAATATCCTCCCAGAAAAGGTTTTGGGAGACATTTGCAGGCAAACCGGTATAGAGGACTCTGGCGCCTCCGGAAATCCATCCGGCAGTAGCTGTGGTCATCTTTGGTATAAATCTGTCGGGACCCACATTCTGGTTGCCGATAAGGCCGTAAGAACCGCGCAACTTCATGTCTGAGACAACATTTCTGAGTGGGGTAAAAAAGTTCTCTTCAGAAATTCTGTATCCTACTGAGAATGAAGGAAAGAACGCCCATCTGCTATGTGCCGGGAAGTTTGAGGATCCGTCATATCTGCCGCTTACCTCAACCAAATACCGGTTCCGATAGCTGTAGTTGACACGGGCAAACATGCCTATTACCGCCCAATTGCTGGCATTGCCGTTTACAGTTGGAGTACCGTATGCAAGCGGTAGCTGGCCATTGTTCTTGTCCATAAGTCCCAATTTCTTTGCAACCTGCTCCTGATAAGTTCCCTCCTCAACATTGAGTCCGGATGTGACTTTAAGCATGTGGTTATTGAACCCCTGCTCATAGGTTACAAAGGTATTTGATGTTACCTGGGTTCTTCGGGTTGCAGTAAAATCAGTCTCATCAAATGATGAACTTGGCAGTTTGGTATTGTATGACAGGCCACCGCCCCAGAAATCCCACAATGCTACATATCCTCCCGCCTCATGCCTGTTGCCATGAGTTGTTGTGTAGGCAAATTCGCTTCTGAGCTGCACAAAATCACCTAACTTGATTGTACCGCCAACTTGAGCATTCATGTAGGTCTCCTGATATGTGCAGTAATTTGCATTGTGCAGATACCCGGGGATATGTCTGAAATAGGCATTTGTGCCCTCAGGGTCTGTATATTGCCCGTATGGGAAATAGGTTCCCCACCTCCACATGTAATAGTATGGATCCTGATAGGCATAAGGGTATTTGAAATCGTATTGCCTGATGCTTACGCGGCTGTCAACATCGAGCCATTTGTTTACATTGGCATTTACACTCAATGAGAGATTGTACTTGTTGAGCTTTTCGGGCTTGATTTTCAAGATACCCTCCTGATACTGATAGGCACCGCTCAACGCGAAACTGATCTTATCACCGCCGCCTGTTATCTGCAGGTTATGGTTCTGTTGCGGAGTCCACTCCTGATACATTATCTTTACTGGATCCCACAAACGGTAAAAGTAGGTTACGCCATCAAGAATCTCAAAATCCTCGCCCATAATCATCTGGTCGCTTTTTCTGTTCTTTGAGTAGTTGGCCTTCCATCTCTCTATACCGGCCATAAGCGGAGCAGCCTTCATACCGAACATGTCAAACGACTGTTTGGCCCTGGTCATTGCATTCTCCATTGCCGCTATCTCTGCAACGGGATCCTTTGCAAATTTTGGAAGTACGGTTGGAGCTCCCCACGAAAAATTATTGGAGTATGAAACGGTGAATTTGCTGCCGGTCTTTCCGCTCTTGGTCTTTATCAGAATTACGCCAAAAGCCGCCCTTGCACCATAGATGGCTGTAGAGGATGCATCTTTAAGAACAGACACCGATGCAATGTCATCCGCATTCACAACAGATATGTCATTTACCACAACATTATCTACAAGTATTAGCGGCGAACCGCCATTTTCTGCATTGAGAGAGCCCAATCCTCTGATATTCAAAACGGGATCCTTATTGATTGCTCCATTTGAAAATGTAATTGTGAGTCCGGGTATGGCACCCTGCAGACCCTTGGCCGGATCGGTGAAGGGCTTGTTCTCAAGTGCCCTCTCTACATTTACGGTAGAGACTGCTCCCGTGAGGTTCTCCTTTCTCTGGGTTCCATATCCTACTACTACCAGCTCTTCAAGAAAGAGGTTGTCGTCTTGCATGACTACATTTATGGAACTCCTGCCGTTTATAGCAATGCTCTGGGTTACCATTCCTATAGTCGAGAATTCAAGGGTGCCGTTTGAAGGGGCGGTTATCTCATAAATGCCGTCAATGTTTGTAGTGGCATTTCTCTCTGTTCCCTTGAGAATTACACTCACAGCAATCAGCGGCTCACCCTGGGAATCGGTTACCCGTCCCTTGACAGCAATCTCCTGCTCCTGTGCAAGAATATCTGTCGCGACAAAAAGCAGGGAGAGTAAAAAAAGGGTCGGCGCAACTATGCGCAGATACCCCCTAAGGTTGGTTGAAACATACATGAAACTTTCATTTTAAATATTTCTGTAAGTAACAATCCAGTTTGCACATAGTTTATAGCAAGCCCCTCATGCTGACGTGTATAAAATTAACGAACGTTATATTTACGCTTCGCCCCACCCCTCTTCAGAGTGTATCTTAAAAGTAGACAAATATAGTAAGATTATTTAATAAAAGAAATTTTACTGACATAAAAATACAAATACCTCATTATCTCTTTATCAATAATTTCCTTTAGAATCAACAGTAATCTTTCATTTGTCTGCCTGCGCAGTGTACACACATGAAAAAAATGCAAAAGTATGGAGCACTTTATATATGCCCCATACTTGACAAATAACTATTAATGGTAGAATTTTTAAGTTTCTAAATCATCTATTTAGTCCAGTCCCACCATACAGGGATAGAGAAGATCTTATTATCATACAATCCCTCAACACCATACTGACCGTAGTTCTCAAGAACAAAGTTCAAAGTCTCAGTTGTATTGAAGTCTGTTTCATAATAACATTGTTGCCAACGTCTTACATAGAATCTGTCAGACTGGTCGTTAGAATCGAACTCTGAGTTTGTGCAAGTTCTGTATACCGGCTCTTGCATTTCGGTATAGATTACACCATAGTCAGCAATGTTACCTGCGTAATAGTTGAATCTACGCATATCATTCCAGTTCTGATAATCATAACCCATTGCAATAAGTTTCTGCATCATAATGTCAGACATTGTAAGTTCAGCTGCAGATTGTGCTACAGCTTCACTTCTCATATATGCATCAATCTCAGACTGAGGCATTGGAGCATAAGTCATTGATACATCAAAGCCCATCTCAGTAGTACAGCATCCAAGACCTTCCCAATATCTTAGTTTGTCGTTCATGCGGTCAAAGTGAGCTTTAATACCTTTAATATAAGCATCATAAGCACCACCTTTATCACCTTTTCTGAACAATACCTCTGCTTTTAGGAAACACATCTCAGTGTAGGTCATGATATCTGTATCTGAATCAGGTCTTGCATAGAATGTACTTGTTCCCTGAACATAACCCATACCTCTTGTTACAGCATCTGAGTTAGAGTAGTAGCAGCTCATATCTGTTGCAGAAAGTCCCCAAGCATCAGCAACATTATCTGAAGCATAGCTTACATATTTGATATCCTCAACATATTGAGGTTCTGCAACATTACAATACATCATACCAGCAAGGTAAGTTACATCAATGCTGCTCTCTGTATTCTCAATTACTGCTCCTTCATAATATTTCTCTACAGCAGCAATAAAAGCATCTACAGATACATAGCATTGCTCAATACTCTCTTTGTCATAGCTCAGTTTGGTATCAGCATCAGCAAATGAGAAAAGGCTCCTGATAGCAGAGATTTCATATCTGCTTTTTTTCCAGCCCTCATCAATTCCCTGCAGATTTATACCCTCATCTCTTCTCCACTCATAATCTACAATAGCAGTACCATTCTCATTCAATACAACATTTGTCATCATGTGAGGCAAAAGTTTGTCTGCACGTGGATCCTCAACACCAGTCTCTTTAAAGTTGGTAAGAAGATTTACATACCATCTGTTAAGACGCTCGTTGCCTGCAAGGTCATAACTACTTGAGCTTGCATTGTGTGAAACATTCGACCATATAATGCTATTTCCATAAGTACCACCAGGCAAGATAGGATCATCTGAACCTTTAGGAACATTTGTATGTGTCATCTTCACATTGTCGCTGTTAGACTGCATAGCTTTGCTGATAGCATCCAATACTGCATTAGGATCATATTGGTCTGTTTTTGAAAGGTTACCCAACCAGCGTGCTTTAAGAGCGTAGCAGAGTTTCAACCATTTGCTTGCATCACCACCACACCAGGCATCACCTTCTGAAAGAAGTGTAGCACCCTGAGCCTGTGGCTCTGAGAACAACTCGATTGCTCTCTCCAAATCTGCAAGACAGCCTGCATAAACATCCTCACCTTTGTCAGGAGCAGGAGAAACATCAGCAGTAAGAGCCTGGCTGTAAGGTATATCACCCATCAAATCCACCATCATGATAAAGCCCATAGATTTGATAGTCAAAGCAGCAGCTTCATAGTGGGTAGCACCCTCTTTCTGTGCTCTGTTGATAAGGTCAGGAATATTACATGCAGCACCTGTAAACCAACGTTGGTAAGTTCTTAGGTTCACATCCTGATGAGGATCCCAGTTTGCAAGTTTAGAAGCATCATTATTTGCGTCAAACTGACCAAGGTTATTGTTTGTTGTAGTAAAAATTTGAGTAATGGCGTTAGACCTTACACTTGCATTACCCCATGCAAACGCATAGTAGTATTGTATCCAAGGCAGTCTGAGTTCTACGGTAGCACTCTCACTGTTAGGACTGTTTGGATCGGTATTTACATCCAGCCACCTCTCACAAGAAGATGCTCCAAAAATCAAGATTAGCGATAGAGCTATTGATAATATTTTTTTCATTATTATAATCTTTTAAATTTTTAGAAAGTTAGGTTTAGACCAAAAGAGAATGTTCTCTGAACTGGTACACCGCAATAGTCAATACCTACAGAGCCAGAACCACCTGCTGCACCAACTGCTGCAACCTCAGGATCCATACCACCTTCGTAGTTAGACCAAGTAAACAGGTTATTAGCTGAGAATGAAGCTGAAAGGCCTTTCAATACATTCTGACCTTTAATCAAGTTAGTGAAATCGTATGAAAGGTTTACTGAACGCAATTTCAACCAGTTTACCTCTTGCAAGAAATTGTCTGCGTTTTCGCAATGATTGATCCAATACTGTTGGATCATATACTCACCTGAGCGGCTAACTCCATTAATCATATAGGTTTCACCTCTCTTATATGTATAGCTAACAGGCTCACCGCTTGCAGAATTTATACCCTCTACAGTAACAGACTCACGATCCAAAGTTCTCATAGATTGTCCCATTGAAGTCAAGTAGTATTGGGTACCGTTGTAAATGTCGCCACCTACACGGAAATCCAATAGGAATGAGAATGTGAGATCTTTCCAACGGATAGTATTGGTCAAACCACCTGTAAATTTAGGCTCACGGTTAGCTACTACTTCATCAGTTGCTGAATATTTGTACAAACCGGTATTAGGGTCTACCATATATTGGCCGGTTTCAACGCCATTCTCATCTGTAGCTTTAACCCATTTATGACCTAGCAAACCAAGGAAATAACCACCATTTGCAATTGCAGCAGCCATTACACCACCAAGCTGAACATCTGTAACTTTCATAAAGTTGATACCATCCACGAAATCGCCAAGAGTACCACGGTTACCTGCCATATTCAAAGTGATATCCCAAGTAACATTTTTAGTATCTACAGGCATACCTGTAACCATCAGCTCCATACCTTTGTTCTTAACTGAACCTGAGTTCATTGCAAACATGATATAACCGGTAGATTGAGCCAAACGAGGTGAAGCAATCTGGTTTGATGTCTCAGACTTGTAGTAAGTGTAGTCGATACCCAATCTTCCGTTGAAGAATTTCAACTCGGCACCAACCTCCCAAGCTCTCTGTTTCTCAGGTTTCAAGAATCTGTGACCAGCACTCCAAGAGTTACCGATACCCATGAAGTTGCCATTTACAATCTGAGTTGGCCACATAGAGGTGTTTGTAGTGTAAGGTGCAGTATCTTTACCTACCTCAGCCCATGAACCACGGATCTTACCGAATGTAAGAACATCATTCTTAGGAAGAACCTCAGTGAATACGAATGAACCAGATACTGATGGATAGAAGTATGAACGGTTATCTACAGGAAGAGCAGAAGACCAGTCGTTACGGCCGGTTACTGTCAAATACAACATATTTTTCCAAGATGCTCTAATCTCACCGTAAACACCTACAAGACGTTTTTGGCTGATTCTGTCGCTTGCCTCTTTATTCTCTTTAAGGATATTGTCAAAAGAGATCGTTCCAGGAACATTGAAAGTATGTCCCCATTGAGCATGTCTGCTGCTTTCTGTACTCTCAGTAGCAGTACCAACCAATGCTGCAACATCAAAATCTCCCCAAGTTTTGTGGAAGTTCAACATCAAGTTTGTATTCAAATAGTTGTATTTGATTCTTGATTTGCTCAAGCTACCTTTCTGATAATCTTTGCTCAAGTTACCATCTGGAGCAATATAAGTGTATGCGTCATTTACATAAGTATCAACACCCATTCTGTAAGTCAAATCCAACCAGTCGGTAAATTTGAAGTTTGCAGAAAGAGCACCTGTGATACGCTCGTTCTTGTCGGTCATCTTGTTTTTGTTGATGATCCAATAAGGGTTTTCAACGCCTTGCTGTTCTGGCAAAAGATGAGGGAACATATAATATTTTGTACCATCCTCGTTCAACCATTTGCTCATATTCTCGCTTCTTGACCAACCATACAATGCGTTCATTGTACCGTTACCACCATCTGTAGAGAGACCTGCAGAAGTAAGGGTTTTGTCGGTGTTTGCAACTGAGTAAGAAACATTAGCACCTACAGTAAGTCTGCCATATTTCTGCTCACCGTTGAAACGGAAAGTAGTTTTGTCATAACCGGTACCAGGGATAATACCATCTTGATCGTAACGAGAAGCTGACAAATAGAAGTTACCGTTTTTGTGGCCACCTGCAACGCTTACGCTGTTATCCCATGTTGAGCTGCCCTGGAAGAAATCTGCAATGTTATCATAAACAGGACCGTTATTTACATCACCCCATGATGATGTAATACCGCTACCATCTTCCAATAGCAACAAGCCATTAGTATTGTATGAACCTCTACCATATTTGCTCTGGATCTCAGGAACTGAAGCAACAGATGAATAGGTATATTTAGATGAGAAATTAACATTTATAGAACCATCGGTTGAACCTTTTTTGGTTGTAATCACAACAACACCGTCGGCAGCACGTGAACCGTAAAGAGCGGCAGCAGCAGCACCTTTCAATACAGACATGCTCTCGATATCCTCAGGGTTGATATCCATTACACGGTTTGAGAAAGTAGTGGCTGCAGCAGTTACACCATCTGTACCTGAGTTACCACCGTTAGGTGATGAGTTGTCATAGATGATACCATCAACAACAAACAAAGGCTGGTTAGAACTGCCCTCAGAAGCTGAGTTACCACCACGGATGATAATCTGAGAACCTGCACCTGCAGCACCTGAACCTGCTGTTACATTAACACCGGCAATTTTACCTGCCAAAGAGTTAACAACGTTAGTCTGTTTGTTTTTCAACAACTC
>JAFQHE010000003.1 GCA_017398125.1 Bacteroidales bacterium
AAGAAAAAATAAATACATTTGCATCGACAAGGCAAAACCGGGTTCTTGGTACCGCTTAAAGTGCTACGAGTGGTACCGCTCTCAGCGCTACGTTGGTACCACTTACAACGCTACAATGGTACCGCTTCAGCGCTATCGGCAAGATGTTCTGAATACTCTTGCTAAAGAGCTGAAAAATGAGCATAAATGTGACCTTGTAATAGCACTCTCACATTGTGGACTCTATACAGAAATAAAAGGCAAGTTCATCGACGACGAATATATAGCAACCCATGTTGAGAACGTTGACATCATAGTTGGTGGCCACTCACATACAAATATGGAAAATATGCTCACCGTAAAGGACAAGCAGGGAAAGGATGTTATAATTGTACATGATGGCGAAAAAGGCGAATACATCGGCCGGCTGGATCTGTATTGGTAGGCATAGCCCATGTTTCTTGCATAACAAAACCCCAAAAGTTTTTTTGTAACTTTTGGGGTTCATATCAAAAGGTGGTTTCTCTTTATTATATCTTACCTATCCGGTAACGATAACAACCATCTATCTGGCAATATGCACGATATCTACAACTTCACCGAGCCCGGAAACCGATTTACCGCTCATATTATCAACTTTTCCAGTTAGCGGATTGATTGTGTACTGATGGAATGAATAACTGCTGCCATCATTGGTTACAATAAACAACACAGCTCCGTCGTTTGCTGTATTTGTACCTGAATTATCCTCAAACAATTCAAGTCTTACAATAATGGAACCACTCTCCAAACCAATTTTTTGCTCTGAAGTTGTATTGTTTGCAATGCTGTATGTATAAAGTTTATTACCGTTTGAATAGAAGATATACTCCCCTTTAGATCCAACTTCCCATACACTATTCTCCCCAACACCTTCAACAGATGTAATATCTGTTTTGTAAAGACACTCACTCTCAGCTCCGTTTTCAGGATATGTAAAACCTACTAGATAATAACCGTTTGCATCTTTCATAATAGTATTAAGAGTAGAGGAGGTTTTTCCAAACTCCACAGCATCCATCTGTGTGTTGGCAATATCAACTTCACCACCTAAAGAGTTAATTTTTTTAGGTTTAAATGTGTAATCCATTCCCCACATGATACCACCACAACCATAATCGAGGTACTCAAAACATCTGTCGGTTTTGTTGAATGCCACATGACCAGACCATTCACCTTTGTTAATTACAATCATATTGCAGTAATTAGCGTCCGACATTTTCAAATACTGGTTATGGTTTTCATAGTAACTGCTGCTTGTCCTTCCATACAATTTATTATTTGCTATCATAAAGCTGAATGGCATAGTACCTGTTCTGAGTCCTGTTACAAAGCAAGCTGAGGTAACAGTAGTCGGAATATCTTCCGGTCTATAGAAGATATCTGTCATTTCAACATCTGCATCAATCAACTCTACATCCAAATATTTTACTCCATTGCCGTACGCCAAATGGAAACGGTTAGCTGCATCATAATCAAAGGCAAGAGCCATAGGATTAGAAAGTTTTCTTCCATTTATATTGGAATAAACCTCTTTTTCAAATACTACATTATCGCCCTGCAAGCTTAAATCTATCTCTTCGCTCTTGAATATTGCAATGTCACCTGCTCCAGAGGCATCACGGTGCAAAATTGCAATACCATTAACAGCCTCTATTGTAAGACTAATCATCAAATAATTGTTAAAATCATTTGGTTCTTCTTTATTCATCACCCTCAATACCAAATCATACTTACCCGGTTTCTCCACAAACTTATAGCTGAGCTTAGGCTCAGTAGAGAGTATAGTACCTGGTAAATCTTCGGTATTAGGATTAGGATACAATATCCACTCATATGTAGGATCAAGCTCTTCGCTAACATTGTACGCAGGAGATATCTCAACATTTGCATTTTTACTTACGTATATGCTGTTTTCTTCACCCACAGCAACATCAGAACCATTTGATTTTACAATAAAACCATCTATTTCCAATGCAGGAAGTTCCCTATAATCATAGTTGCCATCATCTTTAACGCACCCTCCAACGGCAAACGCCATAAATAACACGAGTGCTGCATTTCTTATTTTTATAACTATACTATTCATATCACTATCCTATTGTTATTATATTACCCCTTTCATCTGTAAGTGGAATAGGGCCGTATTTACGCTCCATCTGCACAGCCTCATTATTATAATCATCAACAAACTCCTTTAATGGTGCACTATATTCCGCATGATTCGATATCATACCCCATGAAATGGTAACATCGAGATGGAATGTTCCAAACAAATCATAGATAATCTGCCATTTTACTTTAGACGCCTCACCAAAGAAATAATCTGCACTCCAACCCCAATCAGCAGGCCATGAACTTGGAACCATACCAAACTCTAAACGGGCAACCCTATTTGGGCCTTGCAAAAACTCACCCTCTTCTTTAATGGTCATTCTCACATAATTCTCCCTTCCCTCATCTTCTAATGCAGGTCTGAATAATTTAAACTCCAACTCTTTGGTAAATTCACCGGCTGGAATGGTTACACTCTGCGGAAAATCAGTTTGGGTTGCTGGATTATAATCGCCAGCATATTCAAAATGAAGTGTTCTGTCTTGATTTGATTTAACCCCTGAAATTTCTACTCGTACCCTTACAATATCCTCTGTTTTTGCAGGATCCGACAAAAAATCATAAGAGGCAACAGAGTCGGCATACCATTCATTAACCGCACCAATTACCGGAGTTAAAGCATTAATTTGGGTAAATGCAGGCCCTTTGTACAATTCTATTTCATCTTCGCTGCAACTGTACAAAGCAGTTAACGCAGCTGCAATTAAAAATATCTTTTTCATAATAGCACTCATAATTAAATGGTTGGACGAGGTCTGTTACCAAAATCTATTTCAGTTTGAGGCATATGCAATGTATATCCTCCAACTTTTGAATTGATGGTCAAATTTCCTTTTCTCTTATTAAAGAAAAAGAATTGGCCCTCCCCTATAAACTCTTTTTCATACTCTTTCTTGAGTTCAGTTTCAAAATTGGCAGATGCATCAAGTTCTGTCACAATTCCTCTGTGCGTTCTCACAGTATTAAGATATGAAATATCACCGGTACACTCTGCAAGGATATAATACATTTCAGAAATTCTTAACATTGGCATTCTCCTTAAAAATTTATTCACAGAATTTGAAGAAGCACCGTCGGGCTGATTGAATTTTGTACAAAAATCATTATTATCCACAAATTTCTCACGATATTCAGTAAGAGACTCAAATATAGCTTTACCCTTCTGCAATTTGATTGCATTCATAGTGTTTTCGAGGCCTACAAATGCCGAGATATTATCTGCCAACTTCCGCACATTAAGGGCAAATATATGTTCTGATGCAAACAATCTGTCTCTTTCTGCATCATTTGTATGTGTTACATCATCAATATTCACCCAAGCAAACAAACCCTTGTTCACCTGAGCCTCTATAACCTCTAAAGCACACTCTGCAGCTTTGGTTTTATCACCAATATACATATAGACACGGGCTGCCAATGCCTTAACCCCATAATAGTTCAAATGGAATACCCTATTTGCAAAATATGTATCATTAAGTGTTTCACCTGTATATATCGGATCATTTTTCAAAAGTTCAGCAGCAGCCTCAATATCTTGCAAGACTTTTCCAACAAAATCTGTATTCGATAAAGATTCTTTTGTGTTTTTTGTATACTCCTCAACATAAGGTAACCACTTGTCGGTATTCTCTTTGCCTGTACCAAAATTATGTGGAGCAAATGCCCTAAGCATGTCAAAATGCAAAAATGCTCTGAGTGCCAAAGCTTCGCCCTTTATAATGGAACGAGTTTTTTCAGATAAGAATACATTTTTATTTACATCAATATACGAGAGCATATCATTCAAATTGGCAATGGAATTATATTGGTTATTCCAAATAGGATCCACTAAATTCATTGCATTTGATGTTTTATAATCGTATGTTGCCATGGCAAAATATGTAGAGTATTGATTAGGATTAACCCAATATTGGGCAAGATAATCCATGGCTCCAAATGTCAGTTCCCTACCATAAGACGAGGCCTCTGTCATATTTGTATAAACTCCGGTAAGTACCGATTTAAAACCCTCTTCTTTTGAGAACATCTCATCTGCCGCAATCTGATTGGACGGCTTTACTTCCAACCAATCTGAACATGAGCCCATAACAACAGCCAACGCCATTGGGCAAAATAGTAATTTTATATATTTTTTCATTTTCATTTCTATTCCTCCATAAATTAGAATGTTATTTGAGCAGAGAAAATAAACGATTGTGCATAAGGATAATATGTACCTCTCTCTGTTTTTACGGTAGATATTCTGAACAAATCATTCATAGCTACGGAGAATTTTAATCTCTCTATAGATTTGCCTCTTTTCATAAATGCCCAGTTACGAAAATCATAACCTACATTGAGGCTTGTCATTTTAAGTTCGTCAAAATCTTGTATGAATCTCGAAGTAGGGCGGGTAGGAACTTGATTGTACATTGTAAGTGCCTTATATTTTGCCGCAACTCCAGGGGTATTCCATCTGTCGAGAAGAACCCTTTTATCTACATTATAGTTTACATCAGCACACTCCACTTTTTCAACTAAAGTACTGTTATAATATTGGCCACCAATTTTGTACCCCAATATAGCATTAACAGTAAAACCCTTATAGTCAAAATTTACTCCAAAAGTACCCTGTACTTTAGGCATGGCATCTCCCATAGGTCTTTTGTCTAATACACTCCAGTCGTATGTAGGCTTGCCAAATCTGTCTATAAAAATCTCCTTACCATTCAAAGGATCTATACCCAATGATGGCACAGCCCATATTGCACTTAAAGATACCCCTTCGGCATATTCAACTCTTGGTTTAGTCTTTTTCAACTCTTCTGCAAGATTATTTGAGGCACCTGAAAACTCCTTATTTGTTTCGGTATTTATTGATGCAAGAGCTTCATTTATCGACTCAAGTTTATTTACATTCCATGCAGCACTTCCAAATACCGATAGATATACATCACTCTTGGCATTATTTAAAATTCTCACATTAATTTTACCTTCAACACCGTAGTTTCTTGAATCACCAAGATTCTCCACAAAGGTTGAGAATCCCATAGAAGGAGCTGCTGTAATTGGAGTAAGCAGATTTGAGGTGTTTTTCTCATAATAGTCTACAGTAAGATCCAATCTATTGAACAGAGTAAGATCCATTCCTATATTAAAATCTTCTGTAAGCTGCCATTTCAAATCCGGATTATGCATTGCCATCAAATAAGCACCAATTACATTATCATACACATCATTATTAAAGAATGAGTATGTAGCTATGGCCTGAAATGAAGAGAAATTATGTGAACCTGTATAACCAAACGAGCCTCTTATCTTCATCAGATTGATCCAGTCTGCATTCTTCATGAAAGCTTCGTTATGAAGATTCCATCCTGCTCCAACCGACCAGAAGTGTCCCCATTTATTATTTGCACCAAACAACGAAGATGCACTCGCTCTATAGTTGGCATCAAACAGATACCTCGAATCGTATGAGTAGTTTACAGATGCAATAAATCCCAATTCTCTTGATTTGTTTTCATATCCCGACGGTTTCGAAGACTCTCTGTACTGAAGAGCCTGTGTAATCTCAGTTGCATTGTCGGGGAATCCAACGCCCTCATATAAAGTTGATTTACTGCTTGTTGTTGAAATATTATATTGGGCATTCAAAAATACTAAGTGTTTCTTTATCTGTTTAGACCAGTTCAATGTTATATCGGCAGACATTGTTGTCATATCCTGAAGAGTCTGTTGATATAGGCCCCTTTTAAAATAGGCATCATCTGGATCATCCGGCTGAACAGATATATAATTGTAAGGAGAACTGAATTCCAATGTTGTATAATTGTTCGGATAAAACAAATCATCTTGTGTTTTGCGTTTGGTAATACCTATACGACCAACGGCCTTAAAATCAGCAAACGGCTTCCACTCTATATAAAAATTGTTTGTGAAATCGGTATACTTGCTCTCATCCTTATAATTTGAGTAAGCATTAAGCATTGGGTTATAAATTACATCATACGATTGTAATGTTGAATATCCTCCTAACTCCCTATTTACATTTCCATTCTCGTCGTACGGCCTATAATATGGGTTCATCTTTGCATAATCCGAGAAATTACCATAAGGAGACTCTGTTGCATTATTATCCAAAAATGCGAACTGCTCTTTGAACAACAAATTTTTATAACGATACTGAAGATTGAAACCGCCTTCAAATGTTTTTCTGTTTGAGCCTTTCATTACACCGGCAACATCGTTATAAGCCACATTCACATTGTATCTTATTGTGTTGTCGCCTCCTTCAAAATTCAAAGAATGCTTATGACCTATACCAACCCTTGTAGGTATTGCAAGCCAATCTGTATCAACGCCCCTCAACACCTCTTTATATAATTCATTATATTCCTGATCTGCAATAATTTGATAGTAAGGATCTGTTGATGAATAGACCCCCGCAATCTTTTCAAGTTCAAGCTTTTCCCTTGCATTCAAAAGGTTATATGAACCTAAAACAGGAGCCTGCAGATTAAGCTCGCCTTTGTAGGATACCTTCAGTTTACCCTCTTCAGGTACTTTGGTTTCAATAACAATTACGCCATTTGCCGCTTTTGCACCATAAATGGCCTTTGCTGTGGCATCCTTTAGCACATTAACACTTGCCACACGGTTCATATCCATATCCAGTATCCTTTCCAACGACTGCTCAAAACCATCAACTATAAATAATGGCTGATTTGGAGAGGTTGAATATGTATTCTTCATATCGGTAAAAGAGCCGGCTCCTCTAAGTTGCAAATCAGGCAAAGCGTTAGGGTTTGATCCTGATAAATTATTATCTATCATTACAAACGACGGATCAATTGCACTCAATGCTTGAATAACATTGATTGTACCTGTTTTTACAAGATCTTCTGATTTAACTGCGGTAATAGCACCTGTATATGTATTCTGTTGCCTTGTAAAAGCACCTGTTACAACAAGTTTCTCTATTTGCAACGCCTCTATTTCCATATACACACTTACCTTTGTTTTTCCTGTAACATCAACAGTCTGCTCCTTATACCCTGCATAAGCAACAGTAATGCTCTCAACGCCAGCCGGCAGATTGAGTGTAAAATTACCGTTAATATCAGATACTGTTCTTACCTTACCAGATGCAATGAATATATCTGCTCCCGGCAAAGTCTCTTTTGTATCAGCGTCATACACTGTACCTATAATCTTAATTGTTTGTTGCTGGGCCAAACTAATAACCTCTGTAGATGCACCATATCCACGAAGAGATAAAAACATCACAGAAATCATCAATAACATGGCTACCGACAATTTCCTGGCAGAACCCAATTGTGGGCTAATTCGGTGTTTCATGTAGTATTAGTTCTTTTTTGATTAAATATTAGGTTAATGCATATTGTCCAAAGATATGCTTTCTTTTAGTACAACATCGTTTTGCTTTACCCTAACCTCATAATTTTGATTTTCTCAAAAATTTTATACATTTGCGGCATATTTGTCCAAAGATAAAAGCTGATTATACTTATTATTGATCTTCATTTACAATAATAGGTATGTATTTCTTTGTTTAACTTAATAATTGGAATAATGAAAAAAATACTGTTGGCATTTACCTTCTTTGGACTTGTAGGTTGTACCACCCAAAACGGCAATTACATTACAATCAAAGGTAAAGTTCAGTTCGATGACCCCCGTTTCAAGATGGAAATCTCAAAAAGGGATGGTTTCAACAAAATCATAATTGATACATTCGGTATTAATCCTAACGGCACTTATGAGTATACCATGAAAGTTGATGAACCAGGCTTGTATACTCTCGACTGCAAAAAATGGGAATCAGTAAATTTTTGGGCAGAAGATGAAAATCTTGATATTAATTTCAGAGGAAAGGATACTGCCAAAATTGTGATGAAAACAGGCTCTTATGTTCATATAAACGGTGGTCCGCTTAATGAAGTAATGAATTTATACAATCACGAGACCTATAGGAACTACCAGATGATGATATCTCTGTCTCAAACTCCATATTCCCTCAAAACAATATCAGATGAAGAGAGAGGTGCTCTTACAATGAAAAATTATGACATGCTCAATAATGAGTACGACTCACGTATAAAATACATAGTAGAGCATTATGGTAACCGCAAAAGTATAATTGCAGTATTGCCGAGCCTCAATAAAATTAAAGATGCAGGGCTGATTGACGCAACCATTGCAAAAATTGAAGCTGAAAATGAAAATTATGCACCAATCAAAAAGTATAAGGCTCAAGTTGAAGAGGAGAGATATCAAAGAGAGAGACTTGCCATAGGCAAACCTGCACCTGAATTCAAATACTCCAACCCAAATGGAGAGATGATTGGCAATGCAGATTTCAAGGGTAAAATACTCCTTATTGATTTCTGGGCATCATGGTGTGGCCCTTGCCGTCAAGAAATTCCTCATGTAAAAGAGGTGCATGCCAAATATAATTCAAAAGGTGTTGAAGTTTTGAGTGTATCCATCGACAGCAAAAAAGAAGACTGGCTAAAGGCTCTTGATGAAGAAAAGATGTCATGGACTCAGATTCTTGCACCAGAAGCAGGCAAAGAGATTATGAAAGAGTATCAGTTCAGTGGTATACCGCACCTAATCCTGTTAGATAGAGAGGGAAAAATTGCTGCCAAAAACATTCGTGGAGAGGGGATTGACAAAGCAATTGATGAACTTCTTACAAAGGAACAATAAAATTAAGAAGCTGACCCGAAGTGAAAGATACCACATTGGGTCAGCCTCTTAAAAAAGCCTCGGGCAGCCTCTTAAAAGGCTACATGATCATCATCATGGCTGGCACCACATCTTTATTTTCTTCTGGGATGACAACATCTTTATACTTTTCAAAATCTTTATCCACTCCTTTGAGCTGGGACTCCAAAAATGCCTTATAACCCTTCAGAAATTTAGCTTTATCCGCATCTGTAACCTCTGGAATACTGAACAACAGACTTTGAACCCTTCTCATCTGGCTTGGAGTGTATGAGTAGCCGATATATCTGCCGTCGATTAAATTTTTGATCTCACTGTATTTCTTTGCAGCCACCGCTTTTGAAACTTTTACCACCATCTCATCCAATAAACTTGGAGAAGTTGCCAGCAAATGGAACAATTCGCACCCTCTCTCTATATTTTGAGCAGGAATGGATTGTTGATCGACAACATAGGTGTAGAGCCTGCTG
>JAFQHE010000019.1 GCA_017398125.1 Bacteroidales bacterium
CGATGGGGATCCACCTCTTCCCATACCGAACAGAGAAGTTAAGCCCATTAGTGCCGATGATACTGCTATACCAAGTGGGAAAGTAGGTAGCCGCCAACTTATTGAGACCTTCAGTCAGAAATGGCTGGAGGTCTTTTTTTTGCCCAGAGTCGTGTTCTTCTTTTTTTATTTTTGCTCTGTCTCTCTCAAGCTCTTCCAACTATTTGGAAATCTGCAGTAATGAGTGCTGAATCGGTTGCTGATACTGAATATTGTTGCTTATAGAATGGAATCAATAGCTCCCTCTATGCGCATCTTTTACTGGATATAAAAAAAAGAAGAGGCGTTGTGGCCTCTTCTACTTTAATCTTCAAGAAGATGGGGGCGTAGCTGTCTTGTCCGTTCAAGAGCCTGCTCTTCCTGCCATTGGGCTATAAGTTTGGGGTTTCCGCTCAGGAGAACTTCCGGAACTTTCCAACCGTTGAAGTCTGCAGGACGGGTGTATACCGGTGCGGATAGCAAATTGTCCTGGAAGCAGTCACTTAAGGCAGATGTCTCATCTGATATAGCTCCTGGGATAAGTCTGATAATAGAGTCGCAAAGAACTGCCGCTGCAAGTTCTCCTCCGCTAAGCACATAATCTCCAATTGATATTTCACGGGTTATCAGATGTTCCCTTATCCTGTGGTCAATTCCCTTATAGTGGCCGCAAAGAATCATAATATTTTCTTTGCAGGAGAGGTGGTTTGCAATAGGCTGATTTAATACTTCTCCGTCGGGAGACATATATATAATTTCATCATAATTGCGCTCTTCTTTCAATTTTGTGATGAGCTTGTAAATTGGTTCAATCATCAGAATCATCCCTGCATCTCCACCGTAGCTGTAATCATCTACCTGATGGTAATTGCCTTTGCCATATTCACGTATGTCATGAATATGAATTTCCACAAGTTTTTTGTTTTTTGCGCGTTGTACTATAGAGTGGTTGAGCGGACTTTCCAATAGTTCCGGAACAACAGTCAAAATGTCTATTCGTGTCATAATGCAAAGGTAATTAATTTTATATTATGGTTTACATATACTTTTAAGAGATTTTTTTTGCTTATATTTGCAAGTTATTAATTTTATTAGTTTTAAAACTAAAGTTATGGAAGAAAATACTACCGCTTTAAGTGAGCAGAATCAAGGTATTGAATTACAGGATTCTACACAAGAAATGCTAGAAATTGCAGTGAATAATGAGCAGATTGAAACACCTGATTATTCTGAGATGGATCTGAATGGTCTGATTGATGCGTTCCAACAAATGTTGGACAGGGCTGACCAGCAGGAACTTTACAAAAATGCAGATCTAATAAAAACAGCCTTTTATAAGGAGTTGAAAAAGGCAAAATCAGAAGCTGGCTTTGGCAGTGAAGCAGTTTCACAAACTCCAGATGGTACAATTCCACAGGAAAACAAGGAGGCAATTGATGCGCAACTGGTTGACGGTGATGTTCGAGAATATCAGAATACCGAGTCAAAGGCGAATCCTTTTGTTTCAATTGAAAGAAATTTCAAACAGCTGTATTCTCAATATAAAAATTCAAGAGCCGAATATATTGCACAGCTTGAGAAGGTAAAAGAGGAGAATCTTGCAAAAAAACTTCATATCATTGAGCAGATAAAAGCTTTATTGGAGAGTGTGGAGGATGTAAATTCAACTTTCCCTGCATTCAGAGAGCTTCAGAACCAGTGGAAAGCCATAACTATGGTGCCTCAAAACAGGGCAAAGGATTTGTGGGAATCCTATCAATTGTATGTAGAGCAGTTCTATGACTATATAAAAATTAATAACGAGTTCAGAGATTTGGATTTCAAAAAGAATCTTGAATTAAAGACAAAATTGTGTGAAAAGGCAGAAGCTCTTGAGAATGAACCTAATATTGTTACTGCATTTAAGGAGTTGCAGAAACTTCATGAAGAGTGGAAAGAGTTGGGTCCTGTAGCCAAAGAGTATAGGGAGAGCATTTGGGAGAGATTTAAAGCAATTACTACAGTAATCAATAAGAAACATCAGAATTTCTTTGAGGGACTTAAGGAGGAGCAGAAAAAGAATCTTTCTGAAAAGGTTGCACTTTGTGAGGCTGCTGAGGAGATAGTTGCATCAAAATTTGATGAGTCCAATGAATGGAATGTTGCAACAAAGAAGATGGAATCCCTTCAGGCAAGGTGGAAAAATATAGGCTTTGCTGCCAAAAAGGATAATCAGAAAATTTATGACCGCTTCAGAGCTGCATGCGACAAATTCTATGATGCCAAGAGAGAGTATTATTCTAACTTCAAAAATGTAATGGAGGAGAATCTTGCCAAGAAAATTGCTTTGTGTGAGCAGGCGGAGGCCCTTATGAACAGTGAAGATTGGAAGAAGACAACAGATCAGTTCATAAATATACAGAAGCAGTGGAAAGAGATTGGTCCAGTAGCAAGAAAACAATCCGAACTTGTGTGGAAGAGATTTAGAGCGGCATGTGACCATTTCTTTGATAACAAGTCAAAACAACTTGGTCAGTTGGCTGAGAATTATGAAGAAAATCTTGCTGCAAAACTCGCTTTGATTGAAGAGGTCAAGGCCTTTAAGATCAGCGATTCTAAAGAGAATAATATCCAAGCAATGAGAGAGTTCCAAAATAGATGGAACGAAATAGGATTTGTACCTATCAAGGAGAAGGAGGGTGTTCAGGCTGCATGGAACAAGGCTATGGATATTCATTTTGCCGATATCAGATCACTTGACAGTGAGAAGAAACTCAACAAGTTCAAGAGAATGGTAGCTGAACTTAAAAATTCAGGAAAAGGCGGAAGAGGTTTGAGGAATGAGCGTGAGAAACTTATTGCACGCTACAGAAAGATGGAGCAGGATATTGCTACATACGAGAATAATATGGGATTTTTTGCAAAATCAAAAAATGCAGATGCCCTTATTTCTGATCTTCAGAAGAAGATAGATCTTGCCAAGAGCGAGATGATTCAAATAGAGGAGAAAATTAAAGTTATTGATAATCAGTTTTAAAAAGATTAAAGAGATTAGAGATGAATAAGAATACGGTTCTTGGTTTTGTGCTTATCGGTATAATACTTATTGGATTCAGCTGGTACAATACCAAAGTTTTCAATGAACAGCAGAGAGCTCAATTTGTAGCGGATTCCATTGCCCAGGCTGAGGCTTTGAAGAATGCACCAAAAATAGATTCTGCAGCAATTCAGGCTCTTCCCGACAGCTTGATTACAACTCACCAGTTACCCGCTCATGATGCGTATCAGGCACCGGTCTATGCTGACTCGTTATTGGAGGCTGCAAGCAAAGCTGAAGCTCAGTATTATACACTGGAAAATGAAAAACTAAAGATTGTCTTTACAACCAAGGGTGCACAGCCAAGCCAGGTACTTGTAAAAGACTACTATACCCACGACAGTCTTGACCTTAACCTTTTGAAGAAAGATGCAAGCAAATTTGCCCTATCATTCTATACTGACCAGCAGATAAGTACTGATGATTTTGTATTTACTAAAGTTTCATCAGATGATACATCTCTTGTCATGAGATTGAATTTTGCAGGTAATGCATATATAGACTATATCTATACTTTGCCTGCTGATAGCTATATGGTCAAGTTTGATGTCAATATGGTTGGCATGAACAGGTATATATCAAGAAATCTTTCTCAGATTGGGGTAGATTGGGATCTTGTTATTCCAAGACTTGAAAAGGGTTATGACAACGAGAAGAATTACTCTACAATTGTATATAAATATCCGAACGAGCGTGATGTGGAGGATTTGGGATTGAGAAAAGAGGCAAGTTCAGAGGAGTTGAATACCAAAGTTGAGTGGTTTGCATTCCAGCAGCAGTTCTTCTCTTCAATACTTGTTGCCCAGAATGATTTTACTGGTGGTAATCTTTCATATAAATTCAATACACCGGACGGCTACTATGCTACAGGAGAGTTGATGGAGTGTAATGCCAGTATGCAGGTTGAGTACAATGCTGCAGAGAATGTTACAATTCCATTTGAGTTCTACTTTGGACCAAACCATTATAAAACACTGAAGAGCTATGACTATGGTTTTGAGAAGATAGTTCCCCTTGGCGGTTGGTTGATAGGATGGATCAACAGGGTAATCATCATCAACTGTTTTGATTTCTTGAGCAAGTTCATATCTAACTATGGCTTGATCATACTGTTGCTTACTATCTTTATCAAGATTATTATCTTCCCTCTTACATACAAGTCATATGTTTCATCTGCAAAGATGCGTGTGCTTAAGCCTGAAATTGAGAAGATCAATGCCAAGTATCCAAAGAAAGAGGATGCAATGAAGAAACAGCAGGAGACAATGGCTCTTTACAGCAAAACTGGAGTAAGTATGTTTGGTGGTTGCCTTCCTATGTTGTTACAGTTCCCTATACTGTTTGCAATGTTCCGTTTCTTCCCGGCATCATTTGAGTTGCGTCAGGAGGGTTTCTTGTGGGCTAAGGATTTGAGTGGTTATGATTCAATTCTTGATCTTCCGTTCAATATTCCTCTTTACGGTGACCATGTGAGTCTTTTTGCCCTATTGATGGGTATCTCAATGTTCTTCTATTCAAAGATGAATATGGACCAGATGCCTCAGGATCCCAATATGGCTGGAATGAGAGGAATGCAGCTCTATTTTATGCCAATATTTATGGTTGTGTTGTGTAACAACTTCTCCAGTGGTCTAAGCTATTATTATATGCTTTCAAACATCATCACACTTATACAGACTTGGGTTATAAGAAAATTCTTTGTTGATGAGAAGAAAATTTATGCACAGCTCCAGGCCAAAGCTTCAAATGCAAAGGCTAAGCCTAAATCAAAATGGCAGATGAGACTTGAGGAGATGCAGAGGCAGCAGGCTGAGTTGCAGAGACAGCAGCAGGCCAAACGCAGAGAGATGGATCGTAGAATGCAGAATAAAAAATAGGTTTAATATAACTTCTGATCATGTCAATTGCACAGGAGATAATCAAAATTAAAAGTGAACTGCCGTCATCCGCAAGGTTGGTGGCAGTTTCAAAATTTCATCCTGCCGACTCCATTATGGAGGCATACGATGCAGGTCAACGTATATTTGGCGAGAGCCGTCCACAAGAGTTGGCGGCAAAGGCTCCGGTCTTGCCAGATGATATCCAATGGCATTTTATTGGCCATCTCCAGACCAATAAGCTCAAGATGGTCATACCTTATGTTTCACTAATCCATTCTGTAGACAGCAAGCGCCTTCTGCTTGAGATAAACAAGTTTGCTGTTGCCAGGAATCTTAAGGTTAATTGTCTTCTAGAACTTTTTGTGGCCACTGAAGAGACCAAACAAGGTTTTTCGGAGGATGAGCTGTTGGAACTTATCTCTGATATTGCAGAAAATCCTCTTCAGGGTGTAGAGTTGTGCGGTATTATGGGCATGGCCTCATATACCGATGATCAGGAACTTATTAGGAGTGAATTCAAAAAATTGTCGGGAACATTTGAATTTATAAAAAACAAATATCCCGACAGATTTCCAGAATTCAAACAGCTCTCAATGGGTATGAGCAATGATTATCACATTGCACTTGAGTATGGAAGTACCCTGGTCCGCATTGGAACCAGGATATTCGGAGAGAGGGTTTATTAGATTTCAATAAGGGTTTCAAATACAAAGGTAGCAGGTCCTGTAAGATATATATCTGAGAAGAGCCTGCTCTTTTTATTGAATTTGAAGTTTACCGCAAGTTTGTCGCCAAGAGCTTGAATATCGTATTTTACGGCTTCAATTTCAGAGTATTCCTCTCCTTGAGGAGTTTGTATGCAGCTCTCCTTTTGTGCAAAACCTCTCTTCTGATCATACAGGTATGTAGCAATTGATGAGGCAGTAACTCCTGTTCCGCATGCAAATGTCTCAGCTTCCACACCTCTCTCGTATGTGCGCACCTTAATGTTTTTGTCGCATATCTCAACAAAATTCACATTTGTGCCACCTTTAAAATCGGGATGGTATCGCCAGTATTTTCCCTTTTCGTCAACAGGGTAATTCATAACATCCTCTACAAACTCAACATAGTGAGGAGAGCCGGTGTTCAAAAAATATGCATTTTCAGAGTATTTCTGGCACTCTTCAAGATCAATCATTCTTAGCTTGACAATACATCTGTGCTCTGTATAATCAAGCACCTCAGCCTGATGGTATCCGTCAATTGCTTCAAATTCAAATTTCTTTATGCCACGATGCGCCGCAAAGGCAACAAGACAGCGGCCTCCATTACCGCACATTGATCCTTCGTATCCGTCTGCATTGAAATAGCGCATTGAAAAATCATATTTGTCGCTCTTGCCAAGCAACATAAGACCGTCGGATCCGACTCCAAATCGTCTGTCGCAAAGCAGTTTTATATGCTCATTGGTAAGAAACTCATATTCGCCGTTGCGGTTGTCAAGGATAACAAAATCATTTCCTGCTCCCTGATATTTGTATGCGTGAATCTTCATTGTAATTTGATTTATCTATTGTTATTGTTCAATCAGTGTTATGTCGTAGTTCAATTTCTGTCGTTTGCACGCATATGTTTATGCGTTTATACGTTTATAAGTTTATACGTTTTTCAGTCTCTAAATAGCCGTATGTTCAGTTCGGTTTACACGTTTAACAAACGTTTATTTAGGATTTTGTCAGTCACAAGCTCATGAATTTACGAATTGTTTTTCATCATAGCTTCCAACTCAACAATCATCGCTTTTGCGACCTTTTCAGATGCCCCTTTGCCACCAAGAATGTTTCTTACTTTGGCATAGTCATCCATCATCTTTTCCCGGTATGGAATATCATCAAGGAGCCTGTTGAGTTCTCTCATTATAAGTTCCGGTGTGCATTCATGTTGTATAAGCTCTTTGAAGAGTCCGGCATTCATGATCAGATTGGCCAGACTTATATATTTTAGTTTTACAAAGTGCTTTGCTATGCGGTAACTGATCTCATTTCCTCCGTAGCATACCACTTGCGGAGTGCCAATCAATGCAGCCTCAAGACTTGCCGTGCCGGAGCTGATTATCGCAGCTTTAGCATGTTTGAGGATTGAGTAAGTCTCTCCTTTAAGAAGCTTTACCTCTCTGCCTTTTCCTGATGGAACACCTTTGGCATCAATAAGCTTTATATTGAACTTGTCAAGGATTGCCTGATATACCGAAGTCTCGGTTGCAGGGGCTCCTGCAAGGACAAACTGGTAATCGGGGTAGTGCTCTATAATTTTTGCCATACGTGGAAGCAGGTAGCTGATTTCACCCTTACGGCTTCCTGCAAGCAGGGCAATTATTGGTTTGTCGGGGAGAAGATTGCATCTTCTGTCAAACTCTTCACGACTCTCTGCAGCATATTTGAAGTTGTCTACACTGTCAAGTAGAGGATTTCCATTGTAAATGGCATCTATATTCCATTTTTTGAAGTACTCTATCTCAAATGGGAAGATGATGAACAGTCTGTCTACGAACTTTTGGAGTTTGTGGACTCTCTTCTCCTTCCATGCCCATACTTTTGGCGCAATGTAATAGAAGACCCTTATGCCGTTCTTTTTTGCAAACTCCGCTATTCTGAAATTAAACCCAGGATAATCAATAAGTATCAAGGCATCGGGTTTATATTCCAATATATCTTTCTTGCACTGCTCTAGATTTCCAAGCAGAGTTTTAAGACTCATCACTACTTCAACGAAGCCGATTATAGCACTCTCCTTGTAGTGTTTTACCAGGTGGGCACCCTCAGCTTCCATCAGGTCGCCGCCCCAGCAGCGGAATTCCGGTTTGGGATCGGCTATTTTCAACCCCTTGATAAGGTTAGATCCGTGGAGATCTCCTGATGCCTCACCTGCCACAAGATAGTATCTCATTTTATCTCTGTAACTTAATTAATAATACTTTAAAATGTTGGTAAATTGTCTTTTCCTCAATCAGATAGATCCCAGTCCCTATCAAGACGCTCCATCTCTGCATAGTTTGTTGAATCAACATTATGAGGCACTATTGTAATATACCCTTCAGCCAGCAGCTTATGGTCACCTGATGGATTGGTCTCGGTGTCATGAAAATGGCCAGTCATCCAATAATAGACATTTCCATGGGGATCGGTCCTTTTATCGAACTCTTTAATCCACATGCCATCGCCTTGTTTTGCAAATCTTATTCCCTTAATCTTCCCCGACGGAAAATTTACATTGAGATATACCCCAGGTGCGGGAGGATGTGCCATCATCTTTTCCATAATTTGTGGCAGATAGTTAAGAATATCTGAAAAATCTGCGTCAGGATCATGTGTGTCAATTGAAAGACCTATTGAAGGCACTCCATATATTGTTCCCTCAGCTGTTGCACCCAAAGTGCCCGAGTATACAGATGCAACTGAGGCATTTGACCCGTGGTTAATTCCTGAAACAAGAAAATTGGGCTTGCTTTCAAGGAAAAATTCGTTCATGGCAATCTTTACGCAATCGGCAGGTGTACCTGTGAACGAATATACTTTTATGTGTGTCCCATATTTGGTATCTGTATAGGACTCCTTCTTCAGCCTGAGCGGTCTGGTAAGCGTAAGGGCTGCCGACATTCCTGACTGGACCTCTTTAGGCGCAACAACTGTTACATTGCCATATTTTGAAAGAAGTTCCGAGACAGTTTTTATACCTTTTGACAGGTAGCTGTCGTCATTTGTTACCAAAAATTCCAACTGGGATGGTGTCATGCCTAAAAAATTAAGAAAAAAACTTTGTAAAGATAGTTAATTTCATACAAAATATTTACATTTGCACGATTTTTGAGAAAAATAATGTTCCTGAAATAAAGGATGAATTTTTAATTAAAATATTATGAGTAAAATTAAAGTAGGTATTAACGGATTCGGCCGTATTGGACGTTTGGTTTTTAGAGCGGCTCAAGAGAGAGATGACATTCAAATTGTAGGTATCAATGACCTTATTGATGTTGAGTACATGGCTTACATGTTGAAGTATGACACTATGCATGGCAAGTTCAATGGTACAGTAGAGGTTAAAGATGGTAAATTGGTTGTAAACGGTAACGAGATCCGCGTAACTGCAGAGAAGAATCCTGCTGACCTTAAATGGAATGAGGTAGAGGCTGAGTATGTTGTTGAGTCAACTGGTTTGTTCTTGACTAAAGAGAAGGCTCAGGCTCACATTCAGGCAGGTGCGAAGAGAGTTGTAATGTCTGCTCCTTCAAAAGATGACACTCCTATGTTCGTATGTGGTGTTAACTTGGACAAATATGTTGGTCAGGAGATTGTTTCAAACGCTTCTTGTACAACTAACTGTTTGGCTCCTATCGCTAAAGTTCTTCATGATAAATTCGGTTTGAAAGATGGTTTGATGACAACTGTTCACTCTGCAACTGCTACTCAGAAGACTGTTGACGGTCCTTCTGCAAAAGACTGGAGAGGTGGTAGAGCAGCAACTGGCAACATTATCCCTTCTTCAACAGGTGCAGCTAAAGCTGTAGGTAAAGTTATTCCTGAATTGAATGGTAAACTTACTGGTATGTCAATGCGTGTTCCTACCCTTGACGTTTCTGTAGTTGACCTTACTGCAAACCTTGAGAAACCTGCTAAATATTCAGAGATCTGTGCTGCTATGAAAGAGGCTTCAGAGACATATTTGAAAGGTATTCTTGGTTACACTGAGGATGCTGTTGTATCATCAGACTTCTTGGGTGACAAACGTACTTCAATCTTTGATGCAACTGCAGGTATCGCTCTAACTGATACTTTCGTTAAGATTGTATCTTGGTATGACAATGAGATCGGTTATTCAAACAAAGTTCTTGACCTTATCAAACATATGAGCACTGTTGCTTACAAATAATTGATAGATCAGCTTTTCTTATAGAGATCCGGGCCTTTTGGTCCGGATTTTTTTGTTGCAGATGGTAAAAGATTTTATACATTTGCATTTGTTATCTTGGCTATCTGTGCCAAATATTGATTTGTTATGGGAATTAGAAGAAAAATATATTCTGGGTTTGTCATTCTGGGAGTTGTCCTTTTGCTGTCGGGTGTAATGGCAATATATGAGTTCGTAAATATGAGAAATAGGGTATCGCAGGTTGTTTCAGACAATGTGACAACCATCAATACTGTGAGTCTTCTGCTTAAGGTTACGGACGAGTATAATTTTGCACTTTTGAGAAGTATGGGTGATACTGGTGCAGCGGCCATTCCGGATATGAGACAAGATACCCGTTTTGCAGATTATATGGAGGCTGCCAAAGACAAGTATACCGATGTCAGGGAGATAAATATGGCAGATTCTGTAGTCTTTGCCTATACTGCATATATTCACGTGATGAAAGAGGCCAGATATGTATGGTTGGGAGAGTACCAGAGCAAGAGGGCATGGTATTTCAACAGGTTGTATCCTGTTTATATGAAGTTGAGAGGATATATACAGCAGTTGATGCAACTTTCCCAAGATTCACTCGCCGAAAATTCAAAGGATTTGAGTCATAGCTTTTATAGGACGCTTATGCCATGTGTCGTGGCTGTAGCAGTTGGTATTGTGCTGGTGATTCTTTTCAATTATTTTATAAATTTCTATTTCATTAGGCCACTGCTCTCAATTACCAAGGGTATAACCAACTATGTAATGTACCGTAAGAGTTATACCGTTCATTTCGATGGTGACGATGAGATTCAGGAGTTGAACCAGAATGTGGCCGAGCTGGTGGATATTAACAAAAAGTTGGAAAAGAGGGATACAAAATTATAGCTCTTTGCATAAATTATAGTAAAAGGGAGAGTAAATGAATCTGAGAATTGTTTCAAGAAATATTGGATTGGCATTGATATTCAATGCGTTCTTTATGTTTTTGAGTATGATGGTCTCTATAGTATATGACTTTGACTCATCATTCTCCCCTCTATTGCTTAGTGGTTTCATTACCGCTATGGCGGGTATTTTCCCTTTGATATTTGTCAGAAAGAATGAGAATATAAATATTAAGGAGGGCTTTACAATCATTATATTGTCATGGATCCTCTCGTGTCTGTTTGGAATGTTGCCATATTTGTTGTGGGGAGGAGGTGAGTTCTCAATGATGAATGCATGGTATGAGAGTGTATCCGGCTATACAACAACCGGATCTACAATCCTTAGAGATATAGAATCACTGCCCCATGGACTACTTTTTTGGCGTTCTTCTACCCATTTTCTTGGTGGTATTGGAGTTGTTATCTTTATGCTTCTGATACTCCCCTCTGCAAGTACATTCAGAATGCGTTTAAGTAAAATGGAGATCTCATCACTCTCTCAAGAAAACTATAAATTCAAGACAAAACAGACCATTAAGATAATATCATCAGTGTATGTAGGGCTGACATTACTTGCCTTCATTTTACTAAAGATTGCCGGTATGGGTTGGTTTGATGCAATCAACCATGCCTTCAGTGTGGTGGCTACCGGGGGATTCAGTACAAAGAACCTCTCAATACTCTATTATCACTCTCTCCCGATAGAGATTATAATGTCTGTCTTTATGCTTTTGGCAAGTCTCCATTTTGGGTTGCTTTACAACAGTGTGGTGACAAGGTCTTCTAAGATATTCAAATCTCCAGTTATAAAGTTTTATCTTGTAACTCTTGCACTTTTTGCTTTATTTATAACATTGGATCTCTATTTTACTGGTCATACCAATAACCTTTTTACAGCCTTCAGACACAGTATTTTCCAGACATTATCAATGGCTTCTACAAGCGGTTTTGCAACTGCTGATACAACATTGTGGCCGAATCTTTCCATTCTTCTGCTTATTTATCTTACAATACAGTGCGGATGTTCAGGATCTACAACCGGTGGTATAAAGTCAGATAGGGTATTGATATTCTTGAAATCATTTAAAGCCCAGCTTAAAAAACATGTCCATCCGAATGCTGTTGTGCCGGTGAGGGTAGGAAACCATGTGATAGATAAGGATATTGCAGTAGCTTCGGCAATGTATATACTTATATATGTTGCATTCATATTTATGGGTGCAATGATATTCTCGTTGTCGGGAATGGATTTTATTGATTCTTTCTCCTCATCAGTAGCCCATATGGGCAATATTGGCCCGGCCTTCGGTTCTGTTGGAGTATTTGACAATTACGACCATATTCCTCTTTTTGCAAAGTTCATATCTACAATCCAAATGCTGCTTGGACGTCTCGAGATATATCCTTTGCTGATGATTTTTGTAATATATAAATGGCGATAGGAGAGGAGTGCAGTGGCGGTTGAGAATTTTTTGGCTCAGAAGATGGTTGAAAACCTTAAATTTGTTCCGACACCCTGTCAGGACAATCTTTTTAAGGAGTTGGCCAACTTTGTTACCAGTGATCCAGAAGCTGAGTGGCTCATGCTTTTAAGCGGTTATGCAGGTACAGGAAAGACATCGGCAATGGCTGCTTTTATAAAGGTCTTGAAATCGTTTGGCAAAAAGTATATTCTTCTGGCCCCGACAGGCCGTTCTGCAAAGGTTCTTGCAAACTATACTGGAGCACCTGCCAAAACAATCCATAAACAGATATACCGCCAGAAGTCACTTAAAGATGGTATTGGCCAGTTTTCAATTGATCTTAACAAGAATCGTGATACTTTCTTCATAGTTGATGAGGCTTCCCTTATAACTATAGGCAATGTGACTGGTGGAAATTCCTTTTTTGGGTCGGGAGATCTTCTTGATGACCTGGTAACTTACATCAAATCCAATAGAGGAAACAAACTGCTTCTGATAGGCGATCCTGCGCAGCTGCCGCCTATAGGCATGGATGCAAGTCCTGCCCTTGATCCAGATTATCTTGCTGAGTATGGCAATTTGAGGGAGTGCTGGTTAAGGAGTGTTGTACGTCAGGAGAAGGAGAGTGGAATCCTTCACAATGCCACACTCTTGAGAAACCTTATTGAGAGTGAGAATTTTGATTTGCCGCAACTCTCGGTAGAGGGGTTTGAGGATATAAAGAGAATAACAGGTGGGGAACTGATTGAAACCATATCAGATTCAATAGACAGATACGGACTTGATGAGGTGGTTGTACTTTGCCGGTCAAACAAGAGGGCAAACAGGTATAACCTTGGTATTAGACAGAGTGTCCTTTATAAGGAGGAGCAGCTGACCAAAGGTGACAAGCTTATGATTGTAAAGAACTGCTATCAGTTTCTTGAGAAGATTCCTGAACTTGATTTTATTGCAAATGGCGATGTGGCGTGCCTTGAGAGGATTGGCGGGTATGAGGAGAGGTACGGACTCAAATTTGCATCTGCAACCCTCTCATTTGCCGACTATAATAACGTAGAGATAGATGCCAAGATAATCCTTGATACACTTACATCAGAGACTCCGGCGCTCAACAGTGAGCAGCAGAAGTTGCTTTTCAATAAGGTTTATGCAGATTATGACAATATAGCCATAAAGAAAAAAAGAATTGAGGCTGTAAGGGAAGACCCCTATTTCAATGCCTTACAGATAAAATATGCTACTGCCATTACAGGCCATAAATCTCAGGGTGGGCAGTGGAAATGTGTATTCATAGACAATCCGTTTTGGGGAGATGAGATGACCCCTGATGATAAAAAGTGGCTCTATACGGCCATAACAAGGGGTGTCGAGCAGGTATACCTTGTAAATTTCAAAGATAATTTATTTAAACAGTAACAATATGACAAACAGATTTTTAAAACTATGTACATTGGGCTTGATTGCGTTCCATTTATCATTTAATCTGTGTGCCCAGAACAATGAGGAGAAGATTCCTCTGACAAAAGAACAAATACTTGGCACTTTGCCTCAAGGAATCCTTAAGGATAGGGCTTCCATAGCAGGGTGGCAGGATTCGGAGAACCTTATGATAAGGCAAAACACTTCAAGTGGCCGTCAGAATATGCTTTATAATATAAAGAAGGAAACTTTGGAGAAGATGCAACTTGAGCAGAAAAAGGGTACACCTTCAAATAGAGGAGACAATGCCCTTATGGAGCAGTTCATATCAGTTGTGGGCAAGGATACATACAAGAAAACACTTCTTCATACATTTTCTCCCGACAGTTCCAAACTTGCCTATATCCGTGCAAATAACCTATATGTATTCTCTTTTGCAGAGAATAAGGAGACCGCACTTACCTCCGATGGTACAAATGTTCTTATGAACGGTTACGCCTCTTGGGTCTACTATGAAGAGATTCTTGGCCGTTCATCTTTGTACCAGGCATTCTGGTGGAGCCCGGACAGCAAGAAGATTGCCTACTACAAGTTTGATGACAGCAATATTCCAATGTTCCCGATCTACAATTCAAAGGGCAAGCATGGTTTCATTACCGAGACACGTTATCCCAAGGCTGGAGACGAGAACCCGAAGGTAGATGTATTTGTGGCATTTGTGGATGATCCTGCAAAGATGGCCCAATCAGAGCATATAAAGGTTGATTTCAACAGGGATGATGACCAGTATTTTGGTATTCCTTTCTGGAATGCCGACGGCACCCGTTTCATTATTCCATGGATGCCGAGGGAGCAGAACCATCTTCTTCTTTATACTGTAGATCCTCAAACCGGTTCAAAAGAGCAGATCTATGAGGAGAAGCAGCCAACCTGGATTGACTGGATGGAGGATATGCAGTTTACCTCTGAGGGCTTCTATATGATAAGGGATTTTGAACTTTGGGAGCAGATCTATTTCCAGTCATTTGACGGAAAGGAGCTAAAGAGAATTACAGACGGAAAGAACTGGGGCATAAGATTTATCAATGTTGACGAGAAGGGTGGGTACATTTACTATATGGCCCGCAAAGAGTCAAGCGACAGGTATGATTTCTATAAAGTCAGCTTGAAAAATGGTGAAATCACACGACTATCAGAGGGTAATTACAACTATGGAGGTATTAGATTGTCTCCAGACAAAAAATACTTTGCAGCTGTACGCTCAAACAGTTCAACTCCTTCACAGATTGTTGTTGCCTCAACCGGCAAGAAACGCAACATGAAAGTGGTTTATGACACAAAAGGAGAGAAGTTTGACCAGTATAAACTCGCTATACCTCAGATGATGTATATTACAGTTGACGGTTACAGATTGCCTGCACAGGTGATTTGGCCTGTAGACTTGGATTCAACCAAAAAGTATCCTGTATTGGTATCTATGTACGGTGGTCCTAACTCCGGTACTGTAATGGACAAATGGGCAGGTCTCTATTCCGACACCCAATGGTGGGCAAATGAGGGTGTAATACAGATTGCCATTGACCACAGGGGTTCAGGCCACTGCGGAAAAGAGGGTCTGAACTTCATGCACAGGAATCTTCTCAGCATAGAGTTGGTTGATTATATTGAGTGGATGAAAGAACTTCACAAACTTCCGTTTGTAAACAGAGATAAAGTGGGCATTACCGGTTATTCTTACGGCGGTTCAATGACCATGCTTGCATGTACCGAAGGAAACGAATACTTCAAATATGGCATTGCCGGTGGTGGTGTGTATGACTGGGGATTGTATGACTCGCACTATACAGAGCGTTATATGGACCGTCCTCAGGATAATCCCGACGGTTATGCAAATACCCGTATAATGGATAAGGTAAAACACTACAAGGGAGACAAGACCAACTATGTGAAGATAACACACGGAACAAGCGATGACAATGTGCATATGCAGAACTCAATTCAGTTGATTGATGCTTTGCAGAAGGCCGGCAAACAGTTCGATTTCATGTTGTATCCAGGTGCATATCACGGATACAGGGGTGTTCAGGCAGTTCATTCAGATATTTCTGACTATATTTTCTGGTACAGACATCTTCTTGAGAAAGATGCACCTGAGATTCTGATTAAGTAATTTGCCTGTCAAAGATTGGCATCCTTCAGAGAAGTCTGTATAAACACGTGCATACACACAAGAGAGTGACTTTCTGGTCACTCTCTTTTTCTTTATATATCCCAAACCTTGCTATTTCCGTATGGTTGTGTATTTGTAAAAATGATGAGGCCACTTTCCTAAGTTACTTTAGAGTAACTGCCACCAGTACGGGATTGCTTTCATCGTTTAATCCTGCAGCAATCTCCTTCATTTTGGGCGAATCGTATTTGTCTGCAAGTGTGATAAAATCAAGTGCGCTTATAATTTGGTACATCTTGTTGCCGCAAGTTGCCATTACACGAAATGGCGCACCGTTGTCCAAATCATTTTCAAAGGAGCCTCTGAACTTATCTTCAACTGCACATGGCAACAGCAGTGTCTGTGACTTTAATTTATCAAATACTATCGTACCAATTCTACTTCCTGATGGATTGAACTTTACTCTGGCTTCAATAGATTTAACAATAATTTTTGACAAATATATGGAGTCTTCCTTGTTTCCTGATTTATGATACATGGACTAACTGTAGAGGAATCTCTTGATACTCATTTTAGGAGTCTTCTCAAAAGGTGTCTCTGCGATTTCTATTGCAGATATCTTGCTGTATGCAGGCATTTGGGCATTTACCTCTTTGATGAGACTCTTGCTGTACTCTTCTGTATTTATTCCCTCCTGTGCAATCTTTTCAGAGTCCATATAAACCAATCCTACGAGAGCAGCACCGCGGGAAACCACGATTGATTCCACAATATATGGCTGGTTGTTTATCACCGCCTCAACCTCTTCAGGATATATATTCTGGCCATTAGGAGTGAGAATCATATTTTTGCTGCGTCCCTTTATGAATATGTTGCCCTCTTTGTCCAGAAGTCCGAGGTCTCCGGTGTTCATCCAGCCATCCTCTGTGAAGGCAGCCCTTGTGGCCTCTTCGTTTTTATAGTAGCCACTCATAATGTTCACACCTTTGGCCTGAATCTCTCCTACAATATTATAAGGGTCGTCCGAGTCAATTCTCACCTTCACAAAATCTATAGCCTTTCCACACGATTTAGGGACAAATTTCTGCCATCCCTCGTAGGCCATAAGAGGTGCGGCTTCTGTCATTCCATAACCTACGGTATAAGGAATTCCAATTCTCTTCAGCCATTTCTCAACATCCGGGTTAAGGGCAGCTCCTCCCATAACTATCTCCCTAATATTGCCACCAAAGGCACCCATAAGGGTGGTTCTGATCTTTTTGAACAGCAGTTGGTTCACTCCCGGAATACTTGTGAGGATCTTCATTACCGGTTTGTCAAGCACCGGCTGCAACTTGTTTTTGTATATCTTTTCCATTACAAGCGGAACGGTGATGAGCAGATATGGTTTAATTTCTGCCAAGGCTCCCATAAGAATTGCCGGAGTAGGCATTCTGCCTATGTAGTATATCGATGAACCTCCACATAGGGGGTAGATAAGTTCAAACATGAGACCATACATGTGGGCCATCGGGAGCATGGATACAATCTTATCATTTGGACCCGACGGTATTCTGCTTTGTCCGAACTCAACATTTGCACTGATGCACTCATAACGCAACATAACTCCTTTAGGAGAACTTGTGGTTCCGGATGTGTAGTTGATTATGGCAAGTTCCAGGTCGTTGCTGTCGGGATAGTTTACGCTCTCTTTGCTGAATCCATTCGGATATTTTTCAGCAAAACTCTCTTCAATATTGTTGTATGCCTGTTCTATCTCTTTTGTTGCTCCGTAGTGGAGATTGAAATCGGTTGTGGATATGACAGCCTTTACCGAAGGCATTTCAGAGATGTTGAGTTTTTGCCACAACTCATTGTCGGTAAAGAGGATAACACTGTCAGAGTGGTTTACTAGAGCCTTTACACTCTCGGGGTTAAAATCTGCAAGAATAGGAACCATTACAGCCTCGTAGGTGTTTCCTGCAAGGAATGACATACCCCAGCGTGCTGTATTTTTTGCACAAAGGGCAATTTTATCACCCTTTTGTATACCAATTTGCTTAAAGAACAGATGCAGTTTCTCTATTTGTGCCGCAATTTGGCCGAATGTAAAGGTTTCACCGCCATAATTGCCCAATGCCGGATTGTCCCAAAAACTTTTTATAGACTCTTCCAGCCTTTTAAGATAATGTTTCATGCTTTTTTCAAGCCTGTGCCTGTGTGATTTAGGTTTGTGTAACGGGGACAAATTTATATCTATTTTCTGAGACTTGCAATTATTATAATTTTTTCACCGCTATTGAGTGTTGTGGCAAATATGTGTTTTTCTCCACCATCCTTTATTCCCGACAGTTTTTTCACCGCATTGGTATCAAGCGGAAAGTTGCGTGCGGTAAGGTCTGCTTTGGGATATTTTGAGGCAACCTCCTTAATTGTTTTTTTGCTGAAAGGAATGCACTCTTCCACCAAGTAGATTTTGCCGGGAAACTCCTCTATAAGTGCGTCGGATGTATAAAGGTGCGTGCTTGGGGCCAATTTGTGTGCATTGAACCTCTCTGAAACAAGTTTGAATGCCCCGGCCTTAAGTATGGATTTGTTGGGCTCGTAAAGGAAGTTGCCAACCTTATTTGCATATTTGACCGTTGCCCGCTCCTCCTGGTCAAATGTGAATGAAAAGCACTCTCTGACGTTTTGTCGGGGCTTGATGTTTACAGTTTTGATAATCACACATTCCCCTAATGTTCCATTTTCACCTTCTCCATTAATTTCAGGTTCATTGCAATCCCCATTTTGTGGTTTATTTGTTGCAATGCGTGAATCATCTCTGTTTGCCAGAATGAAGAGCAGTTCCTTGCACTCATTGTCAACAGAGAGAATATGTACCTCTGAGGTTTCGGGCAGCTGTTTGAGGTTGAGTTTTATGTCTGCCATAGGGGAGACCTTGGCCATAATCACTGGAGTCTGGCTGAAGAGTTGCCCTTTAAGTTCAATCAGGTTGGGCTCATAATCCTGTAGCGATATCACTTTGCTCGACTTGTCGCTCTTGCTTCTTCTGGCCGGGTCTATGAATATGAAATCGTATGGTGCTTGCGGCAATTGAGTGATATTGTCATGGCCAATTTCAATGTTGTGGACTGATATATTATTGGCTCCCAATTTGTTGAAGTTGTAATTTGCCGCTTCGCAAAGTTCGGCGTTGCGTTCAAAATAATGGAAATTGACTTGTGAACCGTTATCATTTTCAGAAAGGCTTTCACAATCATTGTGGCTTCCTCTACCTATTTGTGACAGAAACCATGAATCTACACCCATTCCTCCGGTAAGGTCTGCTCCTGAAATCTCTCTTGAAGCATCCTCTCTCTTGTAATTTGTAACAATTCCCTCCATTACCTCCCTCTTGTACCTGCCTGTAGCTTCAGAACTGCACTGTTCGGCAGAGAGTGGAAATGGGTAGGCAAGTGCAGGATTGGAATACCAATGTGGGAGTTTTGATTTGATTTTCTGTCTAGATTCAATACAGTTTACACATAACTTTACATTTACATCAGGGTATTTGGAGGCACCGAGCAGCAATTTGCTTGTGTCGGATCCCTCATGTTTGATGATAAATTCTATATCTTTCTGTGTAAGCATAAGTTTTATATGTAATTTCTGGATTCTTCTCTTCTACCTGATCTTGTTATATTTTTCTTTCCGGATCTTTGAAAATCAACTTGTTGTAAAATTGGTTACATTCAGGGATTTTGGGCTATAAGTCTCTTGGTCATTTTGTTGAATCTTGTCAAAAAGAGTATGCTGGCAACCAGCAGGCCAACCATAAGCCCCACCCAGACACCTGCAGGGCCGAGATTGAGGATATGGCCGAAGAGGTATCCGCAAGGAAGACAGAGCAGGTAGTATGAAAATGTTGAATATATAAGGGGAATCTTTACATCCATTAGTGCCCTCAATGAGGCAAGGCCTGAGAGTTGCATAGCATCAAAGACCTGATATACAGCACACATTACAAGCAGCAGGGAGGCCATTGGAATTACCTGCTGGTCTGTAGTAAATAGAAGCGGTATCCGGTTCCTGAATATAACGTAAAGCACTCCTGCCATACCCATGAATGCCGTTGCCATGTGCATTGCCGCAAAACCGGCCTTTCTTGTTGCAGGATAGTCCTTCTCGCCCAATTGGTGCGAAACCCTTATGGTTGCAGCCGCACCAATGCCCTGTGCTATCATAAATGAGAATGTACTCATTGTCATTGCCACCTGATGCGCTGCAAGTGCTATTTTGCCGAACCATCCAACCATAATGCCGCTGAGACTGAATGCAGTAACCTCAATGAGTCCCTGTACGGCTATTGGAAGTGATGTGCCCAACAGCTCCTTGATTTTCCTCTTTTCAAGGAATCTCTTTTCAAGAAGGTCTGTGAAGAGTTTGTACTCCTTTACTGTAAATATGAGTATTGCAAAACTTACAAGCATTATAACCCTTGAGATCAAAGTGGCGAGAGCTGCGCCTGAAACACCCATCTGGGGCACTCCCCATTTGCCGAAGATAAGTATCCAGTTGAGGAGGATGTTGAGTATATTGGTACATACAGTAATGTACATTGCATACTTGGTTATGCCAATGCCCTCTGAAAAATTCCTTATTGTAAAGAAAACAATGAATGGCAGAATGGAGAGTACCATTATTTTGTAGTATGATTTTGCATATACAAGAATATCCGGATCCTGACCCATAAACTGCATAAGCGGCATAATGAGCGCCATGATTGCCATTACACAGATGCTCAATGCAAAATTGAGTACAAGGGCATTCTGAAAATATCTGGTAACCTCCTTGTAGTTGCCGCTGCCGTAGTTTTGTCCGGCGTGTGGTGTAAGACCTTGAGTAAAGCAGATGCAGAAGGCCATTCCAATCACAAAGATTGTGTTGGCAAATGATACTCCGGCAAACTGTGTTGTGCCAAGATGTCCCACCATTATGTTGTCGGCCATCTGCACAACCATCTGTCCGGCCTGAGTGATCATAACAGGAACGGCAAGATTTATATTGCGTTTGTAGAACGGTATATACTCTTTGAAATTGAACATTACTGATTCTTTTGACAATTTTGCGCCTGCAAAGATACAACAAAGATATTTCGCATGGCATCTGGACCAGTTTTTATTTTATACTTGAGGAATATCACTATAAATAGGGCATACTTGATGAATTATAAAATCATGCTTACCTTTACAGTATTAAATTGCTGGTTAATCTGGTCTTGTATATGAAACATAAATTTGCTCTCTATTATTTCCCTATTTTTCTCCTTTGGACTGCTTCATCTGCAAGCCTATTTGCACAACAGAGAAGTGAGGTGCCTGTGGGTGATGCTTCTGGTATTATAACCATTGATATTGCAGGAGCATTGGAGAGTAAAGAGGTTGTGGATATGACGGATTATTTCTCTTCAATAGAATATGTTCCGTTGGGTGAGGGACAGTTGTGGATACCGGAGGCTACAACCTGCAATATTTTTTATGCCGACAAAGAGAATTATTATCTCACATTCGGTTCCAGAAAGAACAGGGGCTGTTTCAAGTTTACAAAGGATGGCAAGTATGTAACTTCCTTCATTGATAAGGGTACCTGGACTCATGAGTTCTATAGTGTAGATGACATCGCAGCATGCAAAGAGAATGGAAATATTGCGTTATGTGACGATAATAAGGTGGTTATATTTACCTCTGATGGGAAATGGGTTACAACCCTTTTTGTGTATCACCTGCTTGGAGAGTCAGGCTGTGTAAAGGATATCCATTTTACAGGAGCAGACAAGGTGCGTTTTTTATGGTATCAGGAGAGCACAGGCAGAGTCTCTGCCATTTCTATGGATTTGAAAGGGAATGTGCTCCATAGGGAGTTTTTGGTGCAAGGCAATGAAAAGAGGTTCCCTTATTCGCAAATATCTGAATTTGGAGGAGAATTGAAATATTTCTCGCAGCAGTGTGATACTGTGTACGCTGTAGATGAAAATTTCAGAATTTTGGGGGCAAAGTATTTTTTGGATTTTGGGGAGTACAAGAAGGGAAAAGTTTTGTCGGGATACAAATATAAAAATATCAGGCTGTTGGTTAACAGGGATATTATGGAGTCAGACAATTTCATTATACTGGAGATTCTCTTTCCGGCATACTCAAATGAAGGTATTGAGCAGCACCGTATAATCGATAAAATACTATATGACAAGAGAAATCAGAAGAGTCTCCTGCTAAGGTATTATAACTCCCTTAATCTCAAGGCGGAGGGCTTCAACAATAATCTTGACGGCGGAGCTCCGTTCCTCCCATCTCACATGATTGGCAACAGGATGTACCAGTTCATTGATGCTGCAAAATTTATTGATCTTGCCGGCAAGTGCCGCTCTGAAAAGATGAAGGTGGTTGCTTCAGGACTGAAGCCTACGTCAAATCCTGTAATGGTTGTCGCCAAACTCAAATAAAAAAATATAGTTTTATTCTAACCTTTTTATTACTTTTGCAATTAGCCCCTGTGTTTGTATAGGTGCGATATTATATTGTCAATAACAGATAAACTATAATTATACTATGGAGACAAATTACATTGAAATTGCAAAACAATGGCTAAGTGAAGATTATGATGAGGCTACACGTGCAGAGGTGAAACGCCTTATGGAGAATGATCCTAAAGAGTTGGAAGAGAGCTTTTACAGAAATCTTGAGTTTGGTACAGGCGGCTTGAGGGGAATTATGGGTGTTGGTACAAACCGTATGAACAAATATACAGTCGGTATGGCAACCCAGGGTGTTGCAAACTATTTGAAACAGAACTTCAAGGATCTTCCTCAAATATCGGTTGCAGTTTCATTTGACAGCAGAAACAACAGTGCAGAGTTTGCAAAGATTACAGCCAATGTATTTGCTGCAAACGGCATTAAGGTATATTTGTTTGACTCTTTGCGTCCGGTTCCTGAGTTGAGTTACTCTATCCGCCATTTGAAATGCCAGAGCGGTGTTATGGTAACTGCATCGCACAATCCAAAAGAGTACAACGGTTACAAGGCATATTGGGAGGATGGCGCACAGGTAACTGCTCCACACGATACAAACATCATCAATGAGGTTCTTAAGATTACATCTCCTGCTATGGTTAAATTCTCTGGCGGTGAGGAGAATATCCAGATGGTAGGTGCCGATGTTGATGAGGCTTACTTGAATGATGTCTCTACTTTGTTGGTATCTCCTGAGTCTGTAAAGAATCATGCTGATATGAAGATGGTCTATACTCCACTTCACGGTACAGGTATAACATTGGTGCCTAAGATTCTTTCAAGAATGGGCTTTACAAACCTTTCATTGGTTGAGGCTCAGGTTGTAAGTGACGGTAATTTCCCTACTGTAAAATCTCCTAATCCAGAGGAGAACTCAGCTCTTGAGATGGCTGTTGCATTGGCAGAGGAGAAGGGTGCTGACCTTGTTATGGCTACCGATCCTGATGCAGACCGCGTAGGTATTGCAATCAGAGACAATGAGGGCAAGATTACCCTGTTGAACGGAAACCAGACTGCATCTATCCTTACCTATTATCTTCTAAGACGCTGGAAAGAGCTTGGCAAACTTAATGAGAATACATACATTGTAAAGACTATTGTTACAACAGAACTTATGGCTGCCATGGCTAAAGCATATGGTGTAAAATGTTATAATGTACTTACAGGTTTCAAATATATTGCTTCAGTTATCAGAGAGAATGAGGGCAAGGCTACATTCATCGGTGGTGGCGAGGAGAGCTACGGTTACAACGCCGGTGAGTTTGTAAGGGATAAGGATGCCGTTATCACATGTGCCCTTATTGCTGAGTGTGCAGCTTGGTGTGCAGACCAGGGCAAGACGCTTTACCAGTTGCTTCAGGATATTTATGCAGAGTTTGGCCTTTACAAGGAGTCTTTGATTTCATTGACCAAAAAAGGCAAGGCAGGTCTTGAAGAGATCCAGTCAATGATGAAGAACTACAGGGAGAATCCTCCTGCTTCAATCGGAGGATCACCAGTCGTTAAGGTAATTGACTACAACAAACCAGAGGAGACCGGTCTTCCTAAATCAAATGTATTGCAGTTCTATACTGAAGATGGTTCGGTTGTATCTGTAAGACCGTCGGGAACAGAGCCGAAAATCAAATTCTACTTTGGTGTTCATGGTGCTGATTCAAATGAGAAGATTGAGTTGCTAAAACAACAATTCAACAGTTGATGAGCAGAAAAAAATTTGTTATAGAGATGACAGTTGTATTGTCATCTCTATTTATAATAATAGGGTTGATAGCTGTTCCGCATCTTTTTGCAAAAGATGTAGTGAATTCTCCTTTTCTTCCCGACAGCATTGTCAGGCAGAGGGTGGACTCTGTAATGCAGACACTTTCAACAAGAGAGAAGATAGCCCAACTCATAATAATAGAGTATTGTTCTGAGGATAAACCGGAGAAGAGGGCTGTTCAGGAGTATCTCATTTCAAAGGAGAAGGTGGGTGGTATCATTTTGATGTGGGATAAACTTCCATTTGGAATTGAGCGTACAAATGAACTCCATAACCTCGCAGAGATTCCTCTATTGACAACTATTGATGCTGAGTGGGGTGTATCAATGAGGTACAGGGAGCTCCCCGTATTTCCTAGGCAGATGCAGTTTGGTGCTATAGCTGATGAGTCCGTGATATACAAAGCCGGTTATCATATAGGAAAGGAGTGTGCCGATTTCAAGTATCACGTTAATTTTGCCTCTGATGTTGATGTCAACAACAATGCTGATAATCCGGTAATCAATACCCGCTCTTTTGGTGAGGATATGCATAAGGTAGCTTCATATGGTGCTGCTTTCATTAAGGGCATGAATGATGCTGGCGTTTATGGCTCTGCAAAGCATTTCCCAGGTCATGGTGATACAAATGTTGATTCCCATAAAGCCCTTCCTACCCTGGACTTTTCATATGACAGATTGGATTCTCTGGAACTATATCCTTTCAAGCAACTCATTTCACAGAGTGTGGATATGATTATGGTGGCGCATCTCTCTGTTCCTGCACTTGATTCAACTGGAACACCAACCTCAATTTCCAAACCAGTGGTAACAGATCTGCTAAAAGGCAAATTGGGTTATAAAGGTATAGTTATAACTGATGCACTGAATATGAAAGGTGTTTCAGAGTCACTTGAGAAGAAGATGATTGCCCTTGAGGCTTACAAGGCTGGTGTTGACATCCTGCTTATGCCTGAGGATGTGTCAAATTCAATTACAGAGATTGAAAAGGCTCTTGACCGTGGAGAAATTACAATGGCATCGCTCGATGAAAGAGTGAGAAAAGTGCTTACGTTAAAGGCTAAGGCAGGCCTTTTTGAAAAGGGTTATTCTCCGTATGTTGATCCTCAATCTGCAAAGGATTCCGCACTGAAAGTTGAGAACAAGGCCTTCATTTATGAGGTTGCAAAGGAGAGTATGACTCTGGTTACAAACTTCAATGGCAAGGATGGGGAGCCGGTTCTGCCTGTAAAACAGTTGAAAGGCAAGAAGATTGCTTACCTCGGTTATGATGCAGCAAAAGGGGGAAAGGAGTGTGCTGCTGTATTAAGAAGGTTCGCAGCTGTAGACAGCATCATTTTGCGTGGCCCCGTAAAATTGAGTGATCTTGAAAAGGCAAAAAGGGATCTTGCCGGCTACGACCTTCTCATTCTGGGCATAAACAATACCGATGCAAGGCCGCAATTCAATTTTGGAATAGATTCAGTTCAAATGAAGTTTATTACCGATTGGGCGGTGGAGCAGGATATGGTTGCACTCTTTATGGGTACTCCTTACGTACTTGACAGATTGAAGGACTATGAGAATTTCAAGGCTTTCATCATAGGCTACCAGAACATTCCGCAGAACCTTGAGGCAGTTGCTCAGATAATCTTTGGTGCAGTTCCAGCAAAGGGTGTACTGCCTGTCTCTTCTGACAAGTTCAAATATGGATATTCATTGAAGTTGGACCAAAAAATTAGACCTGAGTTCATTCCATATTCAAAAGATAATACCTATAGAATGAAGGGAGGTAAAATTTATGGCAATCATATTTTAAAGTGTGAAGGTGATACTTTGTGGTTCAATGAGCCAATAAGGCTGTCGGGGAGTTTCCTTGATGAGTTTATAGGTAAGGAGCTGTTTGAGCCGGAGGCTTCACAGACTCTGGCTGATTTCTTTGAGAGTATGGGAATGGCTGATACCAGGGCTGTTGAGGAGAATGGCAGACTTGCTGTAACAACTACCCTTGATGATATGTCAAAATTCTGGAGGCTCATGATGGGTAGCGGTGAATTTGGAGGTATACAGCAGATTCCTGAACCAGTCAGAGACCGTTTTATTCTGGTAATATACTCAATTATGAAGAGAGACAACGGAATGAAAGTTTCAGATGATGGACTTAAGGTATGGGTAGATGCCGATGTTCATGATATAGTATATAAATTTGATAGAAATTAATGTGCCATATAAAATTATTTAATTATTTTATTTATGCGTAAACTTACTCTTTTTATCATTATTTCATTACAGCTGTGTGTTCCTGTGATGAAAGCCGATGAGGCAAGACTACTGCGTTTTCCTTCTGTAGGAGGAGATAAGATTGCTTTTACCTATGCTGGTGATCTATATACTGTGTCAATTACTGGAGGAAAGGCAGACAAACTCACTTCTCATATAGGGTATGAGACCTTTTCGAGATTTTCTCCAGATGGCAAGACAATAGCCTTTACCGGTCAGTATGATGGCAACACTGAGGTATATCTTATTCCTGCTGAGGGTGGTGTCCCTGAGCGTCTTACATATACACCTACTCTTCAAAGAGATGATATAGGTGACCGTATGGGCCCGAATAATATTGTAATGTGTTGGACACCTGATGGAAAGAGTGTTGTTTTCCGTACCAGATGGTATACTTTTTCAGGTTTGAGAGGCCTTTTGTATCAGGCTCCTGTTGATGGTTCGGATTTGAAGCAAATCCCAACAACTGAGGGTGGCTTTTGTTCATATTCACCTGATGGTAAATATTTGGCCATGAATAGGATGTTCAGAGAGTTCAGAACATGGAAATATTATAAAGGTGGTCAAGCTGATGATATATGGATTAATAAAGTTGGTACAACCCAACTGGAGAACATCACCAATAATCCGGCTCAGGATATATTCCCAATGTGGATTGGCGAAGAGATTTATTTTATGTCAGATAGAGATCATACAATGAACCTTTTCTGCTACAACACCAAAACTAAAGAGACTGTAAAAGTAACTGATTTTACAGAGTATGATTGTAAATTCCCGTCATATTCAAGTAAATACATCGTTTTTGAGAATGCCGGATACATATATAGGTACTCAGTTGCTGATAAGAAGTGTGAGAAAGTTCACATTGAGGTGGTTTCAGATGATCTGTACTCCCGTTCTAAGTTGTCAGAACCTATTAATAACAGCAATGATAATTTATACAAATTGCTGAATGGCGGTATATCATTGTCGCCGGATGCAACTAGAATTGCTACATATGTAAGGGGTGAGATACTATCAATTCCTACCGATAAAGGTGTAACTTACAACTTGACATCTTCTCCGGGTGCTCATGAAAGAAATCCTGCCTGGTCTCCTGATGGAAAGAAACTGGCCTATTTCTCAGATGCATCAGGTGAGTATCAAGTATATGTAATGGATCCTAATGATCTTTCATCTGCCAAATGTATGACTTCATTGAAATCGGGATATCCTACAGGGTTAAAGTGGAGTCCGGATTCCCAAAAACTATTTTTCATAAATGAAAAGGATGAAATGTTGATGATTGATTTGGCTTCATCAACTACTAAAGTTCTGTTTAAAGCTTCAAGCAGTTCAGGTCATACATCTTTGAAATTATATCGTATATCACCGGATGGTAAATGGATATTATATGTTGAACCGTCGGATAATACCTATTATGTGATTAGAATGCATAATATTGCTGAAGGAAAGTCATATACTATATCTTCAAACATGTATAACTCGTTCCAACCTATATTCTCGGATGATTCGAAATATGTTTTCTTTATTTCATCGCGCAATTTTTCCCCTTCAATTTCATCAGTTGAATGGAATGTTTCATATTCAAATGATCATTACGTATTTGCAATTCCGCTTTCAAAAGAGACACCTGTTTTGACATCTATAAAGGGGAATAATACCTCAGAAAAATCCGTAACCAAATCAGGTGAGATCAAATTGGATATTGATGGTATTTTAGATCGTACATTTGTTTTACCATTGCCTGCTGCAAAATATTCACTTATTGCTTGTTATGACAATGTTCTATATTTTGTCAAGAATGGAAAATCTTCAAAACTTGATTTGAAGACAATGAAACATTCTGAGATTTCCAAAAAGTTCATAATGGAATTTACTCCAGATGGAAAGAAAGCATTGGTAAACAGCAGTGGAAAGGCTTACATCGTTAATGTTCCATCGATGTCAGGTAATCAGGATCCTGTTGAGTTTAAAAACACAAAGGTTATGATTGATTATGAGAAGGAGTGGAAACAGATTTTTGATGAGACTTGGAGAATCTATAGAGACTATTTCTATGTTGCAAATATGCATGGCAAGGATTGGAAGGCAATACATGACAAATATGCCGAATTTTTACCTTATGTCAAGCATCGTCATGATTTGACATACATTATAGGTGAAATGATTGCTGAGCTCACAGTAGGACATGCTTATGTTAGCAGTGGTCAGGCTCCAAGAGCTGAGAGGATCAAACTTGGACTTTTGGGTGGAAAGTTCTCTAAAACCTCTAACGGAAATTTCAGAATAGAGAAAATTTTTGCGGGTCAGGATTGGGATGAATCGCTCTATTCTCCACTTGGTCAGCCAGGATTGGGCGTTGAAGTAGGTGATTATATAGTAGGTATAAATGGTATGCCGGCATCATCATACAAGAATATTTATGAAGCATTGATAGGCAAGGCTGGTGAAATTATTGAACTTAAGGTCTCTGATAAGCCATCAGGAGAGTCTGCCCGTACCATTTATGTGAAGACAATTTCAGATGAGAGCAAACTTGCTTATTATGAGTGGGTTCAGAATAATATCCAGAAAGTGAATGAATTAAGTAACGGACAGATAGGATATATTCATATTCCGGATATGAGCATGTATGGATTAGAGCAGTTTACCAAGTTGTTCTATTCTCAATTGAACAAAAAAGCCTTGATTATTGATGATAGAATGAATGGTGGTGGAAATGTCTCTCCAATTATTATGGAGCGCTTGCAAAGAGAAATCTACAGACTTAATGCAAGCAGACATGTTAGATCTACATTGACTGTACCTAATGCTGCCCATTACGGACCAAAAGTTTGTTTGGTTGACAAATACTCTTCATCAGATGGTGATCTATTCCCATACGGATTTAAAAAACTTGCTTTAGGCCCTGTTATTGGAACCAGAACATGGGGTGGTGTGGTAGGTATATCTGCTTCTATGCCATATATGGATGGACAGGATGTCAGAACACCATCTTTTGCATCATATTCTACTGAAGGAGAGTGGATTATTGAAAATCATGGTGTAGATCCTGATATTGTTGTTGACATCAATCCATTTGAGGACTATAAGGGCAATGATGCGCAGTTGAACAAGGCTGTGGAGTATCTTCTTGAGCAGTTAAAGAGTTACAAACCGCTACCTGGTACCCCTGCAGACAGAGTTATGGAATAGCATTGGCATGGAACAGCGCATCCCTTGCGCAAAGGAGTGGTGAATTCCACCCTGAAGTATGACATTAACCCCAAAAGTAAGAGAATAACTTTTGGGGTTAATATTTCATGTCTGATGGGAGTATTTCATTCATAATAGTAACTCAGTATTCCTTCAATACTTTTATTTGTGGCAAAAGTTTCATCTCTTTTGATGCAACAGGTCAAATTATTACTATTTTTGAAGAATAATTTTATTTGCTTTTCCAGTATGAAAATTATCAGACATATTCCGAATACCATAACATCATTGAACCTTTTGAGTGGATGTTTTGCCGTTGTTCTTTCATTTTCCGGCAATTTCAAGGCTGCATTGTTTATGATAATTGCTTCTGCCATTTTTGATTTTTGTGACGGCTTTGCAGCGAGGCTTCTTAAGGCATACTCACCTATGGGTAAAGAACTTGATTCACTTGCTGATATGGTGAGTTTTGGTTTGGCTCCAGCTACCATTATGTTCAACAAGATGTTGGAGTATTTCAAATTGGATTTTCAGGAGGGTGCAGACCGCCTGGCAAGTCTCTTCAATCTAGAACTTGCCACCTCATCTGATATATTTTCTAAAATTATCTCCCTGCCCTTACAGGAGTCTGTATGCTATATGATACCGCTTTTGTGTGCCCTATCAATTGCAGTATTCTCTGGATTGAGGCTCGCAAAGTTCAATATCGATACACGTCAGACTGAGAATTTCATAGGTCTTGCGACCCCCTCTTGCGCTCTTATTGTGGGATCTCTCATTTATACATGTGAAATATATCCCCAAATTGATTCATTCTTTGCGGAAAGAGTCTATATACTTGCTATAGTCTCCCTTCTACTCTCTTTGCTGCTTGTAAGCGAAATTCCAATGTTCTCGTTCAAGTTCAAGAGCCTGAAATGGGCCGACAATAAAGTAAAGTTTTCGTTTTTGATTTGTGCAGTTCTTATAGCACTTTTTCAAACTGTCCTTATGGGAGACTTTTCACTCTCCATTTGGATCTTTACAACCTTTGTCTGTTACATACTCCTTAATGTATGTTTGGCAATTGTGCCAAAGAGATAACCAGATTACCTATAAGTATGTTAGGTATTAAGGATGTGTAGCAGGTGCATTTCTGCTTGCTGTTCGTATCAGTCTCCAATTCCTCACGATTGAGCCTTTCTGACAAAATGGCAGATTTTTGTGGTTGGTAAATTATTTGAACCAATCCCCTTCAGATATGTTTTTGATTTACTGTCGGGATAACAGCGGCAGTTTGAATTTTAAATATTTTGGAGGATATTATGAATAACAATCAGAATGGATCAAGCGCATTGAAGAATTTTGCCATCAATTTGAATGAGAGGGCAAAAGAGGGAAAATTGGATCCTGTAATCGGAAGAGATGAAGAGATCAGGAGAGTGTTGCAGATTTTAAGCAGACGTACAAAGAACAATCCAATTTTGGTTGGTGAGCCAGGAGTCGGCAAAACCGCTATTGC
>JAFQHE010000020.1 GCA_017398125.1 Bacteroidales bacterium
ACATCAAGCAGAATAACAAGTTCTTGAGAATCATCAGCATACAAAGTATGCTCAAAATCATCTGAAGAGATATTAATTATCCTCTCATCAGGCACTTCAGGAGCATTGTTATTTGATGAGCCGCCACCGCAGGCATAAACTAATGATACAAACAGTACCAGAATCAAGATTGCAAAAACTCTTTTCATATTTAAATCTATTTGATAGCAAATATAGTGATTTTTACCAGATCAGGAAATTTGAGTCTCACCTAACGTTCTTGCGTAAAACTCTGCAGCGCATCTCTCGGGAAGAAGTATATTTTTAACATTCATAGCTTTAAGAATTGAAATATGAGTAGAATCAATCCCTCTTGCAAAAACATTTTCAATGCCGGAATCCTTCAGTGCCGCAATTATACGCAATGAGGCATCCATAGAGTGGCCGACTGCAACAATTGTGCAATCCATCTCTTTCAATGGAAGTTCACGCAACACATCTGGCTTTGAAGCATCCATAATGTATGCCAATGAAATTTTCTCTTTAATCGAATTGATTATATTTTCATTACAGTCAATCCCGACAACTTCATTTGACATATCCGTAAGCTTTTCGGCAATAGCTCTGCCAAATTCACCTAGACCTATAACGAGTACCTTCATGATATTCAATTATTTTTAAAATTCGACATTAATTTTATGCTTTCCCTGGAGTCAAATGACAGATTCAATTTATAATTACATTGTCACAGGGATATTTATACGCCACTTTTCTGCTATTATGCATCATGCTCATAAGTACAGTTGTAAGCCCTACCCTACCGATAAACATAAGCAACGAGATAAGCAACTTGGCTGATGTGCCGAGCTCGGGAGTCAAATCAAGTGAAGAGCCTACCGTACTGATCGCAGAAACCACCTCAAAAACAAGTTTATAGGGAGGTATCAAAGGTTCAACTGCGATTAGCACTATCCAGAAGAGCAATATTGTTATCAAGGATCCGAAGATAATAGCACTTGCTCTTTTGACACTATAAGATGATATTTCTCTGTTGAATAAGTTTACACTGCCACTGCCTTTCAAAATGGAACGGAAGTTTGCAATTGCAACCATAACTGTATTTACTTTGACACCTCCGGCAGTAGATTGGGAAGCACCACCAATCCACATGAGGATTGTGTAGACAACGATTGATACAGAAGAGAATGAAGTCAGGTCAACTGAATTGAATCCGGCAGTCCTTGGAGAGACAGAATTAAAAAATGAATGTATAATTTTATCTGCCGTCCGCATACTCGCAAATGCACCATTCCACTCAAAAACAGCAATAATCAATGTTCCCGACAGCAGAAGGGCAGCAGTTCCGTACAACACCATTTTAGTATTCAGATTGGCAAGATGCCATAATCTTCCTTTTGTAGCAGCTGGATCTTTTCCAGATACAAAGACTCTTTGAAGATAATATTTGACCATACTCTTTACATTTACCAGGATGGGAAATCCGATTCCACCGAGAATAACCAATATTGAGACAATGATATAGAAATTATTGTGGTGGGATAATATAAGGCTATTGCCAAGATTGTTTCCAAGTGTTGAGAATCCGGCATTGCAGAAAGCAGAAACTGAGTGAAAAAGTGAAAAAAAGATCTCTTCGCCAATGCTAATCCCCAATGTATTATGAACAGAGAGCCAAATGAGGAGAAAGCCGACCATCTCAATGGCAAATGTAAAGCCCAAAATATACAAAAGTGTTGAAATAAGTGATGAAAATGTATCGGAACCTACAAAATCACGTAATGCAAACTGGTTATGGAGAGATGTCTCCCCCATAAAAAAGAGTGTAAATGCACTTGTTATTGTCATTATGCCAAGAGCACCAATCTGGATAAGTAGAAGAATAATTGTCTGTCCGGAGAGGGTAAAAGTGGAAGATATGTCAACAGGTGAAAGACCGGTAACGCAAACTGCACTTGTTGATACAAATAAGGCATCCACCACAGATAATCTGATATTTGGAAGTGTTGATCTTGGAACCATCAGCAACAGTGTACCCAGAACAATTATTACAAGGAATGCAGCAGACAGAAGAAGGGCAGGATTTGTTTTCTTGTCAATAACTCTTACTAAACTTCTCGAGAGCTCAACAACCGAAAATATTCCGAGAAGAGAACATACAAAGAGTTTGCTGCCAAAAAAATGGAGGGCCGGAAATAATTTCCCCACAATTGACAGAAGTATCAACAGCGCTGCAACTGCAGACATTACTACGGAATGGCGGTCAATAAATCTCCTTTTGAAGATAAATTCAAGTGAATAGAGGAGTATGAAAAACCACCAGGAAAAATTGTATACAAAATTTACAGTTGCACTTTCTTGAGCGTTCAGATCAAAACCATAGTCAATTATAATTGAAAGGAGAAGGGAGAGCGATACAACAAAAACAAGACACTTGGACAAGAATGTAATTCTTGCCTTGAACTTTGTGCAAAGACCAAAAACTCCTCCATTGCCTGACATTTCTCTTTTTTCAATATAACAGATAGAGGAGGAATTGGTTTCGCCATATATGCAACTGCCCGGCCTATTTGATCAAACTTGTTTCTATCTTCTCCCTTAAAGGCGCTTCCGGAACAGCACCTTGAGTGAAGAATGGCTCAGATCCGAGAGGACACCACAAAAGAGCTGGAATTGAACTTATACCAAACAGGGCCGACAGTTCACTCTCTTTATCTACATTAACTTTGTAGATTACAATCTTCCCCTTGTACTCCTGTGCCAGCTTTTCCAAGGTTGAAGAGAGTGTGCGGCATGGTCCGCACCAATTTGCATAGAAATCCACTATACACGGCAGTGAACCTTCATATACCCATTCTTTCGAATTTTTCTGATAATCATATACTTTTTCAAGGAACTGTGCCTTGTCTATCTCGATAACTACAGTATTTTTCTCTTGTGGCAGAGCAACACCGGCCATATCAGTTGCATTGCCATGAGAACCTGAACCATTCCATGCACAGGATGAAGATGCAACAAATAAGAGAATGGCAAGTGAGATTGTAAAAATAGATTTTCTCATACTCAAAATTAATTTTGATGAAGTTTATAACTTTGTAAAGATAACATAAATAAATTAAATTTGTAGCCATAATATTATAAGATATGGCTGCAAATTCAAATGCCCTACTAAGACACAAAATACTTGACAATTGTTTACGTGACACTCAAAACAGATACACACTTAAGGATTTGATCAATGAGTGCAGTAAAGCATTGCAGATAAAATACAACAATAAAGAGCAAAAGGTATCAGTTCGTACCATTCAGCTCGACATCCAATTCATGCGAGACCCTCACAATGGCTATGGGGCTCCTATCGTTGTATATGACAACAAGTATTATCGTTACTCAGATCCTTCATTCTCAATCAACAAATCGGAGTTGAGCAGGAATACCCTTGGAAACCTTAAGGAGGCTGTGAACATATTGAGAGAGTATGGAAGCTTTAACGGTTTTGAGCAAATTAAGGAGATTGTAAGTGTTCTCGACGAGGAAATTCTTTCAAAAAACAACAGCAGCAACAGGGCAGTATCTTATGAAAAGAAGAAAAATCCTCTTGGATTGGAGTATTTCAATATCATTTACGATGCAATAATCAACAAGAAAGTGCTCTGCATCGGCTACTACTCTTCAAGGTCAAACAATATTATGCCAATAATATTTTATCCAATGTATTTGAAAGAGTACAAAGGCAGATGGTATGCAATGGGATATAAAGATGGCCTGAGAGGTGTATACAAGCTGCCAATTGACAGGATCAGGGACTTCTCCTATGCAATCCTGCCGTTTCCTGAAGAGTTGGAATTTAATGCTGAAGAGTATTTTAGAGACATTATTGGTGTTACAAGACTGTCGGGAGAGGTAAGGTGCATCAGGTTCCTGGTAAAGAACAAATTGGCGCCATTCTTAAGAATCAATCCGCTACATCAGTCACAAAGAGTGGTGAATGTGCATGAAAATGGAAACATTGAGTTTGAAATTGACATTATCCCCAACAGGGAGTTCTACAGTACCATCTTTGAATACCAGCCCAATATACAGATAATTTCGCCAAGAGACATTGGTGTTCAGGCAAATGCAACAGTAACTGACCTCATTGACGAACTTCCGGACTACACAAGACAGAACGGAACTGCCGATGAAGATGCCGCTATGGACAATTGGGATGACGGTTTCAACCTCTTTTCAGAACTCAATAAATGAGGAGTGTGAAATATATTTGACATGAAGAGAAACAATCGTACCATAATTGATTACAACACTTGGGAAAGAAGGGATAATTTCGAGTTTTTTAAGGAATTTGTAAATCCGTGCTACTCTGTAACATGCGATGTTGAGTGCACAAGTGCCTTCGAAAATTCAAAAAGGGAGAAAAGTTCCTTTTTCCTGAAATATCTTTACTCTATACTCAGGGCTGTAAATGAGATTCCAGAATTGAGATACAGGATAGAGAGCCAAGTTTGTAAGGGAAGTGGATGCGACCTGCAGAGTAAAGAGGATATTATAGTTCTTTACGAAAAAGTTTCTGCAATCACACCAATAGCAGTTGGGCCAAACGGAAAGTTCCATTCCGTAAATATACCATATATTGAATCGTTTGAAGAGTTTACCCGAAAAGCGGAAGAGATAATTGGAAGCATACCAAAAGAGACTAACCCATATGCTGCCGAAAAGAGTGCAAGAGATGGTGTTTCAAATTATATGGATATGGTTCTTATAGCAGCTAATCCCGGATTGGCCTTTACATCAATGACATGCACCCAGTCATCAAAATATGGCAACAGGAAGCCTCTGATAAATGTGGGAAAGGCAACAAAACGTGAGGGCAAGTACTATATTCCAATATTCATAAGTGTCCATCATGGACTCTGTGACGGATACCACCTTACCCATTTTTACAATCTGATTGAGAAATATCTTGGTGAACTTTAAAAAATCATTATGGATCAACCTAAAATGGAGCGGATGTTGAGACTGATGAAGCTTCTTACCGCAAACAACAGATATACAATTGATGATTTGAGCAATATGCTTGATATGTCGTCAAGAACCATATACAGATATATTGACACATTCAGGGAAGCGGGGTTCGTTGTAAAGAAAAGCAACGGACTCATAAGGCTTGACCGACAGTCAAAATATTTTAAGGACATATCCGAGCTTGTACACTTTACTGATGAAGAGGCCTATATACTTAAAAGTGCAATTGAGAGCATTGATGAAAACAATATCATCAAACAGAACCTCAAGGCAAAGCTCTACAGCGTATATGACTATAAAATTCTTGCTGAGTGTGTTACAAAAGGAAGCAATGCAAAAAATGTGAACAATATTGCAGAAGCGATCGGCAACCGTCAGCAGATATGGCTTAAAGGGTACAAATCCGCAAGCAGCAATACAATTTCAGACCGTCTGGTTGAACCATATAAATTTACAGCAAACTATATACAGGTTTGGGGATATGAAATTCCTCTCCTTCCCGACGGCACTCCAGATCCCCAAAGGCAGGGAAAGAATAAAATGTTCAAAGTATCACGCATTACCGATACCGAAATCACTGGAAAGGGATGGGAATTTGAGCATGAGCATAAAAGTGCCTATATAGATATATTCAGAATCAGCAGCCACAATCAATTTCCTATCAAATTGAAACTTGGGCTAAAAGCGGCTTCTTTGTTAATTGAAGAGTTCCCTCTCGCAGAAAAAGATCTAACTAAAATATCTGATACACAATACATTCTTGAAACAAAAGTATGCAATTATGAGGGCGCAGGACGTTTTGTACTTGGGCTATTGGACGATATAGAAATATTGGAATCAGAAAATTTTATTACATTTCTTAAGCAAAGAGTATCAATTTTAAAAGATTAATACTATATTTGCAGAGACAAACAACACAGCAAAATAGAACAGTAATTATGCAACTTACATCTTTTAACCATCTGCATCACCATCATCGTCATCATAATGCTGACGGCAGGTTTCTGTTGCGAATGGTTTAAGGATTAAACTATATACGTATAAAGGAGGCTTGCTATCAAGTCTCCTTTTTTTTGTTCCATTTTATTAGCACCAAATTAATTAAAGATGATACGTATAGCATTACAGGCCAAGGGCAGATTAAATGAAGAGAGCTTGGCATTACTCAGAGAATCGGGCATAAAGATTGAAGAGAGCAAACGGAAACTGTTGTCCAAATCTGGCAACTCCCCCATCGAAGTATTATATCTGAGAGATGATGATATTCCACATGCTGTATGCAACGGTATAGCATATGTTGGAATAGTAGGTATGAATGAAGTGGCAGAGCGCGGTTTTGACGTTGAACTGCTCTATAAACTCGGATTCGGCAAATGCAGGCTTTCACTTGCAATTCCACAAAATGAGAAATATGAGAATCTTGACTATTTTAACGGCAAGAAGGTAGCCACATCGTATCCCAATATACTAACCAAGTATTTCAGGGAAAAATCAATAGATTGTACAATTGAGCAGATTGCCGGTAGTGTTGAGATAGCACCGTCAATAGGAATGACTGATGCCATCTTTGATATTGTAAGCAGTGGCGGCACACTTGTCTCAAACGGACTTGTGGAGGTAGAAAAGGTTATGGAGTCAGAAGCAGTCCTTGTCGGCAACAGAGAGTTGTCGGAAGAGAAAAAAGAGATCATATCAAAACTCATATTCCGATTTGAATCAATAATAAGGAGCCGTGGCAAAAAGTACATACTTGTGAATATACCAAATGAGAAGATTGATGTTGCTTTAGAAATTTTGCCCAGTATGAAGAGTCCTACACTCCTACCATTGGCCGACAAAAACTGGAGCGCAATGCATACAGTAATAGATGAAGATGAAATTTGGGAGAAGAGTGAGCAACTTAAAAGTATAGGAGCTGAAGACATCCTTATTCTCTCGATGGAAAAAATGATTTTATAATAACCGCCAAATCAGAAAATTATGGAAAAGAGAACAAACATAATATATTATCCTGAAAAATCAGAATGGAGAAAGCTGCTCAGAAGGGAGAAAAAAACATCTAAAGAGGATTATGGAACAGGACTTATCATTGGGAATATAGAAAGGGGTGGTGACAAGGCATTGCTGTCATATCTTAAGATTTTTGACTCTTTGAATATTAATGCCTCTGATCTCAAAGTAAAACCTGAAGAGTTTGCAGAGGCAGAATCAATGGTCTCAGAAGAGCTCAAAAGTGCAATAGATTGTGCTATTTCAAATGTAAGAAAATTCCACGCTGCCCAAAAGAGAGAAGATATAGCTGTAGAGACTCTTCCCGGTGTCGTTTGCAAACAGAAGAGTATACCTATCAATAGAGTCGGGCTATATATTCCAGGTGGAACTGCACCATTGTTCTCAACAGTAATTATGCTTGCCGTACCTGCACAAATTGCCGGTTGTAAAGAGATTGTATTGTGTACTCCTGTAGGCAGAAATGGAAAAATTGCACCTGAGGTTCTATATTGTTCCAAAGTTTGTGGAGTAACGGAGGTCTTCAGGGCAGGTGGACCCGCTGCAATTGGTGCAATGGCCTACGGCACAGAAACAATACCTGCAGTAGATAAGATTTTTGGACCTGGAAACAGCTATGTTACAGCTGCAAAACAGATAGTTTCAAAGGATATTTGCGCAATTGACATGCCAGCGGGGCCGTCTGAGGTTATGATACTTGCTGACAGTTCTGCCGTTCCTGAATTTATTACAGCAGATTTTCTTGCTCAGCTTGAACATGGAAAGGAGAGTCAGGCAGTACTTGTAACAACATCTGAAGAGCTGGCAAAACGCACACAGGAGGAACTTGAAAAACAACTGTCATCACTTTCAAGACAAGAATATATAATTGAATCGCTCGGACGCAGCGTAATAGTAGTGCTTGACAATGAAGATGATATGATTGATATGGCCAATGAATATGCTCCTGAACACCTTATAATATGTACAGAGGAGTACAGTAAAACAGCTGAAATGATAACAAATGCCGGCAGTATATTCCTTGGCAATTATACACCTGAGAGTGCAGGTGACTATGCATCGGGAACGAACCATACACTTCCGACAGGCGGCTGGGCAAAATCTTTCAGCGGTGTAAACCTTGACAGCTTCACTAAAAAAATAACAATACAGGAGATTACCGGTGACGGATTGGAGCGGTTAGGCGCTGTAATAGAGGCAATGGCAAATGCAGAGGGTCTCGATGCACATGCCAATTCAGTTAAAGTAAGGCTAAAAATATTATCACAAAATTGAACTCCATGAAAACAGAAGAGATATATGGGCTGATAAGGGAAAACATCAAGGCACTGACACCATACTCAACAGCAAGGGATGATTGCAAAATTGAGATGGATGTATACCTCGATGCCAATGAAAGCCCTTTTGAGACAGGAATTAACCGCTACCCCTCCCCTTTTCAGCAGGAACTGAAAAGATTGGTCTCATCAATAAGAAGGGTGCCTGCCGGAAACATCTTTCTCGGCAATGGAAGCGATGAGGCTATCGACTTGATTTACAGAATATTTTGTACTCCAGGCAAGAGCAGTGCCGTTGTAATAGCACCAAGCTATGGAATGTATTCTGTTGCAGGAAAGATCAATGACGTAAAAATCATCTCTTCTGAACTTGACAAGGAGTTCAGGCTTGATGCATCAAAATTGCTTTCGGATGTTGAGGAGGAGACCAAAGTAATATTCATATGCTCACCAAACAATCCGTCGGGGAATATACTTGACAGAAATGAAATTGTAAAGGTTATAGAAAATTTCAAAGGAATTGTTGTAGTAGATGAGGCATATATCGATTTTTCAGAAAGTGCAAGCCTCTCTGAACTAATTGGTAAATATCCAAATCTGATTGTGCTCCAGACCCTCTCAAAAGCCTGGGGAATGGCCGGATTGAGACTGGGCATTGCCATTGCAGACAAAATGGTTGTTGAGACAATGAACAAGGTGAAATATCCTTACAACATAAGTGTCATAAATCAGCAGAAAGCAATTGAAGTGCTGGGAAATGCCGTTGAAACTTTGGAAAAAATTAGAATAATCAAGGAAAACAGGTCAATATTTGCAAAAGAGCTCTCCAATATGGATTGCGTTGTAAAAGTATATCCGTCAGATGCAAACTTTTTGCTTGTAAAATTCAAGGAGCGGGAGAAGATCTTCAAAGAGCTGCAGAATAGGAAAATTATTGTAAGGGACCGCTCTTCACAGATAAATTGCGAAGATTGCCTAAGGATTACAGTGGGTACAGAAGAGGAGAACAGAAGAGTTATTGATGCAATCAAGGAGATTACTGGCCAGATGAATTGCCAAACACCATCAATATCAAATGGGAATAGCATTTCAAATTCCAAATATGATGGCTCCAGGATAGGGAAAGTGGTCAGATCAACTCGTGAAACATCTATCCAGGTAAATATAAATCTTGACTCTTTTACAAAACCATATATAAGAAGCGGACTGCCATTCTTTGACCACATGCTTGAGCAGATAGGTTATCATGGCGGCATTGGGCTTGATGTAATCTGTTGCGGAGATCTGCAGACAGGCTGTCACCACACTGTTGAAGATACAGGTATTGCCATTGGAGAGGCATTGTGTAAAGCCCTTGGAGAGAAGAGAGGAATTGAGAGATATGGTTTTGCCTTGCCAATGGACGAAGCTCAAGCAACAGTTCTTATTGATCTTGGCGGAAGGATTGACTTTAAATGGGATGTACAACTGCACAACCAGTACATAGAGGAGATGGAAGCACAGATGTTCAAGCACTTCTTCAAATCACTGGCAGAAAACCTCAAATGCAACCTGCATATCAAGGCGAACGGGGAGAATAACCACCATATAATTGAGGGTGTATTCAAGGCATTTGCAAGGGCTTTGAAATGTGCCGTGAGGAAAGATGAGTTTTCTTATGGGGTTGCAAGCAGCAAAGGTGTTTTATAAACGGATGAATTGTTATGGTAGGAATAGTTGATTACGGAACCGGCAACCTCAAGAGTGTGCAGAATGCCCTTGGAAGGATTGGTGCAGAAAATATTGTCTCGTCAGACTTTGACACTTTGACAAAGTGCAGCCACATAATTTTGCCGGGAGTTGGAAGTGCAGGCTGGGCAATGGAGAATCTTGTTGCGAGCGGCCTTGCCAATTTGATAAAGGAGTTTGCACAACCGGTAATGGGAATCTGTCTGGGAATGCAGATAATGTGCTCATATTCAGAAGAGGATAATACAGAATGTCTTGGTATTTTTCCAAATTCAGTAAAGAAAATGGGAAATTCTTATGATGGTTCAAATAAAGGCTATATAAAAATTCCACATGTAGGATGGAATAATCTGACATCAATGGAAAGTAGTCTGTTCAATGGCCTTGGAGAGGCTCCGTACGTATATTTTGTCCATTCATATTGTGCAGAAGTGAATGAAAGAACAATAGCCAAATGCTATTATGGTTCAGATTTCAGTGCGGCAATAGGTTACAGGAACTTTGTAGGGTGCCAGTTTCATCCCGAAAAGAGCGGATATGTTGGAGAGAGGATTCTCAAAAATTTTCTTAAAATGTAAGTTATGATAAAAGTAATACCGGCAATAGACTTGATTGAAGGGAAGTGCGTAAGGCTGAGCCAGGGCAACTACAACGCATGTAAAGTATACTCTGCCAATCCCCTCGATATTGCAAAAGAGTTTGAGGATTGCGGAACAGAATTGCTTCATATTGTAGATCTTGATGGAGCAAAAGCCTCTTCTCCATTAAATCTTCATATTCTTGAAACTATCGCCTCAAGGACATCACTTAAATGTGAATTCGGCGGTGGTATAAAAAGCAGAGAATCACTATCAAGTGCTTTATCTGCAGGAGCTTACAGAGTAATTTGCGGAAGCATTGCATGTAACTCCCCAGAACTCTTCACAGAGTGGCTCATTGAGTTCGGTCATCAGAAAGTTCTCTTTGGTGCAGATTTGAAAGATGGTAGACCCGCCGTAAATGGATGGCTTGAATCTGGAAATAATACAATAGAGGATCTGCTTGAAAAATTTATTGAGGCGGGTCTTGCAAGCACCATAGTAACTGATATATCTCGAGATGGTATGATGAACGGGCCTTCATTTGACCTCTACAAAAGGCTAATTGGGGAGTTTCCAGGCCATAATTTTATTGCAAGCGGAGGTATCAGCAATATGGCAGACATATTGAAATTGAACGAAATTGGCATAAAGGAGGTGATTGCCGGCAAAGCTCTATATGAGGGTAAAATATCTAAAGAAGAGCTGGTTGAACTCAATAAAATGCTCTAAATAAATAATGAAAGGTAATTAATAACAATAGGAATAAAATGCTTGCAAAGAGAATCATTCCCTGTCTTGACATAAAGGAGGGAAAGACCGTCAAAGGAGTAAATTTTGAAAACCTTAAGAGTGTCGGCGATCCTGTAGAAATGGCGCTCAACTATTGCAGGGATGGAGCAGATGAACTTGTATTTCTTGACATAAGCGCAACTGTAGAGGGCAGGAAAACATTTACATCACTCGTAGAAAAGATTGCTGCAAATATAAATATTCCATTTACCGTTGGTGGTGGAATCTCTACAGTTGAAGATGCCGAAAGGCTCCTTAAAGCTGGTGCCGACAAAATTTCAATCAACAGTGCAGCTGTAAAAGAGCCTACAATTATTGACAGGCTTAAGGAGAAATTCGGCAGCCAGTTCATTGTTGCAGCAATTGATGCAAAAGAGATTGAGGGGAAATGGATGGTTACAACTCATGCTGGAAGTGTTATAACAGAAAAAGAGCTGTTCGACTGGGCCATTGAGGTTGAAAGGCGCGGTGCCGGGGAGATACTCTTTACCTCTATGGACCACGATGGAACAAAAATGGGATATGCAACAGAGGTATACCGCCGGCTGAGCCAAATTGTAGGTATCCCAATAATAGCATCGGGAGGGGCCGGCAACGGTGAGCATATAAAAGAGGTTCTTGGGCCGGAAGGGTGTGCAGATGCCGCACTTGCAGCCTCAATTTTCCACTTTGGAGAGGTGAATATTCCCAAATTGAAAGTTGAACTGCAAAATGCCGGAATACCTATAAGAATAATTTAATTCAAATATTAAAAAGACCTTATACTAAACAATTAATAATTCGGATATGAACAATTTTTGGCAACTCATAAATGAAGTGGATTTTAAAAAGAGTCCCGACAATTTGGTACCTGCTATAATTCAGGACTGTTCCACATTGAAAGTGCTTATGCTGGGATACATGAACAAGGAGGCCCTTACAAAGACCATAGAAGAAGGAAAGGTTACCTTCTACAGCAGAAGCAAACAGAGATTATGGACTAAAGGAGAGACAAGCGGCAACTTCCTTTACATTGAAGATATATCAAAAGATTGTGACAATGACGCACTGCTGATTAAGGCCAAGCCATCCGGTCCCACTTGTCATACAGGTTCAAGCAGTTGCTTCAATACATCAGATACAGAAGGTTTTATAAGAAAACTGATGAGTGTTGTGAAAGAGAGAAAAATAGAGCGTCCGGAGGGGTCATACACAGTTCATCTCTTTGACAAAGGAACTAACAAAATTGCCCAGAAGGTTGGCGAGGAGGCCGTTGAGACAGTTATTGAGGCAATAGACTGCAATGATGAAAGGTTGATATACGAAGCATCAGATTTGATTTACCATCTTCTGGTTCTTCTTGCACACAAGAATATGGATTTGTCTGACATTGAAAAGGAACTCTATAAAAGACACAGGTAGTGTTCTTACTACTTTGTACCTGACAATAATCCACGTGCTACAATTGGCACTTCATTGGATTGTTTGGTACTCAATACATATATAATTATCCCGGCAGCAACGGGAGGCGTGCTGCCGGGAAAGATTTAGGTTTTATGGTTTATATTGTTTGTTAAAAGTCTTCACGGGTCCATCCCTTTGCTGTTAGTTCAGCTCTTTGTTCATCTGTAAAAATATGATCCATGTATAATGCTCCAGTTCTATTCTGTAATGAATTTACAATTTTTTGAGCATTAGCTTTTAAAGTTGTATTGGCAATATTTGCTATATGTAAATACTTCAAATCCCCATCATTTGCAATTTCCAACTTTTCAAGATCATTATTATTTTTTAAAACCAGTAACTCCAACGCTTTATTATGGCTAGCATCTACTTCTGTCAGACCTTCAGACGTGGCAATAAATCCTGTGATTTTACCAGATATTTTTACTTCACCACCAACAGTCGTAGGCTTTAAAGTTAACATAGTATTTTCGTAATTTAACATGAAACTACCCGTCCCATTGTCGATTCCATTGTAATCATATGTTTTTGTAACCGTAGCACCCTCTATCTTATAAATACCCTTTTCAGATTGAGGTATCTTAATTTCTAATTCAGAATTTTTACTCTTGAAAGTGATATAATAGGTTTCGTCTGTTTCGCCTCTGCCAATTAGTTCATCACCGTTACTATCTATTACCTTCCAGTTTTTTCCTTGTGCGATAGCTATATCATCAACTGAAAAACTAGGATTATAGTTTACGCTGAGATCCTTTACTAACAGTCTGGCATTGTCCGCTGCGGTTCTGGTAGGCAACGAATTCATAAAAGCCGTTGCATTGGTACTTTGCAGCCCATCACAACGCATAAGATCAATATAAGTGAGAGCACCATCATTTGCAACTGTCAACTTTACAAGAGTTTCAACGCCATAAAGTTCCAGTGCTTCCAACATCTTATTTTGGGTTGCATCTATTTCTGTTGGTCCATTTTCAGAAATTAATTGAGTGATTTTACCCTTTAATGTTACTACACCAGCAGTAGGCTGTAATGATATAATAGTACCCTGAAAATTTTTCTTAAATTCTGATTTAGCACCACTAAACCCGTCAATATCTGTTGTACCTGTAACCGTAGCACCCTCTATCTTATAAATATTCTTTTCAGAGCGAGGAACAACAATTTCAAATCCAGCATTACTCTTGAAAGTGACATAATAGCTTTCGTCAACTTCGCCTTCGCCGCCCTCGTCACCGGAGCCGCTACCGCCACCGGCGAGTGCACCGCTTTCCAGCAAGGCAATGATTTCGGCCAATGCATCTTCTTGGCTCTTGTTGCCGGCTTCTACTGCTGCTGTAATGTCATCGATTGCATCGGTAAGGGCTGCAAGTTCGTCAGCATACTGGCCTTCCTGAGCCTCGATGTTGTCTGCAATAGCCTCCAATGCAACCTGAATAGCCTCGAATTTCTCGCTATAGTCAGGAATAGCTTCTACTGCGGCAGCAATAGCTTCCAACTTCGTGCTGTAGTCAGGCAATGCCTCGATGGCTGTAATGATAGCACCCAACTTTTCGGTATAGTCAGGCAATGCAGC
>JAFQHE010000021.1 GCA_017398125.1 Bacteroidales bacterium
GCGAGTAGTTTTAAGCACATACAGCTGGATTGCAACGATATGTTGTATCTGTGTGAATGTATTCTTTATTTTTATTAATCAACCACCACATATAATACAATTGCTTCTGATAGTTCTGCTGCTTGTAATGTCAACAGTTGGGCTGTTTTATATGCCTATGAGCATTTCTGCCGATAAATATGCCATACATATTAACCGTAGTTTGAAAATTAAGACCATTCCAATGGCAGATGTAAAATCTGTACGTTTGTGTCCACCAACAATGGGCGCTATACGTATATTTGGAAGTGGAGGATTCTTGGGCTACTGGGGTTGGTTCCGAGAAGGTGATTTGGGCAAATACTTTGCTTACTATGGCCGTTCAAGTGATTGCTTTTTCGTAGAACTTAAGGATGGCCGCAAATATATGTTGGGATGCAATAACGCTCCAAAGATGGTTGAATACATAAAATCACAACTGTAAACTATAGCCTGTATTCCGGTTTCATATTTGCAATTCTGCCTATTTTAGCCAAATATCAAAAGAGAGAAATACAGAATATTCTAAGTACATATGGAAACAACACACCCTGCCAATCAACTTCTGACTTGACAGGGTGCGCCCGACTTAACCTAACTTAAAAAACTATTTCGTATAAATAACAACGGATAAGTTCAATTGTTCTGTATCAACAGTACTATTTCTACAAATTTTCAATCTCTATTTCAGATAGGCCTGTACACTCTACAATCAAGCCAACATCAAGACCTTTATTTTTCATTAATTTGGCAATCTCACGTTTGCTATGAGCCATACCTTCCGCACGGTCCTCAATCAAACCTCGACTTATGCCTTGCTGAATCCCCTGTTCGATTCCCTTTTCAATCCCCTGCTCTATACCCTGCTCTTTGCTTCTGCTCGTTTCCATAAAATTTATTGTTTGATAAGATTAATGACAGGCAGTGGATTTGCTGAAGCTCAAATAATTTACTGTGAATCAAAGTGGGCCTACAGCAAATCCTATCTGCCAGATTTTGAAGATTTCGACACCGGCAAAACTACCACTTATAAGCGGAGCAATAATGCAAAAGAGTAAAATTTACCCTTTTGCATTAAAAATTTATTGAATTATGGAAAAATTACCGTTAGATTGACAAACTAATTCCGAGCAAAGCCAAAAGTGACCCGTTGTAAACTTGATTTAGACTTTAGCAATCATGGACTCCCTAAGAATCCCTGCACATGGAAGGAATTACCTTGAAGGCAAAACCTCTGTAACATCCAGCACATTGCCATTTCTATCAAGGAGAGTAAGCACCATTTTTTCAGGAGTTACCTTCATGTGCATAGCACCGACGGTATTAGGCCCTTCGCTCCAACGGAACTTGATTTTGTCGGCACTATACTGCAAAGGTACTGAAGCATCAAAAGCCACTCCCCTTTCATTGTCTGATGAAGGGGTCTGGATATACACTGTTCCTGTTGTATTTTGCTCAATCTTCCCTGATTTGACTTGCCCAAGCGGTTTGCCGTCATAAAGGGCAGGTGTGCTTACATAGATATGGTTATTTCCTGCAAGTGCAAGGTTTACCCCCAACTCATCGAACAATTTGCTCCAGCGTGAGTATTGCGACTCCTTTCCGTCATTTCCAAAGAACCACTGGTAGTGCTCGCAAACAACGGTATATGGTGCAGGATTCTCCTCCACTACCTTACTCACCCACTTCTGCGCCACAGCCAGTCCCTCATCACTTCTCATATTCTCATTATTGAGCATAATAAAAAGCACATCACCATACCTAAAATGGTAACATACCCCCATCTCACCCTCATATCCGTTCATAGGATATGCCGCAGCATCCCTGAAGAACTCATTTGTTGTACGGTCATAATTGCGGGTCATATTGTCATGATTACCGTTGACTCCGGCCCACATATACCTCTTGAATGGCTGTTCAGTATAGAGATTCTTCCAGAAAGAGTAACTTCCGCCCCATGCGGTAATGTCACCCAAGTGAAGTATCCAGTCAAACGGGAATGAGTCATATTCATGCTCACGTACCGTTTCCCCATTATTACCGGCATATTTTTCTACGGTAGAGATCATTGCCATAGCAGCCTCTGTTCTGCCATATATAGGCGAATATACGTGAAAGTCAGAGATGATACAGGCCTCCCACTCTTTTGCACCGGATGTCTTGAAATATCTCACACCTGTATGGTATGTATCACAGAGCAACTCTCTACATTTGCTGTATTTACCTTTGGATTCAATACCAGATATATAGTTTTCTCCAACAACTGCACCATCCGCCAAATTGCTGCACAACAACGGGTATACTCTATATTTGTAACGTGTATCCGCTTTCAGACCCGCAATTGAAGCATTGTATTTGTTTATGACAACATCTTCATAAAAATTCTCACCTTTGGGACCTTTTGAATATACACTGTCATACGTTGTACATAGCCTGCCTTCAAAGAGATGGAATGAAGATTTTTTCCATTCAGAATCACTGACCGGAGTTATCTCAACAACAGTACGTTTCACAGATGTATCTGTTGCCCAGCTGATGTTGATTGCATTTTCACAATTCTCTGCCGGACAAGCTGTAACACTGAATATCCCTGCCAGTTTATCATGCTGTGCATAAGCAGTTGCCGTACAAAATATAGAAATTGCAAGCAGAAAGGATATAAATATTCTTCTCATAATCATAATAATATAAAATTCCCGACAACCATATTTCTCTGCAGATCCTGAAAAATGGAGTGTCGGGATAAAAGTAAATCTATTTGCTGTTTACACAAATCCTCTCAAACAGGGATTTGTCTGCCATACTCTCATTGCCGAGGTCAAGATGCCACCCCACCTCCTCCTTGAGCAATTTTGAAGTGGATGACTGGGAATCAAGCCTCCAGTTCAGAAGAATGACTTTTGTTTTAAGGGCGTTCAATTTCTTTGCAAGCATCTCATGGTCTGCATCACCGGTAACAAGAATCACAAAATCAAACTTGCGTATCATTGAGAGTTCATAGGTTTCCAAGGCAAACCAGACATCAACACCCTTCTCAATGACTGTAATTCCACCCCTCTTCTCAAGCTCCCTCAAATGTTTGTAATGGAATATGACATCATTCTCAATAAGGGAATCTTCAAACAGCCGCTCCTCATAAAGCAGATTCTTGTCCTGGGCATCTGAAGCCCTGTACCTGCCCCTGAAATAGTGGGCCTCAACTATGTGTATATCTTCAAGCCTGCTCTCCGACTTTTTTGCTATGCGCTCACGCATATAATCAAAAAGAGCCCTTATATCCAACTGTTTTGAAAAGAGTCTCTGCAACCCCTCATTTATTTTTGCATAATATCCTCCATCAATGAAGATACCTACCGACAACTGATTGTTTCCCATAATCATAAATTTTATTGCAGCTCTGTTTCTGACAAATTTCGCTATAGAGGCCTGCACCAGCACCTGCGGCGCATAAACTCCTCATGGTCATAACTCTCCCAAACCTTTATGGCAGCAGTATTTGTATCAATCTGAGGATTTGTAATTGCATGCGCAATCTTATACTTCTGGAAATTGCTGCTCAACTGCGCATGATAGATAGCCGAGAGGCCCTTCAGGGCCCAAGCCGGAGATGATCCTACCATCATCAGGTCAATGGTGTTGTATCTCTTGTATCCTTTGAGTATATGGTACCATCCAAAAGGGAAAACCTTTCCTTTTGCCTTTTTGAATGCCTCAGAAAGGCTTGGCAGACACAGTCCGAATGCAGCCACATCATTATTCTCATCTACAACAAGACAAGTAAGCTCAGGTTTCAACAGTTTGAAATATGCCGAACCTGTCTTCTTGATTTCGGAAGGTGTAAGTGGTATGAAGTTATGGACCGCCTTAAAACACTCATTGTAAATCTTGAAGAATTTGTCTATCAACACATCACGCTCCTGACCCTTAATTTTTGTAATGTCGAGAAGACGCAAATTGTATCTCTGCATAAGTATATCGGCAAGACGGGTAAGTTTTTCGGGAGTTGCCTGAGACGCATTCAATTTGTATTGGATCCAGTCACACTCCTTCTCAAATCCCATCTTCTCCATAAACTGCGGATAATATGGGTAATTATACAGGCAGTTGGTAGGGGGAGTATTTTCAAATCCCGATATAAGCATACCCTGACGGCCCAATGTATTGTATGCCAACGGGCCATGAATGACCTCCATTCCCTGTTGCTTAAGCCATTTTGAAGCTGTATCCATAAGGGCCTTTGCAACCTCCAGATCATTAATGAAGTCATACCATCCGAAACGGCCCCTTTTTGTATGGTAGAACTCATTGTATCTCGGATTTACAATAGCCTGTATACGTCCAACCACCTTGTTCTCTTTATATGCCAGCCACATTTTGCGGGTACAGTATTCCAGAGCCGGATCATTTGTAAGAGATGCCTTCTGATCCATATCCAAAGTTGGAACATAGGCATCGCAATCCTTATACAGCTTGTTCTGGAACTGATAGAATGCCTTCAGCTCCTTTGCTGTAGTTACTTCTTTTATAGTAATGGCCATATTTTCTTCTTTTAAAGGTGACAAATTTAGCACTTTTTTATCAAATGTGTTATTACTGCCTGCGCACATACGCACCCAAATACCGCGGGAAGATAGGAAATAGTCCCTACCTGACTCTTTTTATTGCGCTCCTCCATTGGCACAATTGCATCCTTGTCGGGCAACTCCTCCGAAAAGACCACATCAAAACCTTTGGATATGCCAACCTTGCGCAACTTCTTCCTCAGCATATAGGCCAACGGGCAATTAAATGATTTTGACAAATCCTTTATCCTTATGGCTGTTGCATCATATTTTGCCCCTGCACCCATTGAAGATACCAGAGGAATCGAATTATCCATACAATGTTTTATAAGCGCTATCTTTGGAGACAGGGTATCAATGGCATCAACTACATAATCGGGCCTATAACCGCCCAACAATCTCTCCACATTATCTTCCTCTATATACTCACATATAAGATCGAGCACAACTGCCGGATTTATATCCTTAAGGCGCGCAGCCAGAACATCGGTCTTGTATTTTCCTACTGTTGAATCCAGGGCTATAAGTTGCCTGTTTTTGTTGGTAATGCTTACAGTATCGGAATCAACCAATACCAGTCTGCCCACTCCGGCCCTGCAGAGCATCTCTGCTGCGTATGCTCCCACTCCTCCAAGACCCACTACCATAACTGCAGCCCCTGCCAAAGCAGCCAGCCCCTCATCACCCATCAATATCTGTGTCCTCTCCTGCCAGTTTTCCATGCTACAATCCCTTTCTTTTGGCCTCATCCCAGATGGCATCCATCTCCTCAAGGGTCATATCCTTCAATGAGAGTCCCTTTCTTATAGTCTGCTGTTCGAGGTATGTAAATCTATTACGGAACTTCTGGTTTGTACTTTCCAAAGCTGTGTCGGGTTCAAGTTTGTAGAGTCTTGCAGCATTTACAAGTGAGAAGAAGAGATCTCCCAACTCTCCCTGAGCCCTCGCAAAAACCTCTTCACGTTGCTCCTGAGTAGCTTCATCGCTCTTCATAACAGCATCCATTCCATTCATCTCAACCTCAAGTTCCGCAATCTCCTCCTTAACCTTTTTCCACACATCCTCCTTCTTGTCCCAGTCAAAGCCTACGGCCCTCGCCTTATCCTGCATTCTGTAGGCCTTTATCATGCTTGGCATACTTTGAGGCACACCACTTAATATGGTCTTGTTTCCATCTTTTTCCTTTGTCTTTAGAGCCTCCCAGTTCTGTACTACCTGGCCCGCATTCTCAACCTCTGTAGTTGAGTAGACATGAGGATGCCTGTAAATGAGTTTGCTGCACAACTTGTCAATAACCTCAACTATATCAAACTGGCCATTCTCTTCTGCAATCTTTGAATAGAAGACAATATGAAGCAGAATATCTCCCAACTCCTTACATATATTAGGCATATCATTCTGCATAATTGCATCGGATAATTCAAAGGTCTCTTCAATTGTCAATGTACGCAAACTCTCAATTGTCTGCTCCCTGTCCCAAGGACACTTCTCCCTCAATTCATCCATAACATCAAGAAGACGTGAAAATGCCTCCATCTGTACTGCTCTTTTTTCGCTCTTTGTCATATTTATGCTTTTATATAGGTCACTTTTCAAATGTAAACTTTATCATAATCTCTGCTGTGGTATCAATTCCCTCCAATGCTGTAAAATTTCCACCGTTAATTGCCAATTCCAACTGGTCCAACGAGTTGAAAAAGGCAAGTTCTTCGCCTGGTTCAACATCCCAATAACCGTCTGAAATCTTCTCTAGCTTCAAATAGGGTCCCTGCACAAAAATCACATACGATATTTTCTTTGCGCCATTCACCATTGCTGATGTTGCCACCTTAAAGAAACTTTCACGCGTAATGTTTGTAATAGCATTGCCATATGAATCGATATAGACAACTCTGCCTACAATCCTCTCAGGCATCACCACAGCACACTCGCTTACAGCACCTCTCAACTCAACCTTCTCAAGTTCATCAAGCCTTCCCTGCAAAATATACCTTACACCCTTTTCAAAGAGTTCCAATGCAGAGAAACCAGATGATCTCCTCTCCATCTCCTCCCCTCCCGACAGTCTGAAGGCCTCTACCTCCTCCCCCACACTGAAAAGCAGTGCAAACCGCCCATCATCAGGAGAGATGAAATAGTGTCCTTTTCTCTTAACCACTACCATATCAATCCCATCATGAGGCTCACTCTCCACAGCTATAAGGTGGATTGACCCGTCGGGATAGTGATGATAGGAGTTCTTTAATATGAAACATGCCTCCGAGATGTCAAACGGCTTTACTGTAGTGGATATGTCAACAATATTGAAAAGATCTGCAACTGGTATTTTATTGAGCTCTTTACAAGCAAGATACACAGAAAACATCTTTCCCTTCAATGAAGGAAGATAGTAATCGCTACGACTCCAGTCACTGGTTATTGTTATTATTGGCATAGTGAGCACAAAGTTATTAAAAATGTTGCTTATCCACGTTAAAGTTTATACTTTTGTTGATTATTTGAACATAGGATTAACTTTAAATATTAAATAAACTGAAAATGCAGAAGACTATTAAATTTATCAGCGCAGACGAGGCTGTTAAATATGTTAAAAGTGGTGACCATATCCACTTGAGCAGTGTTGCAAGTGCTCCAAAAGTACTTATTGACGCTCTATGCCGCAGAGGTGATGCAGGTGAGTTGAGAGATGTAAGAATCCACCACTTGCATACTGAGGGTGAGGCTCCTTACACTGATGCAAAATATGAAGGCATATTCTTCCACCAGGCATTCTTTGTTGGAGGTAATGTAAGAAAGAGCGTTCAGGCAGGTTATGCCGACTATATTCCAATCTTTTTGAGCGAGACCCAGAAACTTTACAGAAGCGGTGTCCTTCCATGTGACGTTGCCATGATTCAGGTATCAACTCCAGACAAACATGGATATGTTTCATTGGGTACATCTGTAGATGCAACCTTGGCAGCAATCGAGTGTGCAAGAGTTGTAATTGCAGTTGTAAACAAGAATGTTCCACGTTCATTTGGTGATGCAATGATTCCGATGAGCATGATTGACCACTTTGTTGAGCATGACAGCATACTTGAGCCTGCTCATTTTGCTGCACCATCAGAGATTGAGATTGCAATTGGAAAGAACTGTGCTGCATTGATCGAGGATGGCGCTACACTTCAGATGGGTATCGGTGCTATTCCTAATGCAGTTCTTGCACAACTTGGCAACCACAAGAATTTGGGTATCCATACAGAGATGTTTGCAGACGGTGTGCTTCCTCTTGTTGAGAAAGGTGTTATCAACGGTGCAAACAAAGCTATCGACAAGGGCAAAATGGTATCAACATTCCTTATGGGTTCACAAACCTGCTATGATTTCATTGATGACAACCCTATGGTTGCAATGATGGATGTAGGATATACCAATGATCCTTTCGTAATTGCAAAGAACCCTAAAGTTACAGCAATCAACTCAGCCCTTCAGGTTGACATCACAGGTCAGGTTTGCGCAGACTCACTTGGTACAAAATTCTACTCCGGTGTAGGCGGACAGATTGACTTCATCTATGGAGCATCACTTTCAAAAGGCGGTAAAGCAATCATCGCAATGCCTTCAGCAACAAACAAAGGTATAAGCAAGATTGCCAACATCCTTACTCCAGGTGCAGGTGTAGTTACCACAAGAAATCACATCCATTGGTTTGTAACTGAGTATGGTGCAGTTAATCTATACGGCAAATCGCTTCAGGAAAGAGCAAAACTTGTTATAAGCGTTGCTCATCCAAGTGCACAGGAGGAGTTGGACAAAGCAGCTTTCGAAAGATTTGGTCCTCACTTCCACTATGTAGAGAAATAATTACTCAACATAATAAAATAAAAAAGGCAGCCCAGAAGGGTTGCCTTTTTTATTTTCATACAACTATATTAAAGAATTCTTTTGTATATCAGTTAGTACTGCTTCTCATCCAGATAAATATCAAAGAAAAGCATAGAATAGCCCGGCACTCCGCCACCATTGTCACCGACATTACCATCGGCTCCATAACCATATTTTGACCAGAAGAATGTAACTGCATGGTCCCCATAGGTCATACTCTTCAAAGCCCTTGCAAAACCGGTCACATATCCATTACCGCTCTCACTGCCTTCACTGCTCATAAGTTCAAACGTTGACTCGTATGATACCGACAATGCAGTATAACTGGAAGAGGCATCATATATTCCATACTTTTTGGCAGTATCGGCAATATTTGTATCAAACACGTATCCGTCAAGCAATTTACCAACGTACCAGACACTTGCCGTTTCATTCTGAGGAATTGTATCCTTATATGTTCCAGACAATTTCTTGAAATAATAGCCTGTAACAGTGGAATCCACTCCAGGATAGTGTATATCCCTGAATCTCTCCAACGAGTCTGTCTGGAACTTGAAGACATCACCTATGGTATGTACCAACTCTATCTCATAAATCTTGTTTACTGAGCTTTGAGGTGTATCATCTATATCATAACCGTAGTAGTAATTCTTATTATAGTCAAAAGACGAAAGATGAGGAGGTATGATTATAGTCATCTTTCCACCCTCGCGCATCATGCATAGGGCTTCATGCATTCCCCTTGAAATTTTACCATATCCTATCTCCGCCAACTCAGGACCATAATACTCAGTTGCAGAGTATACTCCAAGCTGTTGGGCGAGATTCTCTAAAGTGGTTTTCTCATAATTTCCGTCAAGAGTCTTTACACTATACCTTATATAAGCACCATCTCCGTCCACCGGTGTCAGACCTTTACCCTCCTGATGTGAAAGGATTATAAGGCCAGATGCTGTTTTCATGTACTTGTTTCCCGGATAATTCAAATCAAGATAGGCCTCAAGAATCCTCTCCTGTACTGATTTATTGCTTTCATCTTTCTCCTCTGCACAAGAGAAGAAGAAGATACTGCACAAAATGGCAGCCAAATATAATTTTATATTAGTATACATAGGGTGCAAATATAATACTTTTTTTCAATATCTACTTTATTACTTTATCAACCCAAATTTCATAAAAAAGAGGGGACAATCTTGGGATATTTCCTACAGAGGTGTTGTTGAATCCATATTTGGCTGAAAAGACTATATAACAGTACTCTCCCTCCTTTACACCTTCCAATCCCAATTCCAGTCCCTTGACAAGTTCGGTCTTTCCCAATTTTATCTTCATTGGAGCCTCCTGCATGGGAAAACTGAATTTTTGGGCAACATCCTGATCATTGGTAGTGAACAATTGTCCTTTACCATTTGAAAAGATATAGCCGGCATACCTTATATACAATGAATCACCCTTGGCAGCCTCTGTCCCATCTATTCCCATTGTCACCACAGCTCTGTTTGAGCCTCCAGCCCTTACAAGCTCAACACCTTGTAAAGTTGAGAGATAGTTATCAATTGCAGCCTCCTGTCCAATAATTGTATTCTCCCTGTCCTGCTTTGTACAGCAACATAAAAGCGCAACAATAACCGTATAAAGCAAAATATCCAATACCTTTCTCATAACTTCAGCCATCATTTGCAAATCGTGTGCCTATATTTTTCCAAAGAGGTCAAAAAGTACTCTTCAACCTCATCGACTGGAATATATATCTTTCCACCAGCAGCCCTCTGGTGCCCGCCACCGTTAAAGAATGCCCTGCTCATACTGTTTACAGAAAAATCACCTTTGGATCTCAATGACACCTTTACATAGCCATCTGCCTCTGTAAAAAGTGCAGAGACCTCAACTCCACTTATATTCAAAGCCAGGTTGACAAAACCTTCAGAATCTCCATCATTGAATTTGAATTTTTCTTTTAGTTCCTTTGTAATGAGCATGAAACCGGCCTTCTGATCCGGGAATATCTTCATATTCTCATACAACATATAGCCCATCATTCTCATTCTCTCCTCACGGAATCCGCTATACACCTTGAACTGCACATCCTCCTTATCTATACCAAGCTCCAAAAGTTCGCATGCCATTCTGAACGTTTGGGGTCTGACTGAATTTGCAAAATTATTTGTATCGGTCATAAGACCTGTGTAGAATGAGATGCCGCTGTCCAAATTAACAGGAGATAATGAACCGTCAGCCTCACGCATCCCCTTTATAAGATAGTATGCGACTTCGCATGTGGATGAGGCGGCAGGATCTGAGAAAATGATGTCAAAAGAGTCCTCCGGCTGAAGATGGTGGTCTATAAGGATCTTGGGAGCCTTTGTCTTAGCAACCAGCAGACCAAGATCATCTATTCTCTTCAAAGAGTTGAAATCCATACATATAATCATATCAGCCGACAATAGAACAGTTTCAGCCCTCAGCATATCATCCTTATACGCTATAATCCTGCCATCTGGATCAAGAAAGTCCAAAAATTGGGGATATTTGTTGGGAACAACAACTTGAACGCCCTTACCATTGGCCTCCAAGAATTTTTTCATACCCGTAGCCGATCCTATTGCATCACCGTCGGGATTAACGTGACTTATTATAACAACATGCTCTTTATCAGCCAATAACGAAACGAAATTCTTAATCTTCTCCACTACTGCACTTATTTGAATTGGAATTTATTTGATGCAAAATTAAAAATATATTGCAAGGGAAGAATAATTTTTTTACTTTTGTCAGATAAAAAGACATATAAAATACACAGATATCAAATGAAAAAGATTTTAACTATCATCGTACTCCCTGCTATTATCATAGCATTGGGTTATCTTATTGTTGAGAGCATTCAAGAGCCAGTAAGATTCAAGAATGACAGAGAGAAGAGAGAGAATGTGGCTATCCAGATTCTTAAGGATATTCGTACTCTTCAAGTTGCTTACAAAGGTCACTATGGAAAATTTACTCCAAGCATGGACTCTTTGTTGGATTTTTACCACAATGGTAAGATTACAATTGTAAAACAGATCGGTTCAATGGATGACTCTGTTGCAGTGGCTAATACTGAGGCACTAAGAAAGAAAAACAGAAAAATCACTCCTGAAGAGTTGTATGCTCACTATCAGAAGGGTATGAATGTTGTTGTTGCAATCGAGACTCCTATTGCAGTTAAAGACACTTTGCTTAAGAGAGCTGATTTCAATCCTGAACTTCTTAAATCTATTCCATTCTCAGAGGGCAAACCTATCATCATGAATGCTGTAACCAAAATGGTTTCTGGTGTAGAGGTTCCTTTGTTCGAGGCTTGTATGCCTTTCAGCGATCTTCTTAAAGGCTTGAACCACCAATTGATCGTTAACCTTAATGCTGAGAGAAATGATACAGGCCGTTACCCTGGTCTTAAAGTTGGTAGCGTAGATGCGCCTAACAACAACGCAGGTAACTGGGAGTAATTGTCAGCTACATAAAGAATATGAAGGCAGTCACTTTGGCTGCCTTTTTTATTGCTCTCTTCAAGTTTTTTTTCTACCTATTTTTTACTACTTTTGAAGTTTGAGAACTTGAGCATCATTTATATGAAAAACCATTTTATCACAGAAAAATTCACACTTGTCCCCACCTCCATATATAAACCGGAACTTCTTCTTGAGCTCTATCCGGTGGACAACAATGAAGAGATAAAATCTATCGACCTGGCAGAACACAACGCAACGCTAGTATATGCTGCCAAAAACGACGGTGACAATGCCGGAAAACTTCCATTGGTGCACTTGCTCATAGAGATGCTCAAAGAGATCCATGACCATAACAGAATAGTTGTCAATTACAGTTCTGAGATGAAACTGCTGCATATTGTTGCAGCCAGGGATGAAAATCTGCTTTTGGCAAACACTTTCAGATGCACACATATAAATACACTTCTCTACTTCCTTACCCTTGTCTGCCAACAGGCTATGTTCAATCCACAGATTACAGCAATAAATCTGGTTGGCAAGCTAAATAGTGAAGATGAGACACTGTTATTGCGATATTTTCAGAAAATTATTTACGTACAATAAAATACACCCTTATAAGATATGCGTATAATAGGAGGATCGCTAAAAGGAAAAACTATAATGCCACCGGCCAACTATGCAGCCAGGCCAACTACCGATTTTGCCAAAGAGGGTCTGTTCAACATGCTCACAAACGAGTTTGACTTGGAGGAGATCTCTGTTCTTGACCTCTTTGCCGGAACAGGCAGCATAAGTATGGAATTTGCCTCCCGTGGCTGCAAAGATATTATAAGCATTGAGATGAACCCTCTGCATACACGTTTCATCAAACAGTGCTCACAATCCTTTAAAATTAAAGGGATGCAGGTGATACGCCATAATGTCTTTGACTTCATAAAAATCTGCACCAAACAGTTTGACCTTATCTTTGCAGACCCGCCTTATGATCTTGAAGGACTCGACACACTTCCCGACAGAATTTTCGGTCTGACTGCAAATACACTCGCCGGAGAAGAGAAAAATTGCACTGAAAAGGAAAAAAATATTAGTGACAAAAAAATTTTTGAAGAAAATTCCAAATGTCTTGTAAAAAATGGAGGATATTTCATTTTGGAGCATCCAAAGTCGTATTCCTTTGAAAATCACCCATTTTTCCTTAAAGAGAAGAAATACGGAAACGTTCATTTCAGCTTTTTTGAAAAAAAAGATTAATTTTTTTGCATTTTTTTTTGGAGTTTTAAAAAAGTTTCATACCTTTGCAATCCCAAACGGAAACAATCACTCCTAACGGGAAGTTCTTAAAACAATGGTGCGGTAGTTCAGCTTGGTTAGAATACATGCCTGTCACGCATGGGGTCGCGGGTTCGAGCCCCGTCCGCACCGCCAAAAAGGTAGTCAGAAATGGCTACCTTTTTTGTTATCCGGAACTTTTGTCCAGATCTCCCACATTACCATTTTAGATCCCTTCAACTTTTTGGCTATTGCAGCGTTTCAGTAATAGAAAATCATTCTGATTTATAAAATTGTCCCATATACAAACCAAAAGTTATGAAAGAGAACAAAAACATTACAAGCAAAAAGGGAGAGCCCCTCACAATTATGGGTGAGATGATTCAGGTTGGGCAGAAAGCTCCTGACTTCAAAGCAGTCGATATTGACGGCAACACTGTAAGGCTGTCAGATTTTAAAGGAAAGATTGCAATTATCACTGCTTTTCCGGCAATAAAGACTCCGGTCTGTTCAATGCAGGCAAGAAAATTCAACAAAATGGCAAGCTCCATCAATAAAGATGTAGTTGTCATAGGCATTTCCAAAGATGAAACTGCCGATACTAAAAGTTTCTGCATTGCTGAAGGAATTGATGGAATACATATACTTTCAGACAAAAAATATGGAGAATTCGGGCGCAAATACGGCTTTGAAATAAAGGAGTTGGGACTTTTGGCCAGAGGTACAGTAATAGCTGACCATGATGGAACTGTCAGATATGTAGAATACGTACATGATATAACAGAAGAACCTGATTACGGCAAGGCCTTGGAGTGTGCCAAAAGTACAGCACTAAAGAACAATAATTTTTGATAGTTATGTGATAATTATTTAGTAATTTTGTAGGGTATGCACAGGCTATAGCCTCATCTTGCATATTTTACATAAATCAAACTAAATTAATTCACTGACAATGAAAAGATTATTTTTTATACTACTCTCTATTCCTCTTATTTTACAAGCACAGCATGAAAGTAAATATATGTCAGGAGCAGTGCCTGTGGTAGACGGCAAAGTTGTATTTACCAGGTATTTGAACGTTGCAGATTTCAATCAGGAGCAAATATACAATGCCATGTTTGACTGGTCTGCACGTACTTTTACAGGTGCTAGCGATAGGGTTCTCCTTGCAGATCCTAAAGCAGGAACCATTGTTGCCCAAACCCAAAATGAGATAGTTGTAAAAATTGGCCTTTTCCCTGGCAAGGTGAAAATGAGCTCCCTGATTAAAATCATCTGTTCCGATGGCAATTGCACAATGGAGACATCAAGGATCCGGTATACCGAAAATCCTGCCTCTACAAAACCTACAGATGTAATCACAGCTGAGGAGTACATCACTGACCAATACGCGATGAATAAAACCAGGACAAAGATACATAAAGGTATTGGAGACTACCGGATTGCAACAATTGATATTGTTGACAAAAATGCGGCTCAAGCCCAAACTGCAGTCTATGCCTATAACAATAATGCCGTGGCAGCGCACAGCGAGGCCATTAAGAATACTCCTGCCCCTACCAGTACTCCGGCAGTTGAGAAACCCGCGGCAGAGCCAACAGTAACACAACAGCCGGCTCTACAATCTGCTCCAATCCAGCAGCCAGCAATACAAGAAACAGCAAAACAGGAACCTCAGGCGGGTCAGGCAACTCAAAAAAGCAACATAAAAGTTGCAGATGGCATTACCAACAAGTTGGAGAGTGGAGAGCTTGTAGCATTTATAACAGCTGTTGAAGGCAAACCGTTGAAGAGGGCCATTGCAGGCAAAGGCGCACTTGACCTTGATGCCAGAACTCCTGCAGTATCGTTCAATCTGGACTCTGACGTTGACAACATCATCTTCATACTTGAGATGGCAAACAACTATACAATCGCTATCTGCAATACTGAAGATTCAACAGCACAAAACCCTGTAACAATAATCAATTGCAAAAAGACACAACAGTTCGGCAAACTTTTCATTGGTGAGATAACGGGTGCCTCTACCAACTAAACAGATTAACAGACCTCTGACATACCACATACAATTATGACATCTACCAACATCATACTGATTGGCTCCATACTGATATTTGTAAGCATAATGGTTGGAAAAACCGGTTCCAGATTTGGTATTCCATCACTCCTGCTCTTCCTTATAGTAGGTATGGTGTTTGGCGAGAGTTGCTTGGACATCATACATTTTTTCAATGTGGATATAGCCCAGTTCATTGGTATGATTGCTTTGAGCATCATCCTTTTCTCTGGAGGTATGGATACTCAGTTCAAGGATATAAAGCCTATATTGTGGCAGGGAATTGCTCTCTCTACGGTAGGCGTATTGCTCACAGCAATTGTAACAGGTCTTTTCATATTCTGGATATCAGGCTTTGAATTTACCAACATATATCTGCCATTGGCCACTTCTGTTCTACTCGCTGCTACAATGTCATCAACAGACTCGGCCTCTGTGTTCAATATCCTGAGATCACAAAACATCAATCTCAAATACAACCTGAAGAGTACATTGGAGCTGGAGAGCGGAAGTAATGACCCTATGGCATATATGCTCACCATAGCGCTTATACAGTTCATCACATCATCCACTCTTGGCATTGGAGGCGTGCTGGTAAGTTTTGTGCTTCAATTTGCAATAGGTGGCGCTGTAGGCTTCATAATTGGAACTTTTGCTGTAAGGCTTATAAACAAGATACAGCTTTCTATTCCGTCACTATACTCATTGCTGTTGCTGAGCCTTATATTCTTTACCTTTGCAATTACAGATATGATCAAAGGCAATGGTTACCTTGCTGTGTATATTGCCGGTATGATTATCGGAAACAACAAAATAGTGAACCAGAAGGAGATTGCCACTTTTATGGATGGCATGACAAATATGGTGCAGATGATCATGTTCCTCTCATTGGGTCTGCTGGTAAGGGTAAATGAGATGATTGACATTCTGCCAATAGGAATAGCCATCGGAGTGTTTATGATTTTTATAGGAAGGCCTTTGAGTGTATTTGTCACACTTCTTCCATTTACAAAGATCAAGACAAAGGCAAAACTTTTCATTTCATGGGTGGGACTAAGAGGTGCTGTTCCAATTATCTTTGCTACATACCCAGTAGTGGCAGGAGTGGAACACTCTGACCAGATTTTTAATATTGTATTTGTCATAACACTTATGTCCCTTATATTACAGGGAATGACAATTCCCTCCGCAGCAAAGTTTCTGCATTTGGTCGACTATACAGTAAAAGAGAAAAAGAACCATTTTGGAATGGAGTTGCCCGATGAAATTGATGCCAACCTAAATGAGATAGTACTCACCGAGGATATGCTCAAATATGGCAACCAGCTTAAAACAATGCATCTTCCCGACAGGACATTAGTCATAATGATCAAACGCGGGGAGAGAATACTTATACCTAACGGTTCATTGGAGTTGCAGATAGGAGACAAACTGCTCTTCCTTTCAGAAGAGGAACATAAGTCACTACTCTCGTGACTATAGTGATTACAGCCCCTATTTTAGAGCAAGGAGTTTTTGAGCGAACGTGATGAAATTTTCGGCATTGTCATTACGTTCGTTTTTGTTTTTCAAGAATCTGAATCCGCTTTCTGAAAAGGATTCACATATATTTTCAGAAGAACAGGTATAGTTTTGGACAATCCCCAAATCAATCGAACCAAAGGCAACATCATGCGCTATACGGGCAGAATCATCAGAAACAATCAAAAGTCTTACATCTTTACGACGCGCAATAAAAGGAGAAACCACCAATGGCACCAAATGCTGAAAAATACCCTTTTCTACGCCCAATTTCACCTCCTCGCCAAACTTGAGATTCATTATATCCACTTCATTGGAAAGATTGCTATAACTGTCCAAAACATTATGGGCATATTTCAAAAAACTGGCGCCCTGCTCGGTAAGAGTAATCTTACCTCCAGTACGGTCAAAGAGCCGGAGAGCATAAATGCTCTCCAGCTCCTGTATATGCTTGGTAATGGCAGGCTGTGAGACCTCCAGCTCTCTGGCAGCCTTGGTAAAGCTCAGATGCCTTGCCACAACTGTAAATACCTTTAACCGGAAATCCATCACCACACCTGTTTAAAGTACCTCCACGCCCTGTTTCTTCAACAGTTCAAGACCAACATCCTTAAGTTTGAATTTCTGGATTTTTCCGCTGCCAGTCAAAGGGAAACCCTCTACAAAAAGTACATATTTCGGAATCTTATAGTGGGAAATCTTACCCTTACAGAACTCTTTAACATCGGATTCCTGTATATCGGCACCCTCGTCAAGAATAATGAAAGCACCAACCTCCTCGCCATATTTATGCGACGGAATACCGGCAACCTGAACATCCTTGATACCAGGCATTTTATATAGATATTCCTCAATTTCACGAGGATAGATATTTTCACCTCCTCTGATGATCATATCCTTAATACGGCCTGTAATCCTATAGTTGCCATTCTCGTCCTTGTATCCCAAATCTCCTGAATGGAGGAATCCGTTCTTATCTATTGTCTCTGCCGTAGCCTGCGGGTTGTTGTAATAACCCTTCATGTTGTTGTAACCGCGGTTGCAGAGCTCTCCCTGAACACCAACCGGACACTCCTCTCCTGTCTCAGGATCAAGCACCTTGACTTCGGTATGCTCAAACTCATAACCGACAGTTTCACATCTCTCTTCAAAAGACTGATCTATACGTGTATGTGTCATTCCTGGAGATGTCTCAGTAAGTCCGTAAACCGAAGTTACCCTCAAAAACATCTTGTCCTGCACCCTCTTCATCAACTCAATAGGACAAAGCGAGCCTGCCATGATACCAGTTCTCAGACATGAAAGGTCAAACATGTCAAACATAGGATGATTCAACTCGGCAATGAACATCGTAGGGACTCCATAAACAGCAGTACACCTCTCTTTATGAATTGATGCAAGAACCACAAGCGGATCAAACTTCTCAACCATAACCTGCGTACAGCCGTGTGTTATAACATTCATGGTAGCAAGCACAATTCCAAAACAGTGGAACAGCGGAACACAGCAGCAAAGTTTGTCTTCGGATGTAAACTTCATGTGTTCTCCGGTAAGATAACCGTTGTTTGTTATGTTGTGATGGGTCAGCATCACACCTTTTGGAAAGCCTGTAGTTCCCGATGTATATTGCATGTTCACAACATCATAGCATGAAACTGATGATTTTATCTCCTCAAGTTTTGAATCATCTGTATTTTTTCCAAGAAGAAGAAGCTCCGGAATGTTATACATGCCCCTGTACTTATCCTGACCTATATAGACCACATTCTTCATCTTAGGGAAACGATCGCTTTTGAGAAATCCCCTCTCACAGCTTTTCAATTCAGGCAGCATCTTATAGGTCATATCTATGTAATCGGTATAGCCGTCACCGTCAATTACACACAAAGTGTGCATATCTGAATTTTCACACAGATACTCAAGCTCGGACTGCTTGTAGTTTGTATTTACAGTCACCGCCACCGCACCTATCTTCGCACATGCATACATTACTGTAAGCCAATCAGGAACATTGGTAGCCCAAATGCCCACATGAGTACCCCTTCTGACACCGATCTCAATAAAGCCTTTGGCCAGCTCATCCACTCTCCTGTTCAGTTGGGAGTAGGTAAATCTCAAATCTCGGTCTGAATAGACAATAGCCTCTTTGTCTGGAACTTCAGCAGCCCATTTCTCAAGCCATTGTCCGATAGTCCTTTCAAATAATTGATATTCTGCCATAATCATTAATTTAAATGGAATACATTATGACGGCATATATATTACAGCCAACAGTTTGGCAGATTGTGTGTCTGAAGCGGAACCAATATGGTGGGGAACTATTGAATCAAAATAGATGCTGTCGCCGACCTTAAGGATATATTTCTCCTTGCCATAAGAGATTTGTGCCTCACCTTCAAGAACATACAAAAACTCCTCTCCCTCATGGGACGAAAGGGTAATCTCACCAATAGCCGGAGTCACATCAAGGGTAAAGGTATCCATATGTCTGTTTCCCTTTCTGTTTGACAATGAATTGTATGTAATTTTTCTGCTTACACCGTTGCGGCTTCTTATAACACTATGCCCTACCATATCCTCTGCCCTGTTTACAACCGGACCCTCATCCTGATAGTCATCCATCAACATTCCCAATCTCACACCAAGCACCCTTACAATTTTTATAAGGTCACCCAGAGCCGGAATCTCCTTATCCTCTTCCAATAAATTATAAAACTCCGCATCAATTCCTGTACGCTCCAACATATCCTCTACAGATATATTCTTCGCCTCTCTGAGCATCTTGATTTTCTTTCCGATAAATGTAGGTTCACTGTTCATAACTCTATGAATTAATTTATAATAGGTTCAGTAAAATAAGCTGCAAAAGTAACAATTTATGACAAATAAATTATAAATTTGTCACTAATTATTGGGATTATGGATAAAATTGACCATATAGAACTTGGGCAGATTGTTACAAGAATATATAACAGATACAAGGATGATATAAATGTCGGCAAGGTTGCTGACTACATTCCAACACTAAAAGAGGTTGATCCACGTGGTTATGCCATCTCCGTAGCTACAATTGACGGATTTGTATTCAACGTTGGAGACTACCATACAGGATTCACTATACAGAGTATTTCAAAAGTACTCACACTTGCAATGCTTGCACCAAGGCTTGGTGATGAATTATGGAGGTTTGTAGGCAGGGAGCCGTCGGGCAACAGTTTCAATTCACTTGTACAGCTTGAAAATGAGAAGGGTATTCCACGCAATCCATTTATAAATGCCGGAGCTTTAGTTGTTACCGACAGGCTGATGGACTTTTACAAGGATGATACAGACATCAGATTGAGTACCAGAGCCATTACCAAAGAGGCTATATTGAGATTTGTAAGGGGGCTGTCGGGAGAAGAGAATATTGATTTTGACAAAATAACTGCACAGGCAGAAATACTTACCGCAGAGCGCAACTATGCGCTCGCCCACTTTATGAAGAGCTTTGGGAATATCGGAAACAGTGTGCAGGATGTCATAAACACCTATTGCCACCAGTGCAGCATCAGGATGAATACCGAGCAGCTGGCAAAGGCTTTTCTATTTCTTGCCAACAGCGGAGTTAATCCGCTTAACGGTGAAAGGATTGTAGGATTGAGGGATGCAAAGAGAATAAATGCACTTATGCTCACTTGCGGACTTTACAACGAGTCCGGGGATTTTGCATATAGAGTGGGCATGCCGGGCAAAAGCGGCGTAGGTGGAGGTATTGTTGCACTTATCCCGGGTAAACTTAGCATAGCCGTATGGAGTCCGGAGCTAAATTCAAACGGCAATTCTCACAGAGGAATATCAACTCTTGAGGATTTTACCACAGAGCTTGGAATAAGTGTTTTCTAATCAAAAACTACCTGTATTAAAGCTTTATTCTGCGCCATATTGATGAAGGCACAAGTTTCATGAATGTTGCTATCAATGACCATTTCCAATCTATCACAGCCCTTCTTCTGCGTTTTTCTATTGCCTTTATTATGAATTTTGAGGCATAAGGCAGTTCCATGGTAAAAGGATGGCGTCTATGTATAAAATCTGTTGCAATAAAGCCCGGCATGATTGCAGTAAATGTAATATCAAGCCCCATCTTATATGCCTTCTGCTCCAGAGCCTCAAAATAGATGGTCTGAAATCTTTTTGTTGCCGAATATGATGGAGTCGGAGATAATCCCCTTATTGAGGCAACTGAACTTATCGTAACAATCTGCGGCCTTATCTGCGGTCTGCAGTTAAGCGAAGCAAAATGGTTGAATGCCGGAACAATTATATTCAAAAAGCCCCTGACATTAACATCTACAGTCTGTTTCTCTATGGCAAAATCAAGATCCGAGCTCGATTTGCCTGCCCCGGAACAATAGATTACGAGGTCAACTCCTCCCAAATTTGAAATCATTGAGCGGAATAGTCCGGATGCCCCCTGATCGGAAACATCCATTACACAATACTGAACTTGACCGGGGAACTTTGCCTGAATCTCTCTCAGACACTCCTCTCTGCGGGCTGCTACAGCAACCTGACAACCTCCCGACGCATAATGCTCAGCCAAAGTCTTTCCAATACCAGATGAGGCTCCGATTATTATCACTTTTTTCATAGCTGATACAAATTTATATAAGTTTTTCTTAATTTTGCGCAAATTTAAAAGAGTGAGCTATGATAACATTTATTACAGCCATAATACTTCTTGTCTTGGGTTATTTTGTATATGGCAAATTCCTCGACAAATACTTCGGCTCATCGGAGACAAATGTAACACCTGCCGTTTCCAAAGCTGATGGCATTGACTTTAAAGTATTGAGTCCCTGGAGGATCTTCATCATACAGTTTCTTAACATTGCCGGATTGGGCCCAATTTTCGGAGCTGTGCTTGGTGCCGCATACGGTCCTATAGCATACCTATGGATAGTTTTGGGTTGTATATTTATGGGGGCAGCGCATGACTACATGTCAGGAATGCTCTCAATAAGAAATGGGGGAAAAAGCCTTCCGGATATAGTCGGGCAATTCCTTGGCAATAACATAAAGAGGGTGATGGTTTTCTTTACAGGACTTCTGCTGCTTGTCGTAGGAGCTTCATTTGTAAATGGCCCAGCAGGTCTTCTTGCCTCCCTTACGAACAGCAACATGAATATATGGCTATATATCGTTTTTGCATATTATCTTATAGCGACTCTTCTTCCAATTGACAAAATCATTGGTAAAATTTACCCATATATGGGTGCCGCACTTCTTTTTATGGCTGTTGGAATTGGAGCAATGATACTTCTGAAAGGCTTCTCCGGAGAGGTCACCTTGATAGAACTTACCCCCGAAACCTTCAGAAACTACAAATCAAACGCTTCTGAGTATATGCTTATCCCTATGCTCTTTGTTGTTATATCGTGTGGTGCAATTTCTGGATTTCACGCAACACAATCCCCAATGATGGCCCGTTGCTTGAGCAATGAAAAATATGGTCGTCCTGTCTTTTACGGAGCAATGATTGCAGAGGGCATTGTAGCCTGCATCTGGGCAACTGCAGCAATGGCCTTTTTCAATGGTCCCGACGGACTTAATGCTGCAGCGGCAGAGGGTATGACTCCAGCCATAATTGTTGACAAAATATGCAACTCATGGTTGGGCAAAGTCGGTGCAGTAATTGCAATCATCGGAGTTGTAGTGTGCCCTATAACAAGTGGAGATACCGCATTCCGCAGTCTGCGCCTTGTTTTGGCTGATGCCATGAATTTTGACCAGAAACCTGTCAGGAACAGAATTTTACTGTGTATTCCGCTATTTATAATCGCATACATACTCTGCAAAGTGAACTTTGCCACATTATGGACATACGTAGGCATTGGCAACCAGTTCCTTGCCACCATAACACTATGGACATGCGCCACATATTTTGCTACAGTTGGAAAATCACACTGGCTTATGTCAATACCTGCAACTTTCTTGAGCTTCATCTGCGTATGCTTCTTCCTTATTGCCCCTGTCAAAGAGGGTGGAATGAACCTTGAACCAACAGTAGGCTATATTGCAGGTCTCGCAGCGGCATTTATCCTTTTGGGTATTTTTATCCGCTTCACAAACAAAATGAGATCAAATGCAATTGTAAAATAGTATGGCTATAAGTGGCCTCATGACTACTAATAAAGATATTTTTATACAAATACAAGACCGGCTGATTTTTTAGCCGGTCTTTGTTCTTTAGGAGACAACCTACCATTTGTAACAATGGTGCATCTGGAATGCTGGCTAATAGAGAAGGGCAAAAGCCTTTGTACCCTTAATGCCTGTAAACCCGTAATAGCTCTCCACAATATTGCCAGTAATCAATACAGCCTTGCCCAGATTCTCGGGATATGAAACCAGATTAAGTCCCTCCCTTACACTTCCAGTTGGCAGTTCAACTACGAAACAGTTGTTTCTGTTCCTTTCAAGCATGGTTGGAGCTATTACAATATTTGTCTTTGAAGAGAAGGGCGGAGCCACCCGCATTGATGTTTCAGAGGCATCTCCTGCAAGTATGAACCCAAAAACAGTCACCCCCTTCTCTCCTACCATACTTTTCGCCTGTTCTATGGTATACGCCCCGGTTGGTATTCTATGTCCGACATTAAACCCCTCTGTAATCCACTCTCTGGTCGTATCTGTGGCGATTGATATACTTGATGAATTTCTGTTTCCTGTGGCATACGAGAGGTTGAGCGACAGCATCGTCCCTTGCGGTATCTGACGTGTACAGAGCAAGGTATCACCACCTGACGATCTGTAATAAAGTTCAACAGCTCCGGGCTCAACATAACAGAAATTGTTTGAAGTGTACGGATATGCCACCTCTCCATTTATATCTTTCAACAGAAGTCCAGTTCCAGGGAACTTTTTCTTGAATTGTTCAGTGAAATTGAGCCGTATTGCCCCATTGAGCTGTCGGCATGCCAACAGCACATTCACAGACATATCACTGCCTACCACTATGGTCTGTTCATCTCCAAATAATGGTGAGCCAAAACCGGGAGCTGTAAATTTTTGTGAATAGAGCTTTATATCATACGCCCCAGGCACCACAACAAATTCATCGGGCCTCTTTCCATACTTGCCGTCATACACCTTCAGTCCGTTTTCAGAATAAATGGAGAGAATAAAATTATTGGTGTCCAACTCCTTCACTACGCCGTCAGGAGAGCTCTGGAAGGAGGTTCCTCCCTTAAGTTCATACTCCTTGGCACCTTTGATTGTAAGAGTCATTACACTGCTCCTCTCCTCTTTTAACTCCAATGTATTGCAACCTGCAGCAATACATACTGCCATAATCAGGCAGACCATTCTCACTCGCTTCATATCCTGCTGTTTTAAATTATACAATTGCACCGTATGAGACGATGCCTCTACAGCACAAACATAAAACAAAAGTGTGACGTACAGGCATACGTCACACTTGATTTATATGTTTAAAACGGATAAATATGCAATTATGGAATTTCTACCTCCAAAAGGTACTCTACAATCGCCAATGCCTCTTTCGCTTGAGGTATTGAATCTGCTGTCAGAGAAAAATACCCCTTTGCCTTCATGTAGTCTGCATTGATTGCACTCCATACACCACGCGCATAATCAGCCTGCGGAGAATCACCAGCCTTTTCAAGATAGCGCTTGGCTGCAGCCATATCTCCTTTCTGCATCGAAGCATTGGCAGCATTTAAATTTGCAGCTGGATCTGACGGAAACATCCTTACAGCAATATCAAAGGCCTCATTGAACTCTTCACTCCCAGGTGCAAATGTCTGTGATGCCAAATAGAACTCCTGAAGGCTCAGCTTCTGGGGAGACTCCTTCATAATCTTTACAATCTCCTTCGGATCTGAATATGAACGTATTGTATAGTCCACCTTGTAATCTGTACGTCGCAATAACGGATAGCATACATCCAGAAGGTATCTGTATTCTGTCTTGTACCTCGACTTCAAGACCCACTCCTTATTGTCGGGCTCACGTTGTGAATTAAGTACAGTAAGTATCTCTTCCTTATGTGTTATATTTGAATTCTCAACAAAAGTTTTCAGATCATCCCAATTTTCTGCCACAGATTCTGCTGAAACAACTCCCTTCAACTGAGGCGCGACCGATAGAAAATAGTTTTTCATTGACTCAGTACGGGCCTTTGAGAGTGTGACATTTGTGGCATAGGGCCCCTCCGGAGAGGCATATCCCTTAATGAATAGAGAATTTACTGTAACATCATTGTCGGTGCGTACAGAATCTATAGTTCTATTTATCTTTGTTAGTTCCTGACGGTTATTGCTGTAGTAAGGATCTACTTGAGTCTTTCCTGCAGGAAAATTTATGTATGCACTTGCCGATATTGATCTGCTTTTAATAACCTCCGCTTTAGGACTCACATATACAAACTGCGGTTCATAACGTACCACCGGCTTCTGCACATACAGAGAGGCTTCTCTGGACTGATCCGGATAGTTGCAGCACCACTCCTTCTTTTCCAACAATATAAGTTGCAACGGTTCTTTTCCTGGAAGATATGGTACAGTAACACTATAATCTATCCGGTTACTGGCATTCTTCGCCATTTGCCTTATGGCACCGCCTTTTCTGAACTCTACCTTATTGTTGCGGATATAGTCATAATATGCCAATCTTCCATAAATTACAACGGGCTGCAGATCAACGGTATCCTTTCCCTTTACAAGTTTGGGCACCAATGTGGCCCAACTGTTGCTCTTCAAATCGGAATACCGCTGCAGTATCTTCATCGAAACAGTAATTGTTGACTTGGCTTTATCCGGCTCCATAGAAATGTCCCTTACCTCAACTTTGCCGTCAAAAAAAGTCTCCTGGGCCTGCATACTTATGCTTCCCGACAATATAACCAATATAATAATATATAGTTTTCTCATAAAGCAGTTTGTTATTAGAAGAGATAGACAAGAGAAATTGAGGCTTTTGTCGGCCCCAAATAGTAGTGTTGCTGACCAGTCTCCACAGGTTCAGCCGGACTGTTTGTCCTGAACTTGTCATAAACAGTATATGCGAAACCGAAACCCGCCTCAACCTCCAGATTGAAGTGCGCTCCAAGCACTATATCATATCCATAAGCCACTCCTGCCCCAAAAAAAGTTCCATCATAAGTATGATCGGTCAGCTGGTAGAAATTTGACCCCAAAAAGACAAATTCATTCCGTATATTTCCTACAGTATATGAACCTGTATGGAAATGAAGGCCTACAAAATGGCCGGCAAAACGGTTGCAGAACCAATACCTGAATTCGGGTTGCACATACATATGCTCATAACGGGCCTCTCCAATAGGGTTCCATCCTCCATTAATATTTCCGGAAATGTCCATTGTCCACTCCTTACCCAAACCAAACTCAATACCGAGGTTTGCCGTAGCTGTGGCATCGTACAGAAGATTGGTCTTGAGAGCCACCTTCTGCGCATATCCTCTTTGCAATCCTCCTACAACGAACAGAGCCACAAGAAAGGCTGCTAAAACTATTTTTCTTTTCATATCTCCAATTTTATTTTCAACGACAAGGCACCCAAAATACAGAATGGATACCCATTTTTGATCCCGATTACAAACGGGTGACCTGCATACAAAATTATATATTTTCCGACAAAATACATCATAAGGCATATCATTCGAGGCAAGAAAAGTGAATTTGGGTACAAAATTGCAATCATAATACTTGCTCTCACTTGCACCACGCTGCAACTGCAATAGGATTAACAAAAAGAGGGCAACCCATAGGGCCACCCTCTCTCCATCTTATAATTTCACCGGCTGAAATCAACCGCCAAAGTTGTCAAACAGAATATTTTCTGATGCAACACCAAGGCTATCCAACAAGTTGACTACCGATTGCGCCATCATAGGAGGTCCGCACATCAAATAAAGGATATCCTCTGGAGCCTCATGGTTCTTAAGATATGTTTCATACAAAACATTATGAACAAATCCAGGAACGTATGGAACACCAGCCTTGTCAGCCTCAGGATCAGGTCTGTCAAGTGCCAAGTGGAACTTGAAGTTAGGGAACTCCTTCTCAATCTGTGCATAATCCTCAAGATAGAATGCCTCCTTAAGGCTACGCGCACCATAGAAGAAGTTGACCTTTCTGTTTGTCTTCTCGGTCTTGAACAGGTGCATGATGTGTGAACGCATTGGAGCCATACCGGCACCACCGCCAATGAATACAAACTCCTGGTCATCCGGACAGTTGTCTGGAATGAAGAACTCACCGTAAGGACCGGAAATCATCACTTTGTCACCCGGTTTCAAAGAGTAGATGTATGATGAACAGATACCAGGATTAACATCAACGAAGCCACCTTTTGCCCTGTCAAACGGAGGAGTTGCAATACGTACATTCAACTTGATGATATTGCCCTCTGCTGGATATGTAGCCATTGAGTAAGCTCTTAGGGTTGGAGTAGGGTTAACCATCTTGAGGTTGAATACACCCATCTTCTCCCAATCCTCACGGAATTGCTCATCAACATCAATATTCTTGTAATCAACGGTCATTGCAGGAACATCTACCTGAATGTATCCGCCTGAACGGTAGTTCAAAGTCTCTCCATCAGGAATCTTAACGCAGAACTCCTTAATGAATGTAGCCACATTCTTGTTTGAGATAACCTCGCACTCCCACTTCTTAACGCTCAATGCACTCTCCGGAACCTCAATCTTCAAATCCTCCTTAACCTTAACCTGACAGCCAAGTCTCCAGTTGTTGAGAATCTGTTTTCTGTTGAAGAAACCTACCTCAGTTGGAAGGATTGTTCCGCCACCCTCAAGGACTCTACATTTGCACTGTCCGCAGCTGCCTTTTCCACCACAAGCAGACGGAAGGAAGATCTTCTCATTTCCAAGTGTAGAAAGCAATGATGCACCAGGTGCCACCTCAAGAACTTTTGAACCATTGTTAATATCAATCTTTACTGTACCGCTAGGGGTAAGTTTAGCCTTTGCAAATAGCAATAGACCCACAAGAATTAGGGTTACCACCAAAAAGGCTACTACTGAAATTATAATAATCTGAGTCATATCTTATACCTTTTTTAGTGATTATAGTTGAATACCCATAAATCCCATGAATGCAATACCCATAAGACCTACAATAATGAATGTTATACCCAAGCCTTTCAAAGGTGCAGGCACATTTGAATAAGCCAATTTCTCTCTGATTGCAGCAAGTGAAACAATTGCAAGGAACCAGCCGATACCGGAACCCAAGCCAAAAGTTGTAGCCTCTGCAAGAGTCTCATATCCTCTCTGCTGCATGAACAGTGAACCACCCATGATTGCACAGTTTACAGCAATAAGAGGAAGGAAGATACCAAGCTGTGAATAAAGTGCAGGTGCAAATTTCTCCACAACCATCTCAACCAACTGTACAAATGCTGCAATTACAGCAATAAAGATAATAAAACTCAAAAAGCTCAAATCAATATCTGCATACTCAGCTCCAAGCCATGATAGGGCTCCAGCTTTAAGTACATACTCATTAAGCATGTAGTTTAGAGGAACTGTAACACCAAGTACAAAGATTACCGCAGCTCCCAGACCTACTGCTGTCTTTACATTTTTAGATACTGCCAAGAATGAACACATTCCCAAGAAATAGGCAAATATCATATTGTCCACAAAAATGGACTTGACGAACAAACTTATTAAATCTTGCATAACTGAATGTGTTTATTATTTTTTGACCTCATCTTTCTGAAAACTTCTCTGTAACCAGATAAAGCATCCTGTTATAATCAATGCCATAGGTGGCATAATGAACATACCGTTATTCAAATACCATCCGCCATTGGCCATATACCAACTTTCAGGAATAATCTGGAAACCGAATAGAGTACCAGAACCTATAAGTTCTCTGATAAAGGCAATGGCAATGAGGATAAGACCATAACCTGCACCATTTGCCAAACCGTCAATCAATGAAGGAAGCGGTTTGTTTCCAAGTGCAAATGCCTCAATTCTACCCATAATGATACAGTTGGTAATGATAAGACCTACATATACCGAAAGCTGCTTGCTCACATCATAAGCAAATGCCTTCAAGATCTGGTCTACAAGAATTACCAAAAGGGCAACAATCACCAACTGCACAATGATACGGATTCTGTTAGGAATTGTATTTCTTAGCAGTGATGCAATCAAACTGGAGAAACCTGTTACAGCAGTCACAGATATCGCCATTACACAAGCCGGCTCCAATTTTACGGTTACGGCCAATGCAGAACAGATACCCAACACCAAGACGGTTACCGGGTTGTTCTTCAAAATCGGGTTTGTAATAATACTTTTATCCATTACTGTAACATTTTAGTTGTTTTCTACTACCTCCTGAGTCTCTACAACCTCGCCCTCAAGTGGCATCGGTGTAGCTGCAAGAGCTTGAAGTGATTTCAAATAAGGAAGGTAAGCCTCAAACCACATGCGGATGGATGCATCAAGTGCCTTGCTTGTGATTGTACCGCCGGAAATGGCATCAACCTCATTGAGGCTGCCCTCTTTGGCACCACCCTTTACAATTGATATTGAAGCGAACTCACCGTCAACAAACATCTCTTTTCCAGGGAACTGGCCGGCGAACCATGGTGTTGCAATCTCCGCACCCAAACCAGGAGTCTCACCCGAGTGGTCAAATTTCACACCTGCGATTGTGCTCAAATCTGTTTTCAATGAAACCCATCCCCAGATAGGGCCCCATAGACCTGCACCGTATGCAGAGAAGATGTAAGCCTGAGATCCGTCGGGAAGATCCGCTATGAATACAGGGAGTCTCAACTCTGCTCTGGCAGCCTCCTGCTCAGATGCAGGCAAAAGCTCCATAGCCTTGATTTTTGAAGTCTGCTCAGCTGTGTTTATGTTGAATGCCTCACTCTTTGCAATGTCTGAGGTAGCGGTATTTATAACTTTACCGTTTCCGTCTACAACAATTGCCTCTTTGATTACCTCATTGAAGTTGGCATCGGCACCAAGGCCCACGCTGGCAAGAAGGTACTGCTGCTTCTCCATGCTTATATTCTCATTCTGTTTGTCCTTAAGACTCAAAGAGACAAAAGCAAGTACCGCAGCAACTACTACAACCATTACGATTGAGTAGATGATAGTATATGAATTTTTATTTGTATCCATCTCTGTTGCTTATTTAGTTACTGATCTTTTGATTCTCTTTTTGATGTTGCCCTCTACAACGTAGTGGTCAATTAGAGGTGCAAATGTGTTCATAAGGAGGATTGCAAGCATCATACCCTCAGGATAACCTGGATTAAACAGACGTATGATTACAGCAAGTGCTCCAACAAGGAAACCGTAAATCCATTTACCTTTCTCTGTCTGTGCAGAAGTAACAGGATCTGTTGCCATAAATACTGCACCAAATGCAAAACCGCCAAGTACAAGGTGATAATATGCAGGAACTGCAGCAAATGTACCAGGCTCAGCAAATCCGTTTACAAGGAAACCTACTGCCAATGCACCGGCAACACATGATGCCATAATTTTCCAGCTCGCCACACCAGTCCAGATAAGGATGACTGCACCTATAAGGATTGCAATTGTAGATGTCTCACCAATTGAACCAGGCATATTACCGATAAACATCTGCATAAGCGATAGCGGCTCGCCTGTAGTTGTTGTAAAGTCTACTATGCCATTGGCTGCCTGTCCAAGTGGAGTTGCACCTGAGAAACCGTCAACAGTCTGCATTGCGTTTGCTTTTGCAGCGTTAAGGCCCTCAATCCAGATGGTATCACCTGAAATCTGTGAAGGATAAGCAAAGAAGACAAAGGCACGTGCTATAAGTGCAGGGTTCCAGATATTCATACCTGTACCGCCAAACACCTCTTTTCCGATAATTACGGCAAATGCAACAGCCAAAGCCAAAATCCATAGTGGAACATCAACAGGCATGATAAGAGGGATAATCATACCCGAAACAAGGAAACCCTCATTAACCTCGTGGCCCCTCAACTGGGCAGAGATGAACTCTATACCCAAACCCACTACGTAAGATACAATAATAAGAGGAAGTACTTTAAGGAAGCCGAACCATACTTTCTCAATGAATGTCATATCAAGACCAAATGCAATTGAGTGCTGCTCACCAACATTCCATATACCGAATGCCAAAGCCGGCATAAGGGCTACAATCACAACAGTCATTACTCTTTTAAGGTCTACACAATCCCTGATGTGAGATCCGCTTTTTGTTACAGTGTTAGGAACAAAAAGGAATGTCTCAAAGGCATCAAAAGTAGAGTGCAGAAAACCGAATTTGCCACCTTTACTGAAGGTAGGCTTGATTTTTTCAACTAAATTCAATAATGCTTTCATACCACTCTATGTTTATGCCATTTCTTTAATCATTGTTGCGATACCTTTTGAAATGATATCCTGAATGTCAATCTTTGAAGGACATACATACTCACAAAGAGCGAAATCCTCTTCAATGACCTCGTAGATACCAAGCTGCTCCATCTTGTCAATATCCTCGGCAAGAATTGCCTTAAGAAGATATACAGGATAGATATCCATAGGAAGGACCTTTCCGTATACGTCAGATACTACAAAGGCTCTCTGTCCGCCATTAAGGTTTGTATCAACTTTATATTTCTTTCCTGGTGTTAGCCATGAGAAATAAGATTTTGAGAAGCTGAACTTGCCGAATCTCATTGGTTTTACCCAACCGAACATCTCATAATAGTTGCCTTCTGAGATCACAGTTACCATATTGCTGTAGAAATCCAAGGAACCTTCAGCCCCTACATTTGTACCTGTAAGGACATTACCGCTGATATAACGGCAACCTGTCTCCTGGTCAAAGATCTCCACCTCTTTCTTGCTTACCAAGAAATCAAGATCCTTGATCTGACAACCTGGAACACATGTCACATAACAAGGTTTCTCAACTCTGTTACCTGCCACTGCAATAGTTCTGGTAACATCATAAACACCTTGTGTAAACAATTTGCCGATGGCTACCATAAAGATAGGGTCAATTGTCCAGACAATCTCACCTTTGTTGATTGGTGCAATGTTGTTGATCTGCACACCCACATTTCCTGCAGGATGGGCTCCGGTAAATCCGTAAAGCTTGACATTCTGCAATTTGCTGAATGGAGAAGCAGAAGCATTCTTGCCGTTTACACCAACAAAAAGACCGCCTTCGGTCAATTTGTTGAGTACATCAACAGCCACCTGAAGGTTTGAAGCCTCATCTTTAAGGGTAAAGTTGTAATCTGGAGCAAGTGGCGCAGAATCAAAGCCAGAAACAAAGATTGCCCTTGGCTTATCTGCCGGATTTGCTACAATACCATAAGGTCTCTGTTTGATTGCAGCCCATAGACCACTCTCCAAAAGAACCTTCTTAATCTCCTCTGCAGTGGCTTTGCCTACAGCAGGGACATTGAATTTGATGTAATCTGTAGTTTTGGATGCCTGAACACGTACCTCAAGAAGCTTACGTTTGTCACCTCTTACTACTGATTGGACAGTTCCACTTACTGGGGAAGCAAAGCCAATCTCCGGACGATATTTGTCTACAAATAAAATACTACCAGCCTTAACCTCATCGCCTTCCCTAACCAAAAGTTTGGGAGTCAAATTCTTAAAGTTGGTTGGTTTTACTGAAACAACATCCGAGACAATGCTTTTTTCAATCTTCAGCTCTGCCGCTCCTTTTACAGGAATATCCAGTCCTTTGTGTAATTGAATATTTTTAAGCATTATATCTAAATATGTTATAACATTATATTTTTAAATAGTCCGCAAAGGTACATAATAAATTGTTAATAAATTGTAAATTGTCGGGTAAAATAAGATTTTGATTTCATTTTTTTGCTCAGTAGATTTGCACCGTTATGGAACAAGGAGAAGCAATGATTTTTGAAGGATTGAATCCCGCTCAGAGAGCGGCAGTTGAAGATATTAATGGAGCGGCACTTATCATTGCCGGTGCTGGATCGGGAAAGACAAGGGTACTGACCTGTCGTATAGCTAACATACTCTCGCATGGTTTTGACCCGAACTCAATATTGGCACTCACATTTACCAACAAGGCATCTAAGGAGATGAAGGAGAGGATTGCTGCAACTGTAGGTTACGACAAGGCCCGCAGGTTATGGATGGGCACATTCCACTCCGTATTCATAAGATTCCTCAGGGAAGAGGCTGAATTGCTCGGATTTCCAAAGACATTTACCATATATGATACCTCCGACAGCCGCAATGTGATCAAAGCCTGCATCAAGGAACTGCAGCTCGACGACAAGATTTATAAGCCAAATGAGGTACATTCAAGAATCTCAATGGCCAAGAACAACCTTGTTACAGCTGAGGCCTATGCAAGAAACACTCAGGCCATACAGAATGACGCAGCAGGGAAAAAACCGCGTATCTACGAAATATACCAGCTTTACGCCAAGAAGTGCAAACAGAGCGGAGCAATGGATTTTGATGATATACTATTATTCACAAATATTCTGTTCAGGGATTTTCCCGACGCACTTTCCCGCATCCGCTCGAGGTTCAAATTCATTCTGGTAGATGAGTATCAGGATACAAACTTTGCCCAGTACCTTATAGTAAAGAAACTGGCACAGGAACATGGCAACATTGCAGTTGTTGGTGATGATGCGCAGAGCATATACTCATTCCGTGGTGCAAGGATAGAGAACATATTGAGTTTCAAGAAAGATTATCCGAATGCCAAGGAATATAGGCTTGAGCAGAATTACAGAAGCACACAGACCATTGTAAATGCGGCCAACTCACTTATTGCCAAAAACTCTATGCAGCTCAAGAAAAAATGTTTTTCCGAGAGCGAATTGGGAGAAAAGATAGAGCTGATAAATGCCTATACCGAACATGAGGAGGGGTTTATGGTTGCATCTTCCATTCTTGACAGTGTCTATAGGGAGAAAGAGGCATACAGCAGTTTTGCAATCCTATACAGAACAAATGCCCAGAGCCGTGTAATCGAGGAGGCTTTGAGGAAAAAGAATATACCCTACAAAATTTTTGCAGGCCACTCCTTCTATGAAAGGGCCGAGGTAAAGGATATGCTGGCATACCTGAAATTTGTAGCCAACGAGCGCGATGAACAGGCCCTCTTGAGAATAATCAATTTTCCGGCCAGAGGAATTGGCGATACAACAATTGCCAAACTTAAAGAGCTGGCTGCATCACAAAACATTACTCTTTGTGAAGCCATAAGAGGAGAGCAGATGGAGAGTGCCGGCATAAAAGCTGCAACTGCCGCAAAAATGAAGCACTTCATCGCTGGTATTGATCACGTGAGGGAGAAATTGCCGTATACCAATGCCTTTGATATTGCCGATGAGGTAAACAAAAGGTTCGGTATAATTGATAGCATCCGTCAGGATACAACTTTGGAGGCACAGAGCCGTGCAGAAAATATAGAAGAGCTATTCAACTCAATAAAGGAGTTTGTTGAAGAGGGTGAAGCCGAGTATGAGAGCATAGCCGAAGAGGGGTACGATGCCCCAATAATAACACTTGACCTCTATCTCGAGAATGTGTCACTCATAAGCGACCTTGACACCAACAATAAGGAGGAGGATAAAAACAAAGTCTCTTTGATGACCGTACACTCATCAAAGGGCCTTGAATTCCCTCATGTTTATATTGTTGGTATGGAAGAAAATCTCTTTCCGTCTGTCGGGATGGGCGGTCCGGAGAGCGAAATTGAAGAGGAGAGACGTTTGTTCTACGTAGCCATCACACGTGCAGAAAAGAGCGTAAAGCTCTCATTTGCAAACTCAAGGATGAAATGGGGAAGCCATGTAAGCAACCGTCCGAGCCGCTTCCTTAAAGAGATTGACAAAGACTACATACTCAATCCGCTTACAGACTATGAGGAGGAACTGAGGACGAAATATGATCCCGAAGAGTCTGCCATACAGGCAATTTACGGCAGAGGAAAAACCATAAGGCAACCCGCATCAAATAGTGCAGGACATTCATATACAAGGCAGTCTGCTTCCCGACAATCAGGTATTTCCACCTCATCCGGCAGGCCTCAAACTGCAATACCACAACAACCCCGCACTCCAATGAGAGCTCCAGATCCCAACTTTGTGGCAGACTCACCTTTAAAGATTAAGGCAGGCCAGAATATTGAGCATGACAGGTTCGGTTTTGGTATTGTGGTTTCAGTGGAGGGAGACCCTACCAACCTTAAGGCAATAGTTGATTTCAAGAGCGGAGGAAGAAAGACATTATTGCTGAAATTTGCCAAAATAAGAATAATAAACTAGCCCTACAGATACTCTTGGCATAGATTTTGCAATATTTCGTTATGAAGTTTTTCATAGTTTAAGTTTAGGTTAAGTAGCGAGGCCGTTTCAGAAATGGAACCGGTCTCGTGAAATTTTAGAAGCTGGCTACTGGCCAGCTTCTATCATTATAACCTCTCTTATTGACGGATATGTATTTTGCATATACTCCGCAAGATCCTGCTTATTTACCCATTTCACCTCCTCTATTCCTTCCTCTCTCTGAGGCTCAAGGTTATCTTCACCTCTGTGAACCATTTTATACCAATAGGTATGCTTGAGGATAAACTCACCATTCATTCTGTAGGTATGCCGGGTAATACAAAGCAGCTCCTTCTGCTCCAGACCACTGATTCCACACTCCTCCTCCACCTCACGCAGAGCAGTAAGTGCAATATCCTCACCATCCTCCTGCTTGCCTTTAGGCAGATCCCACATGCCATTTCTATAAATGAGAAGGTATTGCCCCTTTTCATTCTCAACTACTCCTCCCGCTGCATTAATTTGCGTAAAGGCAGAACAAATTGTATGGAATGTTGTTTCAATATTGGAAGAATCCGCACATACAACAAGATTCTTGATATTTTCTGATTTTTCAAAAAAAAGGGGAATCCCAGCTATTGTGTCCTTTTCCAAGCCATTCAGATAGACCGAATTGGGATCTTTTTTCTGCATTTTATCAAAATTGCAGATATTTAAGACTCTTTTATTGAAGTATATATTGTACATAAAACGGGATAATTACTATCTTTGTACAAAGATACATTGTTATTATGGAATCATTAGAAAAAATCGTAGCAAAACAGCTATTGGATGTAAAAGCTGTTAAATTGAACCCAGAAAATCCTTTCACATGGGCGTCGGGTTGGAAATCCCCAATATACTGTGACAATAGAAAAATTCTTTCATACCCAGCTGCAAGAAAAGTGGTTTATGAGGCATTTGTTGAGATCATCAAAGAGCGTTTTAAAGATGTTGATGTGATTGCCGGTGTAGCAACAGGAGCCATTGCATACGGAATGATGGTGGCTGAGGTTATGGGAAAACCTTTTGTATATGTAAGACCCAAACCAAAGGATCATGGAACAGGTGCCCAGATTGAAGGCGATCTTCCAAAAGGCGCAAAAGTTGTTGTAGTTGAAGACCTTATCTCAACAGGAGGCAGCAGTCTCTCAGCAGTTGACGCACTTCAGAAGAGTGGAGCAATCGTTTTGGGTATGGTTGCTATCTTCAGTTACAACTTCATCAAATCACGCCGTGCATTTGAATATGCAAATGTTGAGTTGCACACTTTGAGCCATTATGAGGCACTTTTGGAGCAGGCCGTAGAGGACAACTACATCAAACCTGAGGATATTGAGATCCTTAAACAGTGGAGAATCAATCCTGAGACTTGGGGCAAATAGTATGGGTGCTACAGAAATTAAAGGTAAGCTGGTAACGATAAACGTACCGGCTTACGCTTTGTATCAGGCATTTGCAGATATGCGGAACTTCGTTCACAACCTTCCTCCCGACAAAAAGGAGAGTGTGGTTGCCACAGAAGACACCATTGAGGGTGATGTCCAGGGAATGAGAATGGGTGCTGCAATTGCTTCACGAGTTCCGTTTTCATACATCAAACTTAAAGAATACGGACAAACTCCCATACAATTTGAGGTAGGACTCTTCTTTAATGCTCTTGATGTGCAGAGAACTGAGTTCCATATTGAGGCCAAGGCCGAATTGCCCTTTATGATAAAGATGATGATAGGCAACAAACTTCAGGAGGTTATTGACAAAATCACTGACCAGTTGGCGCTTGCGGCAGAGGGTAAAGTCAAGCCCGAAGATTTCAATATGGAGAATTTTACCTCCAGTATGGCAAACAACAATTAAATCCAAACAATAGGGGCATATAACCCATAATACGCCATTCAGGCCCATGTCACCTGAGAAGAGAGATACAACATTGCAGCAGGCAAAACTGCCGCAGGAGTTTATAGAATTGGCCGAGGCCTCCATCGGAAGGGAGGCCTTGGCTGTTTATTTGAACCATTTCAACACCATTGTTGGCGAGAAACAGGAAAATAGTGCAAGTTCAGGAGTAGTCACAAGCATTCGTCTCAACCCTGCCAAAACCGGCATCAATGCAGATCCGCCACAGAATCTGAACGGATCCGACAGTGCAGATCCTCTGCAGAATGGAAGAACTGCAATTCCTGCCGGATTTGAATCCCTTCTTGAGAATGCAGAGCCTGTCCCATGGTGCAGCACAGGCTTCTACCTGCCTGAACGTCCCCAGTTTACACTTGACCCACTGATTCATTGCGGTGCCTACTATGTACAGGAGGCCTCCTCTATGTTTGCACAAACGGTATTTGACACCATAAAGTCAATTGACAGGGAGTTTGCCACAACGCCACTAAGAGTGCTTGATCTCTGCGCTGCTCCCGGCGGAAAATCCACCCACATTGCATCACTACTAAATGAAGATTCCCTGCTTGTATCCAACGAAGTCATAAAGAGCAGAGTTGTAATACTTGCCGACAATCTGGCCAAATGGGGAGCAGAAAATGTAGTTGTAACCAACAATGACCCAAAGGATTTTAGCCGCATAAAGGAGTGGTTCAACATCATCTTTGTTGATGCCCCATGCTCGGGCGAAGGCATGTTCATAAAGGACCCGGCCGCAATCAAGGAGTGGAGTCCGGCAAATGTAGATCTATGCGCTTCCCGACAAAAACGCATTCTCCAGGACATCTGGGGCTCTCTTCAGGAGGGAGGATACCTTGTATACTCAACCTGCACATTCAACCATTTTGAGAATGACGGCAACCTTGAATACATTGTTGAAGAACTTGGTGCAGAGGTGGTAGAGATGGTGTTCCCTACCCTATCATGCCCCAACAGCAGCACACCTTCCGCCAAACCGCAAATCATAAAGACTCCTGCCGGAGGATACCAGTTTGTGCCCGGGCTCGTTAAGGGAGAGGGGCAGTTTGTGGCTGTTGTCAGAAAAGTGTCTGCAAGAGAAGATGGAGGGAATTTCAGGGAGAATATTGGCGGCCATAACGACTTTTCAAAGGGGAAGAAGGAGAAGGGCGGCACAAAAACTAAGGGTTCAGCAGGCAATACAGTCAAGGGATTCAACTGGTTAAGTTGCAACGAATATGATTTTGCAATGCAGGGCGAACTTGTAAAAGCCTACCCCAAAAGGCTCTCCAACGATATAAAGTTCATAGAACAGAACCTGAAGGTTGTATCATCAGGCATAGCGGCCGCCACAATTAAAGGAAAGGATTTCATTCCGCATGCCGACCTTGCACTTACGCAAAATCTGACAAAAAGAGTTGTGGCAACACATCTTACAACTGATAGTACTTCAACAGAACAACAACCTGATGAAGTTGGGCAAAGGAGTGTAGAAGAGGGAAAAAACTCCAGGGCCGCATCCACCAAAGAGTGCAGTGACTCGCCATTTCCAATGGTGGAACTTTCAAGGGAAGAGGCACTGGCCTTTCTCTCAAAAGAGCCGCTCACCTTTGAAAATAGTTCCAACGGCTACCTTCTGCTCACCTACAAAGGCATACCGCTCGGCTTTGTAAAAAACCTTGGCAACCGAAGCAACAACCTCTGGCCCCAAGCCCGCAGAATAAGGATGGCACATTGATCTCACCAACTGTTTTTGGCAATTATACCACCATAAAAAACCAGCCCCACCCGAGCTGGTTTTCATTTTATACTCCTGACAAGTATATATATTTTAGAACATATAATCCCAAACAGGAAGTAGAACAGGTTTCTCCTTCAATGCATCAATGGCTTTTTCATTCAGGTATTTCCTGTTTATGACAATGCGGAACATATACTCGTCAAACCATTTGTCGGTGAAGGTAAGGTAGCCATTATGGCCACTTTCTGGACCCCAGCTGTTCTCGAACTCCCACTTTACAGGTTTGTCATTTTCATCTGTATCACAAGCAATAAGGGCCATGGCATGCGATGATCCGCTCTGGCGGGTAAGAATACGCGCCCTCTTATCCATGCTCAAGTCAATTCCCAAAAGTTGGGCAGTCTGGTAAAGGTCTGGATCCATTATGCCTTGCGAGGTGTTGCTCTGTTTGCCCACATCGCAAGAGGCATACATTGCCTCATTGTTCTTGATTGACTCAAGTGCAGCAGCCTTTATATCCTCATTTGGAAGGTTAAGATATACCCAGTTTATACCCTCAACAGTATTTCTGTAATTCTTGATATCATACACCTGATAATAAGGACGTGTAGGATCATTCATGATCATAACGTAGTTCTGCGGATCATAATCTGCAGGAATTATGCCTTTGTAGAACTCCATAGGAGTGCTTCTGAGTGTCTGCACATTGCCATCCTTGTCTTTGTACCTCCAAGCAAACTCCACCGGCGGCTCGCCAAGGCAAAGAGCAAGCACTCTGTACACATCTTTTAGTACAGCAATCTTCTCGGCACGCAAATCTGCCTCTTTCTTGCCTGCTGCAGCCATCTCCCTTATCTTGTAACCACCACCTCTGAGCCTCTCTTTAATTACACTCACCATCTGGTTGGTGTTGTTTGAATGGGCAGTCTCTGGCATCACACTCTGGGGCACAACGCCATACTTCTCAGCCACATTGTAAAAGAGGTTCCACACACCACCGTCATCAACCGGAGATTTGAAAAATGTTACAACCTCGCGGTCATCAATATCCTTGTGGACAGTAGCAATAATATTCTCAAGGAAAAGGTTTGACTTCTCAAAAATGTCCCAGAAATAGTTGTAGTTGTGTGAAAAGTCAAAACTCCCCACATTATATTTCTCCATTACTGCAGGACGGAGCACATTCATAGAAGTGAACATCCAGCATCTGCCCGAACTTTTCTGGTCGGTAATGCCCTTTACATCAACCCTGTACTTGAAATAGTGGTCAATCTTGCCCTGAAGATCCCAGTTAAGGGTCTTGTTCTTGATATTGTTGTCTTGGGTAAGCATATTCTGCAAAGCAGCTGTATTTGCATCCTTCACAAAACTCTCCTTAATCTGCTGCAACTCCTGGCTGCCGATTGTCTGCGCACCCAAAGAGCCGGCACCTGCATACCCCATAACCGAGCATGCCACAAACACCTTCAATAAATTGCGTATCTTCATTTCAACATCTTTTAAATTGGATTTATGGTAACAAATATAGCACTTTGGCTCCGTAAAATCTAATCCATGAGTAGAAATAATAATAGCAAATTTGAAGATTAAGAATCTGGCGAATAGTTACCATACACCCATATACAAAAGGTTATTTTATCATCAACATAATTTTATCTACACTTAATAGTTTTATTTTCTTTTGGGGAAAATGCAGTTCAAATCTATTCATATCTTTATCAAATTTGACATCATCACATTCTAAACCCCATATATTATGGACCTTTTTTTTGTCAAGATATATTAGACCTCTTTTTGAACGGAAATGTGTTATATAAATATTGTCTGTTGCATACGTAAGTGAAGAGTAATAAGTCTTTATTCTTGTTTTTTTTGACACAGAATTAAGGTATAATGATCCATTATTCAATAATATCTTGTTGTTATTTTTAATATTGATTTCCTTTATTGAATACATTCCATAAGGTAATATAAATAGGGCATTTTCATCATCAGTTAAATTATTTTTTCTATTATTATGACGCTGAACAGGTTGAGGAAATATTCTATTATCCTTTTGTAAAGCAACTATGATTTCGTCTTGCTTTTTATTCTCTTTAATTATAAGTTCCAAGATTCTAACATGACAATTTTTTATGTAATATGGAGTAGCCTTTTCAAGAGTTCGGCATGACACAAATGAATAAAAAGATTTTACCCCAACGCCCTTGCTATATCTGTATATTGATTGAATGGCAATTTTATATATTGATTTCAACTGAGGATTCAACGTGTACATGCAAGAAAGCGAATAGCACACATCTTTGAATAATTGTATGATCTCTTTCTCAGTTTTATTAATTTGTAAATTATTTAATTCAATATTCTCTTCGTAATAATCATTCCCTTCTGAATCAGTAGTCTCATTTACGCCATTACTTGCTCTATTTTTAGATTGATTATTTAACCTTATCTCATTAATCTTATCAATTGCATTTTTAATGATTATCCTGTCATTCAATTTTTTCTTTATGTCACATAATATACTGCCAAAACAGGCAGTTTGAATTGAATCTTCTTTTTGAAAGTTTGGATTTACACTAATAACTTGATGTAAAAATGCCGTAAAGTCTGTATAATTTTGTATATGAAAAAACTCTGCCGTAAGTCTCCTTGCCGTTACTATGACACTCTGAACATCAGATTGTTGAGAAATAGACTTACACAGTTGTAAAAAACGGTAGATAGTTAAAGTATCTTTGTCGCAGCATTCATCTTTACTATTAGAGGATACATACTCCTGGGTAGTGTCCTCTGCGATTTTTTCAACATCTTCACTTAATTCTATAATTTTTAAACTTTTCTCCTCATTGAGTTTGCTTAAATCTTGAATAGTTTTTTCAGCCAAATCCATTTTTTTAGAGAATTCACTTTTCGCCACATCAAGTTCCTCACGTAACTTAATATTAAGTTCTTTTAAAATCTGTTGTTCGGAATGGAACTTTTCAACAATTCCAGCATGTTCATCTTTCAGTTGCTTCTCCTTTGCACTCAAGTTCTTTTCATTCTGTTCCATGCGCTCTTTATACAATTTGACAGACTCTCTCAAAGAAGCATTTTCTTTAGCCAGATTGTCAGAACTGTTTTTGTATAACAATGCGTCACTCCTTTCTTTAGAAAGCAATGAGTCGAAGTTTTTTATCTGTTTAAGACAATCATCTTTTTCATTAGACAAGCCTTCTATTTTCTTATTTGCTTCGGCCAGTTTTTCATTCAGATATTGTTTTTCCGCTTCAACTTGTTTCCTATTATCTTCCAATTCTAAATTAAGATGCTTTAAAGTCTCATTATATTCTTCTCTTACTCTTTCAATATTCTTTTTATAAATATCCTGCTGTTCTCTCAAATTCTTTTCAAGATACTCAATCTTAACACCATAAGATTTTAATGAGACCTTCAAAGAATCATTTTCCCTTAATAGATTTTCATGATTCACTTTTTGTAAAAGATTCTCTTTTCGCTCTTTAGAGAGCAACTCTTCTAGGGATTTGATTTGCTGTAAATAACCATCTCGTTCTAATAACAATTCCTCAATTTTCTTTTTTGCTACAGATAGTTCCTCCCTCAAAAATTTATTTTCATCTTCCAACCGTTCTACCTCTCTGCTAAAAACCTTTATATTATCTTCATAATTAAGAAATTTGCTATTATAGTGTTCATGCAATGCACGTATTTCATTATCAAGAGTTATCCGCATCTTTTCATAACTCTCTATGGATACCAGTTTAAAAATTTTACAGATTAACTTTTTCATAGTACATCCTCCCAAGCTGATTTATATCTGTTATATGATTGCTGGTCTCCAAAACGTAGAATTGTATCACTAAAATCATAAATGTGACAAGTTGGAGTACCACCAAACTCGGGGCCTCTCAATCCTCTTCCTACAATTTGTTCATACAGAACATCACTAAAAATAGGCCTGCATAAAAAAATGTTTTCAGTCTTTGGCGCATCAAAGCCTGTAGTGAGAACACTATGATTAAAAATAAAGTCTATTTCGCCCTTCTTAAACTTATCTATATACATGTATCTCAAACGGTTAGGAGTTTCGGCAGATATGGATACCGCACTCCTTCCCATGAATGTAATTATTGATGAAAGAAACCTGGCATGTTCTACTGTACAAGTATATACAAGTGTCTGCTTGCCCTTTGGCACTTCTAGCAATTTATCAATTATACGTTTGTTTCTATAACGGTTGCTTGCAAGTTCTTTATTATACTTATCCTTAAATATATCTTCCAACTTATCCTTTATGTTTGAAAGATCCATATTATCTGAAAACTCCTTGATATCTATTTGCACATTAGTCCTTACAACGTGAGGTATTGGATTGGCCAAATAACCCTTTTCCCTAAAATATTTAAGAGGTGATAATTTGAATTTTTCTCCCAAATCTGGAGTAATAAGTTTCAATTTGAATAGTTTACTCAACTCATCTGAATTTGAGACCCTTCCTGGTGTTGCCGTAAGACCACATATAGGAAATATATCTTTTCCTCTTATTTCCTTTGCCTTGGATAATAGGGTTTCGTACATCATTGAAGTACTTCTATGAGCCTCATCAATTATCATAGCACCACAATTACTCAAAATATGTTCAATGACTTCATCATCTTCACTTTTAACCAAATTATAAATTTTGTTGATACCGGCAACAATAACACCTCCTATCATAGTCTCCTTATTTAAACTATGATCTCTGAAAAGTCTATATACCCTTAGTGACTCTGAAAATTCCTTTGAAGACCACAATTGCTTAATTGATGCTATAGCCTGCTCACACAACTCTTCGCTTTGAGCAATCCATATTAGATATTTACCCTCAGAAAACCGAGGTCGCAACCACTCAATATATGCTTCAACAGCTGTTCTTGTTTTTCCACCACCTGTTGGCAGTGAAATCATACATTTTGCATTATCACCTGACGCTTTAAGGTTTTCAAGAATTTTATCTTTTATAAATATCTGAAAATCTTTTAAAGGAGGAGGTATTACAAGTGGCTCTATGTCTTCTATATCTTGTTTCTTCTCTTTGACATCTGCAAAACCTGCAAATAGAGGATCAAAGCCAGACTCAATCACAAAGTTCCTGGCCCAACCTTTACCGTTATGCCATTTTCTCTTTGCCAACACTCCTATTTTATGAGTTCTTGTATTGCCTTTTGCCTTATCCTGCTGGGCAAAGTAGTAATCAACTTTTGAGGAATCCCATTTATCTATAATTTTAATACGTAGTTCTTTTGTAATTTCTTTACTTCCAGAGAAAAAATTAAATCCCAAACTATTGATAACAAGTTGAAGTTTGCCCACCTTATCCAACTCGCCAATAAGATATTCACACTCATCTAGTTTATATTCTTTAAGCATAATGTTGATAAAGCGTGTGGACAATCCATATCTATTGACAAGATCGTCTGCGAGTCTATGAAATAAAATTTCCCTTGTTTTCATAATGAATTCCATTAGTCAGATTATTACATATAAGTTCCTCATAATCCCGCTATTTACAAGATATACCACTGCTTAAAGACAAAAAAGACGTGGCTCCACTTGTGTATCCTCTGGCTCTGGACAGCCAACAGTACAACAAGAAGAACCACGCCAAAACGACGCGGTCTTCTTTTACCTGTACTGTATTCAAATTGTCCAGATTTGAGGATACGGCAAAAGAAAACTCTTTTAATATGTTTAAATATTTATTGCTTACAATGGTGTAAAAGCCACCATACCTTGCAAATTTAAGAGTTTGAATATGCTTTTCCAAAAAGAATAGATACGTAATGCTATCATTGGGAACGATGATTCAATCCTCCAATAGGCTCAGAAAATATAGTCCTTAATTGGCGGCAATCATAACACCTACCTTTGCAAAATCATTATATTAACTTAAAAGTTAAGTAAAAAACAATATAAATAATTGTATTTTAAATATATATTCTTAATTTTGCGATATAAAAATACAAGATATGGGGAAGGTGGAGTTTGAGCCGTATATTTTAACTGATGAAGTTGATATCTACGCCATTAAGTCAGTTGGAGAAAAAGAGACAGAAATCAGCAAGTTCTATAATAAATTTATCAATTCTTCAGACAATTATCTTAGGGATGATTTGGCCAGAATCATTAGAATCTTGGAAAAGATCTCAAACAATGGAGCAAAGGAGTCATATTTTAGAATAGAAGGGAATTTTTCTGACAGAGTCTGCGCACTGCCATTGCTAACCATTAGAAGGAACATTAACAAACATGGCACTTTAAGGTTATATTGTCTGAGAATTTCCAATCAGTTGCTGATATTGGGAAGTGGAGATTTGAAGTCTTCAAGAACATATGAAGAAGATTCAAATTTGAATCAAATGGTAGATATGTTACAATCAGTGGACAGGTCTCTAATGAATTTGGAAGCAAACGGAACAGACTTAAGAAAAGAGATTGTTAATTTAGTTTTAGATATTTAATGAATAAAATAAGATATATAAATCCGGAATTTAAGGCTATGGTGGAAATGATTCCGGCAGATGTATCAAGGGAATTGGACCTCTCCTTTGATATTGCCCTCCGAATTGAGAAATTATTGGAGCGCAAAGGTTGGTCGCAAGCAGATTTTGCAAGAGCTGCCGGCAAAAAGGAGGCAGAAATCAGCAAGTGGATGAGCGGACAGCATAATTTCACCATTAGAACTATTGCCAAGATAGAGAATGTTTTGGGTGATAAAATACTCCATGTAAAACAATTCCGCAGCAATACCACAAATGGGTTCCAGCATCAAATGTATAAGAATTCAACATCCTCAATCTCTGCAAGCATGCTGGCAGACGAGAAGAAAAGAGGATATGAGAAACAGTAATGATAGGGATTCCATTCCACCGGAACTACTATACAGCCTACCTCATATCCGTTACTATTGCATTCGGATAATCACGTACTTGAAGGGTGAAGTATGATGAGTCGGGGCTGTTGCCGGCAAGCGGTTCTACAGACTTGACTTTTACTGTATAGGATGAGTTGTCTGTTGAAACGAAGTGTATCTGGGAGAGATCTCCGGATGCACTGCGCTTTATATCCATTCTTGATGAGCTGCCCTCTGAATAGCCGAAGAGGGTTGCCAGGTTCAGAAGTGCCTGTTCTAAGGATGAGTCTGCAACAGAAGCGTTCTGCAACCCCACCACTGCAGCATCCATGACAATAATATCCTCACTTTGCGGTTTATATATCCATAATGTGTTTCCATCCGAAACCATTACAAAATCTTCAGCAACCTCCATGTGAAACCTATTGCCGCTAATTGTTACTGTTCCAGCATCGTTGTAAATTGGATTGCCCTTGCGGTCTGATACCTCAAAGTTGAAAACTATCTTTACCGGGGTATCCTGATTTTTGACCGGATGCCCAGAAGAGAGCTGCTCCTGAATACCGACATTTGTTTCCAATAAAAGTGATTCACCCGAAGGGTGCGAATGAGACTCGCCTGCAGCAATTGTTGAGATGAAAAAAAGGCAAGCGCACGGAAGCATCTTCCGGCACTTGCCCAAAATATTTTTCATGTTTGAATGTAACATAATCCTGCACTCAACTTTGGCTGCAATATTCAGTCGCAAATATCATTTTTAAACCTCAAAGCAAATTTCTAGCCATAGATGTCCTTTATATTGGCCAGTCTTGCATCAAGTTCAGATAGGTCAGAAACCAATACCTGTCGGGCCTTGCTTCCTTCAAACGGGCCTACAATTCCTGCGACCTCAAGCTGGTCCATAATCCTGCCTGCACGGTTATAGCCAAGATTCATCTTCCTCTGAATGAGCGAAGTTGAACCCTGCTGATGCATGACTATAAGTTTTGCAGCCTCTTCAAAGAGTGAATCGCGCTTGTTCAAATCCACAGCACCCACTGTACCACCATCGCTATCCTTGTCATCGCCCGTATATTCAGGCAAATAGTAAGGTGTTGTATAGCCTCTCTGCTCACCAATGAAGTCAACGATGCGTTCAACCTCCTTGGTCTCAATAAGGGCACACTGCACACGGGTAAGGTCACCTCCTGTTGATATGAGGGCATCTCCCCTACCAATAAGTTGTTTTGCGCCAACCTCATCAAGAATTGTCTTTGAGTCTATGCTTGAACGCACCATAAAGGCAATACGAGCAGGGAAGTTGGCCTTGATATTACCGGTAATCACAGCAGTTGTAGGCCTCTGTGTTGCTATGACAAGATGTATACCAATGGCACGTGCCAACTGGGCCAGACGTGCTATTGGTCCCTCAATATCTCGTCCGGCAGTCATGATAAGGTCAGCAAACTCATCAATTACCACAACTATAAATGGCATGAATTTGTGGCCCTTCAACGGATTCAATCTTCTCTGAAGGAACTTCTCGTTATACTCCTTTATGTTTCTTACTCCGGCAAGCCTCAAAAGGTCATAACGGCTGTCCATCTCCATGCATAGAGACTTCAAGGTATATATAACTTTTTGAGTGTCTGTAATTACAGGCTCATCGGCATCTGGCAGTTGGGCCAAAAAGTGTTTTTCAAGTTTTGAATACAACGAAAGTTCAACTTTCTTTGGATCCACAAGAACCAGTTTCAACTCGCTCGGATGCTTCTTGTATAGCAAAGAGGCCAATATTGCATTCAATCCGACAGACTTGCCCTGACCGGTAGCACCCGCAACAAGAAGATGGGGCATCTTGGCCAAATCAAATGAAAAGACCTCATTGGTTATAGTCTTTCCAAATGCAATCGGCAACTGGTAATCCGCCTCCTTGAATTTTGGATCATCCAAAACAGAGAGCATTGATACCACGCTCGGCTTCTCATTTGCCACCTCAATACCAATGGCATTGGTTCCAGGCAATGTTACAACACGTACACCTCTTGCAGCCAATGACAACTGTATATCCTCTTCAAGCCTCTTTATCTGCGATACCCTCACGCCTGGAGCAGGCACAATCTCATAAAGGGTTACAGTAGGACCTATACGTGCAGAGATTTTTGAGACTCCAATCTTGTAGTTTGCAAGAGTTACAACAATCTGCCTGTTGTTCTTTGCAAGTTCCTCTTTTGAAACCTCATACCACTTGTCTTTATAATCCTCCAACAAATTCAACGAAGGCGCCTGGTAAGATGAGAGGTCGAGTCTCGGATCAAACAGCGTACTCAACTCCTCTTCCGACAGTTCCGACAAAAAGTCATCTTCACCCTTCGGCTTTTCAGGTTCAACTGCAATATCATTGCCCACAGGAGTCTCAGGCACAGAGAGCACCTCCAATTCCACCTCACCGGCATCACTGTGGCCAGCATCGTCACCAGCACCATCTTCAACACTCTCCAATTCAAACGGATCATCCTCAGACAAATCTACAATACCCTCATCATCGGCATCTTCCTCATCCCTTATCTCATAGGTTATCTCACCGGTATCAGTATTGACCCTCTCACCATTACCCAAATCCATCTCTTCTCCCGACAATTCACGCTCAGGAACAATCTCACCATCTTCAGACGAAGCCGAACCATCAGCAGCCTCCTCTCCCGCTGCAAGTCTCTTCTCTTTTTTGGGACGTGGTGCTGTAATCTTGTCAATCCATCTGTTGAACCTGGTAACAAACTTGTTGTTGACTGCAATAAGCCAGATGACTACAGCAAGAAAAATGACTGATGCAGCGCCAATATTACCCAACATCAACTTGAGCCACACTGTCACATAATGGCCATATGATCCTCCCGCGCCATTCCCGAACCAGCTGTCGAACTGAGTGAAAGAAAAGATAAAAGAGAATGCAACAGATAGAATTATACACCCGAAAACTGAGAGTGCAAAAAATCTCAACACTCTTATTTTCTTTATTTTAAGACAGAACAATGCAACTCCGCCAAAGAAGAACGGAATTATGAATGCGCCAAGGCCAAAGAGCTTTGATATAAGAAAATTTGCCCATACCAATCCTATTGATCCGCCACCGTTTTCAACCTGCATAACGGTGCTGAAGAGACCATCATTGTCAAAAAGGCTCTGGTCGTCGGCCCAGGTAAAAAGATATGATATGAGAGAGACCAAAGTATATACCGATAACGCCAAAGACGAGAGCCCGCATATAAGATACGCCACATCCTTTTTAGCTGGAACATCTGTCTCCAGCTTTGCCTGTGCCCTCTCTTTTGCGGTCATTTTTACCTTGCTTCCACCCTTAGCCTTCTTACTGCTGCTACGTTCTGCCATAACTATTTTTTCCTGCGCTTGTTATTGTTGTTCTTTCCTTTGTTGTTGTTTCTGTTAAAATTATTGCGGGCACCATTATTGGCACTTCTCTGATGCCCGTCAGTCATTCCCATTCCAATATGCACATCTTCAGGGACAGTAATCCTGCCGTCAGAAAGTTTGTATATATCATTGAAGATTGTCTCTTCCGAAACAGAATCCTTGTTCCAGATAAGATACTGCTGCTTCATGTATGATGCAAGTGTCCTTATCATATATGTTTTCACATCATCATCAGGCCTCTGGGCTATCACCTCAATCATATTCTGTATATTCCTTCCATAATGCGAAGCCTTGACAGGTGTCTTCTGCAATGGAATAGGATTGGGCTTTGTCGAGAGCGTCTCCCTTGTAGGAGTTGGATATGGAGAATCTATATCAATCTCAAAATCAGAAATAATATGGACATGATCCCACAACTTGTGTTTGAAATCATTAATGTCCCTCAATTGTGGATTCAAGGTTCCCATAACTTGAACAACCGCCTGAATCTGCTCATTGCGTTTCTCTTTGTCGGGAATATTCTTTACATAATTGATCATATCCTGCACATGCCTTCCATACTCAGGCATCAACAGTTTCTCTCTCTGCGTATTATAATCCATCTCAATAAAATTTTCAGGAAATTCAAAATGCAGGGACACCCCCACATAAAAACAATGATTGCAAAGATACAAAGAACTTGTGTAATAATGACAGAACAAAAACAAAAAATCTGAAAGATGATATACCTAATAACAAAAGGCCCCTTTCCAAGGAGTAATTTTTAGGGAAATGCATCTGTGGCCGAAAAGTATTACCTTTGATATACCGGAAAAAGTTAATTTGGTATCAATCCGCACATATTTATCGTTGTGATTTGCTTTCAGATTAGTATCTTTGACATATAGGAAACAGCATTTTACATTTTTGGAAAAATTACCTAAATGTTGTGATTTGCTTTCAGATTAGTATCTTTGACATATAGGAAACAGCTGAGTTACGGATTGAAATATATAATGCAGTGTTGTGATTTGCTTTCAGATTAGTATCTTTGACATATAGGAAACAGCACCAGATGCGGACAAGAAAAGCCGCTGGAGTTGTGATTTGCTTTCAGATTAGTATCTTTGACATATAGGAAACAGCATCTTTTAAACACAACTAATGATTGTGATGTTGTGATTTGCTTTCAGATTAGTATCTTTGACATATAGGAAACAGCTAGGCTGCACAGGATTGGATTCTCCACAAGTTGTGATTTGCTTTCAGATTAGTATCTTTGACATATAGGAAACAGCACGATGCGGGCATCACACTGTTTTTGAACATATTGTAAAGATTTTTAGAATTAAAAATGTTTCCTTGGGAAAAGGGTCTTACCATAAAAGTAAGGCCCTTTTTTATTCCCATTTAAAACAACTCAAGTTGCAGACCTGGTGGCTCCTGTTCTACAAGTTTCTTTCCGTAGAAAAGTTGTATATTGCCGAACTGCTTGTCGGTTATAGACATTATTCCGACTTGGCCATACTCCGGCAAAAAAGATTTTACCCTTTTTATATGCACCATAGCATTCTCCTGGCTTGCACAATGCCTGATGTAAATTGAGAACTGAAACATCGTAAAGCCATCCTTAATCAAATTCTTCCTGAAGAGAGCAGATGCTTTCCTATCTTTTTTGGTCTCTGTTGGAAGGTCAAAAAAGACTAAAACCCACATAACTCTATATTCGCTTATTCTGTCATCCATCAATTTCCGGATACACTAACTTGCGGATCTCCCCACTAAAGCACTTGTACAACGAGGCTGTTGTCTGCCCAACACCTATCATGAGAGGGCTACGCCTGCCAGAAATGATCACATCCAATGTTGGTATCTGGAGCATTTCTGCTTTCACTTCCTTCGTCAAATCTTCCCGCGCACCATATTTTGCTATAGTTTTTATTACCAATTCATCTACATACGGACGGTAGGGTTCCATGATATCATCTGCCAGACAATATGCATTATATCGGTTGTGATGGTGTATCCCCAATGTAGGCATCAATCCGCTTGCCACCAGCCCCCTTGCAACAACAGCCCTTAAAATTGCATATCCATAATTCAACAGATTATTGGGTGCCTCACCCTCCCTATCCCTTACAAATTTGGGGATAGCAGGAAAAACACTCTTCCAATAATATGCAGCAGCCCTGGCTTCCAAGTTATCAGGATCACCACTTCTTACTTCGCCAGACCATACTTTCATACATCTTACATCAGCAGTAGAATATTTTTTGAGAATGGCAGCCTGATTACCAATTTTGGCCTGGACAGTTTGCTGCCAAAGTTGTTTTTTGAGTGGTAAAGATGCATCCAATTGCTCTCTGAACCGTTCATTCTGAATTGTATTGCCACAAAGAGGAAGCATCAAACCAGTAGGCATACTTTTACTGTCACAAGTTATAACAGCACAATTATTCTCAAGAAGAGCCTCAAGGACTCCAGTTGTAATTGTAATCCTCTTATTGTCCAAAACCACCACACCTATATCTTCAACAGGTTTGGTTACCTCAAATGATTTTTTAAAGTCTTCCGGCAAAGAGCCATTCGATTCAACTTCCGGAACTTTTATTATCAATTGTGCATTACGCAACGACAAGTATGCAGGATTTCCAAAATATAGGGTCTTCTTTATCATAATCCAAAGATTTCAAGCACTTGGAGAATAGGATATTATATCTTGAGTCGTTTCCTCTCATTTTCAAAATTCTCTATAAAATGAATTTCGACTGGTGACAGATCAGTCTTTGTCCTTTCCTTGAATTTGACATATTCTGCATTTGCTTTTAACCTTGCGACTTCTGCAGAAACTGTACCTGCATGAGTCAATAATTCTTTTCCCGACAATTTAAGAAAATCATCCAACTTCTGAATCCAATCACTCATATACATAGGAGTATGACTTTGAGCCTGCAACTCTGCAAAATCAAGATAAAGGCTCACTATACGGTTTAAAACATCAATCTCTGCCGCTGTCAAATAGTTCTTTGCATACTCAATATCTGATTTTTGTGGCAATACTCCACTCCAAGTTGTCAATCCCATAAAATCCTTTTCAGCATCCGCTCTATTATAAATAATCTCAGCGGCGGTATGACCATGCACAGAGAAGTGCATTTTATTCTGTACAGTAGCAAAAAACTGTTTGGTAGCCTCAGCCCTTGGATCATAATCTATACTAAGGGCATATATCTCCAACACTTTCCTATAAAAGATTTTTTCAGAAGAGCGTATGTCACGTATGCGTGAAAGCAATTCATCAAAATAATTTCCACCGCCAACATTCTTCAACAGTTCATCATTAAGTGCAAACCCTTTAATAAGATACTCCTTAAGCACCCTTGTAGCCCAAATGCGGAACTGCACTCCCCTGTATGAATTGACTCTATACCCCACACTTATAATCATATCAAGATTATAATAATCAACGATATGAGTCTGCTGCTTTCCTTTTATTGCACCATGCACAGTGGTTGTTGCATTTTTTGCAACAACCATCTCCCTATCCAATTCCCCCTCCTCAAATATTTTTTTGACATGTCTGGAAATGGTAGACTTATTGCGTTGAAACAACTCTGCCATCTGGTCCAATGTCAACCATACTGTATCATTGGCAAGAGTAACCTCTATTTTGCTTTCTCCATCTTGTGTCTGATACAAAAGTATTTGTCCCCTCTGCTCCATTTTCAATTCTCCCCGACTTTTACTATTTGGCCAATATGATTAATTCTCACCTTCACAAAAGTATGGACAAAGGACAAATTTTTATATTGTTTATATACTACATCTTTTAACTCATTAGAGTCTCGTAATACTGATTCTAGATGATGTCTAAACATATAATCTCTAACGACTGAAGTTCCATACGAAACTTTAGACATCTTTTGCAATCTAAATAAATTCGGACTGATAATCGAGTAATTTTCAGGATCCATCAAGTCTATCTCCCTTGGATCAAAACCGGTTTCTTCATTTGGAAAAACAAAATATTCGTTTTGTTTCATGCTGTACAGAAATTCCCAGCCTTCATTGCTCCTAAAATTTTTATCAATCACAGGTAGTCCATTATTTGCCCTTGTTACCGCTTCATAAAATGAAACAACGACCTCTTCAAGTTCGTATTGTTTATTCCCGTCATTATCAACCTTGAAACTTCCATCCTTATTCAACACAGGTTTCCTATAAATAGCCACATGATGATTATTGCCGGTATTAACAAAATCTACCGGGATCCGCTCACCTTTGCCATCAAGAATAAGATTCCCAAACTTATCCTTTTTGTCATGAATTGCAACAGCATTACTTATACCTGTAATTTTGACTCTTTTTACAGGAATTCCCTTTTGCTCATTCTGCCATAACGGATTTTCTTCAATATTGCTCAAGCCCTCCTTTCCCCGCTCTTTAACCAACTTCTTCAACCTAGCATCTATCACTTTATCAATATTCAAATCCTTATCTACTGTTTTTCTGATGGTATAGTAATCTTCAAAGAATACCAACTTTACTTTTTCAGGAACTCTCTTTGTATGCAAATCGTCCAACCATATAGGATTTTTGTCTATGGCATTCTTTCCTGAAAAGGCTTTTTTAGAATCACCTCCATATTCCTCAAGTCTCTTTATCAATGCCATCCTGTATGTTTGTTTTGCAACTTGTTCTATCTCAGAGAGTGTAAGGGATCCATTAACCTTAACCTCTTTTGTAGCATACCTTTTTATCTTTCCATAAACGGTATCCAAATGGAGTTGTCCGCGAGGTGTTTGCTGTATATAAACTTTACCATTTTCACCGTTTCTGGTAATATTTTTTGTAACTGTCTTACCTTTAGGTTTAATGGATATCAATATCTCCTGCATATGCTTGCGCGCTTCTTTCCTGAACTCGTCCAAAGGAATTGGAGGAAGCGCTCTGCCATTTAGGAAATACTTATTCTTTATCGCGTACTCATTTGTATTGGCTTTTTGACTAGCATTAACGTTATTGAAATATTGTATAAATACATCTTTTGTAAATGCCACTGTCAGAGCATCCATTGCATGATGTCTATGGTCATTACGCTTTGACCAGTCTTTGATATGGCCAATTTTTCTACCATCCCTATCATTCGAATACTCTATCATTCCCAATGCTTCATATTTACCCCAATTCAGTTCCTTCATCATATCAACCAACTGCCAGTCTTCCCTCAACTTGTCTGTTATGGAACCAGTAGTTGCAATCACTCTTTTGCATATGTCACTAAGCATTTTTAATGAAAAGCGCGCAATATATTGGGTATTTCTCAAGTCTCTTTCAATAAAATCCTCTGGAATATCAGACTCTTTCATCAATAATTTCTTGAGTTTGCTCTTATACTTATCACCTTTGAAAAGTGCTTCGCATCTGTTTATATATGCATCCAATCCCATTTCTCCGTACTTTTCGAGAACAAAATCATATGCAGTCTGCTTACCTTTTTCAATATTTATACTTCTTAATTCCAGTGTTTTATTTGAGGTTGAATCATCAAATAGCCTTGCTTTGGGTATTATGTGCTCTATATCATATTCACCAGTAAACAACTTTTCCTTCGGGATATATGTATTAGAGTATAGTGTTTTATAGCCATTATCCTTAAGTTCCTCATACAATTTGTAGCGTATAATATCATTACGCGTAATATGTGAAAGGCCAAATTCTTCTTTAAGAATTTTCCTATAATTGTCATGCAGTTTTGTTGTTTCTTCTATGGCTTTTGTCAATCTTGATCTCTCATCAGCATTTTTCTTTAAGTCTCTAGCCAACTCCACCCTGATTTCATCTGGTCTGCCATATGAATCAATAATGGCATTTACCACGTTCACCATTTGGTTAAGAATCTTTTCAACAATAGGATTTCTCAAACTGTTCTTCGGCAAGATTTCCAATTTGTTTTTGAGTTGCTTATTTTCAATCTGCTCTTTAGTAAGAGACGACTTTGAGTGGTTATATCCCGCATAATGACAAGCTATATCATACCCATTTCCCTCTTTTAGATAGGGTAAAATATTAGCAATTGCTTTTGCGCTCAAACTGCCATAGTCTTCCAAGAATGTAACATTGGTAAGAATTGATGCATATTCCTTTTCAATCCCGGTCCACTCCTTTATCTTATTAATCAACCGGCCGTTTCCAGTAGGTGTATTATCACTTTCAAAAGAATATAAAAGATGCCAAAGTTTATAATATTTTTGAGTATCCGGTTTTCGTGAAGAATCAAATTCCAGGAAATCAGTTTTCCAGTCCAGCGACTCAAATATCTCACGAACTTGTGAAATAATAGACTCTGCAGGCTGCCTGAATGATATAGGACTATGACCTGTCAATTCTATAATATCACTATATGCTTTAAACAAGGCATAACCTGTCCTATTTCCATCAATCGCTTTATAATTCATATCCAGATTCTCCGGATGTTCAAATAACAAGGAGAGAATCTCCTGTTTGCCCATTTTTTCCTTTACCGACAGTTCTTTGGCAAGGATTTCCATCTCTTCAGGATACAATTTCCTTCGACCCTCTACAAATAACGGATCACAGCTATTTCCTTTACTAAATAGAGAAAGCTCATCCTCCACTCTCTTTTTCTTCCGGCAGACATTTCTACCAAATATTTCAACATTATTTAAGGTCTGCCAAATTTTAAATTCCTGAAAAAGAGGCGAGGATCGAGGTATGACTCTTGAACCTATATGTATCTTTTTCTCCTTTCCATCAGGAAGAGAAACCACCTTTTCCTGACTCTCAAGCTCACAAAAAGATATTAAATTCTTTTGGCTTTTAAGCCTCCTCTGGTAAAAAATTATGCAGTCCCTTATCTCTTTTTTCAATGCAGGAGTCAACTCTTTATGATACTTTGCCTGCGTTTCCCATATTGTATTGAACTCATCCAAATAATCTTGCCTGTAAAAAACCAGATTCTTCAAACTTATATTGGAGTCTTTTTCAATCAAAGACATCAGATATTGACCAACAGTCTGCCTGTTAAAATATAAATTCTTACTTCTGTCACTTATCGCACCCAAATATCCACTTGTTGATGTCTTCTGCTTGTTAATCTCCTGGAATACGATTGCAAGTTCCTCTAAAGAGAATTTTTCTTCCAATGACTCAACTCTCCACTTATAATTTTCAAGTTTCAGATCCCGTCCCTTCACACTTCTTTTTATACCTGATATTCTTTTCTCCACAACTTCCTCAACATTACAGCCTTGGTCATTATCCCAAATCCTGACACACTCCTTCCATACAAAATGCTTTTGAAGTACAGCCCAAGTCTGTGATGCATTCTTTCCTTCAATCTCCTTTTTGAGAGATTCTGTTAAAATATCAGGATAGAATTTACTTTGAAAATTCCAGATACGGTCCAACTCACATTGTAAATCAGAAGAATAAAAATCGGGCAAATGATTTTTACCACTTGAAAGAATCTCATATCCTAATTGTCCCGGCGTCAAATCTTCATCATAAAGTTTTTTCGCTATCTCCATACCGTCAATCAAAGATCCTTCTTCTCCATCTTTTGCTTTCCTATTGCTTTTATATCCCCTTTTTTTATTGATCATCAGGAGAATCCTTGCAAAATGCTCTAATGACACCTCTTGAGTTGCAGCCTTGGCCCTTAACCGAAATGTCTCAAAGGTAGAGAAATTGCCATTTTCTGATAATACAGATTCATCAGTAATTATGTTATTCTTCCTAAAAATCTCAATTAGATTCTCTCTTCTGAGTTTATACCTCTGAAGATTTCTTCTTGCCCCCCTCTTTTGAGTTCTACCGGCATTAGGCGATACTCCTTTTCCTGATTTAAAGAAATCAGAAGCATCTCCTTTCAACTCTTTTCCGGTATCCGAATTGACAAAAGTGTCAAAATGAATCGCTCTAACACCCAATTTTACAATTGAGGATTTCTCATTCGCATTTTCCGCTTCATTTACAACCGCCCATCCAATGCTGTTGGTACCTAAATCCAATCCCAGTATCCTTTTCATAGCGCATTTTTTATTTCTTTCAAATTTAGGAAATTATTGTCAGTTCAAATAATTTTTCTATCTTTGTTGAACTAATTTGAAGCAAATCACAATAAGGATTATTCCGTTGTGAAAACATTAGGTTCCCCTCGTCCTTTATCGGGGGGATTTTTTATTGCATATACCGTCGGACATATCTGAAGCCGAACCAAAAGGATCTTCCGACAAACACAGTAGAGAGTTTCTTCTTAGTAAAATGTCCTTTGACTATCAAGTACTGAAAATAAGTTCTATGTTTAAAAGGATGAATATAAAACAATAAGGAAGCATTTGGATTCCACTTACTATAGTTGACTTATGTGAATCAATTCTTGATAGCTAGTATAATAAAACCATACCCGTTCTCATGGTGCGTCTTTTTTTGCACTCCTCATTTATTATTGGTTTAAAAATACAGACTTGATTCCGAACTTTCACCTGAAACACCAACCATTGTTTTATTGAGATCTAGACGCGATATGTGTCCCACACAAACACCAAATGTTCAACCATGAACAATATATAAAGTTAAAATACTTAAGGCAGCAGTAGTCGAAGTCCCTAAAACGGGTGATTTATGAACCTCGCGGGTAAAATGCCGGACAAATCAGCGGTATTCTGGTCGCGAAGTACCCCGAACAGCGATTTATGGATTTCGAGGGTGACGAATGCCAAATTTTTGAGCTATTAGGTTATCAAAGTGAACAAATGGTGCTTCCTTTATAATCCATTTTATCAACCTCTGCATTGTTGATTTCTCCGAAGTATTTATCGGGAAGCCTTCAAGCCTTCAAAAACAAACAAGGGCACCCCTTTCGGGTTGCCCTTAACTCTTCGGTTGCAGCTTCTGCGAATGCAGATCTACCTTTTACCGGCCGGAAATTGTACCATTATTCACTTAGCAAATTGCCTTCTTTTTCTCAAAGTAAGCCTGTGGATGTGCACATGCAGGACATTTTACAGGAGCTTTCTTTGCAGTAAGTACAAATCCGCAGTTTCTGCACTGCCACTCAATTGCCTCATCTCTCTCAAACACTTTGCCTGCCTCAACCAATGCCAACAACTCTCTGTATCTCTTCTCATGCTCAGCCTCAACAGTTGCAATAGCTTTGAATACTGCAGAAATCTCAGCAAATCCCTCCTGTGCAGCAACCTCTGCGAATGCAGGATACATGTCTGCCCACTCCTCGTGCTCACCTTCAGCAGCAGCTGCAAGGTTCTGTGCAGTTGTTCCAATTACGCCAGCAGGGAATGTTCCGGTAATCTCTACCATACCACCCTCCAAAAATTTGAAGAATCTCTTTGCGTGCTCCTTCTCCTGGTCTGCTGTCTCGGTAAAGATTGCAGCAATCTGCTCATAACCCTCTTTTTTTGCTACACTGGCAAAATATGTATATCTCATTCTTGCCTGTGACTCACCTGCAAATGAAAGCATTAGATTTTTCTCTGTCTGTGTACCTTTTAAACTAGCCATAATTTTGTGTATTAATTTAATGATTATTTATTGATTATTTATTGATTACTATTTTCAGTTTATCTGTTTAGATCTATCTCTCTTTTCAAAATTCAATGTTATGCCTCACTAAAGCCAACTATTTACGCCATCTGTCCAATAAGCTGTATATCTACAGATGACACCTTAAAGCCCGGTATATCCTTGCTGCCCAAATACTCATTAACAAGTCTTATCAGCTCTGGATCTGAATAATCTCTATGTGTATTTGACTCCACATCATAAAAATGGATGTGGTCGTATGTATTAACATCAAAATACATCTTATTGTTTGAACTGTATCTCCTGACAAGCAGTCCTTTTTCTACAAATGACTCCAGGACATTGTAAATTGTAGCAATTGTCAGTGAAGGGAATACATTATTGAGTTCCTCAACCACCATATCAGCGGAGGCATGCCCCAATCTTTGCATCGCGGCATATATGGCAATTCTTTGTGGTGTCGCTTTCAAGCCGCTTTCATGGATCTTCTCTTTTATCTTAAGCATAATATCACCGTTTTCTGATGCAAATCTAATTATAATTTTTCTAACCTACAAATTTTTCTAATAATTATTTGATATTTTTTATAATCTGGAATCAATTACAGAAAATTCAAACATCCACAGAACATTCAAAAGAGTAGGTTGTTTAGTGTAGGTATAAAAACATATACCATTAACAATTAAATAGTTATGAATAAATTAAAAGAAAAGGTCAAAGAAATGGAGGGTAGGATTCTTAAAGATGATCCCATTCTTGAATCTGCTCCCGACAATGTAATTCCAGCAAATTCCACTGATCCTGAAATTGCATATCAGATGGTAAGACAGGAAACCTATGCACAGACAAATCCAATGCTGAACCTGGCAACATTTGTCACAACCTACATGGATGAGTATGCCACCAAACTTATGAATGAGGCCATCAATATCAATTATATTGATGAGACAGAATACCCGAGAGTTGCTGTAATGAACGGAAAATGCATTAATATCATTGCCAACCTCTGGCATTCACCGGAAAAGGCAAAATGGAAAGCAGGAGCTCTTGGCATAGGTTCATCAGAGGCCTGCATGCTTGGCGGCATATCTGCATGGCTCCGCTGGCGTAAAAAGAGGCAAGCAGCAGGCAAACCGTATGACAAACCCAACTTTGTAATCAGCACCGGTTATCAGGTAGTGTGGGAAAAGTTTGCACAATTGTGGCAAGTTGAAATGCGTACAGTTCCTCTCTCTGATGAACATATTACCCTCGACCCTCAAAAGGCTGTTGAGATGTGCGATGAGAATACAATCTGCATAGTTCCAATCCAAGGTGTTACATGGACAGGACTAAACGATGATGTTGATGCACTCAACCAGGCATTGGACATCTATAATACGAGAACCGGTTATGACATCCCAATCCACGTGGATGCCGCCAGCGGAGGATTTATTCTTCCATTCATTGCGCCTCACGTAAAATGGGACTTCAGATTAAAATGGGTAGTATCCATAAGTACTTCTGGCCACAAATATGGCCTTGTATATCCCGGTTTGGGCTGGGTTGTATGGAGAGACAAGAGTTTCTTGCCTGAGGAGATGAACTTCTCTGTAAACTACCTTGGCTCTGAGATATATCAGGTAGGATTGAACTTCTCAAGACCGGCTGCCCAGATCCTGGGACAGTATTATAACTTCATAAGATTAGGTTTTGAGGGCTACAAAAAGGTACAAAAGGAGAGCATGGCACTTGCAAAATACCTTTGGGATGAGATAGGAAAGATGCCTCAGTTCAAGAACTACGCAAAAGAGGTTGTAAATCCGTTGTTCATCTGGCACATGGATCCTGAATACAATAAAACGGCCAAATGGACTCTCTACGATCTGCAGAACTCACTCCAGCAGAGCGGATGGATGGTACCTGCATACACATTGCCAAACAATCTTACCGATACAATTGTAATGCGTATTGTTATCAAACAGGGTTTTACCAAAGATCTCGCAGATATGCTTATAAATGATATACGCAATGCTGTGGAGGGGTTTGAGAAACTCGAGTATCCTACTCAGACCCGTCTTGCATACGAAAGGGAAGAGAGACAGAAAGGACGTGTCTTTACCCATTAACGGGCCCTTATTGCATATTACAGCCCAATTGCCCTGTGCCACACCAATGATATGGTGACGGCATTGGGCAACTGGACATTGGAAGAATCATTCAGTAACGTGCGCATAATAATGGTCATTAAATATTGATAACTAAAACATAATATATGACTGAAAAGAGAAAACAGATTGCCAAACTGGGAGTTTTTACATTGGCAATTATGAACGTAACTGCTGTAGTAAGTCTTAGAGGCTTACCGGCAGAGGCAGAATATGGATTAAGTTCTGCCTTCTACTACCTTTTTGCCGCTTTAGTCTTCCTGATCCCGACCTCAATGGTTGCTGCGGAGATGGCCGCCATGTTCCAGGACAAACAGGGAGGTGTCTTCCGCTGGGTTGGTGAGGCTTATGGCAAGAAGTGGGGATTCCTTGCAATTTGGCTCCAATGGATTCAGAATACCATCTGGTATCCGACAGTTCTAACATTTGGAGCAGTATCAATAGCTTTTATTGGAATGAACCAGAGCAGCGATATGGCTTTAGCCTCCAACAGAATTTACACACTGGCTGTTGTTCTGGCCATCTACTGGATTGCAACCTGGATTTCACTGAAAGGCATGGGATGGGTTGGAAAAGTTGCAAAAATAGGTGGTCTTGCTGGCACCATAATTCCGGCAGTGCTGCTTGTAGTTCTTGGTATTGTCTATCTGGCAACCGGGGGTGAATCACAGATGAGTTTTAGCGGAAGTTTCTTCCCGAATCTCAGCAAATTGGACAACCTGGTATTGGCCTCCTCAATATTCCTCTTCTATGCCGGAATGGAGATGAGCGGTATACACGTTAAGGAGATGGACAACCCCGCAAAGAACTACCCCAGAGCAATATTCATAGGTGCAGCCATAACTGTTCTTATATTTATACTGGGGACATTTGCAATTGGGATTATCATTCCACAAAAGGATATTAACCTTACCCAGAGCCTTCTTATAAGTTTTGACAAATATTTTGCATATATCCACGCCAGTTGGTTATCACCAATTATAGCCATTGCATTGGCATTTGGAGTACTTGCAGGAGTGCTTACCTGGGTTGCCGGCCCATCCAAAGGCATTTTTACAGTTGGCAAGGCCGGTTATTTGCCTCCATTCTTCCAGACGACCAATAAAATTGGAGTGCAGAAAAACATTCTGCTGATACAGGGCGCCATTGTTACACTGCTGGGAATGCTCTTTGTGGTTATGCCCTCTGTACAAAGTTTTTACCAGATTATGTCACAACTCTCTGTCCTACTCTATCTGATAATGTATCTGCTCATGTTCTCAGGGGCAATCAGATTGAGATATATAATGAAAGATGCAAAACGGCCCTTCAGAGTTGGCGGTAAAGGGAACTACATTATGTGGATTATCGGAGGATTGGGATTCGCAGGATCACTGCTTGCTTTTGTATTAAGTTTCATTCCTCCTGCCCAGATAGATACAGGCAGTAACCTTGTATGGTTCTCAGTTCTGCTTGGCGGATGTGTTGTAATGGTTGCGATTCCGTTCATAATTTATGCAAACCGCAAAAAATCATGGCTTGCAAAAGATACAGAATTTGAACCTTTCCACTGGGAGGAGAACAAAAGCGCCCCCTCACAAGAGGCATGAGGCTGACTAAAGAGATCGCCCATCAAACAGCAAATCCCTATTAGAGCATCTTCTAATAGGGATTTGTATTCATATAGATGACCTTTGGGCCATCCTTTTGCTCCTTACAACATCAGATTGTGAGTTTTTCACCCTCTGATTTGGCAATTACAACTGCACCGCACATATCACCGTATGAGTTGGTTGCCGTACGTGGCATATCACAAAGTTGCTCAACCGCAAGTACAAGTCCAATACCCTCCAAAGGCAATCCTGCTACAGTTACAGCAACAGAGAGCATTACAAGGCCGGCCATCGGGATACTTGCTGTACCTATAGCCGAGAACAATACAGTAACAACAATTATCATCTGCTCAATGAACGACAACTCTATACCATAAACCTGTGAGAGGAATATAACCGCGACACCCTCATAAAGAGCAGTACCATTCATATTCACTGTTGCACCAAGCGGAAGTGTAAAACTTGCAATCTTGTTTGAGATTCCGCACTTCTCCTGTGAATCCTTCAAAGAGATTGGCAGTGCCGCACCTGAAGAGCAGGTAGAGAATGCTGTAAGAATGGCTGTGGACATCTTCTTCATGTGTCTCCACGGATTCTCCTTACCAAAGAAGTATACTGTAGAAGGAAGAATTACAAAGAACTGGATAAGACAGCCAATCCATACAATAAGCACAAACATTCCGAGACTCTGTGCAATCTCCACCAGTTTGTCCATATCTCCTGCCTGCTGCGAAATCATCTTGGCTACGATTGAAAAGACTCCATAAGGTGCCAACTTGATTACAGAGAGGGTAATCTTCATAATGACATCAAACACAGACTGGAAGACATCTATCAATGTCTCCCTTGATTTGTCACCCACCTGTGTTACAAAATATCCAAAGAGAATGGCAAAGAAGATTACAGCCAAAAGGTCGCCCTCAGCCAATGTATTCACTATATTGTCAGGAATAATTGTTATGATACGCTCGCCAAGTGAAATTTTGTCTGCAGAGGCAAGTTGGGCCTGGGTGTCGGCCTGGGATACCAATGATGAGCCCACTCCAGGTTTAAGAATGTTCACAAATAGAAGACCAATCAGAGTGGCAACAACTGTAGTTGTAACATAGTATGCAAAGGTCTTGCCGGCAATTCTGCCCAAACCTCCAGTCTTGCCTATACTTGCAACACCAACCACCATTGACGAGAATACAATTGGTATCACAATCATCTTCAACAGGCGAAGGAACATATCACCTGCCCAGCTGATATATTTTACATATTCGTGGCAAAAAACGCCAAAAACAACGCCCAATACAAGAGCTATAAGTATTTGCCAAGGCAACGCTATCTTAATTCTTTTCATAGTTTTATATTTTTACCTCAACTTAAGTGTTTTCCATCTGCTTCCCGACAAACATCTATTTGTAATACAACTCCCTGATGCACCCCTCCGCCAAAGCCTCAAGACATGAGATACCCATCTCTTTATCGAGTCCTGTATTTGCATAGGCAATCGGAATCTCTGTGCATGCACCCACAACAGGAAGTTTCTCGATCTCCCAAAGACGCTCCACAATACCCCTGAACTTCTCACCTGCCTCCTTATGAAGACCGGCCTTTACCATATCAGTAACATCATGAATCTCCACCTGCATGTCATAATCCGGAATACGGAAATTGTATCCGCTATCCTTGGCATGCTTCTGGTACAATCCGGTTTTCATTGTTCCAAGGGTTGCCGTAAGCCATGCCCCCTGAGGAGATACGGTTGATGACTTGAGGATTGTCTCGTCAATGATATGCACAATCGGTTTGTCAATCTCATCCCTGAAACCGTCAATAAAATAGTGGGCTGTATTGCAGGTTGCACACAATATGTCTGCTCCCCAACCGATAAGAGTCTTAAGGCCATCCTTGATATACTCCGTGGGATCAGGTCCCTTGCCCAAAAGGAAGGTGGTTCTGTCGGGAGTGACAGTATGGGAATAAACAATCATTCTCGGATGCTCCTGATCTGTTCCTGCAGGAGTCTTCTCTGCAAGCACCCTCAAAAAGTCTGCTGTTGCGGCAGGGCCCATTCCGCCCAAAACGCCAAGTGTCTTATCTGTATGCATGTTATTCTTGAATTAAGTGATGCGAATTTACTAAAAGATTCCCAACCTTAAAAGTTTAATGCCCTTAAATGACTATCTTTGTCTGACAAATATAATTGAACATGGTATCGGTAGACGGACTTACGGTAGAGTTTGGCGGAACGGCCCTCTTTAAAGAGATATCTTTTGTAATCAATGACAAGGACAGGATTGCCCTTATGGGCAAGAATGGAGCAGGAAAATCAACCCTGCTTAAGATTCTTGCAGGCATCAAGAGCCCCACAAGAGGCAAGGTCTCTGTTACTGATGGCGGCAAGGTTGGCTATCTGCCGCAGCACCTTATGGTCGAAAATGGCCGCACGGTCTTTGAGGAGACGGCCCAGGCCTTTGAGCATCTGTTTGCCATTGAGCGCAAGATTGAGGAACTCAACAACCAGCTCACAACCAGGACTGATTACGACAGTGAGGAGTATATGGCACTCATTGAAGAGGTAACAGCCCTCTCCGAGAAGTTCTACCATATAGACCTCACCAATTATGAGGAAGACATTGAACGGACCCTCATTGGCCTCGGTTTCAAAAGAAGTGATTTTACCCGACAGACCACCGAATTCAGCGGCGGCTGGCGCATGAGGATAGAACTTGCAAAGATACTTTTGCAGAAGCCCACACTGCTGCTTCTCGACGAGCCCACCAACCACCTCGACATTGAATCGATCGAGTGGCTTGAGGAGTTTATAATTAACAGCGCCAACTCGGTAATGGTAATATCCCACGACAAGGCATTCGTAGACCACATTACCACCAGGACCATTGAGATAACAATGGGCAAGATTTACGACTACAAGGTAAACTACAGCAAATACCTTGAACTTAGGGCAGAGCGCAGGCAACAGCAGCAGGCCGCCTACGACAACCAGCAGAAGATGATTGCCGAGACCAAGGAGTTCATTGAGCGGTTCAAGGGCACATATTCAAAGACAAACCAGGTGCAGTCGAGGGTAAGGATGCTGGAGAAACTTGAGATAATTGAGGTTGATGAGATTGACAGAAGTGCGCTCAACCTCCGTTTTCCACCGGCACCACGTTCTGGTTCATACCCGGTAATTACCAAGGAACTGGGCAAGAGTTACGGTGACCACAATGTGTTTGCCAATGCATCAATAACCATTGAGAGGGGCGAGAAGGTTGCTTTTGTGGGAAAGAACGGAGAGGGAAAGACCACTATGGTAAAGGCCATAATGAACCAGATAGATTTTGACGGCGAATTGCAGTTGGGCCACAACCTCAAGATAGGCTACTTTGCACAGAATGAGGCATCGCTCCTCAATGAAGAGCAGACGGTCTTCAGCACAATTGACAATGTGGCCGTTGGAGACATCAGAACCAAGATAAGGGATATTCTGGGAGCCTTTATGTTTGGCAGGGATGACTCGGAGAAGCAGGTGAAGGTGCTGTCGGGAGGAGAAAGGACAAGACTTGCAATGATAAAACTGCTGCTTGAACCTGTAAATATGCTTATCCTTGATGAGCCTACAAACCATCTCGACATAAAGACCAAAGATATTCTTAAAGAGGCCCTCAAGAACTTTGACGGTACACTTGTTGTGGTCTCTCACGACAGGGATTTCCTTGACGGACTTGTTTCAAAGGTCTATGAATTCTCCAACAAGAGGGTCATTGAACACCTCGGAGGCGTATATGACTTCCTTGAGAAAAAGAAGATGGAGAACCTCAGGGAGATAGAGCGCAACAAATAACTGGGATCCGACATAATCATAGATGATATTAAACAAATCACATTTACTATAAAAACAACGCACCATGAAAACCTTAAAAAGCACTATTAAAAACTTAAGTTCCAACTGGCTGCCGGCCATTGCCCTATGCGCCATAATAGCGGGCTGCGGATCAGACAAAGGGAGTGAGGGCCAACTGCCGGTAATTGATGTGGCAGGCGCATACAGCAACATTACAACCGTAAATCTGAGTGAGTATGCAAGCGCAATAGATTACATACCTTTGGAGACCTCTGAATCGTCAATGATACAGGGAGATGTCATAAACATGTCCATAGCCCCGACCAATGAAGGTGTTGTAATTTACCGCTTCATCTCCAACCAGGCACCTCTCCACTTCAGCAATACCGGGAAATTCATTGCCCAAATAGGAAAAAATGGACGCTCAAAAGAGGAGTACAACTTCATTGAAGAAGTTTGTACACACGACAACTTCATTGACGTTGTAAGTTACGATAAAATAAACACATACAATCTCAATGACGGTTCCTTTGCAAAGAACATTCCAACCGGAATACCTGAGCACGAATTATACCGCTATCCCGATGGTACATATACATATTTGAGTACAGACTTCAAGACAAAAGAGGACAAAATCATTATCCTTAACCCTAAAGGAGATACCATTACAACAAGACTCATCAAAGAGTTTTCGATAGCCAAACCCACTGCAAAAGATTTGGAGAGAGCAGAAAAGGCGGAAAAAGAGGGAATGGTAGGTTTATGGATAGCAAGGACCAACACTCCGAACCTGCATACAGGTATGAATTCTCCATTTTTGCTTTTCAATGAAAAGGATACACTCTTTACCCTGGATCAAGCGGCACAGATGCATCCAAAATATCTTGTCAATTACGGCGAATTCAAACCGGGATTCTATTGGAATGCCTTTTTGCTTGAGAGTGACAAGTTCATAACCGGAAGAGCATTGTTCAATTTCCGACAATATCCAAACATTGATAAAAATTACAGATTCACCTACTTTATCTACGACAAGCAGAGCGGCACAACAAGGGGAATAAAGTATGATGAGGACCTGAAATCTGCTGGATTTGTAAATGACCTTGACGCCAATGGCATTGCATTCTACCCTAAAGCACTGGCTAACGGCAAGATGTACCAACTTGTTGATGCAATCCAGTTCATGGATATTGCAGAAAAATCATCTTCACAGAAGATGAAGGATGTGGCTGCCACTCTTACAGAGGAGAGCAATCCGGTACTTGTTGTTGCTACTTTAAAGTAGAAGTTTTAGTGGTAAGAAACTCTAAATAGAGAGTGCATCGGCATAAAAGAGTGACTCTGAAATCACCATCATAAATGGCATGTCCATATCAGGACAGCATAAAATGAACCCCAAAAGTTTTACCAGACTTTTGGGGTTCATGTCTTTTTGTCCAAACTTTGGAGTTCTCTTTATTTTTCCAACTTTTTGGAGAAGATTAATAAGGAGTCTTGTCATCCTTATCTTTCCACTTCTTGAATACCTTGAGGGCCTCATCACGCATAATGTGGTCACACTTTATGGAGCGCTCTTCATAAGGGAGTGCCAACTGGTCATATATGAAGGAGTCATCAAACTCTATCTCCTTTGCATCCTGCTTTGTGTTGCCGTAACAAATACGCTCCACACCTGCCCAATAGAGGGCACTCAGGCACATCGGGCAGGGCTCACACGAACTGTACACGGTACAGCCGTCGAGTTTGAATGTTCCAAGAGCAGTGCAGGCATTGCGTATTGCAGTAACCTCGGCGTGGGCGGTAGGGTCATTGTTGGGAACAACCCTGTTCACACCTGTTGCCACAATATGGTTATCCTTTACAATCACAGCCCCGAATGGGCCGCCACCATTATCAACATTCTCGTCAGAGAGTTTTATGGCAATTTCCATAAAACGCGCATCCTCTGCTGAAAAATCAAATCTTTCCTTTTTCATACTCCCAATCAAATATTTCTCTTTACAGGCAATCAGAAATTTGCCTTTATATAATCTTTAAGTTTAAGTTTTTTCTTCAATTCGGGCAGCCCTGGCTGGTCAACCACTGTATTTGCAATAAACTTTTTACCATCAAATACCGACTCTTCAATAAAGGCTGCAATCTGCAGAAGATTCTCCATCATTGGAGATACAGCAACTGTATGTGTTGCATTCTCAAATGTAAATAGAGTGTGCGGTGCAGTCATCCCTGTCAATTGGTCTGCAATATATTTTGAACCATAGAGGCTTCCGAACGGAGTTCTGAGCTTGTCATAAGGCACATTTGAGTCAGCCGTTCCATGAAAGAGCATCATTGGCGCAGGCATTGAATTCCACTCCAACTTGCCGTTCATACACATTATAGCTCCAGCAAAAGAGACCACCCCTGCATATTTGAATCCCGACGGAACATAGTTATAAGGTTCAACTCCCTCTCCCCCATTACAGAGTGCATACTCAGCCTCAAGCACCGAGATTGCCCCTGCACTTGAACCGCTGGTCATAATCATAGAGGTATCAATCCCCCACTTTTCTGCATTTGATATGATAAATGCAGTTGCCCTGAAAAGATCCTCAACCGCCATATCTATGCTTTTGCGCAAGAGAGCAACCATCTGCCTTGCAGCTGCAATTTTACCTGTTTTTTTAGAGTTTCCACCATTATCACCTTCGGCAATGCTCTCTGTATGTGCATCATATTCAGGTGTAACTCCGCCTTTCATCTTTTCAACCAACGGAGCCAGTCCCAATCTATAATCTATAGAGAAAACCTGAATACCATGGCTGGCCAGGAAATGGAAGTATGGCAGATACTCCTTACGGTCACGCACTCCAGTATAGAATCCGCCACCGAACATGAATATCATAGCCGGAGTTCTCCGGTCTTCCGTTACCGCAGAGCAATGGGCTCCTGCTTCAAGTACGCCCAGCCGTTGACCATTAGTGGAAATCCGACCTCCGGTTGTAGTGTCTGCAGCCGCTGCAGGAGCGCATTTGCAAGAGTTCCAAAGGTCTCCGGCATGCACATCAGACCAGTACCGGTCCAGATACAATCCCTGGTGGTATTGTACCGTCTCCCGCCTGACCGGCTGGGCAACCGTAACATCAAGTGCAGCAAAAAAAGCCACTGCAATAAGCAGCAGATTCCTCACTGCATACAATTTTATATGTTCAAAATATCTATACATTCTTTTCAAGTTTACTTTACCTCTTCAGTCAATAATCAACTGCACAAATTTAACCAATTAATCAGACATCACCCTATTGAGGAAGACAAAAATCTGTCGGGAGAATTCTGGGGAATCAAACAAGCCTCCGCCATGTCCTGTTGAGGGTAACAGAAGATACTCTACAAATTGGCTGCCAATTGTACCCTTCAACTTCGAAGCAAACTCCTCTGCCTGCCTGTATGGAACAAATTGGTCATTTTCTCCGTACATAAGAAAAAAGGGGGGCGTCTGTGGTGTAATGAAGAGATTTGGCGTAACTGTTCCGCCATTATGTTCAAAGTAGCCATAAAGGTCAACAACAGCCTGTACTTTGGTACTATTGTTCGCATTGTCGGCTCCATATTCCGTAACCAACTGCTGAAGATGCTGTTCCAAAGATTGTGCCTGCGCCATTTGATCAGAATTATAAAATTCCATCTCTGTATTGAATCCCTGCAGATATGTTCCAGCACATCCGGCTACTGCTGCCAGATAACCGCCGTAAGAGTTTCCCCAAAGAGCTATTTTTGAAGGATTTAGCCTGTATTTGCGGCCATTTTCCTTAAAAAATTTGACAGCGGAGATTATATTCCTTACCGCGCTGTCGGGAGAGCGGTCATACTCCAATGCCACCACAGCATAACCATAACCAAGGGCACTGAGCATGGCAGTTATTCCTGAGGCATCTTTGGAGCCATTATCTGAAATTGCAATTATTACAGGATATGGAGTTGATGCATTTCCACGCCCGTACTTTGTTATGGCAAATTCCGCAGGCAGGTAGATGTCGGCTCTTTTACCACCAGAATCGCTTGTAAACAGGATATTGCTGAAGGTTGGTGACGAATCGGTCTGCATACATATTCGAGATTCTGCCACATCTGCCGTCGGCATAGTTACATCATAGCAATAGAGGCTCTTCCCCGGCTTCAGAAACAGAATGATTGCCGCTATCTGAATTACAGAGATAATAAAAAAGGAGTGTTTCATATTGAGTTTTTATACTACAACAGAAACACTCCGCAATGGTTTTGAATGATTCTTAAAATTTTCTGTCAAGTGAAGAAATTTTCTTGTATGAAATTTTATCCGAAAATTATTTAATCATCTTGATTTTGACTATTTACTCTATTGTTCTGAGATTTTACAGCACAATAATCCGATTGGTCAATCTATAGTGAATGATCCGGTTCCATGGAATGAGTTTCCATAAATGCATACAGTATAGTAACCTGCAGTTGAAGGTGATTCCAATTTGACAAAGGGCTCAAAAAAGCTGTCACAGCTGTATGAATCTACAACAATGCCCATATGGTTTACTATCTGCACATATACTTCGCCCAAATTCTGGTTGAAAATTACCTCAATCTCACTGTCGGCCCTATAAAGGAATACCTGCACCGGTGCAACAATGGAGCGCTCAAATCCTGGTTTGACTGGAGTGGTAACAATTCTTACAGCAACCTCTTCAGGTGGCAGATTGGTATTTGGATCCTCATCTGGAGCAGCAAAAAGTCCAGTGGAATACAAGGCTGCAAATAGAGAAAAAAAGATGCCTTTTAGAATAGTTCTAATAAGTTTTTGTCTGTTCATAAGTTTAAATTTAAAATTTGACATAAATTGCTTTTTCAGATCTGATATTGATTGCGAAAGTAGCGCAATTCATAGCATGTCATCACATAGCAAACATCATACTTCATTTTATAAAAACCTGACAAACAATGCATTGCCAAACAAAAACATAATACCACCAAAAACTTGCACAAATACCAACTTTTTCTTCATATACATCCCTACAGCCATTCAAGAGGCATCCCATACCACAAGTTGCTGACACCAAATATCTTATAAATCCAACAGCAGGACATTGCAAATCTCCGCCCCACTCTGATGCAACTACATATCAATATCATTTGCAGAGAGGCTGTGGGAGCCATATTGGCTACAAAACCATAGCGTTATATTTTGAACAGTTATTATTAGTAAATTTGCATGAGTGTTATTAAGCATCCGTCATGTTCCAACTATTTGAAAGGTTAATCCTAATTAGAGCAGCATCCCTACTGATTTTACTTACACTTGCAGGCACAAGCTGCACATCTCCCAACGCAGTAAAGTGCAAATTGGCAAACTCAGAGATGCTTATGCAGAATTTTCCCGACAGTTCCCTGACCATTCTCCAATCCATCTCCCCTGAACAACTTTCAGACAAAGAGGAAAAGGCCCTCTATTCATTGCTCTATTCACAGGCACTTGATAAAAATTACATCGACATCACAGATGACTCAATAATAAATATCGCGGTAAATTACTATTCAAAACGTAACGATGACAAGAGGAGAGCCCAGTCATGGTACTATTTGGGAAGGGTATATTATAATGCCAATGACACCAAGGCAGCAGTTGAGTCCTTTTTGAAAGCCAAAGCGGCTGCAGAAAAGGGTGATAACCATCTTTTGACCGGACAGATTTACAGTATTTTGGGCAAACTGTACTATGACCAGAGCTTTTTTATTGAAGCCGCCAATGCCTATAGAAGAGCCGCAAACTTTTTCAAGAATGCTGACGAACCGGGCAGATGCGCCAATTCACTCTCCTATGCTGCAATAAATTACCATGCTGTTGGAGAGGACTCTGTTGCCCTTGATTACTATGGCAGGGCAATTGAGTTATATGAGCAAATTTCAAATGTCAAAGCAGTTGTCGACAACACATATTGTATAGCAGCAGTACTTTTAAAGTTAAAGAGGGCTGATTCTGCAATAAATTGCATCCAAAGTGTAAAACTCAAGTACAATATAAGAGAAGAGGCGTTGGAGTATTATCCTCTATTATGTGAACTGAATTTTGAAAAGGGCAATTATGATAAGGCCCGCTTTTACGGGAAAGCCTATCTGGACTCAGAGATCTCAAGAAGTGACTATAAAAACAGATGTGGAATTCCATGGATAATGAAAAATATATCACTAAAGGAGAATAATCTGTCAGACCACCTGAAATATGAAGAGGAGTACCTGAAACTCAATCATAAAATATTGAAGGAAAAAGAGAAAAGAAACATAAAGGCAATTGAAGCCAGATACTCCCTCACAAATCTTGAAGAATCATACTCCCTTCTGGAAAAGGAGGAACGCAGGAATATGTTCATTTACACCATTGCATTGGCCTTGATATTGGCCGTTTCTGTGGGGATATACATATACAGCAAGAAAGAGGCTCTACGTGCAAAGCGGAAGTATGCATCAGATTTGAAGATTCTGGAAAAGGTCAACAGCAGTCTGAAACAGCAGTTGGATAATATAAAACAGAGGAGTGAAACTACAGTGGAATGGGATGACGCTGTAATTGGAGGATTGGCTTCAAGAATAAACTTAATAAAGGATCTTCTGGAATATTCCTATGTGACAGAAGGGCATCCCGACAAATTCTATAACAAATTTCAGGACTATATAGCAGAGCACAGGAATGGGAGTTTTGATGATATAATTTTTGTTGCAAACCAAATGTATGGTGGAGTCATAGAGAATCTGAAGGAACAATATCCGGCCTTGAATAAAAAGGAACTCCTGTACTGCAGTATGATATATTTGGGGTTCTCTTCAAATGCAATCAGGGCAATGTATATGCACCAGAATATCACAAGCATTTACAACACGCGTAGCAAGATAAACAAGAAATTGGGGATCAAAAACATTAAGTTGGACACCTATTTGAGAAACTTTGCCGCCGATTTAACTCCCAAAAACAAAATATTATGAAAAAAACACGTTTATTATCATTAGTTCTATTGTTAATGCTTCCGGTTTTCTCCTTTGCGCAAGAGGGTAAGGAAAAGAGGGCAAACCATGAGTTCAACTTCTTGGCAATGGGCGCAAATGTTTCAGAACATAAAGGAAGTCTTGCAGCCAATTACACCTTTTCATATAAATTAGTAAAGGATTTTGGTATTGGAGCAGGAACAGGATATGAATGGGTGAGCCAGGATGCATGGCTTGGTGCCGGAAATACAAAAACAAATTCTTATTCGGCAATTCCAGTATTCGTAGATTTGAGGTATGATATTCCACTCAATAATAGAAAATTGTTCCTTACAGGAGTCGTTGATACCGGAATGATATGTACTATTGGCGATTGGAAAAGATATGACTCATCATGGATCATAACACCACAATTGGGTTTCAAGATCAAATTGTACAAATCCCTATGTTTGAATATCAGATGTGCCTACAGATATATTCACTCCATTAACGCAAATTCTATTGGCGCAAACATTGGAATATCATTCTAAATAGATATTAAACCCTTTATGTCTGACCTGAACCCCAAAAGTTTTTTCTTAGCTTTCGGGGGTTCAGGTCAGTCCCTTCAAGGATATTTTGCTGTGACTTCTTGTCCCGGAGGCCCGTTCATAATTCTGGAGCCATTTTTGAATTCTGAAAATCAACTGGAACATCTCATAAAAATAATCAACGCAAAAAAGATATTTGAAGAGTCAATCAACCATTTAGTAAGATTGCTTTTGAATATCGGATGAATAGAACAACAAAAATTCTCTCTTAATCTCATCTCTTACTCGGCGAAACTCGTTTATGTCGGTTGAGGAAGCAGGGTCATCAAAGCCTATATGCAGCCGCTTGCCTACCTTTCCGGCAAACATAGGGCAGGTCTCATTTGCTCCGCCACAAACGGTTATCACATAGTCCCACTCTTCATTCAGGTATATTTCCACACTTTTTGGTGTATGTGCAGATATGTCAATACTCACCTCTTGCATAACCTGAACAGCGTGCGGATTTACCTGCAAAACAGGGCTTGTTCCCGCTGAATGAACTTCCAAACTTTTGTCAAACGATTGCAAGAAGCCGTGCGCCATTTGGCTGCGGCAACTGTTGCCTGTACACAGAATCAATACTCTCATAGAATCCAATTAAATAAATAGCCCGAAAAATAATTTATAAACAAGGTAACCTTGCAAAAAATAGAAGTTAGTTATCGAACCAACTGGACTAACGCCTTCTTCGAATTAATTAACAATATATCAAACAGTTACAAAAACGCAACTACACAAAAAAAGGACAAACCTTGCGATTTGTCCTTTGTAGTAGCGGAGGCAGGACTCGAACCTACGACCTCCGGGTTATGAGCCCGACGAGCTACCAACTGCTCTACTCCGCGGTGTTATTGGACTGCAAAGGTAAGGTTAATTACTTTACAATCCAAATTTATTTTCACTTTTTATTGGATATTCTCAAACAAAAGATCATATTAACCTATGAATGAGAATATTGCATTTTTATCCAATTGCACTTGCTCTCCTGTTTCCAGATTCTTCACATTTACCTTGCCGGCATTGATCTCCTCTTCACCTACAATTGCAAAGTATGGAATACCCTTTTTGGTTGCATAGTCAAACTGCTTCTTGAGTTTGGTATTGTCGGGATAAATCTCACAATTCAAACCCTGAGCCCTCAACTCCGCTATGATTGGAAGGCTGTATGCAACTTCGGCTGTTCCCATATTTGAGAAGAGGATCTTTGTTCCAACAATGGCCTCTTTAGGGAACTTTTCAAGTCCCTGAAGCACATCATAAATTCTGTCGGCACCAAATGAGATGCCCACTCCACTCATGTTAGGGAGACCGAAGATTCCGGTAAGGTCATCATATCTTCCGCCACCACAGATACTTCCTATTGCAAAATCCTTTGCCTTCACCTCAAAGATTGCTCCTGTATAGTAGTTGAGTCCCCTCGCCAATGAGAGGTCAATCTCTACCTCCTGGTTGATTCTGGCGGCCGATATATAACCAAACAGCTCTTCGAGTTCAGCAACTCCCTTCATTCCGGCCTCTGATGATGCCAGAATAGCCTTCATCTTTTCAATCTTCTCAGCCGCACTGCCCTGCAAAAGCAAAACCGGCTCAATGGTGCTGATACCCTGCTCATCAATTCCCCTTTCGCGCAACTCATCCTTTACTGCATCAAGTCCAATCTTGTCTATCTTGTCAATTGCAACTGTTATATCTACAAGTTTGTCGGGATGGCCAATGATTTCACTCAACCCCTGCAATACCTTTCTGTTGTTGATTTTGATGCAGACATTCACTCCAAATTTGGCAAAAACCTCATCTACAATCTGCACAAGTTCCAACTCGTTTATAAGCGACTTGCTTCCAATAACATCCACATCACACTGGTAGAACTCCCTGTATCTTCCCTTCTGCGGACGGTCTGCCCTCCAAACCGGCTGTATCTGGTAACGTTTGAAAGGGAATACAAGTTCGTTCTGATGCTGTACCACATAGCGTGCAAACGGAACTGTAAGGTCATATCTCAACCCCTTCTCACACACCTTTAACGAAAGCGCATTGCTGTTTGACAACATCTCAGGCTCCACCTTTGCAAAGGCATCACCAGAATTGAGTACTTTAAAGAGAAGTTTGTCTCCCTCATCACCATATTTTCCCAACAATGTTGAGAGATTCTCCATTGAAGGGGTCTCAAGCGGTGCATATCCGTACTTTTTGAATACTGAGCGTATTGTGTCAAATATGTAATTTCTGCCAGCCATCTCTGCTGGGCCAAAATCTCTGGTTCCCTTTGGAATACTTGGTTTCTGTGCCATCTATTTTAACGATTTAATATATTCATCAATTGATTTGGCAGCCTTGCGTCCAGCCCCCATTGCCAAAATTACGGTTGCCGCACCTGTAACTGCATCGCCTCCCGCGAAAATCCCCTCACGTGTAGTTCTTCCATCTTCGGTTGCCTCAATGCCGCCCCTGCGGTTTTTCTTGAGACCTTCAGTTGTATTGGCCACCAAAGGATTTGGAGAGGTACCCAACGACATTATCACGGTATCTGCCTCTATTTCTACTCTTGAGCCCTCCTTTGGAGTTACTGAGCATCTGCCGCTTGCATCAGGCTCTCCCAATACCATCTCTTCGCATACAAGACCTTTTACCCATCCCCTCTCATCACCGGCAATCTCCACAGGATTTACAAGGAAGCGGAACTCTATGCCCTCCTCCTTTGCATGATGTATCTCTTCCCGACGGGCTGGCAACTCATTCTCAGTTCTTCTGTAGACAATAGAGACTCTGTCGGCACCCAGGCGCATTGCAGTTCTTGCAGCATCCATAGCAACATTGCCGCCACCTACAACACACACTTTCCTACCCACAAAGATTGGAGTGTGCGACTCCTCCTTGTATGCCTGCATAAGGTTGTTTCTGGTAAGGAACTCATTGGCCGACAATACCCCATTGAGGTTTTCGCCCGGTATGTTCATAAATTTTGGAAGACCCGCTCCAAGACCAATAAACACAGCCTTGAACCCCTCCTGGTCGAAGAGTTCATCAACACTCAATGTACGTCCAATTATTACATTGGTCTCTATCTTTACGCCCAATGCCTTTACATTTTCAATCTCTGCAGCCACTACCTTGTCCTTTGGCAATCTGAACTCCGGTATGCCGTACATAAGCACGCCTCCAGCCTTGTGCAGACTCTCGAATATTGTAACATCGTAACCCATCTTTGCAAGGTCACTCGCACATGCGAGACCACTCGGGCCACTTCCTACAACAGCAACTTTAATACCATTGGGTTCATCCTTCTCAACAAAAGAGAGACCATTCTCCCTGCTCCAGTCAGCCACAAACCTCTCAAGTTTGCCAATTGCAACAGGCTCACCCTTTATGCCAAGCACACAAGAGCCCTCACATTGGGTCTCCTGCGGACAAACCCTTCCGCAAATTGCAGGCAGTGAACTATCTATTGATATTACTCTTGCAGCCTCTGCAAAGTCACCTTTTACAATCTTCTCAATAAAGAACGGGATCTTTACAGATACCGGACAAGCTGTCATACAAGAGGGCTTTTTACAATTCAGACACCTTGACGCCTCAAGTACAGCCTCCTGCTCATTATATCCGTAACTAACCTCCTCAAAATTTGTTGCCCTCACCTTAGGATCCTGCTCTCTGACGGCAACACGCGACATATTTCTAGCCATTACTTCTCTCTATTCCAATTTTACACTTGTGATCACTCTCTATCTCCTGAGGCTTGTACATTGCCTGTCGGCGCATTGCCTCTTCAAAATCAACCTGGTACGCATCAAACTCAGGACCGTCCACACAGGCAAACTTTGTCTGGCCGCCAACTGTTACCCTGCATGCTCCGCACATGCCTGTACCGTCAACCATAAGCGTATTAAGGCTCACTACAAGCGGCAAATTGTATTTGGCAGTTGTCTGTGCCACAAACTTCATCATAATCATCGGGCCTATGGCAACCGCCTGGGTATACTCCTTGCCACCCTCAATAAGTTTTGACAACATTGCAGTAACAAGTCCCTTCTCTCCTTTTGAACCGTCATCGGTACAAATGTAAAGGTTATCGCACACAGCCCTCATCTTGTCTTCAAGAATAAGGAGTTCGGCTGTTTTTGCTCCAATTATAATATCAACACAAGCACCTGCCTCATGCAGATACTTAGCCTGCGGATAGACAGGAGCCACACCAAGTCCTCCTGCTATAAAAATATATCTTTGCTTTTTCAGCTCCTCAACCGGTACTCCAAAAAACTCCGACGGCTGGCCAAGCGGTCCTGCAACGTCTACAAGGCAATCGCCTTCATTCAAAGAGCATATTCTTCTGCTTGATGCTCCAACAATCTGTGTAACAATTGTTACCGTTCCCTTCTCCCTGTCGAAATTACAGACAGTCAAAGGCACCCTTTCACCCTCTTCGCATGCACGCACAATCAGGAACTGACCTGGTTTTGCAGCATGTGCAACTCTGGGAGCCTCTACCTCCATAAGGCAAATGACAGGACTCAAAATCTCTTTTTTTACAATTTTATACATTGCTATAATGTTAATGTGGTTCCAATCTTCTCAACTATTCAACATCCTTCAAGGACTTGAACGAGTAGCCCTTTCTCTTCAGATACTGAATTATTTCACCTAATCTGTTATATAATCTGTCGGTTCTTGACTCATCCACACCCGGATGTATGAGGATTACTGCCCCTTTAAGCCCGACAGCCTTTTCGTATGTATACAACCGGTCAATAAGTTTCTGTGAACTCTGGTAGTTCTTCATTGACGGTGTTGTATAATCCGCAGGTGTGGCGGTTCCAGGTGTATAGTTCAACACCTTGTAACCCATATTTTCAATAATGTTCACACACTCTTCGTTATAATACTCATACGGAGGCAGATACCATCTGCTCTCATCAACACTCACATCAAAATGTTCAAGTTCACGGGCATTCTGTCTCAAATCTTCTATAAGTTCATCTTTTGATACCAGCATGGAATCTCTATTCTCCCACGCACAATAGAGCAAATGTCCGTTTGAGTGGCCTCCAACATAATGTCCAGCCTTGATTATGTCATTTATAAGATTTCTGTGTTCATCCATTCTCAAGCAATTGCCGGTAAGGAAGAATGATCCTTTGATTCTCTCTTTCTTCAGTATTTTCAATATTTTTTCTCCACCCTGGAACATTGAATCTGCAGTAAATACCAGGTAAATATTCTTCTTGTCGGGCTCTATCCTCACAATCGCCCCGTAAGCATCCCTTTCAACTTCAAGTGAGGTCTGTTCGATTCCCATATTCTCCATAGCTGCAAAATAGTAGGCAAGTCCAGCCGTTCCGTCCATTGTAGGCTCATTGCTTGCATAATCTCCAATGTCATCATGGTAAACTGCTATGCCTGCATTGAATACTGCAAACTCATCCTCCTTTGTCAATGATCCGCCTGCCCTCTCCTCAAAAACGGTTCTGTATACAGGTCCGTCTATCAGTCCGCCATATGTTAAATCTCCGCTTACAACTGTATATGACGAGTGCGGCCACATCGGAACATCACTGCCTCCAGCCGGATACCCTACTATCATTGTTGTTCCCCACGGATTGCATCCAAGAAGCCAATCCCTCAATGCAGCCTCCATCTCAACAAATGAGGAGTCTCCTGTCACCTGATTATAGAGTCTTGCCTGTGTTATTGCAGCGGAGGTCAAGTTATTTGAGCACCAAATATATGGTATTCCGTTCATAAAAGGATCACCCGCTGCCCTCTTCTTAAGCGCTGAGAGGCCCTGCTTCATGAATGTCTGATATTTTGCAGCGACAAGGCTGTCGGGAGAAGAGGCAAGATAGTAGTGACCAAGATTGATGAAAGGGTAGAACTGGTAATGTCTTCCCCTACCCAGCTCCATCCATGGAGACACAGGTTCAAGTTCACCCCAATAATCGGCCTTCTTGAGCCACTCATCCGACTTGTATGCGTCATACATGGTTGCAGCTGCAAGTTCTATATCATCTACATAAGAATCTTCTTCATAAAAATATGGAGAGACAAGACATGCGGTCTGGGTATTTCCTGGCTCATCCTCTGCGAAGTCATAAGCCTGCATAGCCTTGACCATCATTGTTTTTGCAAATTTAGGATCTATCTTTTCAAAGACCTTGGCTCCCAATGCAAATGTTGAAGAGAACTTGCCGGCAGTGGATGATACACCTGTTGTCCTGTTTATCCATTTGCCGAGACCCTGAGGTTTTCCTGTTACAAAATAGACAGGTCTTCCCAATCCCGGGCCCCATCCATAATCTACAGAGTCCTTATAGGGCACCCTGAAACCGGCATGATCCCTGTCATCTGCAATCTGGTTGAACATGACCCTCTCTTCGGGATTCATCTTCATCATCCAGTCAAGGCCCCATCTGGCCTCATCAAGAATATCAGGAATACCGTTTGCTCCCTTGCGTCCCATGGCATCATAGAGATCCTTGAAGACTGATTTATCTTCCTGCTGCATATATGCAAACATCAGATGATATGTTGTTGTCGCCGATGTTGTAAGGTATTGGAGATAATCTGTTGCATCGTGCCATCCTCCGGTAACATCAATCCTCTCTCCGCTTCTTGTAGGATGATCAACAATATAACCGTCATGCTGGTGGCATAGTGTATCGTTGTACGGATTGTAGCCACATCGCTGCTGTCTCAAATAGACCAATAGGAAATCTGCAAGCCCCTCATATACGTTTGACGAGATTTTAAAAATCGGAGACTTGGCATTATTGAAGACAACATAATAGCCTCCATCCTTTTTAAGATTTGAGAAGTCAAGTCTGAAAGCGCTCTTCATACCCCATTTGCCGGCATCCTCCGCACGCTGCGCAAAAGATGAAAATACAGGCTTCTTTGTAGAGGCATCATAAACAGAAAAAACTCCTCCAACAGACTCCTCTGTAGAGATGAATACTGCAACCTTCTTGTCCAAAGGCAAATACCCCAACTGATTGACCCTTATCCATTGGCCTGCCATTGCCGCTACCGCGGATAAAATCATGGCAAACAGAAGCAAAACGAACCTTTTCATAATAAAAAATTTAGAGTTGTGCCACTACGCATATCAATCGGCAAATTTACTAAGATTTACATATACTCACAAATCAATCAGCCTATAAAAAATAAAGGGAGAGCCATCCGACCCTCCCTTTACAGCAACTCTCCATAGGAGACTATTTCTTTTGTGCATTTTCAGGTTTAACCTCTGTTCCAGGGTATCCCAATTTTGCCAACTCTGAGCTCAATTTTTGTTTTGTAACCTTTGAACCGTCAAATTTGAACCAGATTGTATTTGACTCCATATCTACCTTGAAATCCTTTACACCTTTGATGTAAGGAAGATTTGCCTCACATTTGGTTTTGCAGCTCTCACAGTGGATATCTACTGAGAAAGTCACCTCTTCCATTGAGCCCTTTTTCTCTTTCTGAGCCTGTGCGTTGAATGAGAATGCAAATGTTGCAACCAATACAGCAACAAAAATTTTAAATGCTTTCATAATACGTGTTGTTTAGTTGTTTTTACAAAATTATCACTTTTTCAATTAAATCAAACTATTTTTTCCACAAAGTAAGTCTCATACCTGCGTAGAACTTCCTTCCCATTAGAGGGCCCCATACCATTGAAGCGTTGAAGTCATTTGCATATGGGTCATTTGCATTGATGATTGGATTCTCCTGCATATAGTTTCCAATATTCTCAACACCAACATAAACATCTACACCTCTGAATTTCTTAGTTACCTGAGCGTAGAACATAGGGTAAACCTCTGACTCGCCACCACCCATAAACAATGGAAGCGGTGCAGGACCGTTCAACTGTGCAGTCACGTCAAATGTCCATTTGTTAAGGTTTGTAGCATACTGAATGTTCAACACTCCTTTATATTTGCTCATCAAAGGACGGTTTACAAGTCCCTGACCATCCATCTCAACCTTAGCATTTGTGTAACGGTATGTAAGGATTGCTGTAAATCTCTTGAACGGTTCAACAGACAAGTCAAACTGATATGTGTCTGTAAATGAACGGCCCTGACAATTATATACATTTACTGTACCTCCATTGATTGCAGGATTCCAGCCTTTATCCCAGTCAACAACCAACTGATTGTTGAAGCTGCTGCGGAAGTAGTCAAAGCTTACATATGAATTCTCGCTCTCTCCCAATTTGAAGTATTGTGTAAAGTTACCTCCAAATGTCCAAGCATCCTCCATATTGATATCTTCCTCAATCTTGATGTCTCTTGATGAAGACAACAGGCCCAAGTTGTCTGCAATGATATTTGCATGTCTGAAGCCTCTGCCTCCAGTTACCCTCACAATTGTATTGTCTGTGAAAGAGTATTTCAAGTTGGCTCTTGGACCAAATACCCATCCGCCTTTTGAATGGTAATCACCTCTTGCACCAACAACTGCAGTAAACTTGTCATTTGTGAATGTATACTCACCATATACGCCAAACATCTTGTCCTCGATACCGTTAAGATGGCTGTCTGTAGCTATATTTGTAACATTGGCAGTTCCTTTATCCAAGGTAAGATCCATATAATTCTCACCTATCTTGTCATATTGGCCGGCAATACCGAAAGTATAGTGGTGGTTCTCATGAATCTGGTTCTGGTACATTGCATTTACAAAAGCCATATTCTGGTATCCTTTGTAATATTTTGTACCATAACTTGTATTCATGTCATAGTATGAATATGTTGCAACGAATGCAAGGCTCTCTGCGCCCTCGTTTGAAAGAGGAATACCCAATTTGAAGTTACCGTCAATACCCGAGTTGTGGATCTCAGAACCCCAGATGCCTTTTTTATAAGCCTCGTATACACCATGGTCATTCATACCCTCTTTGTAGCCCATCTGGCCACCGATTCTCTTGTCAGAAAAAGCCTTTACACCAAAACGGATCTGTACTCCACCAGGAGCAGCCTGATACAACCATCTGTTGTCAAAGTTCAACTGTAGAGTCTTAGGCTCATCTTTAAAGCCGTCATCGTTGCCGTCATGCTCCTGAGTATCGCCAGATGCATGGGCCATAATTACTGTGCTCCATTTCTCATTCAACTGAAGTGAAGATGCCACATTTGCCTCAAGTTTCAACTCCTGGTTGGTGAACAAGTTTACAAATAGAGGATTCTCCGCTGTTGGTTTGCGGTGCTCCATGTTGATAAGACCTGTAATGCCCTCCAAACCATTGATTACAGATGACGGGCCCTTTGCAATCTGGATGCTCTCCAACCACTGTCCTGGGATATATGTCAAACCGAATGGAGATGCAAGACCTCTCATGATAGGCTTGTTCTCATCCAACATCTGCACGTATGTTCCCGACAGACCCAACAATTTGATCTGCTTTGCACCTGACACAGCATCTGAATAACCCACACTCACACTTGCAGAGTTCTCAAAGCTCTCAGCCAAGTTACAGCAGGCCATCTTACACAAACCTGCAGCTGTAATCACCTCTGTACGCACAGGTGTACTCTTTGAAAGGTAGTTTGCCTCCTGACGGCCTGTAACCACCAAGGCTCCCAACTCATTCTCATCCTTAAGGTTGAACTCATGGTACTCGTGCGGAATATTTACAACAACTGTATCTTTGGTGTAACCGATAAAGGTTGCGTAGAATGTGGCCTTCTCCAATTTTACCTTCTTGAAGGTGAAGTTGCCATCCATATCAGCCTCGGCAACCATACCGTTCTCAATACACACGATAGTTGCAAAGCCTGCAGGCTCTTTCTGTCCATCTGCGTTAAGCAGAAAAACCTTTCCTTTAAAGTCCTGTGCATTTGCAAATGAGAATGCGAACAGGCAGAAAAATAGAATAAATAATTTCTTCATGTTTTATTAAGTATTTGATTATTTCCTATGATTTAAAATTCTCCATTGATGTAAAAAGCAATATGAGTGGAGACAAATTCCGGGAGACAAATTCCGGGACACAAAAAGACGAGTCATACAATAATGCACAACTCCATGGAGCCTGAAAGGGCTCTTATATCCTGAATTGGGAATTGATCACATGAATGGCACAATCCTTTACGGCAAAGCCTGTTGGAAAGATTACGCCTGAATAGATTTCTGATTCGCAAGAATCAACACACCCGAAGCCATTATGCACAATATATGCATAATCAAAAAATGGTGTGTAATCAAAATCATTAGTGGAACTTACCTGATCCTGAGAAAGGACATAAGTTTCTGTAGAACAACAGCCATTGTCATGGGCAGAACCATTACAACCGCCATCTTGAGAGGTGTGCGACAAGCCACAAACACATAGATTGCCATCTTTTGAATGAACATACTCACATGGAGTTTCACCAAAGAGCAAGATTACGTCATTGGAGCCTTCAAATGCACACTGATGTATACCATACCCCATAGATGAGAGCATATAAACTCCCATAAGCAAAATAGTGCAGAGATATGTCATCACTCTTTTCATTGTTGCAAAATTAACACTAATTATTAAGATTTGTTGATTTTTTTAATTTTTTTTTCAATTTTTCTCTTTTTGGAACCGCATTAAACAAGTTTTGAATAACTTTGTGGAACTTGGAGTATTTGTTTTTTGCGAACGACTAAAATACATATAATATGAAATCATTCCTAAAATCACTTCTTGCGGCTATAATAGGTACATTTATAGCCCTTGGTGTATGTATGTTCCTCTTTATAGGAATAATCGGATCCTTGGCAATGTTAGGGTCAAATGATTCAGAACCTGTAATTCCTGAATCAGCAATTTTGAAGATTGATATGTCAAAACCTATTGCAGAGAGAGGAAATGACGATCCTTTCAGCGGATTATCATCATTCTCGTTTGAACCTGCACAAAAATCACTTCCACTGCTGAAGGCGGTTCAAGCCATTGAGAAAGCAGCAACTGACCCGTCAATCAAATTCATCTATCTTACAGTTACCTCTGTCAATACCGGCATATCACAACTTGAAGAGGTAAGGAATGCCCTTATAAAATTCAGGGAGTCAGGCAAACCGATAATTGCCTATGCGACCAATTACTCACAAGGTGCATACTATCTAGCAACTGTTGCCGACAAAATCTATATCCAGCAGGACGGCAGTGCCCAAATCCTTGGAATGAGTTCAAACATCATGTTCTTCAAGGATCTGCTTGACAGACTTGGAATAGAGTTCCAGCTTATAAGACACGGCAAATTCAAGGCAGCCGCTGAGCAGTTCATTTCAAACACTATCAGTGAGGCCAACAGGGAGCAGAACCAGGAGATGCTTGACTCCATCTGGGAGACTTGGTCTGATGCAATATGCAGCAGCAGGGAGATTACAAAAGAGGAGTTCAATGAGCTTGTGGATAATCTGAAAATAGGCAATGCACAGAGTCTTCTTGACAACAAGCTTGTAGATGAGACTGTAACATACAAGAGCATTGGAGAGAAACTTTGCACATTGTTTGATGTTGAAAAGGAAAAGGACCTCAAGATGGTATCATTGGCAGAGTATGCAAAGGCAAAGGTAAAGGTCAACACCAAGGCAAAGGATAAGATTGCCATTCTTTATGCAGACGGTGAGATTTCCATGAGTGGAGATGCTGGAATCACAGCATCTGAATTCTGCCCTGCAATCACAAAAATCAGAGAAGACTCCACTATTAAGGCATTGGTACTTAGAGTAAATTCCCCTGGTGGAGATGCTCAGGCAGCAGAGATGATAAACCATGAACTCCAGCTGCTCAGGGAGACAAAACCTATAATTGTAAGTTTCGGAGACTATGCAGCAAGCGGCGGATACTGGATCTCTGCAAAATCTGACTGCATATTCACAAACAGAACAACCCTTACCGGCTCTATAGGCGTATTCAGCCTTATGATAAACTATGGCAAGGGACTAAAGAAGCACCTTGACATCAATTCTGTATCAATCAACACAAATGACCATTCAGACATGTTCAATGGCGTGAGACCTCTAAACGCAAAAGAGCAACAGTATATGCAATCATTTGTTGAAGATATCTACGTCAAATTTACAGACCTTGTTGCAGAGGGAAGGAGTTTGAGTACAAATTATGTAGATTCTGTTGGTCAGGGCCGCGTATGGAGCGGTGCCGATGCACTTGAAATCAAATTGGCCGACAGATGCGGTGGCCTATATGATGCACTCCAATATGCAGCTGCAGCCGTTTCACTTGAGGAGTACAAAATAGTTGAATATCCAAGTTCAAAATCATCAATGGACAAATTCCTTGAGAAATTGAATGAGGCATCTGTATCGGCTTATCTGCTTACAGAACCTTATAGGGCATTTGAACAGATATATGGTGAGCTTGCATCATTCAATGGAACCAAGAGCTACGCCAGAATACCTTATGTATATGAATTCACATATTAGAAAAGAGTTATTACAAGGCAGTTTACAGTCTTGTCAGTAACCCTGAAACTATTGGAAATCTGTAGTCCCGGCATACAAACTATATTGCCGGGGCTATTTTTTTTACCGCTTTCACACAATACCGGCACACTTGTCTTAAGGACATTGTCCAATTTAATATCTGAAAGATAATCATTGAGCTTCTTCATCCCATCCATTCCAAAGGGACGGAATCTGTCTCCTGCCTGCACACGCCTCAACTGAAGCGGAAAAGAGAGCTTTCCGGCATCCGCCAGCAACCGGATTCCCCCATCACCAAATCGGTTTTTCCCGACAGATCCGACTGGAATCACCTCCAACCTTACAACGGCTCCACAAGAGAGAGTTATCTCTACCGGAACTTCAAGATTATCTATCTGAACCGGAGACTCATTACCAAAAATGGAGTTCCTGTATACTTTTATATAACCTCTCTCCTTTATGGCAGTATGTGTTGGTGAGACTATGCGCTTAAGCATATCATTTTCAAGGGAGCCGGCCAGATCATCGGTTTGTGCAGAATTGAACATATACTCCCTAAGGAGCTGATACAGCCAATATTCATATTCCGGTTCCTGGAGCAATCTCCCAACAGATATATGGAACTGATGATGATTGGGCAATACCTTAAGCATATATGCTCTTGCAACAGCACTTTTAATGCTTTTAATCATAGGAGCATCCTCATCAAGTGTCATATTGCAAAGTTCCTTTCTCTTCTCCTGAGCCATTTTATCAAGAATTGAAGAGGCTGCCCCAAAATATTTCATATCACGATTAAGCACCTGAATCACAGCTGGATTTATCTTCTCCAAGTGAGGCATCACGATATTCCTTATTCTGTTTCGGGCAAAATCGCTCTCAAAGTTTGTATGGTCGGTTCTGAAAGGTATATTGTTCCTTGAAAGGAATGTTTCAATATCCTGTCGGGAATATCGGAGAAGAGGCCTCAACAGCGATCTTCCCATGTCAAGCTCCTTCATGCCACCGATACCTGCTATTCCTGCCCCTCTTACAAGGTTGAGCAGAAGTGTCTCTGCATTATCATTTGCATGATGAGCAACTGCCACAAAATCAAACGAATATTGTTCTTTAAGGGTATTAAACCAGTTGTACCTTATCTCACGGGCAGCCATCTCTATGGAGAGAGAATTCTGCTTTGCGTAAGAGACGGTATCGGCCTCCAATACGTGACACTCAATGGAGTGTGATGCAGCCCAATCTCTCACAAACTTTTCATCGCCATTACTCTCCTCACCTCTAAGGTGAAAATTCACATGTGCAATTGAGAGAGAAATATTGAGTGATGATCTTCGCAAAAGCTCCAACAGACACATGGAATCCGCCCCACCGCTTACTGCAACAAGAATTCTTAAACTCCTGTCATAAGCTGGAAGCAACCTCTCCAAATGCCTATTGAACCTATACTGCATAGCAGTTATTTTACAAACTCACCGAATGTATATGTAAATGACAGACTGAATATCTCCTGGAACTGCACACGTGGAGCAGAATGGCCATTTTTGTCTGCAATGAGAATCTTGTCGTCATAAATAAGGTTTGTCCTTAAAGATGAACTCAAGAACTTGTTGATTTTCAAGTCAGCCCTGAAGTCCCATTTGATCTGGATATTCTGCGGTTCATTAAGATAGTCCGAAAAGAGATTGAGGGTTGTTGTCAATTTGCAGTTCTTGAATATTTCATACTTTAGATTTGCAGTCAACTGCGCACCAAGTTCAAATCTCACAGCCTCATCCGGAGCATTGCTGTACCTTGCCCTCAACAACGAGTCTGTAACAATTACCGTAGATCCGGTAAGTGGTGCAAAGTTGAGTGAGAAGACCTCTCCCTTTCCAGGCTTGTAGTCGATACCGAGACCCAGTGACATATATGCAGGGGCAAACATCTTTGATACCATTGTTGCAGTACCATCAGACGCATAATTGAAACCTGGCGAGAACTGTGAGGTAAAATTGAACACAGCAGAGAAATAGAACTTGTCTACAGCCCTATAACCGAACTTGCTGTCAAGCACAATCTTATCACTGCTCTTTCTGTAACCGTCCTGGAATGACTGTACAAATCCATAAGTAAACTGGCCTCTGTTTTCCCAATACATATTGCCTTTTGCATAGTTGATATGGGCATTGACATAGGTATTGAGTGCAACCGAGCCTGATCCTCCGGCAGCCCAGTTGGTCAATGATACCTGGGAGAAACCAACCTCTGTAAGGATTCCCTTCTTCCAGAATTTGGGAGGAGTTACAGGTTCATAGTTTACGGTTGGGACTGCGAATTTTGATCCTATTACCCTACATAACTCCTGCTCGCTGTTGAGGCCTGAAACCACAACAACCTCTTTTTTCTCCCTCTTATCTTTGGATATGAATTGTGCACCCGCCACAAATGGCAGAAGCAGAAAAACAATCAGATATGTTAAAATGTTACGATTCATTCTGCCAACTCCAAAACATCATCGGAATTATATTTGTATCCCATACGTTTGCCGGTCTGCATTCTTGAACTCTCAATCTTTGCATTGATCTGGTCTACAGATGCAACCTTGACAAGATCATATGGAGGTACAAGAAGGTCAAATGACAACGAATACAACATCGCCGACTCTACAAAATTTATAAGTTCCTCCTTTGTTAGAGGGTGTTTTCCGAACTCCGACACCTTCTGGCGCTTTTGTCTTTTACCCTCCACGAAGAAGAATTTGTCTTTATTGAGAAACATTCTGGCAACAAGGTATCCCAAATCCTCAGTTCTGTTGTACTTCAATGAATCTGAGAGGAAATTGTATACACTTATAACTCCACAATATGAATTGAACTTATCCTGTTTAACATAACTGTTCTTCCATATTGAATGGTCTTTGTCAAACTGGAAAATATCTGTATGCATACTGAAAATCAAAACATCATCTGCAAATTTCAGTTCTGCCTCAAATTTTCCTCTATCTCTATATTCCAACCTTATTCTGCGGTTATGCTGGGTAGTGTCATCCAACATCTCATTGAGGTCATTGCTCATCTCGCTGAGCACCTCTTTCAACTGGTTGAAAACTTCAAGAGCCTGATCGTATATATTGGCCTTCATAAAGGCCTTTTCCTTCAATTCATTAACAATCAGCTGCTGCTTCGGTAACGGATCTGTTGCCATTTTTAGTCTCTATTTAATATTAGTATGATCTTGCAAATATTACACGCTGTTTAGATGGCTTGCCAGAGTAAACACATTTGCCCTCCTCCATTATCACATTGGTATCCATAGGGATACAACGTATTGTAGCCTTTGTCTCCTCCTTTATCTTCTCCTCAGTTTCAGGAGTGCCATCCCAGTGGCATAGCAGGAATCCTCCCTCCTCAATCTTCTCTTTGAACTCTTCCCATGTATCAACAACATAAGTTTTGCTTGCCCTGAACTCCAAAGCTTTATTATAGATATTCTCCTGTATCTTATCCATAAGCTCCACAACATGCGCAACTACAGCATCGGCAGACATTGACTCTTTTGTGAGTGTATCTCTTCTTGCAACCTCAACAGTATTGTTCTGCAAATCTCTCGGACCAATTGCAATACGCACAGGAACGCCCTTCAACTCCCACTCAGCGAACTTGAATCCGCTTCTTACATTATCCCTGTCATCAATTTTGACTGAAAGTCCACTCTTCTCCAATCCTGCTTTAAGCTCCTCCATCTTTGCAACGACAGCCTTATGCTCCTCGTCTGTCTTGAAGATAGGCACCATCACTACATGGATAGGAGCCAATTTTGGAGGCAATACCAAACCGCAGTCATCACTGTGAGCCATAATAAGTGCACCCATAAGTCTTGTAGAGACACCCCATGAAGTAGCCCATACATAATCAAGAGTTCCCTCCTTGGTTGAATATTTCACATCAAAAGCCTTTGCAAAGTTCTGTCCGAGGAAGTGCGATGTACCAGCCTGCAAAGCCTTTCCATCCTGCATCATTGCCTCAATGCACAAAGTATCAAGAGCACCGGCAAATCTCTCATTCGCAGATTTTTTACCTACAACTACAGGTACTGCCATATACTCCCTTGCAAATTTTGCGTATACATTAACCATCTTCTCGGTCTCCTCAATAGCCTCCTCCTTTGTGGCATGAGCTGTATGACCCTCCTGCCACAAGAACTCTGCTGTACGCAAGAACAGACGTGTACGCATCTCCCATCTTACGACATTTGCCCATTGGTTGCAAAGGATTGGAAGATCCCTGTAAGAAGTAATCCAGTTTTTGTATGTATTCCAGATAATTGTCTCAGATGTCGGTCTTACGATAAGCTCCTCCTCCAATTTTGCGCTTGGATCCACAACCACACCTGTACCCTCAGGATCGACCATCAGTCTGTGGTGAGTAACTACGGCACACTCTTTGGCAAATCCCTCAACATGTTCTGCCTCCCTGCTCAAGAATGACTTTGGAATGAATAGAGGGAAATATGCATTCTGATGACCTGTCTCCTTGAACATCTTGTCCAATTGTGCCTGCATTTTTTCCCATATTGCATATCCGTAAGGTTTTATGACCATACATCCTCTAACCGCCGAATTTTCCGCCAAGTCAGCTTTAGTTACCAAATTATTGTACCACTGCGAATAATTTTCTTCTCTACTGATTACCTCTTTTGCCATATCTCTGTTTTGATATTTGGAATAATTTTTGATACTTTTGTCTTAATAAGCCACAAAAATACAAAATAAATTAAAACACGGAGGTAAAATGAGAAACAATATTTTATTTGCATTATTGGCGGGAAGCATATTTTTGTTCTCCTGCGCTACAGCCAACCGTGCATCATACAGCTCCCAGGGCTTTGTAAACGGCATTTACTACCAGCCTGATGAACAACAGGCCCAAAGAGCCGTTCAGGCAAAAAATGAATTTAAAGAACTTAAAGAGGAGACAAATAGAGCGTTGGGCAAATCCAGCCATTCGACCTTTGATTCAAAGACAGGGGTTGAAACTATATTCATCGGTGACACCAACGCCATAACAATTGACTACAATCCTTACAGGACATATCTGCTTACAGATGATATGGAGAGCTATCTTGCACGTACCGAGAAATACAACTCACCACTCTACACAGTAAATGTCAATATGGGCCTGCCTTACTATGACGGATGGTACCGTCCATATTGGTCATCAGCCGGATATGGCTGGCATAATCCATACTGGGGACACTACTACTCATGGTGGGGCCCTTCATACCATTATGGTCCATATTACGGATGGTATGACCCTTGGTATTACGGATGCGGATGGTACGATCCGTGGTATTACAACTATGGATGGTATGATCCTTGGTGGGGCCCAGGTTATTATCCAGGTTATTATCCGGGCTATTATCCAGGCTATTATCCAGGTTATTACCCGGGATTTTATCCTATACCACCACATCATGGAGGCGGCAGGGATATATACTATGGCAGACGTGAAAGTGGCAGTGACAAAATCAGCGGCAGCAGGGGCGGAGGAAGTTATATGAGAAGAGACGGCTCAATGACACAGATAAGGGAAAATGGCAGAAATGACAATGTGTCATCGGCGACAATTCCGTCGGGAAGCAATGGAGGAAGCAAATACCGCCGGTCTGCAACTGAGGTAAAACGCAATGAACAGGCGACAAGGCATGAGAACAGAAGCAACCCACAGGGCACCTCATACGGAAGAAGAGGCACACAATCGCAAAGTAGCGGAGCTCCTGCATCATTCAACAGGAATTCATCGTCAGGTTTCAATAATGCAGGTTCATCCAGAAACAGCAACTCTTCCGGAGGAGGCAGATCTGGAGGATCTTCTTACAGAAGGTAAACAGACGGATTACCTTATACCTATTAATTACTAATGTTTGGAATTATGAGAAATACAAGAATATTTTTAGCCGGATTGGTTGCAATGTTGATTGGCACCTCCCTGCATGCCCAGAATATGTGGGACGCCTACAGATATTCGCAGCAGTTCAATGAGGGTACAGCAAGAAGTGTTGCTATGGGAAATGCCTCTGTAGCATTGGGTGGCGATATGGGAAACATATCTATAAATCCTGCAGCTTCGGGTGTATACAGATACCACGAGTTTGTTATCACGCCCTCACTTACAACAGCCAACAGCTCTGTTGAATATCTTGGAAGTGGCACAGATGAAGGCAAAACCCGTTTCGGACTCTCAAATTTTGGCTATATTGCATCCTTTGAGACAGGCCGACGTGGTTACGGACTTGTAAACTGGAATCTTGGCATTGCCTTCAACAGGACAAACAACTATACATCACGCACAGGTGCCTATGGCCGGACAGCCGAAAGCAGCTGGTTGAGCAGCCTCGCCCAGAATACAAATGGAGTTTACGCACCAAGTATGGATATGAATGATTACAGTGATCCATTCTACAACGGCAGCGGTTCATGGACCTCAATCCTTGGCTGGAACACCTCACTGTTGGATACACTTCCTGATTCGGATTCATACTACAAAGCTGCCACCGAGAATCTTGACGGCTATTCAATTGTACCGGGAGGAGAACTTGAACAGTTCTATCTTAAGGAGACTATCGGCAACACCTCGGAGGCTGTAATCAACTTTGGCGGCAACATATCAGACAAACTCTTCTTTGGTGTAAACCTTGGAATTGTAAGCATCTGGTACAAACACAGTGAGATATACTCCGAGAGGGCTGTAAACCCTGGAGAGTTTCAGAGCGGCTTCAGCAGTTTCAGACACAACTACAACTACACAACCTCCGGCACCGGTTTCAACCTCAAAGCCGGCATAATTTATCTGCCAGTTGCAGGCTTGAGATTGGGAGCCAGCATATCTACCCCAACATGGATGTATCTGCACGAGGAGTATGAAGAGATTATGGAATCTGAATTTACCGACGGCTACTCACAATGGATAGCATCTCCACTCGGAACATACGACTACAGAATAAACACTCCGTTCAGATGGAATGTTGGAGCGGCCTACACCTTTGGAAGCGTGGCTGCAATAAGCATTGATTATGAAAGTGCCAACTACTCAAGAATGAAGATGATTGATGATAACTATACCATGGCTTTCCACGAAGAGAATCAGGCAATTAAAAGAGAGTTCAAATCATCTGACATCATCAGGGCTGGAGCTGAGGTAAGGATTAATCCGGCATTTGCAGTCAGAGCCGGATACCAATATTATACAAGCGGATACAAATATGACAAGAGCAACGTTCAGATAGGATCATTGGGCATAGGTTATGCATCAGAAGGAGGCTTCTTTGCAGATCTCGCTTACCAGCAGCAGATAAAGAAGAGCGAGGAGAGTTTCCAGCTTTATGACGACATTACTGACAATGGAACAATTATAACAGCAGCCCCTGTAGGCCAAAACAGATTTGGCAACTGGAAACTGCTGCTCTCCATTGGTATCAGATTTTAATCTACAGGCCCCTACGTCATTTATGAAGAACAGAGAGGTTGACCCAAAAGTGATCTCTATGAATAGCGAATCCCCATTAGAATATACTCTAACGGGGATTCGCTGTTTGATGATAGACCTTCTGAATCACCTCTCACTGCTTGATACCGACTTCATGGCACACTGCAATACACCTTATTTAAGGGTTGCTACAACTATTACAGGATTGGACTCTTCTGTCAATGTTGCCGCAACTTTTTTCATTTTCTCAGACGAACTGTTCTTTGAAAATTCAATAAAACTTGCAGCATCAATAATCTGATACATTTTGCCCTCCACTATTTTGACAGGCAAAAACGGAGCACCATTATCAATATCGTTAACAAATCCATGTATATCGTTTTCATTTTTGGCCATCAGGGTTGATGTGCCGTTTCTCTTGTCAAACAAAAGGTAATTAAGCCTCTCCTTAGGTGGGATATTATCAAAATAGTCTACAATATGAGTTGTCTGCAAAAGAACAAAATCTTCAGTTTCACCTTTAACGTTTCCACCAACAGTGATTTTCCTTTTCTTGCCATCCTTATATTTTCCAAAATTCAGGGCAAATGCAGGCTTTATATCCAAATCAGAGGTTACCGAAAAGATTGTATCAACACTCTTATGGATTATTCTGACACCATTATCATAATAGAAATAGGCCTCTGCATGGTCAAATTTATCAACATCATTGTATACTAACAATTCACGCTCACATTTCACTATACCCAAAGAGTCAATTTCTAACGCATCAAGAGACAACATATCTTTTTTGCGCGTCAATAAAAAAACATTTCCATCAAACTGCAGAAAATCACGCACCTTACTATACTCTGTCAAACTCTCTACAGGAATTTCATACAAGAAATCCCCCGCGAGTGTATATACCCAAACTTTACCGTTAATGTCAACAACCGTAAACTTTCCACTTGTCTCATCATAATGGGACATTCGTACTGCCGGATACTCTCCATAGGCCCTGCCTATCCTGCTGACACTGTTTATAAATTTACCTGATGCATCAAAATTATAAAGAGGGCTTCTGCCCATTTTTGGGGTAAAGACAAATCCACTCTTTGTTGGTACCAGATCAAAAGATTTATAATTCGGTAAAACTACAGTATCAGTTTCCAACGCAATATAATCAAGGTCAGAAACCCACTCACTTAAATTTACCCCCCTACGTTGGCCATCAACAGCCTCCTCAACATCAATTGTAGGTATTTCATTCTTGGTAGCATTGCTGCATGAAAAGATAATGGTACAAGCTACCACTGCTGTACATATAATTCTTAACATCGCAAATTAGATTTAATGTTTGATAATAGATTATTTTTTCAAAAAACTTATTGAATTCGGGCCTTCATTGCTTAGCAGGTCAAGTATAGAGAGGTTCCCGACAAATCCACCCTTATTTGAAAAGACCTGGTAATATGGAGAATCCATATTCAGCTTTTGCAACAGATTCTCACCTTTGTTTTTGGGATGTATCGTGTTTCTCATATCAGCAAAATCCACCCTTTCCGACCAATCCAGCTGCTCCACGTCATTGGTCTGAGCAGGAGTCCACTCATCGGTAAAACCTATCTCTGCGGAGAGGCCTGTCAGTTCACAGAAGAGTTCAAGGAGCCTGCTGTTGAGATTGAAAAGATACTCCTCTCCACTGTCGAGTACAGCAAAAATATCATCCCTGTAATATTCATAGAAAGGACTGGTCATATATGCCGCATCCATTGCCCTCTTGTGCTGCAGCAGCCAGGGCTTGGAATAGTCAATCCTTACTTTGTCTATCTGAAGTTTATGAGTGTGCATAACATTGGAACTGTTGCCGCTTGCACCAATGGTCATCCTCTCCTGATTACCCGTTTCCACATCCGCCTCACCCCTGAGAACCGGCACACTCAAACTGAGCAACCCGTTGGCTCCATAAATGTGACATCTGGTCCTATATGACTGTTTCTGAAACACTTCACATTTCTCAACGAGTACTTTTTGCGAGTTTGCAATTGCAGCAAAGTACTCTATAGGTGGAAAATAGGCCGTACTCAAAAGAGTACAGCCAAATATTTTTTCGTGAACAGAGAATCCTCTATTACTCATCTCCATTTCCACCGGCATTGAATCTGATGATACCTCTGTTTGATTTTGCTATGAAATCAAGTATGGTTCTCTTCTCAACACTCTCCTCAAACTCAGCCTCAACCTTCTTGCAGGCATCTGACACATTAAGATTGCTTTGATAAATTACCTTGTAGATATTCTTTATAGTCTCTATCTGCTGTGCAGTGAAGCCTCTTCTGCGCAAACCTACGATGTTTATTCCTGCGTATGAGAGTGGTTTTCTACCAGCTAAGGCATATGGTGGAACATCTTTTCCAATCTCAGAGCCGCCTGCTATCATTGCATGGGCTCCAATCTTTGTAAACTGGTGAGCCAAGGATCCGCCTCCAATAATTGCCCAGTCGTCCACATCAGTCTCACCGGCAATACCAACATAACTTGTAAGAATACAGTTGTTGCCTACTGAACAGTCGTGGGCAATATGCACATAAGACATAATGAGAGTATTGTTTCCTACGGTTGTCTTGCCCTTGCCGCTGGCAGCAGTACCTCTGTTGATGGTAGCACACTCCCTGACTGTTACATTATCTCCTATCTCCACATAAGAGACCTCGTCATTGAATTTCAAATCCTGTGGTATAGCACCTATAACTGCACCCGGGAACACTTTGCAGTTCTTTCCAATCTTTACATAGTCAAAGATGGTAACATTAGGGCCAATCCATGAGCCCTCACCAATCTCCACATGCTCTGCAATTGTAGTGAATGCCTCTATTTTTACATTCGCTCCAATCTTTGCACCAGGATGAACTATATTATTCTGCATATACTTTATTATTTAGGTTTATAGTAAGTATTATTTATTCTTGATTACCTGAGCAACCATATCGCTCTCGCAAGCCAATGTATCACCTACATAAGCCTCACCATGCATACATACAATAGAGCGTCTCAATGGCTGTGTAATTGTAAGTTTGAAGACAAGCACATCACCAGGAACAACTTTTCTCTTGAATTTAGTATTGTCTATCTTTGCAAAATATGTAGAGTATCTCTCAGGCTCCTCAAGGTTGTGAAGTACAAGAATACCGCCTACCTGGGCCATAGCCTCAACAATCAGCACTCCCGGCATAACAGGCTCCTCTGGGAAGTGTCCGATAAAGAATCCCTCATTTACACCTATTGTCTTGATTCCAACTACATAATCCTCACCCACTTCAGTAATTCTGTCAACCATAAGAAACGGTGGACGGTGAGGCAAAAGTTTTTTAATGCCATTAATATCAATTACAGGTGCCGCATTAGGGTCATAATGCGGAATTGTGTTATTATTCTCCATATCTTTTATTTTTACTGTTTCATTTTAAAATCATGATGTCTGCCCGGGAGGCACTACATCATCTCCTCTCTTCCTTAAAAGTGCAAAGTGCTATGCAATTCCCTCTATTTCACTTCTCAATGAATCTCTTATCACTTTTGCAATCATGGTATTTATGCCATGGCCCGATTTGTAGGCGATTACCTTTCCGTTGAACGGAACACCCACCAAAGAGAAATCGCCAAAAATATCAAGCAACTTATGTCTTGAACACTCATTAGGGAATCTCAACTGCAAATGATTCAAATAACCCTCCGGAGCCCTCTCAAGTGAATGGACGCCAAAGAGTGTTGCCAGTCTGTCAAGCTCCTCCTGAGGAACAGGATTCTCAACAATCACTATTGCATTGTCAAGATCACCGCCCTTTATGAGGTTATTCTTGAACAGTGGTTCAAGTTCATGGAAGAATACAAAAGTCCTGCACGGAGCTATATCCTTTGCAAAGTCAGTAGCCTCATCGAAACGCGCATATTGGTTGCCCAACACCTTTGAATTGAAATCTATCATAAGATCCACTGAAAAATGGTCATCAGGAAGGATTGTTATCTCAGAACCTGTCTGTTCATTTCTGTAATGGATCTTCTTCTTTATATCATATACTTTTCGCTCTGCATCCTGCTCCTGCAGACCATCCCTGCATATTACCTCAATGTATGGGAGAGCACTTCCATCAAGTATAGGCACCTCCTGGGCATCTATAGAGACAAGGACATTGTCTATTTTAAGGCCATTGAATGTAGCCATAAGATGTTCAAGGGTAGATATTTTAACGTCGCCCTTTTCAAGTGTAGTACCGCGTGCGGTAGTTGTAACATAGTCAACCACAGCATCTATGACCGCATCCTCACCAATATCGGTCCTTTTGAATTTTACTCCATGGTTTACGGGTGCAGGCTCCAACACCATTGTCACCATACGGCCAGTATGAAGACCTTTACCCTTAAATTCATATCTTCCTTTTATCGTATGTTGCTTCGCCATCATTTTTTCACCAAGAAATTTTTCAACTTACAAATCTAATAAATTTGAAGCATTGAACAAATAACAATTACTTGCTTGTTGCCTGCCTCTTGAATATTGCGTATGCCTTCATGTAGGTTCTGTAGTCCAATGCAGGAGAACCCATCATTACAGCCTTCTCCTGTTTTACACTTCCTTGCACACCGGTCTGCGCTGCCAATTGCACACCATCGGCTATCTCAAGGTGACCTGAGACTCCGACCTGACCACCGAACATACAGTTTTTACCGACTTTTGTAGAGCCTGCCACTCCACTCTGTGCAGCTATTACAGTATTCTCGCCAATCTCCACATTATGGGCGATCTGGATAAGATTATCAAGTTTGACACCTTTTTTTATGACAGTTGCACCCATGGTTGCACGGTCAACCACGGTATTTGAACCTATTTCAACATTATCTTCAAGAATGACTATTCCGGTTTGAGGTATCTTTTTATATGAGCCATCCTGTGTAGGAGCAAATCCAAATCCGTCAGAACCTATAACCACATTTGCGTGAAGGATGCAATTGTTTCCAATCTTGCACCCGTCATAAATCTTGACACCAGGATATAGAATTACATTTTCACCGATGGTAACATTGTTGCCCACATACACCTGAGGGTAAATTTGGGTATTGTTTCCAACCACACTCTTGCTGCCGACTACAGAAAACTGGCCCACATACACACCCTTGCCTATCTTGCTGCTCCAAGCACATTTTGAAAGCCATGAACGCCCCCTCTTCTGCTCTCTTTTGAGTGTATTCAGCAGGTCAAGCAATGACGCCACTGCCTCATACGCGTTGTCTACAAGGATAAGTGTAGGCTCAACCGGTTCCTTGGGTTTGAATGTCTTGTTTATGATAATTACACTTGCCTTGCAGGTGTAGAGATAATTTTCATATTTCGGATTTGCCAAAAAGCATATATTTCCGGGTTTGCCCTGTTCAATTTTTGCCACAGAAGAGACCTTCACATCGGGATCTCCAATAATTTCTCCATTGAAATGCCGGGCAATTCTTTCCGCTGTTACTTCCATAGTTCAAATTTAAAAATCAAACAAAATTAATAAATATTTGACGTTTTTCCTATAAGAGCCAAACAACTATTTGAACATTCTTGCATTTATAATAATTTTGGGACTGAAATAGAGACAAATTGACACTTATGATGCACAACAAGCCACTTTTGATACTGTTTGTAACCGCAGCAACACTTCTGTCTGGATGCATACAAAAGAGCAATATTCCAACAGAAGAAAGGATCAGGAAACATATAAGCAGCACATTGGAAAAATATCCGCAGTCAACCCTTGCTGACATATACAAAGGCGCTTTCCAGGACTATCTCGGGCCTGCCCATCTTATTCCCGACAGCACTACAGCCAAACTCTTCATTGAAAAGGAACTTAGTGAAGCAGATACCATTTATGGCGATTATTACACCCCTTGCGGATGGTACGGCAATTACTACAGGGTGAATCTCAGAATTATAAAAGAGGGAGTGATCAGCGCAACCGATTTTGCAGGAGCCTTTACAAGAAGCGCAAGAGGAGTTGACACTGTTCTCATTACGGAATGGAAAGAGGTCTGGCATACAGCCATGGAGACCATAAAGGAGAGAGCCTCAGAGATTGAGGGGTTCAGCAGCGATTCTGCCAGGATAATGAAAATGCTTGAAAGGGGTGAATATGTCATGCACCACAGCAGAAAATTTGACTCTGCGTACCACCCCCACTACAGGATAATAAAGAGGGAGATTTTTGAAAAAGAGATTCTTCCTCTGTTAAAATAGGTGTAAATATTTGCTTTTTACATAAAAAATTCTTTTCTTTGCGCTTGAAATGAGAGGCTTGAGGGTGACCGCGTGCGGTTGCCCTTTAGTTTTATTGACAACAGACATGATTACAAAGGAAGCATTAAGTGTAACTATTGCCAGCTATCTGGATTACAACGGTTTGTTTTTGGTTGACATTGAGATCACCAAAGATAATGACATTACCATAACCATTGAGAGCTCTGAGGGTTCTGTAAAGGTTGATGACTGCATCGCCATTGACAAGATTGTTTCAACAGCCTTTGACAGGGATGTTGAGGATTATTCGCTTACCGTCTCTTCTGCAGGTCTTGACCAGCCTTTCAAGGTTATTGGCCAGTACCGGAAATTCAATGGAGAGGAGGTTGAAGTTGTAGTGAAACAGGGTGGCAAGGTAAAGGGTATCCTTGGAGGTGTGACTGAAGAGGGATTTGAGATTACAACTTCAAAGATGGTAAAGAAGGAGGGTGCAAAGAAAAAGGTTCAGGAAGACACCGTTACACCTTACACCTATGAGCAGATAAAATCGTGCAAACCTGTAATCAAATTCAAATAGAGAGGCAGCCGGCGGGGCTGTCGGGATTAAAAGGAAAATATTAAAAAATAGATAAAATATATGGAAGGGCTAAATTTAGTAAGCACATTTGCAGAGTTCAAAGAGCTTAAGAATATTGACAGACCAACAATGATGAGTGTCTTGGAGGATATTTTCCGCACTCAATTGGCAAGAATGTATGGTTCTGCTGACAATTTTGACATTATCATCAATATTGACAAAGGCGACTTTGAAATCTGGAGAAACAGAACAGTTGTTGAGGTGGTAGAGGATCCAAATACACAGATCTCAAAAGATGAGGTTGACAAGATTGACAACTCTTATGAGATTGGTGAGGAGTTTGCCGAGGAGGTAAAATTGAGCAGCTTCGGCAGAAGGGGTATCCTTAACTTGCGCCAGAATCTACAGGGCAGAATCATGGACATTGAGAAAGCCAACCTTTACAATGCATATAAAGAGAGAATCGGAGAGATACTTGTAGGCGAAGTTTACCAGGTATGGAAGAAAGAGGTTCTTGTAATGGACGAGGATGGAAATGAGCTGCTTATGCCTAAGAGCGAGCAGATCCCTTCTGACTTCTTCAGAAAAGGAGATTCAGTAAGGGCTGTGGTTTCAAGAGTTGAGATGAAAAACAACTCTCCAGTAATCATCCTTTCAAGAACAGCTCCCGCATTCCTTGAAAGATTGTTCGAGCAGGAGGTTCCCGAGATCTTTGACGGCTTGATAACCATCAAGAAGATTGTAAGAATACCTGGAGAGAGAGCCAAGGTTGCAGTAGAGTCATACGATGAGAGAATTGATCCTGTTGGAGCTTGCGTTGGTGTCAAAGGTTCACGTATCCACGGAATCGTAAGGGAGTTGAAGAATGAGAACATCGACATCATCAACTGGACAAGCAATACCCAGCTGCTTATCCAGAGAGCCTTGAGTCCTGCAAAGATTTCATCAATCAAGATAAGTGACGAAGACAACAAGATATATGTTTCATTGAAACCGTCTGAGGTATCTTTGGCCATTGGAAAGGGTGGTACAAACATCAAGTTGGCAAGCATGCTTGTCGGTAAGGACATTGAGGTATTCAGAGAGCTTGAGGAGGAGGAAGAGGATGTTCTACTGTCTGAGTTCACAGATGAGATTGATTCATGGATCATTGATTCACTTAAAGCAATCGGATGCGATACTGCAAAGAGTGTTCTTGCATTGTCGGTTCAGGACATTATGAAGAGAGCAGACCTTGAAGAGGAGACCGTAATTGATGTACAGCGTATCCTAAAAGCAGAATTTGAAGATAACAACTAGTATAAAGGGAGGAGGAGTATATGACAGCAAACGAACAAATCAGAATTAACAAAGTATTGAAGGAGTTCAACATTGGAATGGGTACCCTTGTTGAGTTTCTTGGCAAGAAGGGAATTGCCATAGAGGCCAATCCCAACGCAAAAATAACTGGAGATGCTTATGCTCTTGTAGAGAAGGAGTTCCGCAAGGAGCAGATTGTAAAGGAGGAGTCCAAGAAGGTTGCCATAAAGGTAAAGGACATTACCGAGAAGGAGAACCGCAAGGAGAAGTTGGAAGATGAGCCTAAAAGCGTTTTCATAAAGACTACTGTTGAAGAGGTTAAAGGTCCAAAGATTCTTGGAAAGATCAATCTTGACAAACCTGCAGCACCTGCTCAACCACAACAGAGTGTCTCTGCATCTAAAGAGCCACAGGCTGCTGTTGCCCCTAAGGAAAAACCTGCTCAACCGGCTGTTAAGGTTGAACCACAGGTTTCTGCTCCTGCAGTAAAACAGGAGGCTCAGACAAATGGTCAACAAACTGCTCAACCAAATGCTCAACAGGCAAAAATTGTTGCTACCCCCCAACCTACCCAACAGGCAACCAAGAAAGAAGATACTCCTCAACCAGCTGTTATTGAGCATATTGAAACAAAAGTTGAGAAACTTACAGGCCCTAAGATCAGTGGAACCATTGACCTGTCACAGTTTGAGAAGAAGAAAGAGAAGAACAAAGGCAAACGCGAACGCATCCACAAGCAGAAAGAGCGTGTAGATGTTACAAAAGAGGCTGGAAAGAACCCTAACAAACAGCAGGGTGGCGGACAGAACAACAATGGCGGAAACCACAACAACCCTAACAAACAAAACCCTAACAAGCCACAAGGCGGAAAGGGCGGAAACCAGCAGCAAGGTGGTGGAAAACACAACAAGAAAGACAAATTCAAACCTGTAAGGGTAGAAATTGACGAGGACGAGGTACAAAAGCAGATCAAGGAGACCTACCAGAGAATGGTTGAAGGCAAGGGCAAGAGCAAAGGAGCAAAATACAGAAAGGAGAAGAGAGAGCTCAACACCCAGAAGATGATGGAAGAGGAGGCCCTTGAGCAACAGAACAGCAACATCTTGAAGGTTACTGAGTTTGTAACTGTCAATGACCTCTCAATAATGATCAATGTTCCTGTTACAAAGGTAATTGAGGCATGTATGAACCTCGGTTTGATGGTTTCCATCAACCAGCGTCTTGACGCAGAGGCTCTTGTGCTTGTTGCTGAAGAGTTCGGATACAAGATTGATTTTGTTACAGCAGAGATTCAGGAGACTATCAACGAGGAGAATGATGTTGACAGCCCTGAGAATATGGAGGAGCGTCCTCCTATCATTACCGTAATGGGTCACGTTGACCACGGTAAGACCTCTTTGCTTGACTATATAAGAAAGGCCAATGTGATTGCCGGTGAGGCTGGTGGTATCACTCAGCATATTGGTGCATACAACGTGATGCTTCCAAGCGGCAGAAGAATTACCTTCCTTGACACTCCTGGTCACGAGGCATTTACTGCGATGCGTGCCCGTGGTGCAAAGATTACCGACTTGGCCATCATCATAATTGCTGCCGACGATGCCATAATGCCACAGACCGTAGAGGCCATCAACCATGCCCAGGCAGCCGGTGTTCCTATGGTATTTGCGATCAACAAGATTGATAAGCCGAGCGCTTATCCGGAGAAGATCAGGGAGCAGCTCTCCCAGATGAATATCCTTGTTGAGGACTGGGGTGGAAAATACCAGTGCCAGGAGATCTCTGCAAAGAAGGGTATTGGTGTTGAGGATCTTTTGGAGAAGGTTCTCCTTGAGACAGACATGCTTGAACTAAAGGCTAACCCTAACAAGAAGGCAATAGGTACTGTAATTGAGTCTTCATTGGATAAAGGTAGAGGCTACCTTGCAACAATCCTTGTACAGGGCGGTACACTCCATGTAGGAGACATCATCTTGAGCGGATGCTACACCGGTAAGGTTAAGGCTATGTTCAACGAGCGCGGACAGAAGGTTACCGAGGCCGGTCCTTCAACTCCGGTTTCAATTCTCGGTTTGAATGGTGCTCCAACTGCAGGTGAGACCTTCAATGTATTTGACGATGAGAAAGAGGCTAAGGATATTGCAAACAAACGTGAGCAGCTTTTGAGAATCCAGGGCTTGAGAACCCAGAAACATATTACCCTTGAGGAGATCGGACGTAGAATTGCAATTGGAAACTTCCAGGAGCTTAACGTTATTATCAAAGGTGATGTTGACGGTTCAATCGAGGCACTTTCAGATTCATTGATCAAACTCTCAACTGAGGAGATCCATGTAAACGTAATCCACAAGGCTGTGGGTGCAATCTCCGAGTCTGACGTATTGTTGGCTGCAGCTTCAAATGCCATTATCGTAGGTTTCCAGGTAAGGCCTTCGGCATCTGCACGCAAACTTGCAGACAAGGAGGAGATTGAGATAAGACTCTACTCTGTAATCTATGATGCCATCAATGAGGTCAAGAGCGGTATCGAGGGTATGCTTGCTCCAGAGGAGAAAGAGGAGGTTACAGCAACAGCCGAGGTTAGAGAGACCTTCAAGATCTCAAAAGTGGGCACTATTGCCGGCTGTATGGTCAAAGAGGGCAAACTTACCAGAAATGCAAAAGTGCGCGTAATCAGAGACGGTATTGTAATCTACACAGGAGCTCTTGGATCATTGAAACGCTTCAAGGATGACGTTAAGGAGGTTCAGAGCGGATACGACTGCGGTCTTAACATTGAGGGCTACAATGACATCAAAGTTGGCGACGTTATTGAGGCTTACCAGATTGTAGAGATCAAGAGAACCCTATAGAACGGTTCCGTAACGGATAATTGGACAGGTTGACTTAAAGTCATCTCTATAAACAGCAAATCCCTATTAGAGTGCTTTCTAATAGGGATTTATTATTAAACAAGGGAATTTTGGCGTTATCCTCTTTGTTTTCAAACGGCAAATTCATCTTTTCAAGTAGACACAACAGATCCTACTTTAAAGTGGCCATGACAAGTACAGGATTTGACTCCTCATTCAAGGTGGCAGCCACCCTTTTCATCTCTTCAGAGCCTGACTTCTCCGCATAATCAATAAAATCAATTGCCTCTATACAATCAAACATAAGATTGCCGCAGAAAAAATTTGGCATAAATGGAGCACCCTTGTCAATATCATTTACAAAACCGACCTTGTTGTAGTGCTTGTCAACCTTCAGGGCATAAAACTCCTTGTCGGCCTTGTCATAGATTACCATTGTCTTGTTACCCTCCCAATCAAGGTCTGCACCAAAAATACCGGAAGGATATACCATATATAACATAAGCATTGCATCATTCTCCTTTACAGGGAATTCTGTGCTTCCTCCTATATCCAGTATCTCTTTGGTATAAACAATATCCTTGTTGTTCATCTCTTCAAGGAGGTATTTTTTGTATTGGCCATAATCCATCACGTAAGCCATCTCCCTTCCAAAAGATTTGTCATACCTGTAAATTGTGTCACTGGATGCGGTTGGAACATGAATTGAATTGTCATACATATACATCGCCACAATCTTTGACAAGGTAATCATTCCATCCTGCACCTTAAAATTTACATACCTGTATGGAGGAAGTTCTGCGCTCTGCAATATATTTGATTCCTGATCAATCAGGCACAACATATTGCGCTCCGGAACGCTGTCATTGGATGCGGTCAATGTTGTAACGGCATACTTTCCGTCGCCCAAATAGGCCGATGCATCTATTGCCTTAAAGCGTTTGTTACCTGAGAATTCTGTAATTTTATCAAATGAAGTTTCAAAAACAAGTGAATCATTTTCAAGGTTATATGCAAGCATCTTATTGATGGAAATAAGAGCAATGGTATTGTCTTCAAGTACCGCTATATCACCGAGCCTTATATACTCACCCGGTCCCCTGCCGCTCTTGTGCAGTTTCTTCAGGAAGTTGCCATTCTCATCAAATACAAGTATCCAATTCTCATTGAGTTCCCCTACCATCATGTATATCTTCCCATTGGAATATCTAAACTCATTGACTTTGTCTATCTGTGACTCAGTGCCAGTCTCCAGCGGTATATATTTTATATCTGAAGCGAACTTGCTCAGATTTGCAAGTCTTGCACCCTTTACAGCCTCTTCAAGATCAAGTTTCACAACCTCTGATGCGGCACTTTGATCTTCTGATGATGATGTACATCCAGCTGCTGCAATACCCGACAATACAACAATAGCTGAAATGAATGCCATTGCACTGCCTTTAACACCTTTTACCTCCTTCATCATTTTACTTTTCATTTTACTTTTCATTTTACTTTTCATCTCAACAACTCCTCTTTTACCGCAGATTTTTCCATCATCAGATCTCTTCCCAAAGATGGATATAAAGTTTTGGCTCACAACTGTCGGGAAGAGGATTTATTTGAGTGTTGCCACAAC
>JAFQHE010000022.1 GCA_017398125.1 Bacteroidales bacterium
GTATTCAGGACGGAAATCATGTCCCCATTCAGAGATACAATGGGCTTCGTCAACTGCATAGAACGAGATCTTGATCTTTTGCAGAAGCTGTATATTCTCCTCTTTGGTAAGTGATTCTGGAGCTACATACAATAATTTTGTAACTCCCGACAACAGATGATCCCTCACCTCCTGTATTTGGGTCTTGTTGAGTGATGAGTTGAGAAAGTGGGCAATACCCTCTTTATTGTCTACAAACCCCCTGATGGCATCAACCTGGTTTTTCATCAAAGCAATCAATGGCGAAATCACAATTGCTGTGCCCTCCATAAGAAGTGCCGGCAATTGGTAGCAGAGTGACTTGCCACCTCCGGTTGGCATAAGCACAAATGCGCTGTTGCCCTCTATAAGGTGGCGGATTATGGCCTCCTGCTCTCCTTTGAACGAGTCAAACCCAAAAAAATCTTTGAGTTTATGGTGCAAAATTTCAGATGTAGGTTGCATAATTAGTAATAAATAAGGGTGGTGTGCGTAAAAAATCTTCTTACCTTTGTGCTACTAAATTACCGATTAGTTTATTTTTTTCAAAATTTTTATGGAAAATTCTCAAAAAAAATTGACTGACCTGGCTATCCAGGTAATTGATAAGGAGGCACAGGCAGTAAGTAATCTCAAGAACTATATAGATAGTGAATTTGTTGATATTGTCAATCTTATATACCATTCAAAAGGCAGGCTCATCATAACAGGAATAGGTAAAAGTGCAATTATCGGGCAGAAGATGGTTGCAACCTTGAATTCAACAGGAACACCGTCAATATTCATGCATGCAGCGGATGCCATTCATGGTGATTTGGGTATTATACAACCCGATGATGTGGTAATCTGTATATCAAAGAGTGGAAATACACCTGAAATAAAGGTTCTGGTACCATTAATAAATAGGATGGGCAACAAACTGGTGGCTATGGTTTCTAATGTCGATTCATATTTGGCCAAACATTCAAATTATATATTGAGAGCTACGGTAGATGCTGAGGCATGTCCCAACAATCTTGCCCCAACATCAAGCACTACAACCCAGCTTGTGATGGGTGATGCGCTTGCCGTGTGCCTTCTGAAGATGCGTGGATTCACTCCTGAGGATTTTGCAAAGTATCATCCCGGAGGATCATTGGGCAAACGTTTGTATCTGAAAGTTTCGGATCTTATCGATGACAAGGTGCGTCCGTGTGTGAGTGAGAATGAAACAATTCCAAATACAATTTTCAATATTTCGCAGAACAGATTGGGAGCTACAGTTGTTTTAGACTCCGCAGAGAAGATGCTTGGCATAATTACTGATGGAGATGTGCGCAGAATGGTTGAGAAGGGGATCCCGTTCGAGTCTCTTCGGGCAAAAGACATCATGTCGAGGAATCCTAAAGTGATAGAACTGGATGAATTGGCTGTAAATGCTTTCAATATAATGGAAAAGAACAAGATTACCTCTGTAGTGGTAATGGATGGCGGAAAATATGTGGGTCTGGTACACATACATGACATTCTTAGAGAGGGAATTGTGTAAAATTGTAAAAAATATTTAATTATCTTTGCCCCGCTAACAAATTAAAATCTGGAACAATGAAAATACCCAAAAGAGCCGTAATGACCCTTGAGGCGAGAAACTTTTTTAATCAATTCCTTCATAATGAATCCATTGGAGGTGTATTGCTGCTGATATGTGCAATTATATCGTTGTTATGTGCAAATGTGCCGTCACTGGGATTCCTTCATGAATTGTGGCATAAGGAGGCTGGCATTACCATAGGCGACTTCTCGTTGACAATGAAAATTGAGCATTGGATCAATGACGGTCTTATGGCAATTTTCTTTTTTGTTGTGGGTCTGGAGATAAAGAGAGAGATGCTCGTGGGTGAACTTTCATCGTTCAAGCATGCAGCTTTGCCAATATTTGCGGCGGTTGGAGGTATGATAGTTCCGGCCCTTATCTTTGCCCTGTTCAATAATGGTACGCCATCGGCGAACGGCTGGGGAATTCCAATGGCAACAGACATTGCTTTTGCACTTGGTATACTTTCTCTTTTGGGAAAGAGGGTTCCTGTAGGCTTGAAGGTATTCCTTACAGCGCTTGCAATTGTAGATGACTTGGGGGCGATAGTGGTTCTTGCAATTTTCTATCCGACCCATACACTGCATTTCAACATGTTGCTGTATGCTGCTTTAGTGGTGCTTTTCCTTATGATACTCAACAGAAACAAGGTCAGGAATGTACTGCTCTACATTTTGCCGGGATTACTTCTTTGGTGGCTTATCCTTCAGTCAGGTATACATGCAACAATCGCAGGTGTGATTTTGGCATTGACAATACCTTCAAGAACTGTGATAAATGAGGTCAAGTTCTCTGTAAGGATAAAATATCTGTTGGCAAAGTTCAAAGATGTGAGCAACAGCGAGGTTGAGGTATTGGCCAATCCTCAGCAGCAGCATATCATACATCAGATTGACAAACACGTTCAGGAGATAAATCCGCTGATGCACAAATTTGAAGCGGCTTTACATCCGTGGACCACATTCCTCATAATGCCTCTTTTTGCATTGGCAAACTCGGGTGTGGAGATAACATGGCGTCTGTTTACATCGCCGGTTCCTGCCGTAGCTACAGGTATTTTCTTTGGACTTCTTTTAGGTAAACCGATAGGAATATTCCTTTTCAGTCTTCTGTCGGTGAAGCTTAAGATTGCTGAGTTGCCTCAGGGAACCAAATGGAGACAGATATGGGCATTGGGTATGATTGCCGGTATAGGTTTTACAATGTCGATATTTATTGACTCTTTGGCTTTCAAAGATATGGATCTTGTAAATCTTGGCAAGGCCACAATATTGCTGACATCAACTTTGGCTGCTGTGTTGGGCCTTTTGGCAATGTTTATAACTTGTAAGAAAGAATCAAATTAACTAAATAATTAAAAAATGAAAACATTAAAAACTTTAACAATTTGCGCTTTGGGAGCCCTTATGCTTGCTTCTTGTAGCAATGCTCCAAAAATTGAGAGATTGCCCGGTATCTCTGCCGGACAGATTGACTCTGTAAGTTATGCTGTAGGTATCTCTTTCGGTGAGATGCTTAAATCATCAAATATGGAGGCCATTGATATTGCAGAGATGGAGAAGGGTATTATTGCTGTATTGAATGGTGATAGCCTTAAATTTGACCGTCATATGGTTGGTGGCATTATCCAGGGTTATATGGTAGCTGCAGAAAATGCAAAGTCAAAACAAAGGGAGAAAGAGCAGGCTGAGTTTATGGAAAAGAATAAGAAGAACGAAGGTGTTCAGGAGACTGAGAGCGGTTTGCAGTATAAAATAGAGGTTCCAGGCAACGAGGAGATCAAAGCTACAGCACAGGATACTGTTGAGGTAAACTATGTTGGTACTTTGCTTGACGGTACTGAGTTCGATTCTTCTTACAAGAGAGGTGAGACTGCTAAATTCCCTCTAAGCAGAGTTATCAAAGGATGGACTGAGGGTATGCAGCTTGTAGGTGAAGGCGGTAAAATCAAACTATGGGTTCCATTTGAGTTGGGTTATGGTCCTCGTCCTATGGGTCCTGAGCTTCCTGGTTACTCTACTTTGATATTTGATGTAGAGCTTGTAAAGGTTTACAAAGCTGTTCCTAAAGAGGAGAAAAAATAATTGCTATGGCAGTTGATATTAAATGTAAACTTATTGAGAAACTGCAGGTTGAGAGCGGTAACAGTGCCAGGGGCCCTTGGCGCAAGCAGAATTTTATTGTGGAGACTGTAGAGACTTATCCGCGTAAGATATGTATGAATGTCTGGGGTGATGACAAAGTCTCTGAATTGCAGGTTTATGGCATTGGTGAGGTGTTGAATGTCTCTGTAAATATTGAGTCAAGGGAATTTAACGGCCGATGGTATACCGATGTCAGGGCATGGCGAATTCAGCGCGATATGCCTGCCGGAGTGCCAGTGCAGAGTGCCGGAATGGGTGGAGCATATACTGCTGCAGGCAATTCTACTGACCCATTCATTGGTGCAGGAGCAGATGGCGAGGATGGCGAAGGAGATCTTCCATTTTAATACTCAATGAGTTGAATTGAATAGTGGGCTGTATCAGTTTGTCTGGTACAGCCTTTTTGCCTTTATGGCTTTTTTGTTTATCCAATCCTTAGTATATTTGTGCTTTTTAAATTGGGGATTTTATGAACAATAATAAGAGGCTATTGATCTACGGGTCTGTAACTGTCCTGTTGCTTGTAGTCGCAATTGCCATAATATTTACAACACTTTTCGGATCAGCAGAGAGCGATAAGGGTGGAGGCTTCACATCCAGAGCCGGCTCTTTGTGCCGGGCTGTTCCTAGTGATGCGGTAATAATATTTGACATAGGTGGAATGTCGGAATTTCTGCCAATGCTGAATGATACAGCCTCTTTTGCCTATAACCTTATAGATGCATCACATCCGGTTTCAAAAATGGGGGAGAAACTTGCCGGAATCTATCCGCAAAGTAACCTTCCGATGCTTTTTTCGTTGCACTATTCATCAAAAAACGATGTCTCCATTCTTGCGGTTGCAGATCTTTCTGAACTGAACTCATCCGGTAAGGGTATAAAGGAGCTTCTGCCATTTCTGAAAAACCGGAAGAAAAGGTATAATTCTACAGATATTTATAATTACTGTGACAGCCTTAATGTTGCCTTATGTGACGGGCTGCTGGTAATGAGTACCTCATCATTTCTGGTTGAAAGTGTAATAAGGCACCTCGATAATGGCACTTCAATTCTTGACAATGTGGAGTTTGCAAGTCTGCATAAGGAGAGAAAGGGTACAAAGGCCATATATGTCAACCATCATCAGATTGGAAAATTCTTCTCCGGAGTAGTGATGCGCAGCTACCTGAAATATTCTGACTTTTTCTTGAGGTATGCTTCGTGGAGTGCTTTTGGCCTCAATCTTGAAAAAGGCGAGTTGGCAATGAATGGCATCCTTGTGAACGATAATGAAGAGAAGTACCAGTCAACATCACTCCTGAAACAGAAATCCGGTAGGTCATTGATGGGCAGCATATTGCCGGCACAGACCCTTTTCTGTACCAGTATCCAGCTTTCAGATATGAAGAGCTACATGGATTCATATCATCTTTTCCTTGAGGTGCACAAAAAATTGTCGGGATACAAATACAAACAGCATGTTGTTGGAATAGAGGGGAGAATGACTCCGCGGGAGTATGCAGACTCATTGGCTGTAAAGGAACTTGTAGCTGCATATTGCAAGTTCGGTGACAGACATGAGTGGCTGACATTGCTAAGGGGGCAATCATCTGCCGGCATAGGCAGTATGGTTGCGAGCATGATTGAAAAGAAGAGTGCCCCTCCGGTGAGAAACTATATTTACAAGGGTTATATAGCGTCGGTTTATGGAGAGCTGTTTTCTCATTGCAATGAGGAGAGTATCTGTGATTTGGGTGACGGGTGGCAGATTATAGGTCCATCGGATATATTGGCAGATTTCGCTTCAGGCAATGCAAATTATACCACACTTGACTATTGGCTTGACCAGACTCCGATGAAGGGTTTTACCGACAAGCCTGGCCTTATAAAGGTCTTCGCAAATATAAAGGAGTCTCCCGATACTCTTCTTCATGTCATGAAACCCTATTACAGGAGATTGTTTGAAAAAAGCACTGAGTACAATAATTTTGAGGCTGCAGCAATGAATATTGTTGCCGAGAGGTCAGATGTTGTTGCTGAAATATCCTTTTATGCTACAAAAATGTCTGAATTGCCACATGAAAGGCCTCGGGAGGAGAGTGATGAGAGTGTAGTGTATATTGACAGTACGATTGTTGTAGGAAAGGGACCATTTGAGATAAGGGATCATGTGAAGGGTGAAAAACAGTATGTGGAGCAGCTGCCTAACAACAAGATCAGATTGATGAGCGCATCAAAGAGAGGAATTTGGGCTATTCCGTTTGAGTCTCCAATCTGTGGTATCATAGATCAGGTGGATTTTTTCAATAATGGAAAGCTTCAGATGACCTTCATTTCAGGTAATCGGCTCTATCTGCTTGACAGATTGGCTAGAATAGTGAGGGGATTCCCTGTAAAGCTTGAGAAGGATGTTGTGCTTGGGCCTAAAATTGTAAAAATAAAGGGTGATGGTGATTATTCGTTCTTTACTCTAAATGAAGATAATACTATATCTTTTTATAAGCTGGAAAGAAAGAGTAATCTTAAAGGTGTAATTATAAAGGCTCCTGAATTTGTGAAGGAATTGCCCGAAATTATGGTAATAAATGGTGAAAATTATATAATTTTGAAAACTGTTTTCAGAACACGCATATACAGGATGGATGGAAGTGAAGTTGAGATAAGGGACAAGAAGCGTACAATAAGCAATGAGAGCCCTGTTATTCATGAGGGTGGAGATGATGTAAGGGTTGCCGGAAAGGATGGCAAGGAGTTTATTGTAAATCTGAAGAGCGGTAAAACAAAGAGGGTTCAGTAATGGAATTTATTTTAACACTATTAATATTCATATTTGTTTTCGGATGGCTGGCAGCCAAATTTTTCCCATTGATACTGACATGGTATCTGAAAAGGAAGATGAAGAATGGCGGAGCCTCATTCGGAGGTTTCAACGGATCTGCTTTTGGAAATATGTATTCAGGCATGCAGGATCAGGAGGCGGAGATAAGACGCAGCAAGGAGCAGGAGGGTAAGGTGACAGTCACCAAATTGGAGGAGAAGGAGAAGGTCATTGAGAAAAATATGGGTGAATATATAGATTTTGAGGAGGAAAAGTAGTATGGAATCATTCAAGAGACTGATGGCATTTGCAAAACCTTTCAGCCGATTCTGGCCGGGGTATCTGATCTTGTCAATCTTTTCAGTAATATTTGGAGTGTTGAATTATGCCCTTATCGGTCCGCTCATTACGGTTCTTTTTGATCCGTCAAACATTAAACAGCAGTTGGTTGTGCCTGAGTTTGCGCTCACTCCTGAGTACTTTCAGGAGCTCTTCAGATATGGTCTTACCTATATAATGCAGGATTTTGGAGTGTTGAATGCACTGATGTTTGTCTGTGCAATCTTTATTTTTGCATCATTCCTCTCAAACCTGACAAGGTATCTGTCACAGCGTATTCTGGTAAATATGCGTACATATATCATGCTGAATATACGAAGAGCCCTTTTCAATAAGATTTCGAGCCTGAATGTTGGCTATTTCAGCGACCAGAAAAAGGGAGACATCCTCTCCTGTATTTCAAATGATGTGACAGAGGTGCAGAATGGTGTAGCCAACAGTTTTCATGTGCTCTTCAGAGAGCCGCTTCTTATAATCGGTTTTCTTGTCGGTCTGTTCTACATGTCTCCAAAACTTACGCTTGTCACACTGCTTACACTTCCTTTTTCTGCAATTGTAATTGGAAGGATCAGCCGCTATCTTAAGCGTAAGGCTGTTGAGACCCAATCATTGATGGGCAAGATTGTCACCCATTTTGAGGAGGCAATATCCGGTATAAGGATAATCAAGGCCTTCAATGCCCAGAATTATGTCAATGCCTCTTTCGAGAAGACAAATGTTGAAC
>JAFQHE010000023.1 GCA_017398125.1 Bacteroidales bacterium
AGCAGAACAAAAATAATTAAGGAGGTATTATCATGGCAAATCAAGTAAATAACGAAATCCGTTACCTTAACCCTCCTACAGTAGAGGTTAAAAAGAAAAAATATTGCCGCTTCAAAAAAGCAGGTATCAAATATGTAGATTACAAAGACGCAGAGTTCTTGAAGAGATTCCTTAACGAGCAGGGTAAAATCCTTCCTCGCCGTTTGACCGGTACTTCTTTGAAATTCCAGAAGAAAGTATCTCAAGCTGTTAAAAGAGCAAGACACTTGGCTTTGCTACCATATGTAACTGATTTATTGAAATAAGGAGGAGAGATAGTATGGAAATTATTTTGAAACAGGACGTTCCTCATTTGGGACATAAAGACGATGTAGTAGTTGTTAAGAATGGCTACGCTACAAACTACCTTATTCCTCAAGGTTTTGCTATCATGGCAACTCCTTCTGCAAAGAAAGTTCACGCTGAGAACCTAAGACAAAGAGCTCACAAAGAGGCTAAACTTAGAGCAGACGCTGAGGCACTTGCAGCTAAAATGGAAGGAATGCAGGTTACAGTTGCAACTAAAGTTAGCTCTACTGGCAAAATCTTCGGTTCAGTTAACAACATTCAGGTTGCTGAGGCTCTTGCAGCTAAAGGTTTTGAGACTGACAGAAGAAACATCACTATCGTTGGTGAGGACAAACTTCAGGAGGTTGGCATTTACGATGCAGTTGTAAAATGCTACAAAGATATCAAAGCAAACATCAAAGTTGAGGTTGTTGCTGAGTAATCAAACATCTGAAAGATATAGAAAAGGTGGCCATGCGGTCACCTTTTTTTATAATTGAACAATCCGGCTTATACTCTGTTTCTTATATGAATCCAACACAACCGTTGGATAAATTAAATATGAAAAGCATTGTTTTAGTCTGCAGGGTACTATTCTTTATAATTATAGCTGCACCATTCCTAATTATCTCCCGCAACGGATACAGTTTTGAGCCCCAACCCAAAATTGCAGGAATTTACAGCACAGCACGAGGTATAACTGCATCGAATGGCGACAAGATAGTCGGGATATGGCTTACCCATAAAGGTGATTCAAAGATTCAGATAGTAAAATCTGCCGACGGGGGTTATTCAGGAAAACTGGTTTGGGTTGAGTCTCCCAACGAGGAGTTTACAGGAATGAATATTCTTAAGGATGTAACGTATAATCCTGACTCAGACAACTACGATTGCCCTTGGGTATACGATCCCAAGCTGAAGATTGCAGCCAGAGCGACCGCAAGGGTCACAAATGACACATTATATCTGAAGGCCAGGAAAGGTATAGTTTCGATGAATGAAATGTTCACCAGAGTAGATACACAATAGCAACTTACAAGCGCTTGATCAATATATATCAAAGGGCTGTCGGGAGTGTTCCGGCGGCCTTTTTTGTTATTGTGCAAATAAAATATTTTTTTATCTTTGAGTTTTTATAGTATCATTCAATTATATGAAGAGAGTCCATTCGCTTAAAAATGGAGCGAGCAGACAGGCCGGTCTGTTCTGCTTGAGCCTCCTGGCTTTAGTATTGATCTGCACATCGTGCGAGAAGGAGCCCATTCGTGAAATTATAACGCCCACAGATGATTACCTTGGAACCAATACCCTCATATCTTTGGTTGAAGGGTGCTCCAAATACCCTTCAGACCACTTTGTGCTGACACTCCGCACCTCGTCAGGAGATAAAATAAAAAGAACCGGCACAATAAAGTTCGGCAAAGGGTCAAATGCCCAGCTTCGTTTGGATTATGGCATTTCAGACGGACATTATGAACTGCTTAACCTTGAGTATTCAAAGGAGGATAAGAATGGCATTCCTCGGACAAGACGCTTTGGACTGGGGTGCCGTCTCTCGTTTGAGAACGGAAAGATGACACTGCACAGCAAATGGAATACCCGGATGCAGATGTTTGGAAGCGGCACGCCGGTGGATACCCTTTACATTGCCTCTGAGGACCATCTGGAGCAGCTCCGTCAGGCCGTAAATGATTCATTCACCAACGAAGAGATTGACAAAAACTACTATTTTCTCCAGACCGATGACCTTGACGGCTATATGTTGTCTGAATATGTGAGTCCGGAATATGGCTGGATGCCAATAGGTTCACAACAGGAGGTGCCATTCCACTCAGTTTATGACGGTGGAGGATACGTTATTGACAATCTGTACATAAACAGGAAGTATATGTACGCCTCTGCGCTTTTCGGTTTTACAGATGGCGCACACATTAGGAATGTGCATATCACAAATGCAGATATCAGGGGAGATTTTGGAGTATCGGGACTTGTGGGAATAGTTGTAAGCGGCGCAGGACGGTTTACAGGCACATTCATAGAGAGGTGTACCGTAAGCAACAGTACCATTACAGGCGCACGTGAGAGTTATGGCGTAGGCGGTCTTGTGGGTGTAATAGATATGAATACCGGTATAGTTGCCGACCACTGCAAGTCGCTGGACAATTCCATCTTCGCTTCACATCAGGCGGGCGGTGTGGTTGGTGCCGGATCAAGAGGTTCGATGATTGCAGTCACCCTCTGTGAGAACAGCAGTGCCGTAAAATCTGAATATAACAGTGCCGGAGGCATTGTGGCTGTATGCGACACACTACAGGCAATGGGCTGCATAAACAGGGGTACTGTTGACGGTTCTACCCTATTTACCACTGCTAACGAAGAGAACATCCAGAACTGTGTTGGCACAGGCGGTATAGCCGGAGGTGCAGGGCCCTGCAATTTTACAGCATGTGTGAACTTTGGACCGGTCAATGGCAAGAGCGGAGTTGGCGGCATCCTTGGAAGCACACGTGTATCCGGCTCACAACCCGGTGAAGCATATATAAGCAACAATGCCGTGTTCCTCAATTGCAAGAATGAGGGGGCAGTAAGCGGCAACGAATATGTAGGCGGCCTCTGCGGAGATTCACAGGTAGGATGCAAAGGCTCCATCAATAAAGGGAAAATTACAGCGACATCGAGATATGCAGGCGGCCTTATAGGAATGGCTCCGATCTCTGTGGTCCACAACAATCTGAACATAGGAGAGGTAAGGGCATATCAATATGCCGGAGGCATTGCCGGAGTATCTCACTGCACATTTATGGCAATCAACCAGAATATGGGCAAGATCACTGCAGAACACTCCCACGCAGCCGGAATACTTGGAGCAGGCAGCAACGATGTTACCATCAACTACTGCGCAAATTTTGGAGATGTGGTTTCCGACAGGGAGGCCTATACTTCGGGAATCTGTGCCGAGGTCGGCAAACCTGAAGGTCCCCTTGACTATGTGGTTCTTGTAGTGGCAGGTGCGGAGGTTATCGGAAGCATCATTGACATGGTTTTTGTGTGTTTGCCCTTTCCTGATGCGGCAGCACCAATTTTGTCGGGAGTATCACTTACATGGACTATAGCTACAACAATTACTGAGTTTGTCTTTGCAGGGTTGAATATAGACAGCATTATATCAAATGACGAAATACGCAGCATCAATGAGGAGAATCTTGCAGAACTTGATGCTATAGGGAAACAGGTGTCAGAAGAACTTGAGAACAACCGTAATGCAGCAGACATTGACCCTGAACTTCTTGGACTTCCGGAGGAGTATGCAGAAAATCTGCAAAAACTGGTGGAACATATAGAGAATGAGGATAACTACTCGATATTCAACGACAACGCCAATAAAGAGCGCGAAGAGAGGTTCTCAGAGGTCAACACTATGGAACATTATAAGGAGATTATTCACACATGCATCTCAGGATTTACTACACTGGTATCACTTGCAGCCGGAATATGCGCTACTATTGCTTCTGGAGGTGCAGCCGCGCCGGCTATAGCTTTTACGCTACTGGGTGGAATCTCCTCAATAGTAGGAGCCGGCAACTCCATGTGGCAGACACTGACCACATACGAGCAGAATATAGTTACTCTTGACCAGTGCATTCAGGCCGGTTTCATTTCGGCCCCTGACCAGGCAGAAGGAGCAACAGGCGGAATTGTTGCAAAACTCAACTCCTACGGACAAATTACAGACTGCATCAATATTGGACGCGGAACATCAGCAGGAGGCCACCTTGTAGGTTATGCCGGCCATAACTCCTTGGTAAAGAACTCCCTTACTGTAGCACCAGCGGGCTCTTGGGGAGGCATCTATGCAAGCAAGGAGGGCAATGCCGACATGTCTGGCCTCTATTATCTTGCAGAAGAATCTGCCGCACGCCAGGCCATAGGCTCCATGAGCGGGGCAACACCACTTACCCTTGATGAACTGGCAGATTCCAGCAAGTTCCAAGGATGGGATTTTGACTCCGACAAAGGCAGGTGGAGCATCCCAAAAAGAGGCAACATACTCTACCCTATTCCATATAAATCACGCTATACAGTTGACGATCAAAATTAAAACCATATAACAATGAAGAGACTATTTTTACTTATTATATCCGGCATTCTGCTCTTTTCAATATCATCATGCGAAAAGGATAAGGAGCCCCTTCCGGCACCGCACATGATTGAAGTTGGCGATGGTGCATTTGAATGCCGTTTTCATCTGCCGCAGTCGACCTACAACTTTGACTGGGGATTCTTCTCTGACAAACTGCAACTTATCTTCTATCCGCTTGGCCCCACACTGAAAAGAGTTGAGCCATTCACCTATAATGGATATTTGTTGGCGCATGATGAGCATATTGTCACATTCAGGCACGGCGGTTCATATTGGGGAGAGAACCTTCCATCGGGAAGATTCCTGATGAGACTTGTATTGCCCGACAACGGGAAATATCTTGTCAAAGAGTTCACTGTTGCAGTCTCTGCATACGGCCTCAGAATCATAACCCCAATTGAAAGCAGTTACAACACTCTTGATCCGCTATATGACAATGACACAACCGCCGGTTATCCGGGGTCCGAAGGCAATCCTTATATTATTGCATCGTATGACGATTTCCGCTCAATGTGCAGCAGTTTGAGAAAGGATGAGACAGCCGGACGCGGTCTCCATTTTCTACAGACAGCAAACATTGAGGTACCCGGCACCAGCGGAGCCCTTGCTGAGGATGGCTGGTTCGGTACAGACTTTGCCGGAACATACAGCGGAGCCGAAGAGGGTATAACCATATTCGGATTCTCTTTTGCCGGCTCTGACATGGGAAATGAGAACAAGAATATAGGATTGTTCCGCACTTTGAAATCTGGTGCAACATTCAAAAAAATAATACTCTACAACAATGGAATCAACGGTGTATCTGAAAAGTGCGGTATTCTTGCCGGTTCAATTGAGACCGACGGCATTGTAAAAATCAGCGACTGCCAGTTCCGCGGCACCATAAGCGACAGCAAATTCCACACAGGAGGCATAATAGGATATATGTCAGGCGGCTCTATAGAGATTCTCAACACCGATATCGGAGCGCAGATTCTCCAATGCGGAGAGTATACAGGCGGTATAATAGGATACGTCACAGGCTCAAACCCGCAAATTACCATAGATGGGCTTACCAGCAAACTCCAGCCGATAGTGGTCAAAGGTTCCTCTTATGTCGGCGGAATCTTTGGCAAGATCTCCAATGCAGACCTGACTCTTAAGAATATAAAACTGGCACATGAATCAACACAATCCGAGAATGAGGCTATAGTAGGCTCAGGACCATACGTGGGCGGAATCGCAGGCGAACTCTATTCATCGGACTCCAATGCCCAAATAAGTTTGGATAATGTCTCACTCTCATTCCCGATCAAAGGAAAGGATAATACCGGAGGACTCTTTGGAAAAGTGAACAATGCCGGATACACACTCAAATTGACCCAAACGAGAGTCTCTTCAAATCTGATTGGAGCATACAATGCCGGAGGATTCATTGGCAGCACAGACTCAGAATCTTCGGATGGGTCGCATCCTTTTAAAATGGAATTCAATGATTATGTCGGATTTGGCGTCATAAACTCTAACTACACAAAAGTAAGCGGAAGCAAAAATGTGGGAGGCATGATGGGCTATGCATCAAACATTGAAATTTCGGCCGACAACGCCACCGTAAAAATTGAGACATCCGTATCCGGCTCGTCAGACAATATCGGCGGCCTTATAGGAGCATTTGTCAATTGCAGCAAAACACTCTCGCTAAAGAGATTCCAGTTTGCATCCCAATCAGAAATTACGGGCAAGAACAATGTGGGTGGAGTATGCGGCTATATGGCAAGAGCCTCAATGGATGGCGGACGCTACAACTTCTCTTTCCCTGAGAATACTGAAATTTACAAGATCCCTACTCAGAGCGAGTTCGAAAAGGAGTACATTGGCTCCGAATATTCAGAACACATGGCCAATGTTGCCCTGAAGGTCAAGGGAGAAACCAATATCGGCGGAATTGCAGGTCTGGCAGAAGAGAAATCAAAGATCACAAATATCTATGTATGTGCAGAAGTTTCAGGTACCCAAAAAATAGGTGGTGCTGTAGGATATTTTAAACCCGGATATGACAATATCTCCTCTGTAGATGCATATAATCCGGATGATGCATCGGTAGGATACCATTTTGATACGTATGGCTCCGCCCCATACAAAGAGAACTACATAAGAGGTGTAATTACAGGCGCAACCCAAAAGGGGATCTCCGCAGATAAGGTTTTGTGTGGCGGAATTGTAGGAGAATTATACGGCTCCGGAGTTATAGCCCACTGTATGAACTACGCATCAATAAGTAACGGTAACCACTCCAAAAATGAAGGAGGAGCCATCGGACATGGCGGTATCGCAGGAGAGATAGGATACAACTCTCCTGGAGCCCCTCTGCTCTACTACTGCGTGAATGCAGGAGAGGTCAATGGAGACAGCGTAGTTGGTGGCGTCTGCGGCAGAATTGTAGGCGGTTCCGATGCAAATAATCTATACTTGAATATACAGTACTGCGCCAACTTTGGAAAGGTAATATGCAATCAGAAGAAAAGTTTTCCTGATGAGAGTGGAGGTTGCGGAGGCATTTTTGGAGATTGTGGCCATCCGGGAATTTTGGTGGCAGGATGTGCAAACCATGGAGAGATAAAGGCAAATGCATATCTTCAGGGAGTTGGTGGAATTGGAGGTGTGCTGGGATATGACCCGGGTGGAGCGCATGAACGGCATAATGGTGTGGTTATAGGATGTGCCAACACCGGATCCCTCGACAATCAGGACACACGCACCAATATGGGTGGCATAATAGGATGGATGGAAGAGGGAAGGGACAATAAAGGCGATGCGGCCGTTTTGGGATGCTACAACAAAGGCAGGATTCTCACTATGGGAGGAAACGGACGTGCCGGAATTGTTGGCTATGTAGACCGCTATGCCGAAATCCAATGTTGCATTTCATTTACAGCACCTGATTATACAAACGATGAATGTAACCTTATCTGGGCAAATGAGAAGGGAAGTTACTATATAAAGTACAACTACATGACAGGTGATTACGACAGGAGCTATGCCGACAACATAAACACATCAAACATGTCCGACCCTGCCACATTCCCTCATCTCCACCTAAATGAGAGCAATTCATACTGGAAAATGAGCAATGGAGATCCGCATCCACAAATACGCTATTGCCCATTCCAGAATGCCACATACAACAAGTAGATTTTTATAATTTACGAGCAGAAAATGGAACAGCAAACAATAATGAACAAGCCCCATTACAATATTCTCGACGGCCTGCGCGGTGTTGCAGCCCTTCTTGTTGTATGGTACCACGTATTTGAAGGGTTTGCCTTTGCAGAGGCCACAAATGGAGCCGGCGAGGGACTTATAAAGATATTCAACCACGGATACCTTGCAGTAGATTTCTTCTTCATGCTGTCGGGATTTGTAATAAGTTATGCCTACGACTCAAGATGGCAAGGAATGTCCGTAGGAAAATTCTTCAAGAGAAGACTTGTACGCCTCCACCCTATGGTTATTATTGGTGCCATTATAGGAACTCTTGCATTCTGCGTTGGAGGCTGCAGCAACTGGAGCGGAGAGAGCGCAAGCTGGTACAATATAGTGGTTGCCGCCATTTTGGGCATGCTGCTTCTTCCTGCAATTCCCGGTTGTAGCAACGATGTGAGGGGAAACGGCGAAATGTTTCCACTCAACGGGCCGAGCTGGTCACTCTTCTTCGAATATCTGGGCAACATAATATATGCTCTCATTATAAGGAGACTCTCCACAAAATGGCTTAAGGTTACTGCCATTGTTCTGGGCCTTCTTTTTGGATATTTTGCCATAACGGACATGTCGGGCTACGGAAGCATTGGAGTTGGCTGGACTCTTGACAAAATGAACTTTACAGGCGGTCTTTTGCGTATGCTCTTCCCGTTCACCGTTGGAATGGCAATACGCCGCACCCTTTTTGCCTATAACGGAACAAAAGAGGCAAACTCTTCATTCTCATTGAAGACGAAGGGTTTCTCCAAAAGTTGGGCATTCATGGCAAGCACTGTAATACTTATAGTCATGTTTTCAGTTCCATTCCTTGGCGTTGAGGAGAATTTCAGCATGAACGGCCTTTACGAGTTCTGCACAATTGCCCTCGTTTTTCCATTGATAATAATAATGGGAGCAGGAGCCGGCAATAAACTGCAAAGCACAAACGGCAAGAGGATTGACACAATAAGCAACTTCCTTGGCAGGTTGTCATACCCGTTATATATCATCCACTACCCTATAATGTATATGCTCTACAGTTGGATGATAAAGGAAGAGGTCTACACATTGTCTCAGGGATGGCCGGCCGTTGTGGCGGCAATTGCGGCCATTCTGATTGTAGCAGTTCTCTCAATGAAACTCTACGAATTTGTTGAAACTCTTTTAAAACGCCGGCTGTAAAAGTTCTGAGTGCATTTTGCCTCCCGACGGTATTTTAAACATAACAAACTGTATTACAATACATTATGCACTAATAGCAACATTCTGCTGATAACTAACTGAATATCAATATGTTGCAATATCGGCAAGAAAGTGAAAGATTTACACCGCTATAACTATCTGATTTTCAGATACTCATTTATACCAACTGCAAGAATATAAAGGGCTGGAAATTCTTTTTTTTGTACTCTTGGTCATATCTTTGCAATATGAAATTTGAGTAAACAAAAAATTATTAACCAACCGTATTTAAGCAAAAACAGGGCAGCCGTTTCCGGGCCGCCCTGTTTTGCTTTTATATACCTTATGACGTTTATTTGCGTGGAGCCTCTTTTAGAACCTCAACAACAAAATCCCACCATTTGCCTACTGAATCGATTTCAACTCTCTCATCTGGTGAGTGAGGAGAGAAGATTGTAGGGCCGCAAGAAACCATATCCCAATTAGGGTATGTACCGCCAAGGATACCGCACTCCAATCCGGCGTGGATAGCCATGACTGCAGGCTGTTTGCCATATAGTTTCTCATACACCGCCTTCATCTCCTTAAGGATTGGAGAGGCCATGTTAGGAGCCCAACCTGAATATCCGCCTGTGAATGAAATCTCTGCACCTGCCAACTCAAATACGGCACGCATTCTCTCTGCCAAATCATCTTTTGCAGTATCTACAGAGCTTCTCATCAATGAGTGTACTTTAATTGTACCGTTCTCTGATTTTACAATTGCCATATTGTTTGAAGTCTCAACAAGACCAGGCATTGCATCACTCATTCTCTCAACACCGTTAGGGCAAGCATACAATGCACGGCAAAGAGCCAAGGCAACTTTATCGCAGATTGCCTCACCTGCAACGGCAGCATCCTCAAGGAATACTTTTGCATCCTTGTCGGTAGCGGCATACTCAACTTTAACCTCAGCCTCAACTTTTGCAACAGCAGCCTTTGCAGCCTCAAGTTTGTCGGCAGGAAGGGCAATTACAGCCTCAGCCTCACGAGGAATTGCATTACGCATATTGCCACCCTCAACAGAGATCAATTTTGCACCTAAATCCCTTACCAATGGAAGCAATGCTCTTGCCATCACCTTGTTTGCGTTTGCACGGTAAAGGATAATGTCCATACCTGAGTGACCGCCTACAAGACCTTTAACGTTAAGTTTCTGGCCTACATAGCCTGCAGGAACAGCCTCTGTAGTGTATTGGAATACCGCAGAGCCGTCAAGACCACCGGCACAACCCACATAAAGTTCACCCTCAGTCTCAGAGTCAAGGTTAATAAGAATATCGCCATTTAGAACGCCAGGTTTCAAGGCACGTGCGCCGGTCATACCTGTCTCCTCATCAATTGTGATAAGCACCTCAATAGGGCCATGTACCAAATCATTTGACTCAAGAACAGCCATTGCAACTGCACAACCACGACCATTGTCGGCACCAAGTGTTGTACCTGTAGCATAAACCATATTCTCCACGATTCTTGGTTTGATAGGATCCTTCTTGAAATCATGCTCTACATCATTGTTCTTCTGAGGAACCATATCAACGTGAGCCTGAAGAATAATGCCCATTCTATCCTCCATACCAGGAGTTGCAGGTTTGCGTATAATTACATTACCTATCTCATCCCTGAAAGACTCAAGGCCAAGTTTTTTACCAAAATCGCAAATGTATTGTGCCGCCTCATTCTCAAATTTTGAAGGACGCGGAATCTTAGTAAGTTCATAGAAGTTTTTCCACACAATCTGTGGATTCAACTCAGCAATTGTACTCATATCTTTAAAGTGTTTTATGTTTTGTTTAAATAAAATTCTGTTTGGTTTAAATTAAATTCAAATCTTCAGCAGAGCGCCTGTCACCTGATGCGATAACGGGACTATTTTATGGCAATCTCTATTGGGAACGACAATGTCTGGCCCAACTGGTAAACCGGCATACGGCCCTGCATTATCTCTTTCTGTCCATCCAAAAGTCTTGCCACCATAGTTGCCGGCTGACGGTAATAAATCCTGCCCTTACCCGAAGCAGCAGTCTCAGAGGCTCCGGCAGATTGAGGGCCATCCTGCTGCAGTTCAAGGACAATTGGTCTGCCACTCATATTTGAAGCAGGCACAAGACCTTGTGTATCTGAAATTCTGAATGCAATATACATCTGTTTGCTTCCATTTTCAGCCTTAGGAACAACATCAAATACCACAGTTTGCTCATCTGTTACACTTTTTCCTATAAAGAGGCTCAAATACTCCTGTTCAAGTCTGGTAATCTCCTCTATAGCGGCAGCCATAGCCTCACCGCTGTAAGTGGCATCTGTATCACCTGTAATTATATCCATCCTCTTCTGGCGCAATCTGAAAATCATTGATGCGGTCTCCACTGCCTTGCGCTCAATGCTCTTCTCCACAACCTGGGTCTGCTGGACAGGCACTTTCTCCAAACCTTCAGCTGTCTTTACGCTCTTGTATAGGGTTGTTGTTCTGCTGTCCAGATTAGAAGTGGCACCTGATGAGGCAAAGTCACTGCTGTTCACTGCAGATGGGAAGCGCCATTGCGCCTGTTTGCCGGTATAGCTGTCAGATGCAATTACTAGTCCTTGTGAACAGAAGTTAAGGAAGTTTGCCGAAGCGGTCTTTGATGTTCCCAAATTTACGGCCACCCTCACAGAGGGATCTGCCTCAATGCAAGGAATCATCTCTATTGCTCCAAGAGTGTAGAAATCACCACTCTCCGTACGGGCCTCTATGCCCAAATATTTCTCTGCGTATTTTGCATACGGTCCGGCGACAAAAGATTCATGCTGCGCTGTAACTTTCAATGAGATTGTTGTGCTTGGCAAAGAATATACAATTGCACCTGCCGGTGCCGGTACTCCATTCTGAAGGATCTGGGCATTGACACTGTATCCGAACATCAGTGCCGCTGCAAGAATCATAACATTTTTTATCATCTTCATAACAATCAATATCTTCTTAAAAAGTTGTCACAATAAAGACAAAGATAATTTTTTTTAAGCAAAAATCATACTATTTAAAGAGATTTGGAGAGAAGAGAGAAATTTATCTGCCACAGCAGAGTGCCGGAGAGGTACAGGGAGTATAACAAAAAGAAGTCCGAGGCTATCTCTGCCCCGGACTCCCGCAAATCCTAATCTTATAGTTTTATGAAGAATATGCCACTATGCAGTAACTTTCTCCAACCATTTTACCATTCCAAGCATTACGCCCATAGATACAAGACATACTACCAAGAATACAGTCCAGCACTGCCAGATTGGCCATGCATTGTACATAAGAGGACCGATCCACAATAGAAGGTTACCAAGTGCTGTTGCAGTAAGCCATAGACCCTGACACAAACCAAGAAGGTTCTTAGGAGCAACCTTTGATACGAATGACAATCCAAGTGGAGAGATGAACAACTCTGCAACTGTCAGGAAGAAATAAACTACAATAAGTACCCACCAGTGAGCCTTTTGTGCCATCTGATCAGCAATAGGAAGAGCCTTGTAAGCATCTGCTGAAGGATAACCCTTCATTACTGAGAAAATTGCCAAGAACAAGAATGCCAAACCGGCGATGAACATACCAATAGCAATCTTACGAGGTGTAGAGATTGCTTTTCCCTGTCTTGCAAGTGCTGCAAATATAGCCATTACTATAGGAGTAAGTGTAATCACGAAGAATGGGTTGATAGCCTGCCAGATCTCTGGAGCAACTGCCGAAGAGTCTACAAAGTCACGTGCAAAGAATGAAAGTGACTGGCCGTTCTGGTGGAATGAGAACCAGAAGAAGATAACAACTCCAAGAACTGCGAACAAAGCATACATTCTCTGTTTGATCTCTTTTGCCATAGCAGCTTTCTCCTCTGCTGTATAGTTCTCGCTCTGGGCAGCCTTTTTCTTTGCAGGAGTAGGGAACTGCTTCTGTGAAACGAAGAAAATTACCAAAGAGATAAGCATTGCAGCAACAGATGCGATGAATGAGTAGTGAACACCCTCATTGAAGATCTGCAAATATTTCTGGCATGAATCAACCATGTTTGCAACCTCACCGCCGGCCTGAGCCATAAGGGCCCCAAGGTTTGCAAGAGCCTCAGGAGCCATTGCTGCAGCACCGTTGATATACTCATGACAAAGTGCAGGAAGCTGTGCATTGTATACCATACCGTTGGTACCCAACCACCACTGGCGCAAAATAGGAGCCACAAATGGAGCAATAAGACCACCTACGTTAATGAATACATAGAAAATCTGGAAACCTGCATCACGTTTGTCTTTAGCCTCTTTAAGAGCCTCAGGACCGTTCTTTGCAGCCTCAGCCTCAAAGTCATCATACATCTGGCCTACAATAGCCTGCAAGTTACCTTTGAACAGACCGTTACCGAATGCAATAAGGAACAATGCCACACAAGTAAGTGAAAGCAACCATGTAGTGTTCTCTGCTGTTGCAAGGATTGGAATTGAAAGGATAATGTATCCTATCGCCATGATTATAAGTCCTGACTTGATGGTACCCTTATAGTTCTGTGTGCGGTCTGCAATAAGACCACCAACAAGAGCAAGAATATAGATGCCTGCGTAGAATACAGAGTAAATCGCGCTGCTGGCACCCTCACTCAAACCAAATTTAGAACATAGGAAAAGCACAAGCACCGCATTCATAATGTAGTAGCCAAAGCGCTCGCCCATATTACTTAGAGCCGCTGCAAGCAACCCTTTAGGATGATTTTTAAACATAAATAGTAGTTTTAAGTTAATATTATAATTGATTTTTCTTCTGTGTGTAAAATGTGTAAGTAATACAAAATTGAACAAAGATATAAAAAAGAGAGAGTTTACAAAAAAATAAATACCTTTGTGCCCTAATATTTATCTTATTATGGCAAAATTGGTTTCATATCTGTTATGGTGGCTTCTTGTTCTGCTCTCCCTTCTGCCTTTACGGGTATTCTACGTTTTATCTGACCTTTTTGCCTTTATGTTGAGGAAACTCTTCAAATACCGCACCTCAACCATCTATACAAATCTCGCCAGGAGCTTTCCCGACATGAAATATGGCGAACTTTCCAAAGTTGTAAAGGAGTATTACACTTATATGTGCGACATATTCATGGAGAGCATTTGGGCAATAAGTGCATCACCAAAGGCTTTGTGCAGGATGATTACAGTAAAGAACCCCGAAGTTCTTGACGGTATATGTGCAAGGCACAACAAGGTAATTGTCATGTTGGGCCACAGAGGCAATTGGGAACTTATAGGAGCCTTTTGCGGAGAGAAGAAGAACCGTCGTCCCGACAGTTTTGCAAATTGCCGCATCATGCTCGGATACAAGACCGCCAACAGCCGCATCTCAAACTTTATCTTTGAGAAGATCCGTATGCATGAGTACAGAAAATTTGAAAACAAGGGACATATAGTCTCATCAAAATCCATTCTGCGTGATGCCGTACGGGAGAAGGAGAAGAGCATTTATGTATTTATTGCAGACCAGTCCCCTACTGTTGTGCGTACAGTTGCAAAGTTCCTCAACCAGAAGACACTTATGTTCACAGGTGCAGAGGATCTTGCAACAAGACTCAATCTGCCTGTAGTTTACCTCGACATGGAACGTCTGAAACGCGGCAGATATGAAATGACATTTACCGTAATAACAGAAGCAGCAGGCAATGAGTCGCCAAGATACGTAACGAGAGAGTACGCCCGGCTGCTTGAGAGGGACATCGACTCCAACAAATACAACTGGCTATGGAGCCATAAACGCTGGAAACGTGACCTCACACCGGCAGAAGAGGATGAATATACAGCACTGACCACCGGGTCAAAGAGATAGTTTACACCATAAAAAGAGTCAATAAAATCATATTCCCATAATGAAAGCTGCCGTTGTAATATTGAACTGGAACGGAATAAAATTCCTTGAAAAATATCTTCCAATACTTGTCGGGCACACTCCCCCGGCTACAGGAACTGTGATTGTTGCAGACAATGGCTCCACCGACGGCTCAGTCGCAATGCTCAAAGAGAAGTTCCCCTCTGTAGAGTTGATTGAATTTGACCGTAACTACGGCTTTACCGGCGGCTATAACAGGGCTTTGGCACAGATTGAGGCAGAGTATTATGTACTTATCAATTCCGACATACGCGTAAGCAGCGGCTGGCTCGATGCCATAATCGATTTTATGGAGAATAACCCGAATGCCGATATATGTATGCCCAAAGTACTCTCGGAGGCCCGCTATGAAGAACTTCTTTCTCTTCCCGACAGTTCAGGGAAACTGCAGACCTTTGAATATGCCGGAGCTTGCGGAGGCTTTATTGACTGCTATGGTTTTCCATTCTGCAGAGGCCGGATATTGTCGAGTGTGGAGGAGGATCATGGTCAGTATGATACTCCGATGGAGATCTTTTGGGCAACTGGAGCCTGTATGGTGGTAAAAAGCAATGTCTGGAGGGAACTTGGAGGTCTTGACGAATCATTCTTTGCCCACATGGAGGAGATAGATCTCTGCTGGAGGGCCAAACTTCTTGGCCATGAGGTTTGGGTTGTTCCACAGAGCACCGTTTACCATGTTGGTGGAGGCACTTTACCGAACAACTCGCCGAGAAAACTCTACCTCAACTACCGCAACAATCTTCTGATGCTATATAAAAACCTTCCATACAGAGAAGATGACACCGCAGCTTTGATAAAGAGGAATTTCTTCATTTTCAAGAGAATGTGTATTGACGGGCTGTCGGGCGTTGCATATTTGCTACAAGGCAAATGGCAATTTTTCAAGGCGGTGCTGAATGCCCACTCAGATTACAGGAAAATGAAAGGCGCAGCCAAAATATCGCCGCGCCTTATAAGTTACACCAATGCATCCTCAAAGAATCTTGCAGGAGCCTACAACAAGAGCATCATTTTGAAGTTCTTTACTGGAAGCAAAAGGTTTTCACAACTCAAATACAGAGGTTAATCCTCATCAATTGTCCAGGTAAAATATCTCAAGCCCATTGCTTCAGAGACCGAATCAAGTGCCTTCAATCTCTTCTTGAACTCAGGCACAAGATTATCCTGAGCCATTATAAGCAACGAACCGTTGAGTGTTGGCCATGCATGGTCTCCAAGATGCGGCTCTCCTGTAAATGAACCTCTACCCTTGGTTACATCCCAATAAGTATACCCTTTGAGACCGCAGTTGTGCATAATCTCCATTATCTCCTCATGGTATGCCTGGTTATATGATATAAATACTGCTTTCATAATACTTAATTATATTTTATGCAGCCTGCCCTCAAGCAGGCTGCAATATATTACCTGTTAATTATACGGCAAATCTCTTTGCCAATTTCTTACGGTTGTTCTTGACACCGTTGCCTGCAAATACAGCGTATAGTGTTGGAACAATTACAAGTGTAATCAATGTAGAGACTGCAAGACCCCATGCAACTGTAAGACCCATACTTCTCCACATCTCCGAACCTGTACCGGTACCGATTGCCATAGGAACCATACCCAACACAGTTGTAAGTGTTGTCATAAGCACCGGTCTCAAACGGGATTTTCCGGCTGTAACCACAGATAGCAGAATACCCATTCCTCTCTCACGACACAGGATTGTATAGTCGATAAGCACGATACCGTTCTTAACCACAATACCCAACAACATCAACAGACCGACCATTGCCATGATTCCCATAGGTGTTCCGGTGAATACCAATCCCATCAATACACCCACAACCGCAAACGGAATTGAGAACATGATCACAAACGGATATGTTAGAGACTCAAACTGTGCAGCCATCACGATGAACACCAATATCACCACAAGCAACATAAGTGTAATCAAGTCTCCGAACGACTCCTGCTGGTCTTCGTAGGTACCGCCCAACTGCCAAGCTATGTCCGAAGGGATTTCCATTGCCTTCATCTCCTTGTTTACAAGAGCTACCACATCACTCAATGCCTTGTCTTTAGGACATACAACCTTTACTGTAACCAATCTTTCACGGTCCTTACGCTCAATAGTCGGAGGTGTAAGAATCTCCTTCACTTCACCAAGGTCACGGATTCTGATACCTTTGCCCATATTGTTGTAAACAAGGATATTTTCTATATCCTCAACAGACTGACGGAACTCGGGAGCGTATCTTACAGTAATGTCATACTCCTCACCATCTTCTCTATAGTATGATGCCAATGCTCCGTTGATTCTGTTTCTTAGGAACTGTGCAGCAGTTGATGTATTCAAACCATTGATAGCCAATTTCTCTCTATCAAAATCAACCTGATACTCCGGAGTATACTCATCCCTGCTCACAACAACCTCATTAATGCCCTCGTACGACTTCATGATTCTTGTAAGATCATTCGCAACCTTATCTGTTGCAGCAAAGTCATAACCGTAAATCTCAACATCTACAGTAGACTGACCTCCCATGCCGCCGCTCTGTCCGCCGGCTGTAACCTGGAATGTCCTGATGATAGGATACTCGGCAAGATCGGCACGCATCATGTCACAAATCTCCAGCAATCCCCTTTCACGCTCCTCCATATCTGTAAGTGCTATATTGAAAGACATGATATGGGTACCGTTGGTACTCATTGATGCAAATGTATTGTCGGTATCGGCAGCACCCTCAGTGACATTACATCTTGTAATTTCAGGATACTTTTTCATAAACTTCTCTGCCAATTCCAATGCAAGATCCCTTGTAATGTCCTGACGTGTACCTATAGGCAATTTTACAGAGATTGAGATACGTCCATTATCCTGTGCCGGGAAGAACTCTGTCTTCAACATAGGGCCCAAAATGAAGATTGCACCAAAGAAGACTGCCAAGCCAAGCATAATCACACTCCTTCTGTGGTGAACAGCCCATCCCAACAACTTGCCATAGCCCCTATCCAAAGCATCAAGACCTTTGTTTATTGGAACAAAGAACAACTTCTGGAATTTGCCCATTGTCGGGTTAAGACGCAACAACTGCGAACAAAGCATAGGAATAAGAGACAATGCGGCAACTGTAGATACAATCATAATGATACTTACAATCCAACCCAACTGACGGAACAATACTCCGCTCAAGCCGCTGATCATTGTCATTGGCATAAATACGGCCAACATTGTAAGGGTTGATGCCACTACTGAAATTGCCACCTCATTTGTTGCATGTATAGCTGCCTGTTTAGGACGGCTACCGCGCTCAATATGTGTAGTAATATTCTCAAGAACCACAATCGCATCATCCACAACCATACCGATGGCTATTGACAAGGAACTCATTGAGATGATGTTAAGCGAACTTCCTGTTGCAAAAAGGTACATCAATGATGCCAACAATGAGATAGGGATGGTAAGGGCAATGATAAATGTAGCTCTCCATCTTCCCAAGAATGCATATACCACAAACACAACAAGGATAAAAGTAATCGCAATTGTCTCTTTCAAGGAGTTCATTGTGCGTATAATGTTGTCTGAGGTATCTACAATTACACCCAGTTTCACATCAGATGGAAGCGACTCCTGGATCTCCGGCAATTTTTCCTTAACCTTCTCTGAAATCTCCACAGAGTTTGAACCCGCCTGTTTCTGGATAATGATCATTCCACCTTTCTTAAGGTTACTGAATGTCTCCTGAGCCCTCTCCTCAAGTCCATCCTCAACACGTGCAACATCCTTCAAATAGACAGTACTTCCGTTATGGTATCCCACAACAAGGTTCAACATCTCAGAAGCATCAGCAAACTCCTTCTGTACGCGCAAAGCGTATGTATTGGATCCTACATCAATATTACCGCCCGGGATATTTCTGTTCTCCATTCCGATAATTTGAGAAATCTGCTCAATTGAAAGATTGTAAGCCTCAAGTTTATGAGGGTCGCAATATACTTTCAACTCACGCTTTGCAGCACCTGCAACCGATACGGCACCCACACCTTTTACACGTGCCAACGGGTTGGCAACCTTGTCATCCAAAATCTTGTAAAGACCAGGAGTACTCTCTTCCGCTGTTACAGAGAGCATAATGATTGGAATATCATCTGCGCCGAATTTGAAGATAATAGGATTGCCAACATCATCAGGCAATGCAGATTCTACCATATCCAACTTGTCCCGGACATCGTTGGTTGCAACATCTATGTCTATACCAAATTCGAACTCCAGGGTTATAATTGAGATATTCTCTTTTGATTGTGATGTAATATGCTTCAAATCCTCACAACTGTTAAGCACATTCTCCAAAGGCTTGGTTACGTTGTTCTCAATATCTGAAGCACTGGCACCAGCATAACTGGTCATGACCATAATTGAGTTTGTCTCAATTTCCGGTATCAGGTCTATTGGAATATTTATAAGTGAAAAAATACCGAATATTGCCACTGCCACAAAGATCAAGGCAGTGGTAATGGGCTTTTTCACAGCTGATTCATATAAACTCATTTTTCTGTATATTTATGTTTCTACTTGATATGATTTTTAATGACTGGACTGCGATTATTGCATTACCTCAACAGCCGCACCGTTTGTCAAACGCGCATGTCCTTCAACAACCACATTGTCACCTGAATTAAGACCACCTACAATCTCATACTCAGTATCCATTCTTCTGCCAAGCTCAACCTTCTTGAAGTTCACTTTGCCATCTTCAACAACATATACAAATCTGTCACCCGCACCTGTAAGCTTTACAATTGCCATATCAGGAACTACCACGTGGTTTGCTGTTCCATAAGCAAATGTAGCCCTTGCAAACATACCAGGACGTACTCTGCCATTTGCATTGTCAATCTTTATCTCAACAGGGAATGTTCTGGTCTGAGGGTCAATTGTCGGATAAACCAAAGATACTTTACCTTTGAATACCTCATCACCGTAAACATCAAGTTTTACATCAACCTCCATACCCTTTTTGATGCTTGTAAATAGCTTCTCTGAAGCATTTACCAACAATTTTACAGGACGGATCTGCTCCACTACAAATAGAGGCATTGCACCGCTGTACATATCTCCCTGATCATAGTTTCTTGCAGTTACAACTCCATCAATAGGGCTGATAAGAGATGTGTTCTCCATAAGGTTCTTGAATTGAGTTCTTGAAATATTGTAGGCAAGTTTCATTGCATCCCAATTACTCTTTGATACACCACCAACCTCATAAAGTTTTGTGATTCTCTCAAATTCCAATGAGTCATTGCTCATCTTCAACTTCACCTGCTCAAGACTCAATGCATCCATCTTTGCAAGAATCTGGCCCTTGCGTACCTGGTCGCCAACCTCAACATAAATTGCAGCAATACGGTTTGGCTGCTGTGGAGCGATATTATTCTTGATATTAGGCTCAACAGTAGCAGTAAATACCTCAATCTGCTCTACCTCCCTCTCAAAACATTGTTTAACCTTAACTTTGACTGCAGACTCTTTTTCTGCCACTGCTGCCTCTTCGCTTGCACCATTGTTGTTACATGCTGCCGCAGAAGTAAAGATTGCAGCCGCAAGCAGCATCTTGAAGAAATTAGTTTTTTTCATATTCATTATCTGTTTTTTTGTTTTTACTTATTTGTTTACAGCAGGGGCATCTACACCCAACAATTTATCCAATGTAGATTTTGCCACAAGGTAATTGTAGATAGACTGGTTGACATACAATCTCGCCTGCAACAGTGCCAACTGGGCATCATTAAGTTCCAAAAGGGTACCGCTACCAATCTCATATCTCTTCTGTGCAATCTCATATCCGGCCTCTGCACCCTCAATTGATTTTGCAGCTGCCAAGTGCTGCTCTTTGCATGTCTGCATAGAACTCAAGGCACTTCTTACACCAACCTCCAACTCACGCTGTGCATTCTCAATCTGAAGATCAAGCTGCTGTTTCTGGACTTTGGTCTGCTTTACAGCATGGAATCTCTGACCGCCTGAGAAGATTGGAATAGCCAATGAGATGGCCGCTGTAGAGTAAGGATTCCACATATAGTCCCCAAATTTCAAATTGTTCTCCATAGCCAACCACTGGTAGTTTACAGAGAGATTCAATGACGGATAGTATTTTGCAATGTTGATTTCATGATTCTTCTGCAACATCTCACGCTGAATATCCAACTGCTTCAGAGTGCTGTTGTTGCCCAAATCAACAGAAGCATACATATCTGCATCTGCCAACTCATTCTTGTAGTCTGTCAAGTTACCTACACAGGCAATGTTAAGGTTCAAATCCACACCCATCAAGGCTTTAAGCTTCCACAAGGCAAGGGTAACACTGTTCTGCGCATCATACATTGCAGGAATTGCATTCTGAACATTCACCTCTGCTCTGATAAGGTCAAATTTGGCAGCCTTGCCGTTCTCATACTTCTTCTTTACATCCTCAAGATCTTCCAATGTGTTCTCATAGTTCTCTTTGTATACCTCATACGAATCATTGGCAAGCAATGTTGTATAGAAAGTCTGTTTGATCTGGTCTACAAGATCCTGTCTTGAAGCTCTCGCCTTTTCTACAGAGAGTTCAACATCCATTCCTGTAATCTTGAGGCTCTTCCATAGAGGAACTGATACCAACGGCATTCCCAATGAGAAGCCGGTACTCCAAGTATGATCCCTACCAATCTGGAAAGACTGGTCACCCATAAACATAGTCTGTTTCTTTATTGCACCCTGGTAGTTGAAACTGAAATCAATCTGAGGGAACAATGAGGCATAAGTACCTTTCTTTGCATACTCAGTCCTCTTAATCTCCATGTCGGCAACCTTTACAGTAAGGTTCTCGCTCAAAGCAATCTCCAAAGCATCCTGGAGGGTAAGCTTCAATGTATCTTGCGCAAACGATGGTACTCCCAACGCAAACAAGGATACAATGGCTACAATAGTTTTCAATCCTTTTTTCATTTTATATAAATTAAATTATTACTTACAATCAAAATTTGTACGACTCCTGCAGTTCATCCAATATTGCCCTGCCCTTCTCCGTACACACTCCTCTCAAAATTATTATGAGGCTATTGAAACATATCTGGGTAGGTGTATACCTTTCACTCGTCTGTTCAGTCATCTTTACCACCTGATGGTTCAACAGATTTCCCACAATTTCAAAATCTGCATCCTGCAACAGGTATCCCTCATGTTTGCCCTGATCAAAACGCCTCTTTCCGCTCTCAAGCAGCGTATTCTTTATATGATTCAGCGACTCTGCCGCCTGATGACAATTCTTTATATCCTGCTCAAACTGTTTTGATACGCCATTTATCACCCCAAACAGGTGCATTGAACATCTGATTATGATTTCAAGCACATTTTCACACTCCTCAGAAACCTGCGACATTGCCACAATTATTTTGCCACTTTTAAGATTTATAGCTTCCAAAAACAGTTTTTCTTTGTTTGAGAACATTTCATAGAGCGTTTTCTTTGAAATACGCATCTTTGATGCAAGGTCATCAACGTTTACACGTTTGAATCCACATGCTGCGAACTCGCTATAGACAAACTCCAGAATATGCTCTTTTCTCATAATTTAAGCGGCCAAAGCCCATTTACCATTTTCGGCTGCAAATTTGACACAATATACAGGAAACTTTTTTGCCTTAAAAAGTATATTTTTGGTTCAAAACTATACAATTCTATTTCACAACCCAAACTCAACAACTTTTTATAACTTTTTTTATTCCACTTCTCTATATTTTGGTATCAAAATTGTACAGTCCGGAACAAAAAAGTCAGAACACAGATGAATATTACATACGAAAGACTATTCTCTATCAAGGAGTTCCACAATGCAATGGGCGGAGCCATTCTGGATGACAGCGTGACACTTGCCAAAATAAACCATAATAATGTGTCAGTACTCAATGACATGGTTGAAGATATGTTCATGACCCGCTCAATGGGAAATATCCTCTGCAACATTTTTGTACTCAAAGGAGAAATTTCTGCAACAATAAACTACAGAAACACCCGAATACAAAAACATAGCATCTTCAGTTTCATCCCTTTACTGACAATTACAGAGTTTGTATGTTCACCTGATACCGAAGCGTACATCTTTATCTGTTCACGCGAATTCATCATGTCGTCCAGCTTCAACAGCAGCCCCATATCAATATCTGAAATAATAAATAGGGAACACTCACCCATTACCACCTTTGAGGGAGCTGCCTTCAAAACAATAAATGACTGCTATTCAAGAATCTGGCACTATCTTAATGACACCGGTCATCTATTGAGAAGAGAAATTGTCCGCAACTCTATCTACAATTTTCTGATGGAGTTCGCCAATATACTCTTAAGCAGTACAAAAATTGACAAATCAACGGCTGCAATCACAAAATCATCAATAAAGAAGACATATATCAAGAAGTTTATAGAGCTTCTTGTAAGATATGGCGAAAAGGAGCACAACCCCGCTTTCTATGCCGACAAGCTCTGCATAAGTGTCCAATATCTCTCCCTGATATTAAAAGAAATATCCGGCAAAACAGCTGGTGGCTGGATTGCCAGATACGTTATAACACGAGCCAAAGTGATGCTCCGCAAACCTGAAAACAGCATTCAGCAGGTAGCCGAATCGCTCAATTTTTCAGACCAGTCCTCTTTTGGAAAATTTTTCAAGAAACATACAGGTTCATCTCCCAAAAGATACAAAGAGCAGCACATGGTCTTCTTTTGATATTATCTCCTTACAAACTCCCCGATAGGGTCATTTATATCAAATGTAAGCGACTGTACCCTGCCGCCTTTTGCTGTAAATGAAAGCTCAAAATTGCCCCCACCAGGCACAAAGAACTCAAATTTGTTGCCGTTCTTGTGTTTCAAAGGGCTGTCAACCTTTCTCAAGTTGAAGAAGAGCTGGCCATCCTTTTCGTATACTTTTGCAGTACCGAACACATCAAGGTGGTACTCTCCCACATAGGCCTTGTTTGCCAATGGAGCCACCGGAGTCTCCTCAGGTTTCTCTTCCTCATCCTTACTGAAGAGATCAGCCTTGAACTCTGCAAGATACTCATCAAAATAGGTAGGGTTGTCATTGCCGTAATACTTTTCTATAAGATCACGTGCAATTGCAGACTGTGCATCGGCAGAAGTTCCATTGTTTGTAAGGAATACAAAGCCGAGATTCAGATCAGGAACCATACCTACAAGAGCTGTGTAACCGTATGCCAATCCTGTATGTCTGATGTAACGGCCACGTCTGTTCTGCTCGATAGTCCAACCCTGTGCATAGTTGCATAGACGCGACGAATCGCATGATGTAATGGTTTGGGGATAGAAAAGCATATCGTGGTTCTTTCTCGAAACAACCTCCTTGCCCTCAAACACACCATGGTTAAGGTTCATCTTTACCCAGTTTGCCATATCCTCTGCAGTTGAGATCACAAATCCTGCAGGTGCCACGGCAGAGAGCCATGTAAATGCATTCTCCTTATCGGTACGCGGAACAACTGCTATCTCATCCTTATCCTCGGCCTTACGCAACCTGTAACCCTGTGCCAGATTCTCCGCAGTAAAGAATGAGACATTTCCGGTTGTACTGTTCTTCATTCCAAGTGGTGTAAAAATACGCTCAACTATTGCCTCATCCCAACTTTTGCCTGTATATTTTTCAATGATTTTTGCAGCTACAGTATACATTTCGTTATTGTACGCATATTTTGTTCTGAAGCTGTATGTAGGCTGCACAACTGCAAACAGCCGGTAAAGGTCATCCCTGTCATATCCGAAGAATGGAAGGTCATCAAGTGCATAGCTGTTGAATCCGGTACGGTGAACCATAATGTCACGAACCTGGAAGTTTTCTGTAGCCCACTTGTCATAAAGCTTGAAATCAGGAAGATAATTCTTCACTGGCGCATCCCATTTGATTGTATCATAGTCATCCATCACAGTTGCAAGCAGGGCACCTGTTATAGCCTTTGAAGTTGATGCAATTACAAATTTTGTCTGAGGTGTGACAGGCACAGCTGCATTGGCCGAATCTCCCAATTTTGCAGAGCCGAAGCCATCCATAAACACTACCTCGCCATCTTTCACTACTGCCACGGCCATGCCTGGCACCTTCCACTCATCAATGGCACGCTGGCACATTTTGTCAAATCCGTCGGGAATGGATTTGTAATACTTTTCAGAAGTGTTGCATGTACAGCTTCCCGACAACAACAGAATACCTACACATCCGGCAAGGCACACTGCCAATCTTTTAATTGAGTTTCTCATGGTCAAATCTGTTTATTCTTTTCAAGATTTACAATACGTCAAAAATCCTCTCCAGACGCGTACCGCGCGATCCTTTTATCAGAATGGTTGCACCCTGCACTCCATTCTGCACAAGCCAATCACGCAAAGCGACGGAGTCTTCAAAAAGGGAGACTCTACGGCCGTCAAAACCGCCATCTTTATCGAGTTGGGCCACAGCAGCCTTGAACTCTCCTCCCACAAACAGTACCTTTTCTGCATTAAGGGAGAGGGCCAATTCCACAATTGTACTATGCTCTTTGAGAGAGTCTGCACCAAGTTCAAGCATATCACCGAGCACCAGCACCTTCTTCTCTGCCTTTATACCTCTGAAGTTTTCAAGTGAGGCTGCCATGCTTGTAGGATTGGCATTGTAGGCATCAATTATAAGAGTGTTGTGTTCTGTTCTGGTCATCTGGGAGCGGTTATTTGAAGGCTGATAGGCCTCTATTGCCGCAACTGCCTGTACGGTAGGCACATCAAAATAGGTAGAGATACACAATGCGGCCAATACATTGTCGGTATTATAATCTCCGATAAGCCTGGTTTGGATTGTTACCTCCATCGGTTCTCCCACACTGGCCGCCTCAATACAAGGATTTGGAACAGTTATTTTCAGGAAAGGGCTTCCATTATTCTCCTTTATGATCCTTACACAATTGTTCTTTATACCATACGGAACAATATGCAGGTTTGGCCTTTTGTGGGCCATATCAAGAAGATGTGGATTATCTACATTTACAAAGGCTATCTTCTTATGAGCCACAAGGTTATCATATAGTTCACCCTTTGCAGCCTTCACACCGTCAAAAGAGCCGAACCCCAACAAATGCGCCTTTCCCACATTTGTAACAAGGCCAAAGCTCGGACATACAAGCGAAGAGAGAAGGTTAATCTCGCCAGGAGCACTGGCTCCCATCTCTATTACCGCCACCTGGGTATCAGGACCGATTCTCAATAAAGTCAGTGGTACACCTATATGGTTGTTCAGATTTCCTAAAGTTGATACCACTCTATATTTCGCCGACAGCGCCGCAGTTATCAGCTCCTTGGTTGTAGTCTTGCCATTTGTTCCGGTAAGGCCTATTACCGGTATTTTAAACTGAAGCCTGTTGTACCTCGCCAGCTGCTGGAGTGCAACAAGCACATCTTCAACAAGCAGCAACTGCTGATGAAGGTGGCCATTTGCATTGTAGACCTCTTCATCGTCAACTACAGCATAAGAGGCACCCTGCTCCAGAGCACCCACGGCAAAGTGGTTTCCATTGAAGTTCTCGCCTTTGAGGGCGAAGAACATAGTACCCTTTTCTATCTTCCGGCTATCTGTACTTACACCGCTGCATGTGCGGAAAATATCATACAGGGCCGGTATCTCCAAATTCTTCATATTATATAATGTTAGCCTTGAGAGGCTCTCTGTCAATAAAATTAGGGTATCTGAACTCGGCCATTCCAAGTGCCATTCCGGCAACAATCCTCCTTGTAGGATCTATACCCAAAATACGCTCCAGCCTGCCCTTTCCCTTTTTGGCTGCAGTACACACAAATCCGGTGTATATCTGGCTGACGCCCAGCGATTCAGCCATCAGTGAGCCGTTCTGATATGCAAGATTGGCATCGGCATCCGCAAAACGTGAACTCCTTGGCGCATGAATGAAGACCACACATTTAGCACCACGCAAAATCTGATCATCACCCTTTTTATAGGCCTCCCTTATTCTTTGGAATACCCCCACATATCTGTAGGCGCCATCACCCAATACCCTTTTAAGAAGAGGTTTCAGCAGCGGGTTTTCAAGCAGTCTTACCATTGATGCAAAATAGTCCAGCACAAACTCAATTATTGCTGTAATCTTATCTTGCGAAGTTACAACAGTGTACTCCAACTGCTGCAGATTGCTTGCTGTAGGCGCAGCATTGGCAGTCTCCAGAATCTTATCAATGAACTCCTGCGGGACCTCCTTTGAAACAAGTGCCCTGTTTGAACGTCTGGCCTTGCACAAAAGCATTACCTGCTCGGGAGTGGGCAATGCCCCATAATCAACCGGATGCACCTTCTCCGGAGGAAAAAGCGAATGTTTTATGGCCATAGCCCTGCATACGGCGGCACAATGGCCGCACTTTATGCAACTCTGCACATTCTCCACCTTGACACTACGGCAGTTTCCATTGCTGCTCCACTCAAAAATCCTTGAGGGGCAAACCTTTATGCATTTGCCGCATTTTATGCACTTTGCATTATCTACTGCAAGTTGTATATCCATAGCCGAATCTGTCCAATTACTTCCAAATCATTTTCTGCCTGTTGAGCCGAATCCACCCTCTCCACGTTCAGAAACGCCAAGTTCATCAACCTCTTTCCACTCTATCTGCTCATATTTTGCAATTACCATCTGGGCAATTCTCTCCCCAGGATTCACCACAAACTTCTCCTTCGACAAATTTATAAGAATAACCTTTATTTCACCCCTGTAATCCGCATCAATTGTACCGGGGGCATTGGCAACAGTAACCCCGAACTTTGCAGCCAGGCCACTTCTCGGACGCACCTGCGCCTCATAGCCGTCGGGAAGCTCAATATATAGACCGGTAGGGATCATAGCCCTCTCAAGCGAATCAAGTTCAATAGGTTCTGTAATATTTGCCTTAAGATCCATGCCTGCCGACATTGCCGTTGCATACTGCGGCACATCAAATGCAGATTTGTTTACAATCTTTACCTCCATATCTCTAATATTTAATCAATCCTGACAATAAGTTCATCCAATGTCCTCTTTGGCACATGGTGCCTCCCGTCCGGCTCACGCCAATACTTGTACTGGTTCTCCACCATATCATCAACCACCACACTCTCCTTTGGCTTTCCAAGTGCAATAACCTGCAAAATTTCCAGATTCTCAGGCAACTGAAGTACCTGTGCAAGAGTCTCTCTCTTTACCGATGCTATTATACATCCGCCATATCCCAGCTCAACAGCCTGCAAAAGAATGCTCTGGGCTGTTATACCATGGTCACACGATGCTGTAGCACTGATATTTTTGTCAAGAAGCTGCACAATATAGCCACTTGGCCTCTCCCCCTCAACAGGCCCGTCCCAATCGGTAAGGTATCCGGCCCATGCAAGTGTAGGAAATATCTTTCCATTTGTCTCCCGACAATTGCACACCACATATTTCAGAGGCTGTATATTTCTTGATGAAGCCGAATATCTTGCAGCCTCAACCATAAGTCTCAAATGCTCCGCAGGAATATCGGTTTCCTCGTAAAAACGGCGGTAACTGCGGTTTTTCTTAATAATATCCAAAAGTGACATTGTATAGTAAGTAATTTATTTGCAATCAGTTATTCCAAAAATTGGCAGCAACTCCTTCATTGATTCAAGTCTCATAAGACTCGGATGGTCAAATTCCTCAACAATTTCATGCACCCAGATAATCTCTGACGGAATGTAAAAAGCGGTTCCACCCAGCTCTATAACAGGCTTTATGTCTGACTTGAACGAGTTGCCGACCATTATAAAATCCTCCGGTTCCACACCACATCTCTTCATAAGGGACAAGTAACCTTGCCTATCTTTTTCAGACATTATCTCAATATGCGAAAAATAGTCCTGCAGACCGGATTTTCCGATTTTGTACTGCTGATCCTTAAGATCACCTTTGGTTGCCAGCACCAACCGGAATCCCAACCTTGACTGCTCCCTGTAAAGGAGATCGAGCACCTCCTTCGCATGGGGATAGAGTTCAACTTTTGGACACACCGTCCTCTTGCCTATCTCCATCACCTCCCTTATCTTGCTGTTGGGGATACTCTCCCCTCCCAGCTCCATTGCAGCCTCTGCCAATGCAATTATAAAGGTCTTGGTGCCATATCCCAAAGTTGGGATATGGCGCCCCTCAACCTCCATAAGGTGGGCAATAGCCTCCTCTTCTTTGCAGAAAGGGAGCATGGCCTGCGCAAACTCCCTCTCAGCATTTCTAAAATTTATCTCATTGTGCCAAAGTGTATCGTCGGCATCAAAAGCAATGACCTTTCCTCTGATATCCAAAATATTCTCTCTTGGGCCCGACCGACCTTAAATGGCCGGGCTTGGTTATTCAACTATTGTGCAGGGGTCTGCTCTGCCGGAGTCTGGACAGGAGTCTGCTCTGCAGCAGGTGCCTGCTCAATCTCTCTGATACTGATAATCTTCACAGGCTCATTAGGAAGATCCCTCTTCTGTGCGCCTGTAGCTACAGCAGCAATTTTATCCACAACATCAAGACCCTCTATTGTCTCGCCGTAAACTGTATACTGACCATCAAGCGATGCACAAGCTTCAGCACTATGCACAATGTAGAACTGCGATCCCGAAGACTCCCTGTTGGGATTTGCCTTGTCACCCTTGCGGGCTGCAGCTATGGCACCCTTCTTATGTGTAAACTGAGGAAGGATCTCAGCAGGAACTGTATATCCGGGGCCACCTGTTCCATATTTTGCGACCTGTGCAGGATCTTTTGAAAGAGGATCACCTGCCTGAATCATAAATCCGCTTATCACTCTATGGAAAAGAAGACCGTCATAGAATTTCTGCTCAACAAGCTTTACAAAATTGTCTCTATGAAGAGGAGTCTCCTTATACAATTTGATCTTCATTGTTCCCATATTGGTCTTAACCTCAAAAATTGGCTCTTCTGCCCTCACTTTTTCAACGATTTCTGTTGCCGGTTGTTCCTTTAATACAGGTTTATCACCAGATTGGTTCTTACATGCAAAGAGTGCAAGTGCACATATTGCAAGGAGTGTAATTTTTGATTTCATGCTATACGATATTTAATGTTAATCTCTGCAAATTTATTAATTAAAATGAGAATTGACCATACATTTTACAAAAGAAGAGCCCGGAAAAGTATATTTTTTCCGCTGCTTTTTGCAATGTTCATGCTATGCTCTTCTGCAAGCGCCATTTGTACTGATTCTTCTTATGTGAAAAAGTGCAGGACAGTGGGTGTTGTTCTCAGTGGAGGTGGTGCAAAGGGGGTATCCCATATTGGAGTCCTCAAAGCCCTGGAGGAGAACAATATTCCAATAGACTACATCTGCGGCACCTCCATGGGCGCAATCATCGGTGCCATGTACGCCACCGGTTATACACCCGACCAGATGCTAGAAATCCTTAAAAGCGATGAGTTCATGAACTGGACCAACGGAGTTCCGGAAAAGAGATATGCCTCCTATTTTTACAGCAATCCCCCAACTCCTGAGATGCTCTCACTTTCAATAGGGCGAAAGGCCAGCAGCGATTTCACCCCAGGAGCTCCATACAAAAGCAAAAAGCATAAGCTGAAGATAGATTTTCCAACAAACATTGTATCGCCATATCCAATGAATATGGCTCTTATTGAGGAGTTTGCCCCACTTTCCATTGCAGCGTCAGACAATTTCGACAGCCTTATGGTTCCATTTTTCTGCATAGCTGCCGACGTTGCCAAAAAAGAGCCGGTAACAATGCGCAGCGGCAATCTCGGGGCAGCTGTAAGGGCCTCCATGACCTACCCGCTGGTCTTCAAGCCCATAGTTATTGACTCTGTACTATACTTTGATGGCGGGCTCTACAACAACTTTCCATGGAAAGTTATGGTGGAGCAGTTCAACCCCGACCTTGTGATAGGGGCCAGATGCACAGGTGATGAGATGGTAATGGATGCCGATGACATCTACTCACAGGTCTCAGGCATGTTCACAGTTCCAACAGATTACGATATGCCAGAAGAGGTAGGAATAGTCATAGGGCGCAGGTACCCATACGGACTTATGGAGTTTGACAAGTCCGAAGAGATTGTCAAACTGGGGTATGAAAATGCCCAGCTCTACATTACCCAAATAAAGAAGAGACTCAACAGGGAATGCAGCCGGCAGGAGCGGGATTCGCTCAGAAAAGAGTTCAGAAAGAGGGTCAGGCCACTGCACTTCTCATCATCAGTTGAGATTACCGGCAATCTTACTGACCAGCAGAAGAGATTTGTCACCCGTTCAATTATAAAAAATGAGTCAGACACTCTCCAACTGGAGCAACTCAAACGCGTATACTACACAGCAGCCTCAAGCGGACTTATAAACACATTTTTCCCCTCATACAGGATTCCAGAAGAGAAAGACTCTCTTGTAACGCTCAGGCTGCATACAACAAAGGCAACACCCTGGCGTATAATGGCCGGAGGAAACCTCTCCACCTCTTCGCTCAACCAGTTCTATGCAGGAGTATCATACAGCCATCTGTCGGGAAGGCCATGGATGGTACAGGGCTCTTTCAATCTGGGCAAGTTCTACAAAGGCGGAGAGCTCTTCTGGAGACATAATATATCGTTTCAACCACTTGCCTACTACTCCGTGCAGATGTTTGCCCAACAGTTCGACTACTACAACGGCAACCAGAGGCTCTTCAGATCTGACAGGCTTCCACCAAATGTGCAATCTTTTGAATATGGCATCCGCAGCAGCTTTGCCACCCCTTTGGACTCAAGGAGCAAATTCATGGTCAAATTCACCACAGTTGCCGCACGCGAAAGGGAGACATATTACCAGTCAGACAACTACACCTCCCATGATAATCCCGACAGAACCACCCTCACACTGCTCTCACCTCTTGTAACCCTCGAGCGCGACACCAGAAATTACCCAATATACACCACATCGGGCGGGAAGGAGGAGTTTGCTGTACGGTACAATTTTGCCCATGAGCAGTTCAGGGCAGGCACCAGAACATACAACATTGAGCGCAAAAGCAGCAAATCCCATAACATGCTGCTATTTAGAGCCTTTTCTGAAAGATACTTTGAGATTGGCCGGCACTTCAGCCTGGGATATGTTGCCGAGATTACGGTTTCGGGCAGAAACAGGATGTCGAACTACATCTCCACCCTGCTCTATACGCCCGCTTTCAGGCCTCTTCCTCACAACAACACCCTGATGATGGAGGGATACAGGGCAAACTCTTTCATCGGTATTGGCATTTCTCCTGTGATATTATTTACAAAAACACTATTTTTGCATACAAATATCTCATATTTCCAGCCATACAAATATTTGTGTAATGCTGGAGATGGCGGATACACCTACTCCGGAGCCTTCCCTAAAGGGGCATTTCTTGCCAATGCAGCATTGGTATGGCAATCACCTGTCGGGCCGGTCTCATTCTCTGCAACCTACTACCAGAGAGGCGAGTACAGATGGTATCCACAACTAAATATAGGGTTCCTTATTTTTGGAAAGCATGCCACAGAGTAACCGGACAGGGTGTGCATTTGAAACAGGGACCGCTATTTTAAATGCACAATTTGAGAAATGGCCAATGCAATAAAGAAGCTGGCGGGAGAGACCGCCATATACGGACTGAGCACCATACTTGCCAGAATGATCAACTTCCTGATTGTTCCGCTCTATACGAGGGTGCTATCAACGGAGAGTTATGGAGCATACGCGGAGATTATGTCATATATCGCAGTGCTCCAGGTGGTTCTGGTATTCGGACTCGAAACAGGATGCTTTAAGTTTGCAAACAATATACGCAACGGCATCAAGGAGGGCAATACAGCACCGGATGGTGGCAAATACAGTCAAACCGAAAGCTCACTAACCCCGGAGTCCCCATTTTCAACAGCATTGGGAATGGTACTCTCAACCTCTGCAATCTTCTTCCTTCTGATGATCTGCTTTGCAGGGCCGCTCTCAAATGCAATGGGCTATGGCCTCTATCCCAAAATGATTGTATATGCAGGCGGAATTCTCGCCCTCGACTCCATTACAGCCATTCTCTTTGCACGATTGAGATACCAGCAGAAGGCCCTCAAGTTTGCAGTATTCAAAACCATAAAGATTGTGAGCGAACTTGGCTTTAACCTGCTGCTTTTTCTCACACTTCCGGCTTATCTCTCCGCCCATCCCGACTCCTGGATTACAGGGTTCATTCCTGCAGAACCAAACTTTGTATATATAGTCTTTGCCGTCTTCTTGAGTTGTGTAATTTGCACAATACTCTTTATCCCGGACCTTTTGAGGGTAAAAGTTACCATCAGGAGCAAACTGCTCAAACAGATGCTCATATACTCGCTTCCGCTTATGGTTGCAGGATTGCCTGGCATCCTCAATGACAGCCTTGACCGTATACTTTTCCGCTTCTTTGCCCCAGAAGGAGCAGTCTGGCGCAGTGACCTGGGCATCTATCAGGCCGCAGTAAGGCTTGCCGTAATAATGAACCTCTTTGTACAGATGTTCCGTTATGCCGCCGAGCCATTCTTCTTTGCCCGCGAGAGGGAAAAGGGCTCCAAAGAGATGTATGCAAAGGTAATGGAGTACTTTGTGGCATTCTGTATGCTCATCTTCCTTGGAGTGCTACTGTATATGGATATAATCGGCCTGCTTTTGGGTAAAGATTTCAGAGGTGCGCTTGATACCGTACCACTTATGCTTATATCATACATGCTGCTGGGCATCCTCTTCAATGTCTCAATGTGGTACAAACTAAGCGGCCAGACCCGCTACGCAATAAACATTACCCTTGCCGGTCTTGCAGTTACCGCACTTATAAATATACTCCTGATGCCCCACTTCTCATACTGGGCGTCGGTATGGGCTCATGTATTGAGCGGACTTGCAATGCTGCTCTACAGCCTGTGGCTTGGAAACAAATACTATCCCATCCCTTACAAATGGAGAAAAATATGCAGCTACATATATGTTGGAATAATAATTTTCCTTGTTGTAAGTTTTGCGAACAACATGCTTGAGGCAAAAACCACTCTTCCCGACGGCTGGCTGCTCGCAATCCGCCTCACCGACGGCACAATGGGAATCCTCATCTACCTGGCCTATGTGGTCTCCAGAAACAGGGAGTTGCTGGCCTCACTCAAAAAATAGCCTGCTTCACTCTACAATCACCTAAAAAGAGTCCCCAAATATACCTGGCGCGCAAAAGTGTACCCACTTAGTAGACATCGCGCATTTTTTTACTAAAAAATTATTTTTGGCACACGCTTTGCAAAAGAGTAAAGCAAATAGTTTTTTCATAGGTTAGATTTAGGTTATAAAAACAGGTTGTTCGCACAGAGCAGCCTGTTTTTATTTTACACCATCGCTGATTATAATAAATTTTTGGAGAATTGCTCTAATATCCATATCTTTGCGCACCTTTTCTCGAGAAGATAAGGACGTTAAAAAAATTATTAATTTTTAAATTCGTACAGTAAATGGCTGTTAAAATTCGTTTGGCCCGCCACGGTAAGAAAAACTACGCTTTCTTTCACATTGTAGCAGCGGACACCAGAGCACCACGTGATGGTCGCTTTATTGAGCTTTTGGGTACTTACAACCCTAACACTAATCCTGCAACTATCGTTTTGAACGATGACAGAGCTTTGTATTGGTTGAATGTTGGTGCACAACCTTCTGATACTTGCCGCAGAATCCTTTCATACAAAGGTATCCTTCTTAAGAAACACCTTAATGGTGGTGTTGCTAAAGGCGCTTTGACTCAGGAGCAGGCAGATGCTAAATTTGCAGCATGGGTTGCAGAGAAAGAGCTTAAAGTCAGCAACAAGAAGTCTAGCTTGGAGCAATCAGCAAGAGCAGCTAAGAAAGCAGCCCTTGAGGTTGAGTCTAAAGTAAACGCAGACAGAGCAGCTGAGATTGCAAAGAGAAAAGCAGAGGCTGAGGCAGCTGAGGCAGCAGCTAAAGCTGAGGCAGAGGCAGCAGCAGCGGCAGCTGAGGCTGAGAACACAGAGGCTCCTGCAGAAAACACAGAGGCTTAATTACAATGTGTGCTAAGGCTAAAAAGGCAACCACATTGTGGGCAAACAGCGGAAAGCTTAATTCGCCTATAGCTGTAGCACAAATTGTCAAATCTTATAATACAACCGGTGAAGTTGTAATCAAATTGTCATCGGATTTGTTGGAAGATTTAAACCGTAAAGAACCGGTGTTCATCTATTTTGATGAGCTGCCGGTTCCTTTTTTTATTGACCGCTTCACCCCTAAAGGCAACTCCGGTGCAATTGTCAAGTTCAGCACTGTAAATGATATGGCTCACTCAGAAGAGCTTGTGAAGAGAACCATTTTCATAGAGAGTTCAAGCGCAGCTCCCGAAGCCCTTGAAAATTACGCCCAAGAGAATTTCGAAGAGTACATCACAGGATTTGACCTATACAATCAGGATGACACCCTAATCGGAGAGATAATATCATACCACAACTACCCCAACAATCCGTGCATCGAGGTTGAACTCGCAGAAGGCATCTGTTCCGCACTTTCAGAGAACGGTTCAACAGAGCACGAAACACTTCTTGTTCCATTCCAGGAATCTCTTATAATGGCATTCGACGCAGAAAACAGAGAGATCCAGATGAATATTCCTGCCGGATTGGTCAAAACTGTCTGAAATCTTGCCCTTTTCTACCACTTATTCGTATCTTTGTGTAAATTTTCAAGAATCATTCACAAAGAGCTATAAGTATGAACCGTTCCAATTTCACAAGAGGCAAAAGAGTGGATCAAATATGTAACTACCAAAGCCTTAAAATCCTCTACCCTAACTTTTGCCATTGAGAAAAATGAAGACCTCACAAGGCGCGAAGGTTCAATTACCATAACCAACGGTACCCTGACCGAAACAATAAAGGTCTTCCAGAAAGGAAACGAGTTCTCTATGGTTCTCAACAAAAACAGCCACACCGCAAAAGCCGAAGGAGAAACCTTCTCAATAGATGTCACAAGCAGGGCCATAGAGACCGACTGCCTGAATTTCAATGTCGCTCCCAACACTAACGGAGAGCGCAGGGAGGGAACAATCACACTCAAAGGAGGAAAGGTAACACAGACTATCAAGGTCAAACAGAGTGCTGCATCAACAGATGAGTTGTAAAAAGAGCGCGCTGCATTGATTGACCTCTACAACTCAACCAATGGTGCAAACTGGACTACAAAAACAAACTGGTGCTCAGACAAACCTCTTGGTGAGTGGTACGGTGTAACTACTGATGCCGATGGGCATGTAATTGAGATTGATCTATCCCGGAACAATCTTGTCGGCAAATTCCTAACAGCATCGGTAATTTGACAAGTTTGACTAATCTGTATTTAAATAACAACAAACTGACCGGATCAATTCCTGAGTCAATGTGTAACTTGACCGCTCTTAAATATCTGAACTTGCAAAACAACCAACTGACCGGCATTATTCCGGCTGGAATTTTTGCATTGGGGTTATCGCAATTTATATATGACAAAGACAAACTTACAACAGAGTAGTTATCAATAAGCATCCAGGGTTGTTACCCCTTCCAAAAAATCCTTTTGCGGCTGAAGCAGCTTACAATCCACATGGTAAGGAGAGTGGCTGCGGCAGCACGGAGGATTCCCCATAGAGGATTGCCGTCGGGAGCGGAATATATTGAGCTGTAGATTGATATAATGCCTGTAGCCTTCATTAACGGCACAACGAGTGAGCCAAAGGCGACATATGCCATCAGCGGATTTTGGCCGGCGCCAACAAAGATCCTTGCAAGGAATGTGTTGCCAAAGAATCTGCATATATTGTCGGCCACAAGCAGAAGATATATTGATATTCCGCATGTTACAAGGCAATAGGAGATTGTGCAAGGCACCTTTTTGACTCCTCCCTCAATGGTTCCCATTGCTATACCACACAGCACCAGCAGCGCCGCCATTGCAACAAATGTGCGGTTCTGGGGAGAGTACCTGCTGCACAAAAAGAGAAGAAGCAGCACAACCGGCACACTTACAGCCATATTCAGAAGTGGAATGTTCATATAGAGTGCATAGCATTGCCACACCACAAATGCCATACAGAGCAGACTTACCAGATGCCCTGCAGCACCGCTCTTATCGTCTTTCAGCCCAATCCCTTGCCCCAAAGCACTCTCTTCAGACTCTTCCTCCCGCAACACACTGCAATTAGCATCTTCTTTGCGCCCTCTCTTTCGCAAGATATCTCCAACAACAGTTGCAGGAAGCAGCAGAAGCAGAAAATAGATATACTCCATATTGAACCACCAGCTTACATTTGGGTTGGAATAGGTTATTGCCGGCCAATCCAATTGTCGGGTTATGTGGGTAAAGAGGAGCAACAGTGCAAAGATTACAACCCTTGCTCCAATGCTTTTTCTTGTGAAATACCAGATAAGCGAGCCAAACAGGTAGAGGAAAGCCAGCAGAAAAATTATTATTCCACGTCTGTGGAGTGCAATCTCCTCCCCAAAAGAGTAGTGTCCTACAACCAGCACCACAGCAACGAGGTAGATTCCTACAAGCTGTCTTATAATGCTCCAGACCTTTGATTTGCCCCTTTCCAAATATCCCATTCCCTTCACCGACGGCTTGTAATAGAGCATGAACAGCAGGCCAAAACCTGCAATTGTAAAGAGCTGCGGCCAGAGTGTATCCAAATTTGAGAAGTTCATCAGCACATAGAGATATGAGAATGCCCATAATCTCAAGAATCTCACAAATACCCCCTTTATATATTGCACCCCATCACCACATGACCGGTGGTTGCCTGACTCTCCGCCGTTCCCCTTTTTACAGCTCAGCGGTATGGCGACTCCCATACAGAATATGAAAACGGGAAATACAAGATCTACCCAGCCTATGCCGGGAACACTCATGTCAAGGGCATGTTCAGGCGGGGGATTCTGTATATGGTACATCCAGGCAGGAAGAACACCATAAGGGATTATGGCACTGAATATCATTCCGAATATTGACAGGCCACGCAAAAAATCAAGTGACTGGTAGCGTTCTCCCATAGCAACTGAATGAAGATCTAACTCAATGAGGCTACAATTTCACGCACTTTGGCAACCTTGGTATCCAACAGCTCCTGGCTTGAGGCCTCTGCTATGAATCTTAGGTATGGTTCTGTATTTGACGGACGTATATTGAACCACCACTCCTTGAACTCCACCCTGTACCCGTCAAAATCCATTTGGGATGTAGGCTCTTCCTGAGAAATTGCCCAATCCCTGACAGCATCCATTGCCTCTTTTTTGCGCTCTATCCTAAAGTTTATCTCGCCGGAATTCCTGTACTTCTCTATGCGGGCAATTGCCTCAGAGAGCTTGACGCCTCTGCGCTTCAATTTTGCAACAATGTCAAGTATGATGAGCGATGCCATAATGCCGCTGTCGGAATAGAAGAACTCCTTGAAATAGTAGTGACCGGCAAGTTCTCCACCATAAATGCCCTCTATCTCCCTCAACTTGTGTGCGGCAAATGCGCGACCCACCTTCCAGGTGTACATCTCCCCGCCCATCGGTGCCAGATACTCGCCGACCGCCTTTGAGCTTCGTATATCCTGAATGACTTTTCCTTTGAAGCCACGCTCCTCCAGCCAGTAGTGTCCCATAAGGGCAATCATCAGATCAGGTGATATGAAACGGGAGTTCTCGTCAACGAACATCACCCTGTCGGCATCACCATCATAGATGACTCCCACATCGCACCCTTTTTCACGTACAAGTTCCTGCAATGAGACAATATTTTCAGGCACCAGCGGATTGGCCTCATGATTCGGAAATGTTCCATCGAGTTCATCAAAGATATAGTGGACACTTCCGGAATCTGCAGCCCGGCCACTTCCCGAACAGGGAGCTGCACCGTCAGTTGCAGGTTCAAGAATATCCTTTATTACAAGGGCAGCCATTCCGTTTGATATATCCATTCCCACATTCAAGTTTGAATAATCACCCTTGTACCTCTTCATGAAGGCTATATACTCCTCCTTTATATCAATGTGCTCCACCTTGCCCGGAACAGCCGCAGGAGAGAGTTCACGTCTTTCATTTATCCACTTCTCAATGGTTCCCAGACCGGTGTCATATCCAACAGGAAGGGCATTTGCACAAGAGACCTTCATGCCATTGTATTCCTTTGGATTATGCGATGCTGTAATCTGCACAGAGGCTGCAAAACCATATTTGGCAGTGGCAAAATAGACCATAGGGGTGGTTGCAAGTCCCATATCCACAACATCGGCACCGGCATCTGATATACCCTTTACAAGGTATTCCCTTATCTCAGGCGAAGAGACCCTTACATCCCTTCCCACAAGCACCTTTTTTGCATTGAGCAACTCAGGCAGGAAAAAACCCACCTTATAGACTGTATTCTTGTCAAAATCTTTGTTGTAGACACCTCTTATGTCGTATGCGTGAAAAGCCCCCATAGTTGTTATGTTTTAGTGAAGACCTATTTTTTTACAATGCGGTAATGTGTACGCACCTTGCCGGATGCTATATTATTGAGTTTGGACTGTATCATCTTCTTTCTGATAGGAGAGACATGGTCAATGAAGAGGTGGCCGTCAAGGTGATCCATCTCATGTTGCACCATTCTGCATGCAAAGCCCTCAAAAAGCTCCTCATGCTCCTCAAACTTCTCATCAAGATACTTTACCTTCATGCTCTTTGGCCTTATTACATCGGCATGAATGTTTGGCACACTCAGGCAACCCTCTGAATACTCAGCAGTCTCCTCACTCTCCCAAGTGGCAACAGGATTTATCATAACCCTCTTGAACCCTTCAAGCTCAGGCATATCTTCTGCAAGATCAGCTCCGTCAACTATAAGAAGTCTGATTGACTTTCCCACCTGTGGTGCAGCAATACCCACACCATCAGACTCCTTCATTGTAACATACATATTGTCAATCAACTCCTGCAATCCCTCGGCATTGTTCACATCAATCTCAGCAGCACGCTCTCTAAGCACGCCCGATCCATATACGTAAATTGGTAAAATCATATATCTTAAAATCTATTGTTATTCTCTTCCCGACAGATCTGCACTACATCTGTCCCCTATCCAGAAAGGTCTGGAGAATTATGGCGGCACTCACCTTATCGACCGATCCCTTCTCCCTTCTGTCTGACTTCTTCACGCCTCCGGCAATCATCGCCTTCATGGCCAATTGCGAAGTGAATCTCTCATCCTCCAATGTAACAGGAATATCGGGGAATTGTTTCTTGAGCACTTTCAGGAAAACATCCACATCCTTTGCCGCCTCTGCCGGCTTGTTGTTCAGATTCATCGGATACCCCACAACAAAACGCCCCACTTTCTCTTTTGAGGTATAATTTTTGAGATATTCAACTATCTTTGCAGCCGGAACAGTTTCGAGGGCAGAGGCAAATATGCCGAGCGGGTCGCTCACTGCAACACCCACCCTCTTGCGTCCGTAGTCTATACCTATAATTCTGTCCATACTGCAAAGTTAGCTTTTTATTATAATATGGCTGCAACAAAGAGAAAAAATAAGATTAAAAACTGGTTGTCAAACAAGTTCCGCGTATCAATCTTCAATGATACCACCCATGAGGTTCTCTTTACCTTCAGAGGCAGCGGAATTATCTCAATCATAACGCTGCTGCTGGCGATAGTATTTATAGTGGGCTCTGTAACAGCCCTGATCTCCTTTACTTCGCTAAGGGAGTTCATACCGGGCTATCCGTCGGCAGAGAGCCGCAGGACACTCATTCAAAACACAATAAAGCTCGACTCGCTCCAGAACGAAATCAATCTCTGGAGACTTCAGCTGGTAAATATCCAGCGCGTCGTAAAGGGGCAGGAGCCTGTAAAGATAGACAGTGTCCTCAGTCTTGAACAGTATAAGGAGTATATTCTGGCCGAATCTCCCGACTTCTCCAAAGATGATTCACTTTTAAGAAGCGCAGTGTTAAAGGAAGAGCAGTTCAATTTGTCGGCACAAACACAAAAGATTGAACAGATTGAGGGTCTTCATCTCTTTCCTCCTGTAAATGGAGTGATTACCCAGGAGTACAATGAGGCCATCAACCACCCATACATCGATATTGCCGCCCCTGAGAACAGTGTTGTCTCTTCCATTCTCGACGGCACCGTAATATCGGCAGATTACAGCGAACAGAACGGTTATGTGATACAGATACAGCACGACAACAACATTATATCAATATATAAACATAATGCCAAGCTGCTTAAAAAAGTTGGAGACATTGTCTCTGCCGGAAGTCCTATTTCACTTGTAGGCAACACCGGCAACCTGAGCACTGCCCCACATCTTCATTTTGAGCTGTGGCATAAAGGCAAGCCGGTCAATCCGGTTGAGTATATAAAGTTCTGAAACGGTCAAAAGAGATGGACAAAAGACATATAGCAATATTGGGTTCAACAGGCTCCATTGGAAGACAGGCCTTAGATGTGATAAGTCAGCATCCCGACCTGTTTGAAGTTGAACTCCTTACAGCCAACAACAACTCAGGACTGCTTATTGAGCAGGCCCGCAGGTTCAAGCCTAACAGCGTGGTCATCTGCAACAAGGAGCTATACAATGAGGTTTTTGAGGCTCTTGACAAAGAAGAGATCAAGGTTTTTGCAGGCATAGAGTCCGCCAATGAACTTGTAAAGGGAGATAATATAGATATTGTGCTTGCAGCTTTGGTAGGCTTCAGTGGCGTTGATTCTACAATCAATGCCATAAAGAGCGGCAAGGTCATTGCTCTGGCCAACAAGGAGACTCTTGTGGCAGCCGGTTCAATCATTACAGCACTTTCAAGGGAGTACGGCGCACCAATAATTCCTGTTGATTCCGAACACTCTGCAATTTTCCAGTCCCTTCAGGGAGAGCGGTGCCGGATAGAAAAACTTCTGCTTACCGCCTCAGGAGGCCCATTCCTTGATACACCCCATGAGGAGATTATGAAGGCAACCCGTCATCAGGCCCTCAAACATCCCAACTGGAGCATGGGCGCCAAGGTAACCATTGACTCTGCCAGCATGATGAACAAAGGGTTGGAGATGATTGAAGCCTCATGGCTCTTCAACATCCCTGCAGACCAGATTGAAATTGTGGTACATCCCCAGTCAATTGTTCACTCTCTGGTTCAGTTTACCGACGGCTGTCTCAAAGCACAGCTTGGTGCACCGGACATGAGAGTTCCTATACAATATGCCCTCTCCTATCCGTCAAGACTGGACCTCAATACCCAGCGCATCTCCTTGCCTGAACTTGGCCAGCTGACCTTCCGCGCTCCCGACAGAGAGAAGTTCCCGGCCATTGACCTTGCCTATTCGGCCCACAAACAGGGCGGAAATATGGCTTGTATCATGAATGGGGCAAATGAAGTCGCGGTAGCGGCTCTGCTCGAAGAGAAGATACTTTTTGGCAAGATTCCTTCAATTATTGAGCAGACAATGGCCCGATGCAGTTTCATTGCATCGCCATCAATTGAGGAGATCTATGCCACACACAAGGAGGCCATGGCCATTGCCTCAACTCTGGTCTGAAGCACCCGAGTCTGTACGCAAGATTTGCACCTGCAAGAAATAATCTCTCCTATTTTTAAACAATTCGCTGATTATGAGAGTTGTCAGCTAACGCCTTGCAAGATTTTAAAATAGAAAAATAGCTTTATTAACATTAACTTTGCACAATTAATTTAGATTTGGTATGGTAGTACTTATAAAAATATTGCAACTGATTCTGGCACTTAGTATCCTTGTTCTGGTACACGAGTTCGGACACTTCTTATTTGCGAGAATCTTCAAGATCAGGGTTGAAAAGTTCTATCTCTTCTTTGACGCCTGGTTCAGTCTCTTCAAATACAAGCCAAAGAACAGTGATACCGAATATGGTATCGGATGGCTGCCACTTGGCGGATACTGTAAAATCTCGGGAATGATTGACGAGTCCATGGACAAAGAGGCCATGAAACAGGAGCCGCAGCCATGGGAGTACAGGTCAAAACCCGCTTGGCAGAGATTTTTTGTAATTTTCGGAGGTGTTCTCTTCAACTTCATCCTTGCAGTGGTCATCTATACAGGCCTGCTTGCAGTTTGGGGCGAGGAGTACATAAAGAATTCAGATGTCACAACAGGTATAAGGGTAAATGAACTTGCTTATGAGATAGGTTTCCGCAACGGAGACCGTATCATCTCATTTGAAGAGCACCAGACAGACAACTTCCAGGAACTTCAGGTTGACCTTATAAGAACACAGGCCAAATATGCGAAGGTTCTACGTGACGGCGATACAGTTACTGTAAATATTGACGAGTCATACATTCCTGCAATCCTCAACACCCGCGGCATGTTTGACTTTGGCATACCTTATATTATTGATGCCATTCCCGACAGCTCAATCAACGCCCAATCAGGTCTGCAACCTGAAGACCGCATTCTTGCCCTCAACGGCACGAACTCCGAATATCTGCTTGATGCACTTGAGTTCCTTGGCAACCACAAAGGGGACTCACTGGTGGCAACTGTAGCCAGAGGAGAGGAGATTCTGCTCATCCCTATTGCTACAGATACAGCAGGCAAAATGCAGGTGATACCTAAATCACAATTGTCGGATTTCTATAAAATAACTGAGAGAGATTACTCTTTCTTTACAGCAATTCCTGCAGGATTCAACAAAACTATAAAGACTGTAGGCAACTATTGGAAAGAGCTCAAACTGATATTCTCCCCTAAAACAGAGGCGTACAAATCGGTAGGCAGTTTCATTACCCTAGGATCTATCTTCCCAAGTACTTGGAATTGGCAAATTTTCTGGAACCTTACCGCCTTCTTGTCTGTTATGTTGGCAGTATTGAACATTCTGCCTATTCCTGCGTTGGATGGAGGTCACCTTCTCTTTACGCTTTATGAGATGATTACAGGCAGGAAACCGAGCGACAAGTTCCTTGAATATGCTCAGACAGTTGGAATGATACTCCTGTTTGCACTTATGATACTTGCACTTGGAAATGACTTTTTCAGATTGTTCAACTAACAACAGATATAATTATGAAGGCTTTTTTTGGAATCACCGCTAAGATACAACTATTCATATCAATGATGATAGTAGCCCTTGCCTTCTCTTCATGTGGAGACAACGGTATTCAGCTCAAACAGTCTGTCAGCGGAAAGGCTGGTGAGATTGTTGTTGTGGCAAACAAGGTATATTGGGAATCCGAGCCCGGCACTCTGCTAAGGGATATTCTTGCTTGTGACTATCCTTTGCTGCCTCAGAAGGAGCCTTCGTTCACACTTATAAACATACCGGAAAATGCCTTCACAAACATTTTTCAAATACACAGGAACATTATTATAGTAAAGGTTGACGAGAATGTTGAAGAGGCAAAATTCGCCATTCAGGAGGATATATGGTCAGCACCTCAGACAGTGATAACAATCGTTGCCCCCAATGCTGCAGCCCTATCGGAAATTATAGAGGCAAAGCGTGAGGCAATTTTCAATACTTTTGAGCAGAGTGAACGCAACAGGGTTATCAGGAACTCAAAGAGATATGAAGAGAAGTCATTGAGAACACTCGTGGCTGAGACATTCGGTGGTTCACCTTACTTCCCTACAGGCTACTCACTGAAGAAGAAGACCGATGATTTCATCTGGATTTCTTATGAGACCACATATATCAACCAGGGATTGTTTGTATACAGATACCCTGTAAAGGACTCCACCACCATGACTCTCGAAGGTTTGATTGCAGCACGTAATGAAATGATGGAGAAGAATGTCCCTGGAATGCTTGAGGGCAGCTACATGACAACTACAATGATCAAGGAGAAGGAGCCCCAATTGAAATGGATCAAATACAAGGATAGATCTTTTGGCGAGCTGCGCGGATTGTGGGAGGTACAGAATGACTATATGGGAGGCCCGTTTGTGCAACATGCCTTTTATGACAAGAGCGGAAAGAACATCATAGTAGTTGAGGGATTTGTATATGCCCCAAGATACGATAAAAGAAATTATCTCCGTCAGGTTGAATCAATTATATATTCATTTGACTGGGCTGAAAATTTCAGCAGATAGGGTGCAATTGTTGAAAAGTTCTTAAAAAAATAAAAATATTTTTGTATCATAAGAAAATATTTCTACCTTTGCAGTCCCAAATCACAAAGTGTATCTTTCAATAACTAGTTGTGGTTGTGCGCGGTGGATTCGTCTAACGGTTAGGACTCAAGATTTTCATTCTTGCAATAGGGGTTCGATTCCCCTATCCACTACAAGAAAAATATTAAAAAAAATAAATACAATGGCAAATCATGCATCAGCAGACAAGCGTGCTCGCCAGAATGCGAAACGCAGACTGCACAATCGCTATTATGCAAAAACAACTCGTAATGCTATCAAAGCATTGCGCAACACTACAGACAAAGCCGCTGCAGAGGCTCTAATGCCTAAAGTTTATGCAATGTTGGATAAATTGGCTAAAACTAACATTATCCACAAAAACAAAGCAGCTAACCTTAAGAGCGGTCTTGCTGTTTACGTAAACAAACTAGCGTAATTTTACGTTTTTGCATTGTTAAAAATAGAAAACTCTCCAAATTTGGGGAGTTTTTTATTTTTATACAGGCATGAGAGAGAGATTGAGAATACAGGAATGGAGTTCAGAGGAGAGGCCGCGTGAAAAATTCCTGTCGAAGGGGGCCTCTGCACTTACCAACGCAGAACTGCTTGCCATTATCCTCCGCAGCGGAGACAGGGAGTGCAACGCAATTGAACTTGCAAGAAAAATATTGGATCGTGTAGGCAACAGTCTTGAAAAGCTGAAAAGCCTCTCATATGAAGATCTCTGTATGTTCAAGGGCGTAGGCAACGGAAAGGCACTGTCAATAATGGCTGCTCTTGAGATTTCAAGGAGGGTGGAGTGCGAGCAGGAGCCGGAGATGGAGCAGATCTACTCATCAAAAAGTGCAGCTGCAATAATGGCCCCCATCTTGAGGCATCTGCAGCATGAGGAGTGCTGGATAATATACCTCAACACAGCAAACAGGGTCATTGACAAGGAGAGAATTTCGAGCGGCGGCACAAACTGTACTGTGGTTGATGTCAAAATCATAATCAAGAGGGCCATAAGCAAATTGGCAAACTCAATCATTCTTTTCCATAACCATCCGTCGGGAAGCTGCAGGCCCGGAGAGCATGACCGGATACAGACAGCAAAACTGCGGAGTGCTGCAAGAACTTGCGACCTTGAACTAACAGACCATATCATCATTGGAGGCAAAGGGTATTTCAGTTTTCTTGACGAGGGTTTACTATAGGCTCCGCCATTGCTTTGAGGAGATCCATTATTGCATCTTGCAGGCCTCTTATAGCCCTGCTCCACCCATAATTTTTTGACATATCGCACAATTTTGGTAACTTTGAGTGTCGGATGGCAAACTTTGATAAAAAATTGCATTATGAAAGTAGTAAACCTTGGTGAGCAGAACTCGGTACTCAACCAGTTCATTGCAGAGATCAGAGACAAACAGATTCAGAAAGAGAGCATGAGATTCAGAAGGAACCTCGAGCGTATTGGTGAAATTTTCGCATACGAAATAAGCAAAACTCTTGAATACAACAATACAGAGGTAACAACTCCCCTCGGTATTGCACAATGCAACCTTCCGGCTGACAATATTGTGGTATCAACAATCCTGAGAGCCGGACTTCCGTTGCACAACGGCATATTGAACTACTTTGACAGGGCTCAGAATGCATTTGTCGCAGCATACCGCAAATATGGCAAAGACAACAAGTTTACCATACAGTTTGAGTATGCAAGCACCCCAAGTCTTGAGGGGAAGATATTGATAATTGCAGATACCATGCTCGCGACAGGCTCTTCTCTTGTACTTGCATATCAGAGATTATGCGAATCTGGAGAGCCGGCACATACTCATCTTGTATGCCCGATTGCCAGCGAACAGAGCCTTGGCTATCTTTCAAAGCACCTGCCACACAAAAAGGTAACACTTTGGGTTGCCGCAGTTGATCAGGAGCTGACCAACAAGTCATACATTGTTCCAGGATTGGGAGATGCCGGAGATCTTGCTTTCGGAAGCAAGCTGGATTAGTTCCACCACTTGATTCTCATCTTTTGGGCCCAGGTGATAAGCGGGGCAACATAACGCTCTATCTTTTCGGGATAGATGTCTTTGATGTTTATGATTATGCCGCTCTCCTCAACATCACCAAAACCGCCATTTATAGCTGTTCCAAACATCTTCATGCTTGGAGAGAGGTTCATGTATGAATTGATCAGAGGTGGAATGTGTTCACCCAGATTCTTCAGTTCACGTTGCAGCACCTTGTAGGCATCCTTATAATCAAGTCCTTTGAAGAGCTCTACAAAGTATGGATTGTCTTTGTCACACACAAGGGCCTCTATTGGTGTTACCAGGCCGTCGGGATCATTGAAATATTTATGGAGAAAATGGAGCAGCATATTTCTGGCACGCTCATTATATGAAGTGTACATTGTTACCTTTCCAAAAAAGTACTTTATGTTGGTATACTTCACAACAAGTGCCCCCAAACCGTCCCACAAGTTGTCAAGTGAATATAGACTCTTCCTTTTCAGGTTGGCACTCTGATAGTTAGGCTGTATAAAAGAGCGTCCGAGCTCTATGGTGAAAGGAAGATAGTTCTTTTTGAAATCATCCGAGAAGTTAAAGAGTTCCCTGGTTGCCATCTTCTCAATATCCAACCCTCCACAATTTATATATCTGTAGCCGCCAATAATCTCCTGATCCTTTGGATCCCAGACAATCAGCTGCTTGTATGGTGCGTGAGGATCAATGTCATACTCATCTATATCGACCTGCTTGCCTGTACCTCCACCACCAAGTCTGAAAGAGATTTCGCGCAAACGGCCAATCTCCTGCATTACCATTGGAGAGTCTGCGGCAGTTACCTCAAAGAGATAGTTGCTTCCTTTGCGCGTTTCTCTGATGAATTTGTCGGGTGTAAGCTCTTTCAACAAGAGTTCCCTGTCTATAGGTTGTATTACTGGTTGCATCTGATTATCGTTTAATGTAGTTCTTCAATTGGTAAGCCTTTTCCCTTATCATATCATTCAGCTCCTTCAAATCCTTTGCCGAACTGCATTGCGGCAACTGCAGAGGCTCACCTATAACAACGTCAAAGGTAGCATTTTTTTGCTTAAACATCTCATCAGGCAAAAAACACATCTCAATGTTGAATTTGATGCCAAGAGCTTTCCTCAACTTTGCAAGCCTGTAGAAAAATCGGGAATTACGGCCACTGAAATAGACCGGAACTATCTTTCTGTTGTATCGCATGGCCTGTTTTATATAACTTGTACGCCATGACAGATCCGTAATCTGGCCCTTGACAAGGCGTGAACACAAGCCGGCAGGGAAATATAATATCTGGGCATCAGATGAGTAGGCATTGTCAAATTTTTCGGCATACTCCTTACCCATTTTTCCCACCTTGTTTACCGGAACAAAAATTGGCTCCAGCGGTTTTATATGCATAAGGAAATCATTTACAACAAAGAGTATGTTCCCCATCAATGATCCGAGTTCCGAGATAAGGACAAGCCCGTCAAGACCTCCAAGTGGGTGGTTTGAGACAAAAATATACCTCTCGTCATTTTTAAGGGAGGCTTTGTCGGTATATATGATATTGGATTTCACATTCAGATATTCAAGTGCAAATGCAGCAAATTCTCTCCCCTGCAGGCCCTGGCTTTTTTCTAAAAATTCATTCAGTTCATCCTGATGGATGATCCTTTTGAGCCAATTTATGAGAAACTTTGGTGCATATTTTGCTAAGGTTATACTCTTTGTTGATATTACCTTTTGAATATCAATCTTAATTACTTGAGACATAGGTAATTATTTATTACACCCTCCAAAGGGCCATTCAGGTTGCTAAGTTAAGAAAATTAATTATTCAACCTGCTTATAAATAAAAATTGTATATTTGTAATATGTTAAAACAGGGACTACAACAAAAATTGCAGACAAAATTGTCGCCGCTTCAAATTCAGACAATCAAGTTGCTTGAATTGCCTATGCTTGAACTGGAGCAGCGCATAAAGAAGGAGCTGGAGGAGAATCCTGTACTTGATGAGGTGCCGCAATCGGAAGAGGCTGAAGACGGAACACCAAAGAATGTTTCGCTCAATGAATATCCTGCAGATGACCCCACTCCATCCTACAAGTTGTATGTCAACAACCAGAGCAAGGATCCCAAGCCGCAGTACAATACATTCTCTGTAAGGGAGAGTTTTCACCAGAGTCTTGAAATGCAGCTCGGATACAGGAATATTGATGAGCGCACACGCTCAATTGCACTATTTGTAATTGGAAGCCTTGATGATGACGGCTATTTGCGCCGTGATCTTGAAGCCCTTTCAGATGACATTTCATTCAGATTGAACATAGAAACTTCGGAAGAGGAGCTTGAATCAATTCTAAAGATGATCCAGGAGTTTGAGCCTGTGGGAATTGGAGCAAGGGATCTTCAGGAGTGTCTTTTGCTGCAGATTGAGTCAAAAAGCAAGACCCGCTCACAAGAGCATGCCCTTATAATCCTAAGGGACTATTTCCAGGAGTTTACAAAGAAGCACTACTCCAAGATCATCTCTAAAATGGGAATTACCCAAGATGACCTCAAGGAGGCAATAGAGGAGATTGTAAAGTTGAATCCCCGTCCCGGAGGGCAGATTGATGACTCCTACATTGAGCAGGCCCAGCAGATTATTCCCGATTTTGTGCTTGAAGAGAAAAACGGAGAATTATCCATGACAATGCCCAAGTTTTCTATTCCGGAGTTACGTGTAAACAAAAGATATGCTGCCCTTCTTGAAAAATCTACCGGAAGCAACGACAGGGCAGGCAAGGAGGCTGCCTCATTTGTCAAACAGAAACTTGACTCTGCAAAATGGTTTATTGAGGCTATAAAACAGAGGCAGAATACGCTTCAGAATACAATGCAGGCCATCATCGAGTTCCAGCATGACTATTTCATGGAGGGGGATGAGACCAAACTCAAACCTATGGTTCTCAAGAATATTGCAGAAAAGACAGGACTTGACATCTCCACCATATCAAGAGTGGTGAACTGCAAATATATCCAGACACCTTTTGGCATATTTCCTCTGAAATACTTCTTCTCTGAAGGACTTATGACAGAGAGCGGAGAGGAGGTTTCAACCAGGGAGATCAAGAAGATCCTCTCAGAGAGTGTTGATGCCGAAAACAAAAACAAGCCCCTTACAGATGAGGAGCTTGTAACTGTTCTACAGCAGAAGGGATATATTGTGGCCCGACGGACTGTGGCCAAATATCGCGAGCAGCTGAATATTCCAATTGCCAGATTGCGCAAGGAGCTTTAGTCTAACCCTTAAAGCGGATAGCTGATCAGATCCTTTATTATAAAGGCTTTGGGGTATGATCTTTTTACCTCTTCAAGAACCCGTACTGCATCTGATTTTGATCTGAAGTCACCTACAGCAACCTTGAAATAGGGGTTGGTATAGGTCCTGTATACTGGATATTGCGGAAACGCCTCCTTGAACTGTGCCTCAACCTTTTCTGATTGCACTCGGGCAGTCTGCTTATTGTCAAAGAAGATCCTTATCCTGTAACCGTTTATCTTCTTCTCCGCATTCTTTTGCAGATAGACAGGGAATGATGCCTCAACTGTCGGGCTCATGTTTATCTTTGCTCCAGATCCTCCCTCCCCTATCATCTCAAATATATTCCTGCCTACCAATGTTGAATCTACAACACTCTGTGCAGAGAGCATTGCCGGCAAGAAAAGGGCAATCATTACTGCAACTGACCTGATTAGTCCAATATGAAATCTTCTCTCCATAATTTACAATTTTACATCAAATTGTTTCAGCAATTGGGATATTGGCACATCCTTATATCTGAAACTCTTCTTCATTATACCTCCCTTGACCGTAGCTGTAAGGTCTACTGTAAAGTCATCGCTGTTAAGAGATGCCAGATTGAGGCCGAATGCCAATGCCGCCAAGTGATCCTCCAACGACAGCCTGCACTTGAGTACGACATCTCCCGATGATGCGGCAGGCACAACAGCCTTGTCAAGCATCTGCATGGTTGCAAACTTCACTCCGTTCCTGAACATGACTCCATCAATTGAAAGCACCTCAAATGCCGTTCCTGTAGGATTATCCACATTTGCCTTGAACTGAATGTCAATCTCCTTGGCTGTAAGCATCTTTACTTTTCCGATTTTTATATCGTTGATATCGACCTCACTATACTTTGCACAACCGGCAAACAGCAGTACAGCAGCAAGAACAGACAAAATGATTCTCTTCATACAATCTCCTTTTTGAATTCACAAAGTTAAAAAAATTATAATTATAAACTTTTGAATAGTTTAAAACTGTATCTTTGTATGCTGTTTGTTATATGCAAAATATTTACCATGAATAACAATTTCAACTCAATAAGACCAATATTCAACGAGGAGTTGCCTCAAGTATTCATAGAGACCTATGGTTGCCAGATGAATGTGAACGACAGCGAAGTGGTGCTCTCCGTTCTCCAGAAGGCCGGATATGCCCTATGCGATTCCATTGAGAAGGCAGATGTGATTCTTGTAAACACATGTTCGATAAGAGACAATGCAGAGCAGAGGATATGGGGCAGGCTTGATGTGTTCCTTCAGGAGAAAAAGAGGCGTAAAGGTGTAATTGTAGGTATTTTGGGATGTATGGCGGAGCGTCTGAAAAATGAGTTGCTTGACCACCCGGCCGTTGATATTGTAGCCGGACCGGATTCATACAGGGAGATTGCAAAACTTATAGCTGCGCTTGATACAGGTGCAAAACAGATCAATACACTTTTGTCAAGGGAGGAGACCTACGCAGACATATCTCCCGTAAGGATGGACAAGAATGGTGTCTCTGCCTTTATCTCAATAATGAGGGGCTGCAACAATATGTGCTCGTATTGTGTTGTACCATATACAAGAGGAGCCGAAAGGAGCAGGGATCCGCAGAGCATTGTAAAAGAGGCCCAGGAGTTGTTTGACAATGGATATAAGGAGGTTACCCTTCTTGGCCAGAATGTGGATTCATACCACTGGCACAATCCTGAGAACCCTACAGAGTCTGTAAATTTTGCCCAGCTTCTTGAGTTGGTTGCACTTATTGATCCTAAATTGAGAGTACGTTTCTCAACCTCACATCCTAAAGATATGGGAAATGGCGTATTGTACACAATGGCAGTCTACCCGAACATCTGTAACCACATCCATCTTCCGGTACAGTCGGGAAGCGATGCCATGCTGCTCAAGATGAACAGGAAATATACCCGCGAAGGTTACATGCAGCGTGTTGCCAAAATAAGGGAGATCCTTCCGGATTGCGCCATTACAACAGACATCATCGCAGGCTTCTGCTCAGAAACGGAGGCCGACCATCAGGATACCTTGTCACTGATGAAGGAGGTGGGATATGATTCAGCATTCATGTTCCAGTACTCTCTAAGGCCAAATACAAAGGCTGCACGCCACTTTGTGGATGATGTTCCATTACAGGAGAAGACCAGAAGGCTCAATGAGATTATTGAACTTCAGAACAGACTATCGCTGGAAAGCAACCAGAAGACATTGGGCAACATCTATACAGTTCTTATCGAAGGAGTATCGAAAAGATCTGCAGAGCAGCTCATAGGAAGGACTCCTCAAAACAAGACCTGTGTTTTTGATGCGAAAGGATACAAGATTGGTGATTATGTAAATGTAAAGGTTCTGTCATGCACCAGCGCAACTTTGATTGCAGAGATTGTAGAGGAGCCGGAAGAGAGCTCCTTTTTGAAGAAAATTGACTTCAATGACATCAAAAACGACATCAGGGAGATTGGAAAAGATCTTAAAGAGATAATTACAAAAGAGATAAATAATCTAAAAAATCAGAAAAATGACAAAAATTAGCACAGTTTACACAGGCAATTTGAGAACAGAGGCCATTCACGACCAGTCAGGTTCAAAACTTGTAACAGATGCGCCTCTTGACAACCATGGAAAAGGTGAGTTCTTCTCTCCTACAGACCTTTTGGCTACAGCTCTCGGCAGCTGCATGCTTACAATAATGGGTATCTCTGCACAGGAGTACGGCTATAATCTTGAAGGTACTACAGTTGAGACTGAGAAGATTATGGGAACAAATCCAAGAAGAGTCGTTGAGATCAAGATAACTATCAACTTCCCTGAAGGCAACAACTATACAGACCGACAGAAACGCGTAATTGAGTCTGCTGCAAAGACTTGTCCTGTTGCAAACAGTCTTCATCCGGATTTGAAAAAGACTATTGTATTCAACTATTAGAATCTTTTGCTATATTTGCAACGGTTTTTAGTTATTAATATTTTTGAAGTTCAGGAGAAAGGGAATCCGGTGTGAATCCGGGACAGTGCCCGCTGCTGTGATATCTCTGACAAGTCATTCTGCTGTTTCCAGACTTGTCAGTTACCTGCCAATCCATTTTTTGCTGCCTTGTGCCGCGATTGAGAAGGAGGGTGTAAAATTAAGTCAGAAAATCTGCTCGTGAACTTTTTATTTTTAAACTTTCGGGAGGTAGAGTTTATGATAAATTTTCACAAATGCAGTATTACTGCACATTTATTTATATTCCTATTCATTGCCTTGTGCATAATTCCGTCACAACTCAATGCCCAGACGGATACTCTTGGAACCGTTGTGGTCAGTCGCACCGTAAAACAGAACGCATCCCGCAACGCAAAATTTTCACCGGGAACCAGAATCCAGAAATTTGACCAGATACAGCAGGTCAATGCAAACAGTTCGCTGAGTGATTTTCTCAAAAACAATACTGCCATATACATTAAGGAGTACGGCCGCGGAATGAATTCCTATATATCCATGCGCGGAACCTCATCATCCCATACAACAATTGACTGGAATGGACAGTCCCTTGCTGTTCCAACTATGGGCCAGACAGACTTGAGCCACATACCGCTATATTTCTTTGACAATATGTCGGTACACTCAGGTGGGAACTCTGCCCTCTACGGCAATGGAAGTTTGAGCGGCAATATCCAGCTCAGCACCACACCAACATTCAATGAGGGGGTAAGCGGAGACATCACCCTCAAGAGTGGAAGCTTTTCGACACTCTTTGGTGGAGGCACATTCCGATATGGCAAAAACGGCTGGGAGAGCCGTACAAGCGGTTACTATTCCTATGCCAAAAACAATTTCAAATTCAGGAACAACACAAAAACAGGCTTCCCGACAGAGCGTCTGAACAACTCCCAATACAACAATTGGGGAGCATTGCAAGAGGTTTTCAAAAGGTTCAAGGACCGCTCCATACTTCAGTTCAACTTCATGTATCTGCAGTTTGACAGGGAGATACAGCCGTCGGTTTCAAACAATATGTCGCCTGAATCATACCACTCAATTTTTGACAGGAACATAAAGGTCTCCGCTGCATATAACGGCAAGAGAGCCAGATGGGGCTACAACGTGCGGGCCTCATACAATCACGATTATGAGCTGTATGAGGATGATGTAATTGCTGCCAGCAGAGTCTCCTCAAGTGCAGATGCCGAATACCGTACCGACAAGTTGAGCATACGCGGCGGCGGAAGTGTTGAATACATAAAACCAGATGTGGATGCCTACGAATCCGGAACTCAAGAATGGAGAGGCGACCTCTTTGCACTGTTGCTATGGAATCCACTTAAACCCCTTACAATAGGTGGCGGCATACGCGGCTCCTTTGCCTCAGGCATGAGAATACCGGCCCAGCCCTCAATTGATGTAAAATATCAGATTATTGACCCCCTCAAAGAGAGGGATATAACCGAAGCAACACAAAGTCTGTCGGTAAGGGCCTCTCTCTCAAAAAGTGCCAAAATACCTACACTCAATGACCGCTACTGGGGTGGAGAGAATACCGGGCTCAAGGCTGAGACAGGCGTAACTTATGAAGTTGGAGGAGACTATACCCTTATGCAGGGCAACTGGGAGTTAAAGAGTTTTGTAACCGGATACATTTCAGACGTAAATGACTGGATACGCTGGCTTCCGGCTGGAGAGATCTGGAGACCTGCGAATGTGCCTGAAGTTTCATCACGCGGCATTGAATCGGGTGTAGGCATAACAAAAAGATGGAGAGGGTGGAAAACGTTGCTTAATGCCAACTACGCATATACCAATGTAAAGATGAAAGAGTCACTGCTTGCCAACGACCCGTCAATAGGACATCAGATGGCTTACCAGCCGGAACATACCTTAACGGCAAACTTGGGATTCAATATAAGCAGACTTACAGCAACCTTCACATACAGTTATATTGGAGAGCGCACATCTACAGATATTTATGATGTAATGCCGGGGTACTCACTGCTCGATTTTGGCATTAACTATAAATTTGTACTTTTGTCGCAAGAGTGGGATGTTACGGGCGAAGTCAAAAACATACTGAACACCAGCTATCAGAATATCAGATTCTATGCCATGCCGGGCATTAATTTTGCATTGGCGCTGCAGTGGAAATTCTAAAATTTGTCGGAACAATATAGAAATTTAATTAAAACAATATTTATGAAAAAAATTATCCTTTTATTTTCAGCTGTGCTTTCAATTACGCTTTTCAGCTGCAACAGCGATGACACATTTGATACAGAATTTGAACTCAAGAACAAAGTCATCGTAATGAATCAAGGCAACTACACTGAGCAAAACGCAAGTATCTACATTTATGACGAGGATACTAAAGTTATGACACCAAATGCTTATTCAACAGCAAACAACGGTACAAAACTTGGCGCAACCCTAATGTCTGCAACATTCTCAACCGTTGGAGTAGGTTATTTGCTATGCTCCAACCCCGACAAAATTGAGATTGTTGACATCCTTTCAATGAAGACAATTACCACTCCAGTAACCACTGAACTCTCAAACACACGCGAGATCGCTGGTGGCGGAGGATACCTTTTCGTATCAAATGCAGGCAAAGAGTACAATGTTCTTCCCGACGGCTCTTATGAATACACAAACTCATACATATCAGTATACAGCGCAACAAGCCTTGCCTATATTGCTAAAGTAGAAGTAGGATCTGACGCACAGGGAATGGTTTTCCATGAGGGAAGATTGTATGTCGGCACCAAAGATGGTATTGCTATTCTTATACAGGAGGGTGGCAACAGCTTTGAACTTCTTGAGGTATATAAGGATGAGGAGTTCCCTGGAGCAGTAAAATACCTTACAGTGATGAACAACAGAATCTATGCATCGGTTCCAGGCTACGGAGTTCTTGAGTTTGACCCTTATGACGGACGCGTCCGCAAAAGATTTGAGATGCCTTTGGACTCAAACGGTTACATAACACAAGGTCCCGACAATATGATTTACACTTGCGCAACCATCTACAACACCACAGACTGGAGCGTGGAGTCATCAAATGTATACCAGCTTGACCCTTCAAGCGGCAACGTAAAAACCGTTGCAAGCGGCCAATACCTTTACAGCGTTGGTGTAAGCCACTACTCAAAGAACATCTATACATCAGAGGTCAATGGTTTCCAGACCAACTCAACAATCAATATCATTGACCCTCAAAACGGTTTTGTGGGTTCAACAACAGGCGGTGTAGGCACATTCAGATACCTGTTTGTAAGCTACGCAGCTCCTAAAGAGCAGTAAAAATAGGCCATATGGCCCGCTTTACAGCTACTGCAAATACAGCGGATTATGGGAGGTAACGACTCAAAAGCCTCCTATACAAAATAAATCAATGTTAAAACACACGAATGTGAGCCCCAAAAGTTTTACTTCGACTTTTGGGGTTCATGTTTTATAACAGCCCTGCAAGGATTGCCAACTTAAAGGGAGAAAATTTGAATCAGCCTCATAAGCCGCAACAGATATTAAATGCTCTCAAGTGCCTTATGAAAGCCGTACAGGCAACCAAAAGCAACCGTAAATGCTTGACGAAAGCCGTACAGACCGACAAAAAGTGCTCCGGTAGTGCAGCGAAAGCCGTCAAAAGCACCGCAAAGTGCCTCGGATGAAGCTGAAAGCAAACATTCCGGCAATGCACAAACAGCGTCAAACCACTAAAAAAGCAATATAATTGCTGAAAAAATAAAAAAATCAATCATTTTTTTTGCTTTTATAAAAAAGAGCACTATCTTTGCGCTCTCAAAAGTTCATAACACTTCTGAGTTCCTAACAGGAACGCAAATTTTTGCCCAGATGGCGGAATCGGTAGACGCGCTGGTCTCAAACACCAGTGGGGCGACCCGTGCCGGTTCGACCCCGGCTCTGGGTACTTGAATCCTCTCTACATACATTGTGGAGGGGATTTTTTATTTTCAACTCATAAATCTTGGCTACAAATTGGCTGCATTTAACAATAAAGGTAATGTGGACAAAAACGGTTGGTGATACCCTATATAACACATTGAAGTAAGCAATGAGAAAAAAGTAAGTGAAGCGATAGGCAACAGGTATAAATCAACCGAAATTTAGCTAAATTCGCATAACTAAATACACGAAACCAAACATCAAATTCAATTATACTATGAAAAAACTTTTAGCATTTGCAGCAATTTTCTTCTGCGGACTTTGTTTCTCATCTTGCACCAAAGATGATGCAGGCAGCAACAACGGCAAACTCGATGGTCTATGGGCCGAAACAGAGTGGGGATATTTTGATTCATACGACGATGAATTCTTTGTTGAAGATGAGTCAGACTGCGTGACATATCTTATAGAGTTTTCATCTGGCATATGTACTGACTATGAGACTGATGGAATGCCTTTCAAAAATGGATACCTTATAGGCAATTCCAAAGACCTTGAAAAGGGAATATCAATAGAATACAGCTATAAAAACAATTCACTGTGGGCAATGGGAATTGAAGTGGCATCAGTAACATTCCTCTCATCTGACAAAATAAAGTTAACCTACACATCCTTTGTCAACGAAGAAGATGACGGCGAATATGCCATTTATGAGCGCGTGAAAGGATTCAAATAGCAGAGGTTCGCGTTTCAGGTAGTCATTATTGGCCTGCGGAATCTCATGGTTCCAATTTGCATATTAATTCAGCCTTACACTCATTTTGCTACAAAACTTGCAAAATGAGTGTAATGCGTTATGCCCACCTCCAGCCTGTTCAACAATATGTTTAAGAATTTTATTGATACAAAGCATGTGAATTTCTTCTTTCCAATCACTCTTTTTTATAACTTTGTTATTTGTATAAACAATTAATTACTTCAGATTATGTTTTCTAAAGAGACTTACATTAGCCGCCGTGCGAAATTGATGGAGAAGATCAATGATGGCATTATCCTTTTGCTTGGCAACAGCGAGGCCTCTGCCAACTATAACGGCAATACATATAAATTCAGACAAGACAGCTCATTCCTCTATTTCTTCGGATTGGATGAGCCAGACATGGCAGCCGTCCTTGATGTTGAGAGCGGTGAGCAGATCCTTTTCGGAAATGATGTGGATATAGATGACATCATCTGGATGGGTCCACAGGAGTCTGTAAAGGAGAAGGCTGAGTCGGTAGGAATACAGAAGAGCTTCCCGATGGCTGAGTTGGCCGGCTGTGTTGCAAAGGCTGTGCAGCAGGGAAGAAAAGTACACTTCCTTCCTCCATACAGGAACCACAACAAGATTCTTTTGAATGAATTGCTTGGCATACCTGTAGGGGCACTCAAGGAGAACGTTTCGGTTGAACTTATAAAGGCTATTGTTGATTTGAGACTTGTCAAAGAGGCTTGCGAGCTTGAGGAGATTGAGAAAGCATGCAATATTGGCTATGCAATGCACTATACAGCAATGAAGATGGCCAAATTGGGTATGGTTGAGCAGGAGTTGGCAGGCATTATGGCCGGCATAGCACAGTCCCAGGGTTATATGGAGTCATTCCCTACAATCCTTTCCCAAAATGGAGAGACCCTTCACAACCACAAGCACCACCAGATCCTTACTGAGGGCAGAATGATTGTGATTGACTCTGGTGCAGAGACAAACATGCATTACGCATCAGATTTTACAAGAACCATTCCGTCGGGAGGAAAGTTTACACAACAGCAAAAAGAGATTTACCAGATTGTGGCTGCAGCAAACAATCTTGCGGTGGGCCTTGCCCATCCTGGAGTGGCATACAGGGATGTCCATCTCTCTGCCTGCAGGATAATCGCACAGGGACTTACCAATCTTGGCATTATGAAAGGTGATGTTGATGAGGCTGTTGCTTCAGGAGCCCATGCTCTCTTCATGCCACATGGTCTTGGCCACAATATGGGTCTTGATGTGCATGATATGGAGGATCTTGGAGAGAACTATGTTGGTTACGATGATACAATCAAACGCTCAACCCAGTTCGGTCTTGCATCATTGAGAATGGGTAAAGTGCTTCAAAAAGGCAATGTGCTTACAGTTGAGCCTGGCATCTATTTTATACCGGCACTTATCGACAAATGGAAAGCTGAGGGCATAAACAAGGATTTCATCAATTTTGACAAGCTTGAGAGCTACAGGACATTTGGTGGAATAAGACTTGAGGATGATATTGTAATCACAAATGAGGGATGCAAACTCCTCGGTGCAAAACGTCTTCCGATCTCAGTTGAGGATGTTGAAAAAGAGATGGCAAACAATTGATGAAACTTAAAGGTTACCTATACGGCTGCATATCATCTGCCTCTTACGGATTGATTCCTCTCTTTGCTGTTCCCATGATGAGGAAAGGTATGGATATTGACTCCATACTCTCATACAGATTTGCATGCGCCTCGTTGGTAATGTGCATAATGTTGCTTATAAGAAAAATCTCCTTGAGGATCACCCTTAAGGAGTTTTTCTTGTTGGCTATATTGGGTACGGTCTTTGCCTCCTCATCGCAATTCCTGTTCCTGGGATATAACTACCTTACAGTCGGGATTGCTTCAACTATTCTGTTTACCTACCCAGCCTTTGTGGCTCTGATAATGTTTCTGCTCTTTAAAGAGAGGATACGTTTTGTTACTCTGGCCTCAATAGTCCTGGCATTCATCGGTGTGGCCCTTCTCTATTTGGGTGATGGCCAGACAGGCCCGGTAAGCCTTTTGGGTGTAATCATAATACTTCTCTCATCATTGAGCTATGGCGTATATATGATTATAGTGAACAAATCAAGAGTAAAGACAATGAACGGAACCAAACTCACATTCTATGCTATGATGTTCAGTTCATTCATCTTTACAGCAAAGGCTTTGATTGCCAATAACGGGCATCTTGCCTCTTTCCCCGACTTCAGTTCTGTTGTATGTCTGTTGTCACTTGCACTGGTTCCGACCATCATTTCGGGCATAACAATGGTCAAATCGGTCCATTATGTAGGATCCACCATAACTGCTGTACTTGGAGCAATGGAGCCTCTTACCGCTGTACTGGTAGGTATTATCGCCTTTTCTGAGAAGTTCACTACCAGCCTTGCTGTCGGGATGGCACTTATTATTGGTGCCGTAACAATAATTGTACTCGCCGACAGAAAAGACAAAAATAACAGCACTGCAGCATAGGGGTGCTATTCCAGAGTCTTATTTTTAAAGTACAAATCCCCACCAGAGATGCTCTGACGGGGATTGCTTGTCTGAAAGGAGTGTTCTGAACCCTCCTATATATATGTCTGTTAAGAAATAGCGACTACTCTTTGCCAACCAATGGTGCAGGTGTTGTGTAAGTACGTGTGCTCAAATCCTTGTCAATCATGTAAAGGCCCAACTTGCTGTCATCAACCTTCTCCAACTGGTCAATAATATCCTGAGCGCTCTCCTCTTCCTCTACCTGCTCATCAATGAACCATTTAAGCATACTCTGTGAAGCATAATCCTTGTCCTCTACAGCAATGTCATAAAGGTTATGGATAAGCGAAGTAACCTTCTTCTCATGCTCCAAAGTCTCTTTGAAAGCCTCAATCGCAGAATTCCAGCTTTTCTTTACCTCCGCAATAGGAGCCAACTCCACTTTGCATCCTCTTGAAAGAAGATAGTTCATGAAAATCTGAGCATGTGCCTGCTCCTCTTTGAACTGCACCATAAACCAGTTTGCAATTCCCTTGTCACCTCTGTCCGATGCATCTACAGACATTGACAAATATAGGTAAGCTGACCAGAACTCAGCATTAACCTGTGCATTAATAGCCTCTTGTAATCTTTTGCTTAACATATCCTTCCGTTTTTTTAGATTAATAATTTCTATTGCAAAGATAATTTAAAATTATTAAAAACAAATAGTTTTTATAAATATTTTGCAGTTTTTTTATAAAATTAAACTTTATTCAAAGTTCTTTACAACTTTACCCATTGCAATGACGCCCTTTACATCATAGTTTTTGTCTATGATAAGTATATCAGCATCTTTACCCTTCTGCAATGAGCCCTTCCTGTCATATACATTCATAATCTTCGCCGGAGTCTCTGACACCATTCTGATTGTATCAAAGAATGGAACCTCAGCCTGCGTAGTCATAGTCTTGATAAGACGGTCCATAGTAGCAATACTTCCGGCAAGAGCAGACCTGTCGGCCAATTTGCATACACCATCCTCAATGATTACACGCGGATCAAAAGCAGTCTTGCTGTCACTTGCAGCACAAGCCAAAGCATCTGTAATTAGAGCAGTCCTCTCAACGCCCTTGATCTTATATACAAGCTTAAGGATTGTAGGAGGAACATGAATACCATCTGCTACAAGTTCAACAGTCATATCATCAATCAAATATATGCTCTCAACTGTTCCCTCATACTTATACTCATGTTTCTTGTGGAAACCTGGCATTGCATTGTAGAAGTGTGTAGCGTGGGAATAACCCGACTCCCATGCAGCCTGAATATCGTGGAACTCAGCCTGGGTATGTCCTACAGAGGCAAGAACACCTTTGGAGGTAATATACTTGCCGAATGCAGTTGCACCAGGCAACTCAGGAGCAGCATCCCATCTCTTTATGCATTTAGTCTCTTCAAGAAGAGGAATATACTCTTTTGGATCCGGATCCTTGATATTCTCCGGCAATTGGCCACCTGCCATCTTCAAATTAAAGTAGTGTCCCTCAAGATGCAATCCAAGTACCGGACTGTCTTTCTCAGCCATAAGTTTCTCTGTTGTCTCCGCTGCAGCCCTGATCATAGGAATTGTAGACGATGACAAGGTAGGGAAGATACTTGTTGTACCATGCTGCATATGAGCATCTACAGCAGCTCTGAATGCATCCTCAGTTCCCTCCATAAAATCTCTTCCGCCACCACCATGACAGTGAATCTCAATACCTCCAGGAGTTATGTACATGCCTTTTGCATCGATTATTTTAGCACCGATAATTGGCAAATCGCAAGAGGAAACCTCCAAAATCTTGTTATTGTTAATAATGATAGATCCGCCCTTTAACCATCCGGACGGAGTATGGATAATACCATTAATAATTTGGGTCAACATATTTTTAAATATTTATAATAATCAGTTTGAGAACGACAAAATTAAGCATTTATCGGGAAGAAAAAAAACGAAATATAAAAAGGGTATTGAGATGCAAAAAAAAAGACCTCCAGCCATTTCTGACTGAAGGTCTCAATAAGTTGGCGGCTACCTACTTTCCCACTTGGTATAGCAGTATCATCGGCACTAATGGGCTTAACTTCTCTGTTCGGTATGGGAAGAGGTGGATCCCCAT
>JAFQHE010000024.1 GCA_017398125.1 Bacteroidales bacterium
GGTGCGAATATATAAAGGTAAGTTTCAGTAGAGAGTGGTTGATGAAGTTGGCAGTTCTCTCTGTTTCGCTTCTTGCAACCTCATGCCTGCTCTTTATTTCCATGCTTTTTAAGGAGAGTGGATTTTTGTGCGTTGTCTCGCTTTTATCGGTGCTTGCTGTGCAGAGCCTCTTCTTTATCCGCATTGTGGCAACTGGGGAGCATAAGGTGGATAATAAGGAGTATATTCCTGTTCAAGCAGTTGAGACAGAGAGGCTGTCGGGAGTGGTGCTTGAAGATAAAGGAGCAGATTATCAGGATATTATTGAGAGGCTGATATGCTACTTTGAAAATGATAGGCCATATTTGAATTGTGATCTGAAGATTGATGATGTTTCGAGGCGCATCTATACAAACAAGACGTATGTTTCAAGGGCATTGAACCACGGAATGTCAAAGAATTTCAATCAGTTCGTGAATTATTACAGGGTAAGGGAGGCATGCTGCATATATATTATGGATCCCATGAACTCCATAACTGATTTGTGCGACAAATGTGGATTCAAGAATCTCTCTTCATTCAGCACTGCATTCAGTTTGCATGTGGGATATACCCCGGCCGAGTGGTGCAGGGAGGTCAAGAAAAAAATAGTCAACAATGAAAAGGTGTCGGTTGAGGATTATTTTTCGTAACCGTATGGCCGTAATGTTGAGACGGCTGGCTGAACGGATAGAGATGAAGGAGCTGGTGCAAGGCACCTCAAAAGAGGTGCCATATAGAGAATTTGAGGAGGTGGAGATAACTGTTAATGAGAGGGATGTCTTTTCTGAAATAGCAGACAGGGCAGATCGGGTAATGGAGGAGAAGAGACTCTATCTTTTACCCGACCTCACTCTGACAATGTTGGCGAAGGAGGTCTGGAGCAATAGAACCTACCTCTCAAAAGCTATCCATCTGAGGCGTGGAATGGGGTTCAGGCAGTATGTGAACTATTATAGGCTTAAGTATGCCAAAGAGCTCTGTAAAGAGGATTTTCCATCTCTGCTGGATTTGGCTTTGAAGAGTGGGTTCTCAGATGTGAGGACATTTAATAGGGCTGCTGATGAAAATTGCGGGCAAATGGATAGCGGACTTTCAGAATTATAACAAAAAAGGTATCTTTACACCAAAATTTTTTAGATATGGCAGATGAAAAGATAATTTTCTCCATGAATGGAGTAGGCAAGATATTGCCGCAGAACAATAGAGTTATTCTTAAAGACATTTACCTTTCGTTTTTCTATGGTGCGAAGATTGGAATCATTGGTTTGAACGGTTCCGGTAAATCTACCTTGATGAAGATTATTGCAGGAATTGAAAAGTCATATCAGGGAGAGGTGGTTTTTGCTCCAGGTTATAGTGTGGGTTATCTTGAACAGGAGCCACAACTTGATGATACAAAGACAGTCAGGGAGATTGTAGAAGAGGGAGTGCAGGAGGTTGTTGACCTTATGAAAGAGTATGAGGCTGTAAACATGAAGTTTATGGAGCCGATGAGCGATGAGGAGATGGCTAAGCTTATTGAGTATCAGGGAGAACTGACAGAAAAGATAGAGCAGGCCAATGGTTGGGAACTTGATTCAAAACTTGAGCGTGCGATGGATGCGCTTATGTGTCCTGAACCTGATGCTCTTGTAAAGAATTTGAGTGGTGGTGAGCGCAGACGTGTGGCATTGTGCCGCCTTTTGCTTCAGGAACCGGATGTCCTTTTGTTGGATGAGCCAACCAACCACCTTGATACCGAAAGTATACAGTGGCTTGAGGCACATCTTCAGCAGTATAAGGGAACTGTAATTGCCGTGACCCACGACCGTTACTTCCTTGATAATGTTGCGGGTTGGATTCTTGAACTTGATATGGGTGAGGGTATTCCTTGGAAAGGAAACTACTCGTCATGGCTCGATCAGAAGGCAAAGAGACTCCAGATGGAGGAGAAGCAGGAGAGCAAGCGCAGAAAGACTCTTGAACGTGAGCTGGAGTGGGTAAGGATGGCTCCTAAAGCCCGTCATGCAAAATCAAAGGCCCGTCTGTCGGCTTATGAGAAGATGATGAATGAAGACCGCAAGCAGAAAGAGGAGAAGCTTGAGATATTTATCCCTAACGGCCCTCGTTTGGGTACAAATGTAATTGAGGCAACCGATGTTACCAAGGCATTTGGCGACAAAGTGCTATATGAGGGGCTCAACTTCAAATTGCCGCCGGCAGGTATTGTTGGTGTCATTGGCCCGAATGGTGCCGGTAAGACAACACTGTTCCGCCTGATTATGGGATATGACCAGCCTGATAAAGGAACATTCTCAATTGGCGAGACTGTAAAAGTTGCATATATTGACCAGCAGCATAAACAGATAGATCCCGACAAAACGGTCTATCAGACTATAGCAGACAACTCTGAGTTTGTAAAACTCGGCAACAAGGAGGTTAATGCCCGTGCTTATGTCTCAAGATTCAACTTTTCGGGTGCAGACCAGGAGAAGAAGTGCGGTGTGTTGAGTGGTGGTGAGAGAAACCGTTTGCACTTGGCACTTACACTAAAGGAGGAGGCAAATGTGTTGTTGCTTGATGAGCCTACCAACGATGTTGATGTAAATACAATCCGTGCATTGGAGGAGGGTCTCGAGAATTTTGCAGGCTGTGCTGTTGTAATCTCCCATGACCGTTGGTTCCTCGACAGAATCTGTACTCATATTCTTGCATTTGAGGGCGATTCTAAAGTATATTTCTATGAAGGAACATACTCGGAGTATGAAGAGAACAAGAAGATGAGACTCGGTAATGTTGAGCCGAAACGCTTCAAGTATAAGAAGCTTGTGGAATAAACTGTAGATTAACTGCTATATTTTAAGGATATGAAGATTATAATTGCAGGAGCAGGAGAGGTCGGTAGTCACTTGGCCAAGATGTTGAGCACTGAGGCAAATGACCTTACCATAATAGACAGCAATGAGGCAAACTTGAGTAAAGTTTCCCAAATCGCAGATGTCGTTACGGTGTTGGGAAGTCCGACATCAATCTCTACACTACAACAGGCTGGAACGGCGGATGCTGATCTTTTCATAGCTGTAAGTCCTGCCCATGACCAGGATGTGAATCTTATAAGTGCAATGCTTGCCAAAAAGATGGGCAGCAAGAAGGTGACGGCCCGTATCAACAATGATGAGTATATGCATTATGAGAACAAGTTGCTCTTTACGGAGCTTGGAATTGATTTGCTCTTCTATCCCGAAAAAATTGCGGCTTACGAAATATCAGACCTGTTGAAGCAGACGGGAACAACAGAGTTTATGGAGTTTGCCCGTGGAAAATTGCAAATGGTGGTTTTCAGGCTTGATGATGGTGCTCCACTGATACAGAAGTGTGTTTACGATATGCTTCCATTGGGGAACCAGACACCATACAAGGCTGTAGCCATAGCCCGTAATGGCACCACCATTATCCCTACACGTGATACCCGTTTTGTAGAGGGGGATCTGGTCTTTGTCATTTGTACAAGCGATGGAGTGAAGGAGGCTATGACCTATTCCGGAAAGAATGAGATTGACATCAACAAACTGATGATAGTTGGAGGTGGCAGGATTGGCGAGATGCTGGCCCGCAAGATGGAGAACAACGTAGAGATAATAAAGATGATCGAGCAGCGTGAAGAGAGATGTGAATAC
>JAFQHE010000025.1 GCA_017398125.1 Bacteroidales bacterium
AGGAGGTACAAAAACAGGCGTAAAAAGGCTTAGCAACGATTAACAACGATGCTTGCACAAACAAATATAGCACCCGTAAAGAGTGCTATACTAATCATTTATGATTGATTTAACTTATTTGTAATCAACTACTTATTTTCCGATGCAAAACCTGCTGAATATATTTCCAAGTATTTCTTCGGTGTTGATTTCGCCGACTATAGAGCCGAGGTGGTAGAGGGCTTCGCGTATATCCTGGGCAACAAGGTCGGTAGGTGTGGCGGAAGCGAGGCCGTCTTCTACTCGGTAGAGTGCAATCTGGGCTTCCATCAGTGCCTGATAGTGACGTGCATTTGTTACCAGAGTTGCGTTAGAGTCAATATTTGAATTGTCTTTTTGAGTACTGATAAGCAGTTCTTTAAGTGATGTTATTCCAAGTTTTTGTTTAGCTGAAATTGGAAGCACTGAAATAGGGGAGAGCAGGGGTGTTTCTAAATTTTCTGCTGAATTAGAGCATATGTTTTTAATATGGTCAATGAGTTTATTAACGCTGTTACTCTCCAAGGAATCATTGTTTAAACTATTTTCTTCTAAATCTGAAACGCGAGAATTGAAAGATTCATTGTTTGAATCAATGTTCAGAATTGCAGAAGAGAGAATATTCGCACAGATCTTCTGGCCCTCAGAAAGATTATTGTTTATCTCTTCTGTGCCATCTTTTCCAATCTGACCTCTCTCGGGTTCTGTTCCTGAGTGATTTAATGAACCTGCCAATTCTGCTTTATTTAGCAGAATTACAAGTTTTTGCTTGTCTTTATTTAAACGTGTACTTAAATTAATCAAACTGCTCTCAAAGTACTCCGGACGGGTGGCATCAAGTACCATTACCACAATTGAAGCCTGTTTGAGCTTTTGGTATGTGCGTTCAATTCCAATTATCTCAATGGTCTCTTTTGTCTCTCGTATGCCGGCTGTGTCAATGAATCTGAAGGTGATTCCTCCGAGGTTGATTGTATCTTCAATTACATCACGGGTTGTTCCGTGAATATTTGAAACAATGGCTTTGTCTTCTCCAAGCAGTGTGTTTAATAGGGTACTTTTGCCGGTGTTTGTTGCTCCTATAATTGCCACTGGTACACCATTTTTAATCACATTACCTAAAGTAAATGATTCAATAAGGGAACCCACCTTTGATGTTACCTGGTCAAGAAGATTTTTGAGTTCACTTCTGTCGGCAAACTCTACATCTTCTTCGCTGAAATCGAGTTCAAGCTCCATCATTGATACTAGGTTGAGAAGTGAATCACGCATTTGGCGGAGTTCATTAGAAAAACCGCCCTTCATCTGCTTCATTGCAACCTGGTGTGCAGCTGCTGTCTCTGAAGCAATAAGGTCAGCTACTGCTTCTGCCTGTGCAAGATCAAGCTTGCCATTCAAAAAAGCCCTCTTTGAAAACTCTCCGGGTTCAGCCATTTTGATACCACATTTAAGTAGCAACAGCATCACCTGCTGCAATATGTACGATGAACCGTGACAAGAAATCTCTACTGAATTTTCGCCGGTGTAGGAGTGGGGAGCATGGAATACCGAAACAAGAACCTCATCAAGCAGCCTTTCTCCATCATAAATGGATCCGAACCTCATCTTGTATGCCGGAGTATCTGCAAGGGATGCTTTACTCTTTCCTCCTGGTACAAATATCTTGTCAACAATAGATATCACGTCTGGGCCGCTCAGCCTTATTACACCAATGGCTCCGCTGCCTTGCGGGGTGGCCAGTGCACAAATGTTCTTGTTTATATGTTCCATGATTCAGCCTATTTTTTAAGGAAGCATGTCTTAAGCACAATGCTGCTTCCGTCAATCTTGCAATCAACCTCTTCAGGGTCATCAGTAAGTTTTATACTCTTGACCTTTGTGCCACGTTTTATGACCATTGAAGAGCCTCTTACCTTAAGGTCTTTGATTACTGTTACTGCATCACCGTCAAATAGTTCTGCACCATTGCTGTCTCTGGCAACGTTACTCTCTTCTGCAGCCTCTTCATGTGATGAGAATTCATGTGTACAGTCTGGACATACATATAGGGAGCCGTCAAAATAAGTAAATTCGCTACCGCATTTAGGGCAGTTTGGTACATTGTTCATAGTTTTTCTATTTAGTTTGATAAGTGTTTTTTGTCTGTTTTGAGATTGTATGCAAATTAAGTGAACCAGCTACAAAAGTTCATGAATCTGTTGGTCTGTATACCATAAAGAGTATTATTTCAATCTCAGCGCAACAACATTCTCAACATGGTGAGTATGTGGGAACATATCTACAGGTCTTACCTTGGTTATCTCATACTTTTCGCTCAAGATCGCAAGGTCACGAGCCTGGCTGGCTGGATTGCAGCTTACATAAACCATCTTTGGAGGTGCAGCCTCAAGAAGCACTTTGGCAACATCCTGATGTATGCCTGCACGAGGTGGGTCAAGCACCACAAGATCAGGTTTGCCATTTTGTTTAATGAACTCACCTGTAAGCATATCCTTCATGTCACCTGCATAAAAGAATGAATTGGTTATACCGTTGTTCTGTGCGTTGATTTTTGCATCGTCAATAGCCTCCTTCACATACTCTATACCCACAACTTTTTTGGCTTTACCGCTTAAGAATAGACCAATTGTGCCTGTTCCTGTATAAAGGTCATAAACTATCTCATCGCCTTTGAGTTCTGCAAACTCCCTTACAACAGAGTAGAGTCTGTAAGCCTGTTCGGAGTTTGTCTGGTAGAAAGATTTTGGACTGATTCTGAACTTTATTCCCTCCATCTGCTCATATATGCAGTCGGCGCCACTGTAATGTATAGCCTTAAGATCTCCAATGGAATCATTCCTTTTGCCGTTAATTACATAA
>JAFQHE010000026.1 GCA_017398125.1 Bacteroidales bacterium
CACCGTGAGAGCAGTATGGCTATGTTCAACCGACAGGAACTTGCATCTCCTCTCTCTGAGTTCTTGGGCATTACAGTTGCTGCTGCCGTACTTTTCTATGGCGGTTGGCTACAGATTCATGGCCAGTTGGGAATGGGCATTTCGGAGTTTATAGTATATATCAGTTTCTATTGGAGGGTACTTGAGCCCGCCAAGGCAATGTCAAATGCCTATGCAAGTATCCAGAGAGGTATGGTATCGGGTAACAGGCTCTTTGCAATACTAGATGTGGACAACCCAGTAAAAGAGAGTGCCAATCCTAAGGAAATTAAGGAGTTTAAAGAGAAAATCGAATTCAGAGGCGTCAATTTTGCCTATGCACAGGAGCCGGTCCTCAAAAATATAAATCTTGCAATTCCAAGGGGAAAAAGTGTGGCGATTGTAGGGCCGTCAGGAGGAGGAAAGTCAACAATGGCAGATATGTTGCCGAGATTTTATGATGTTACTGAAGGTGAGATACTGCTTGATGGTGTGAATATAAAGGATTACAGTATGAAGAGCCTTATATCGCTTATGGGTATTGTGACCCAGGAGGCAATACTCTTCAATGATACTGTGTTCAACAACATTACCTTTGGAATGGAGAATGTCAGCAAGGAGGATGTCATCAATGCCGCCAAGGTGGCAAATGCCCACAACTTTATTATGGAGATGGAGGATGGGTATGATACAAATATTGGTGACAGAGGTGCAAAATTGAGTGGCGGACAGAGACAGAGACTGGCAATTGCACGTGCAGTATTGAAGAATCCGCCTATACTTATTTTGGATGAGGCTACATCAGCTCTGGATACGGAGAGCGAGAGACTTGTTCAGGATGCCTTGAACAATCTTATGAAAAACAGGACCTCGATAGTGATAGCCCACAGGCTTTCAACAATCCAGAATGCCGATGAGATTGTCGTTTTGCAGAAGGGCGAAATCATTGAAAGAGGTAAGCATAATGAACTTATCAACAATAAGGGATTATATTCCCATTTATGTGAATTACAAAATTTTAAATAGTAGAGATATATGAGTATGGAAATGTCTTTCAACAAAATGCTGGAGGAGAGTTTTAAGAAGAATTGGAATTCTCCGGCACTGTCAGATTACAAAGGTATTACTTTGCACTATAGGGATGTTGCCAGAAGAATAGAAAAATTACATATTATATTTAGAATCTGTGGTGTCGAGAAGGGTGACAAGATTGCCATCTGTTCGAGGAATCAGGCAAACTGGGGTGTTGTTTTTCTGGCAAGCATTACCTACGGGGCAGTACCTGTGCCAATCCTCCATGAGTTCAAACCTGGAAATGTGCACCATATAGTAAACCATTCGGAAAGCCGTATCCTTTTTGTGGGCAAGGTTGCATGGGAGAGCCTATCAGAAACTGAGATGCCTAATCTTGAGGCTATTATCCAAATAGATGATTTCTCTTTGCTATATGCTACACGTGAGCAGATTGTTGAGACCAGAAACCATTTGAACGAGCACTTCGGAAAGAAATATCCCAAGAATTTTACTTCAGATGATATAAATTATCACGAGGAGTCATCACCAGATGAGTTGGCCATGATCAACTACACTTCAGGCACATCAGGCTTTTCAAAAGGTGTAATGATTCCATATAGGGCCTTGAAGTCAAATGTACTGTTTGCGCAAGAGGTATTCCCTAAGTTGAACAATACTTCAAACGTGGTTTCAATGTTGCCTACAGCGCATATGTATGGAATGATGTTTGAGTTTTTGTTTGAGATGACTATTGGAGCCCATGTCCATTTCCTTACAAGAATTCCGAGTCCGAAGATTATAATGGGGGCATTTGCGGAGATAAAACCCGATGTGATAATTGCTGTTCCATTGATCATTGAAAAGATATACAAACAGAAACTTCAGCCTATCCTCAACAAGACTAGCATCAAGGTTCTTCTCAAGCTACCTGTTATGGATCAGATGATTGAGGCAAAGATAAAGGATGAGCTTGTAAAGACATTCGGTGGCAATTTTGCGGAGGTTATTATTGGCGGTGCTGCTTTCAACAGGGAGGCAGATGAGTTCTTCCACAAGATAAAATTCCCGTATACGGTAGGTTATGGTATGACAGAGTGTGCCCCAATCATTTCGTATGCACCATGGAATCAGGCGCGTCTTTATTCATGTGGCAAGGCTGCTCCACGTATGGAGATAAGAATTGACTCGAATGATCCGCAGAATGTGCCCGGTGAGATTCAGGTGAAGGGTGATAATGTGATGTTGGGCTATTACCACAATGAGCAGGCAACCGGTGAGGCCTTTACAGATGACGGCTGGTTCAAGACAGGTGATATGGGTGTTATTGATGCAGATGGATTCCTCTATATCAGGGGCCGTTGCAAGAGTATGCTTCTGGGCCCAAGCGGTCAGAATATCTATCCGGAGGAGATAGAGAGTGCAATAAACAATATGCCTTATGTGGTGGAGTCGCTTGTAATAGAGGATAAAGGACAGCTTGTGGCACTTGTTTATCCCGATATGGATATGGCTGCGGCAGACAAGCTTGATTCTGTTGCCCTTATGAAGAAGATGGAGGAGAATATTGCACAGGTCAATGTCGATATGCCAAATTATCAGAAGATTGCTCATGTGAGAATCATGCCTGAGGAGTTTGAAAAGACTCCTAAGAAGAGTATAAAACGTTATATGTACCAACAATAGTGTTGCAAATGGACAAACAGTATCAGTTTGACAGGAGTTACCTGATGATGGCAGGTGTCTGGGCTGAGAATTCATATTGTCAGCGCAGGAAGGTGGGGGCTCTTATAGTCAAGGATAGGATGATAATATCTGACGGATACAATGGAACTCCGTGCGGTTTTGAGAATGTATGTGAGGATGAGAATGGGATTACAAAGCCTTATGTCCTTCATGCTGAGGCTAATGCCATTACTAAGGTTGCAAAATCGAACAATAGTAGTGACGGTGCAACATTGTATGTTACAGCCGCCCCATGTGTCGAGTGTGCCAAGCTTATTATCCAGTCAGGTATCAGGAGAGTAGTTTATAGGGACTCATACAGGGTGACCGACGGTCTTGACCTTATGGAGCGTGCCGGTATAGAGATTCTTCAGATTGAAGCTGATAAATTAGGTTAAAAAAAGATCTTCAGATGAAAAAATTCATTGACAGAGTCTCCAGAGTATTGCCTGCAATTACAATGTTGCTAATGGCCTTGCTTATTGTGCGCATGTGCGACAAGCAGCCCAGAAAGGTGGCAGTGAATGACCATAAATGGGACAAACTTTTGCTCATACTGGATCAGATAGAGCAACATTATGTAGACTCGATTGATTATAAGGATATAGTGGAGAGTACTCTGCCGCATCTTATGCGTAATCTTGATCCTCATTCCGTTTATCTACCGCCGAAAGAGCTGGAGGTTGCGGATGAATCGCTTACGGGCAACTTCAGTGGTATCGGCATACAGTTCAACGTGCCGAATGATACTGTTGTAGTTATAAATGTCGTTCCGGGGGGGCCATCTGAAAGGGCAGGACTTTTGTCGGGAGACAGGATAATTACTGTGAATGGAGAGAATATTGCCGGTGTGAAGATGAATCAGGACTCCATTGTAAAACGTCTCAAGGGTCCTCGAGGCACAACCGTTAAAATTGGAGTGAAACGTGATGACCTTGAGGAGTTGGTGCCTTTTACAATTAAAAGAGACAATATTCCGGTAAAGACAGTTGATGTATCATATATGATAAATGATACTTTAGGCTATATAAAGCTCTCTAAATTTGCCAGGACAAGTTATGCGGAGATCCGTGAGGCCCTTGAAAAATTGAACGAGAGGGGTGTAAGAAGCTTGATCATTGATTTGAGGGACAATACAGGCGGCTATCTCGACCAGGCTCTTCTGCTCTCAAATGAGTTCCTTGCCGAAGACCAGCTTATTGTTTATATGGACGGACTACACAGAAAGAGACAGGATTTCTACGCAGATGGCAAGGGTACAATGCAGAATGTTAATCTGTATGTGCTTATCAATGAGAATTCGGCCTCTTCAAGTGAAATTTTTGCAGGAGCTATTCAGGACAATGACAGAGGTACCATTGTGGGACGCCGCTCATTTGGTAAAGGTCTGGTGCAGGAACCTATATATTTTACCGACAAATCGGGTATCAGACTTACGGTTGCACGCTTCTATACCCCGACCGGGAGATGTATACAGAAGCCTTATTCTGATGATTATCAATATGATATAATTGAAAGATACCAACATGGAGAGATGACCGTCGCAGATAGTATTAAGAGAAATGACTCCTTGAAATTCATTACGCCGGCTGGAAAGGTTGTATATGGCGGAGGTGGTATTATCCCCGATATATTTGTGCCGATAGATACAGTGGGTGTAACCAATTTCCTTATAGCAGTGAACAGAAAGAGCCTGCAGGTGAAATACAGTATAAAACTTGCAGATACATATAGGGCCCAGTTGAGGCAGGTGAAGAGTTTTGAGCAGCTTGAGGAACTTACACGCAGCATTGACATGGAGGAGGGTTTCCTTGCCTTTGCAAAGGAGAATGGCATTGTTCCGAAAGAGGGAGAGTGGCAGAAGTCAAGAGACTTTATTGTAACTCAGCTGAAGGGACTCTTTGGCCGGTACACTACTCTTGATGATGATGCATTCTACCCATACATAAACAGGATAGACAATGTAATATTGAGAGTAATTGAAGAGGAAAAGACAAAAAACAACTAATAAACTTGTATATTATGAAAAAGATGATTGGAATGGCTGCAGACCATGCCGGCTATGAATTGAAAGAGGCTCTAAAACCCATGTTGGCTGAGATGGGTTATGAGGTAAAGGATTTTGGAACACACTCAACTGAGAGTATGGATTATCCCGATGTTGCACATCCTCTTGCAGAGGGTATCCAGAACGGGGATTTTTGCTGTGGTATAGCAATATGTGGTTCCGGTAACGGAATAAGCATGACAATCAACAAACATAAAGGTGTAAGGGCAGCTCTATGCTGGACAACAGAACTTGCTGCACTGGCTCGACAGCATAATGATGCCAACGTGTTGTCATTGCCTGCACGCTTCATTCCTCAGGAACTTGCTATGGAGATTGTAAAAACTTATCTTTCAACTGATTTTGAGGGTGGAAGGCATCAGAGAAGAGTTGAGAAGATTGATTGCTGACAGATGGATGCATTAACTGTAATACAAAAGAGTTCTTTACAAAAACTCTCCCATAATATAGATGATTATCCCGATGGGGTGGTAATTCCTTTGGACAAACCCTTGAAGTGGACCTCTGCAGATGCGGTCAGGAAGATAAAATTCCTTGCCCAGAAGTATTTCAGGAGGCGCAACATTAAGGTTGGCCATGCCGGCACTCTTGATCCGTTGGCTACAGGTGTGTTGCTTATATGTCTTGGCAAGGCTACCAAAAAGGCTGAGGCTCTTCAGGCTCAGCAGAAGGAGTACATTGCCGAGATAACACTTGGTGCTACAACCCCGTCGTATGATCTTGAGAAGGAGATAGATGCTGTTTATCCTTACGAACATATAACCCTTGATGATGTGAACAGGGTGCTGTCGGGAATGGTGGGAGAGCAGGATCAGATACCTCCGGTTTTCTCGGCAAAACTTATTGACGGTACAAGGGCCTATGAAAAGGCCAGGGCAGGAGAGGAGGTTGTCATGAAGCCCGCACGTATTACAATCTATGCTATTGAGGTAATCGATTTCTCTCTACCCAAACTTGTTGTCAGGGTCAAATGCAGCAAAGGAACATACATAAGATCGCTTGCGCGTGATATTGGTGAGGCTCTGGACAGCGGCGGACACCTGACCGGGCTGATAAGGAGTGCTTCTGGCAGCTTTACAGTATCTCAGGCACTCTCAATGGAGCAGGTTACGGAAATTTTAAAAGATTGAGAAAAATTAAGCGGAAAAATGAAACTTTTTTCCGCTTTTTTCGTATAACGGATACTTTGTCTAATTTTAACCGTCATAAAATAGTATGAAATTATCACAATTCAGCTTTCCATTGAGTATAGAGCAAGTGGCAAAATATCCTGCCAAATATAGGGATGAGTCAAAACTTATGGTTCTTCATAAGGATACTGGAGAGATTGAACACAAACTTTTTAAAGATATTATCCAATATACGGATGAAGGAGATGTCTTTGTATTCAATGATACAAAGGTTTTCCCTGCACGCCTTAATGGAAACAAGGAGAAGACCGGTGCAGATATAGAAGTTTTCCTTTTGAGGGAGCTCAACAAGGAGCAGCGTCTATGGGATGTGCTTGTAGATCCTGCAAGAAAGATAAGAATAGGAAACAAACTCTATTTTGGAGAGGATGACTCTTTGGTGGCAGAGGTCATTGACAATACCACTTCAAGGGGCAGAACTTTGAGATTCCTCTATGACGGCTCGTATGAAGAGTTCAAGAATACACTTTTCAGTGTTGGAAACATTCCGGTGCCAAAATGGATCAGGACTATTCCTGAGGAGATAGACCATGAGCGTTTCCATACAATTTTTGCCAAAAATGAGGGCGCTGTTGCAACTCCTGCGGCAGGTTTGCACTTCAGTCGTGAGCTCTTCAAGAGGATGGAAATCAAGGGTGTGGATAGTACATTCCTTACACTCCATATGGGTTTGGGCCACTTCCGTACAGTTGATGTTGAGGATTTGTCCAAACATAAGATGGATTCTGAGCAGATGATCATCCCAGAGGAGACTGCAAAGAAGATCAATAGTACAAAAGCTGCTGGCAACAAGGTGTTTGCTGTAGGAATAACTGTTGTGAGAGCTCTTGAGACTCCGGTAACTACAAGGGCTGAGGTTAAGCCTTATGATGGATGGACAAACAAGTTCATCTTCCCTCCTTATGCATTCTCTGTGCCTGATGCATTGGTTACCAACTTCCACTTGCCTTCATCAACAATGCTTATGTCAGTTGCGGCATTCGGCGGCTATGAAAATGTTATGAATGCATACAAGGTTGCTTTGGAAGAGGGCTACTCTTTTGGTACATACGGAGATGCAATGCTAATAATATAGCATATTATACACAATTCCATAAAATGAATATCCGTATAAAACGGGTAAAAGGTCTGCCGGAATATATCTTTGGCAGACCTTTTATCTTTTTGTATTATGGAAGAACTTGTATACATCTATGCAATTGCAGAACTTTTCAAATATAATCCCCTTGCTTCCCGACAGCTGATTGATTCGCTTGAAAATCCGGCCTCACTATTTTCAATGACAAGTGAGGAACTGGAGACAAGATTGGGAATAAAGGGGGCAAGCAGGTCTAAGATCAATGATTCTTTGCTTGAAAATAGCCGCAAGGAACTTGAATGGGCCAAATCAAAAGGTGTGAACATTCTCTCAATCAAGGGGAATGATTATCCTCCACTGCTTAAGGAGTGTGCAGATGCACCGATTGTGCTTTTCTATATAGGGACTTCAAATTTGGGAGAGGGGATACCTGTCTCTATAGTAGGGACCCGCTTGGCATCAACTTATGGTAGGGAGGCTACTGCAAAGGTGGTTTCAGGCCTTGCGGAGTGTCAGGCTACAGCCCC
>JAFQHE010000027.1 GCA_017398125.1 Bacteroidales bacterium
GACCGCCGGAAAGCTCCGTGGGCAGGTGCTTGGCCCGCTGGTACAGGTTCACCTTTTCCAGGGCCTCCTTCACCCGCTGCTGCCGTTCGGCCCGGGGCACCTTCTGGTAAATCAGAGGCTCTCTTGAGTCTTTACTCTTGCCTTTTGCTCGGTTACCCTTTGCATCCCACATTGTTTTTGCAATAGTCAGTTTGCAACTGAATTGTGCTACCGATCCATTGATTGTAACTCGCCCCATTATTGGAACAATACCGTTTTTCTCCTTACTTCCGTTCACGTAGAACAGCACCTTAATGTACTTCGCATAATCCAATTCTTTTTGGTTACAAAATTAGTAATCAGCGAATTGTACATTGTTATGCAGAATATGACAGAGAGTAGAAATAAACTCCAACGACCTATAAACCCACCCTATTATTGGGTAATGATTTGAAAACCGTCCGCCCTCATTACCTTTCATTTCCTTGCACTTTCGCATCGGCGAGGCTTTCATCTAAAGTCCTTATAAATCATTGAACACCAGTGTCGCCATCATTATTTCCCCTCATCCATTAGATTTTCCAGAGATAAATGCTAAATTTGTCTGTAAATTTCTGTATTATGGAGAACAATGTTATAAAAATTACCAGGAATACTTTCAAGAATAAAATCATATATGTGGGCCTGTTCATTGCTTTTGTGGTAATGATGTTTTTCTTTCCGAATGAAGGACGGTTCAAATATGATTACCAGAAGGGCCGTCCTTGGGTATACGAGACGCTGGTAGCCCCTATTGACTTTCCAATTCTAAAGTCTCAGACTGAGCTGCTTGCAGAGAAGGAGATGGCAGCATCAAAGGTTATACCATACTATGTGCATGACAATAATGTGTTGCCTGTGCAGTTGCAGAAGCTCAAGAATAACCAGATGCTTGCAGTTGTTGATGCTCAGATAGGGGAGGTGCTTGTAAACTCTTTCAACTATGTTTATGACAAGGGTGTTATGCCCGACAAAACCGCTACTGCAGACCAGGCCGAGGAGCATGTGGCAGACAATTCAAGCTATATAATGGTGCAGAAGAACAGACGTGCTGTTGAGGTGCCTGAATCTGAATTGTTTACCAAGAGCAGTGCAGTCAAGTTCATAAGGTCTGAATTGATTGATGCAAACCCTCTTGTTGATGCTGATTCAATTATTTGGATAGTTGGTCTCAAGGATCTTGTTCTCCCTAATCTTGCATATGATGCGGCAACTACAAAATTGCTTCATAAAGAGGCTGTAAATTATATATCGCCCACAAAAGGAATGATCTATACCGGACAGCTTATTGTGTCTGAGGGAGAGACAGTTACAGCAGAGATTGAACAGATGCTTGACTCCTACAAAGCTGAGTATGAATTGAGTTTGGGCTATACAGAAGGTTCATGGAAACTCCTCTTGGGACACACCATATTTGTGCTCGTGATATTGGCTCTGATATATGTAACAGTATATTTTGTTGATATAGATATGTTCAAGCGGACAAACCAGTTTGCCTTTATTCTCTTTCTGGTGGTCCTTGCCTTTGTGATAACTGTTGTGGTTAGAAATATATCCTCTGAATATCTGTACTTTGTGCCGTATGCTGTTTTTGCCCTCTATATGATGGCATTTTTCCATGCAAAACTCATCTTCCCGATATATATGATATTGTTGCTGCCTCTGCTTATTCTGGCAGACCATGGAACTGAATTGTATATGCTGAATGTTTTTGCCGGAGGTGTGGCTTTGGTCTCATTCTCGTACTTGAACAGAGGATGGCTCCAATTCATGAACTCATTACTGATATTCATTGGTATGATGCTGGTTCATGTTGCCTTTGAAATTGTTGAGGCAGGTTCATTGTCAAGTTTGAGTTACAAGGAGATTATGTATATTTTCTTCAATGCACTTTTTGTTGTGGCAACCTACCCGTTGGTTTTCTTGTTGGAGAAGATATTTGTTCTTGTCTCGGTCTCAACACTCAAGGATCTGTCGGATACAAACAATGCACTGTTACAGGAGTTGGCAAGAAAAGCTCCGGGTACATTCCAGCACTCTTTGCAGGTAGCCAATCTGGCTGAGAGAGCTGTGGCTGCAATTGGTGGAAATGCACGTCTTGTTAAGGTGGGTGCCATGTATCACGATGTAGGAAAACTCAACAATCCGCAGTGTTTTATTGAGAATGCAGCTCCGGGTATAAATTACCATGCAGGCCTCTCTCCAATGGAGAGCGCCCATGAGATTATCAGGCATGTTGACAATGGTGTGGAACTGGCTAAAAAGTACCATTTGCCCAAGGTTATAATTGAGTTCATCACCTCACACCATGGACAGTCCCAAACAGGATATTTTTACAACATCTATTGCAATTCGGGGGGAGATCCTGCCAATATAGGTGAGTTTACATACAAAGGGACACTTCCTACATCAAAGGAGCAGGTGGTTGTAATGATGGCAGATGCTGTAGAGGCTGCATCCCGCTCGCTTAAGGATTACTCGATAGAGAGCATCTCCAAACTTGTTGATGGTATTTTGAGCCAGAGAATGTCCGATTCCCAACTTGTCAGGGCAGATATTTCAATCAAGGAGATAAATATAGTCAAGAGTATATTCAAACGTCATCTTGGTGAGATTTATCATGCAAGAATAGCATATCCGGCAAGAAAGGCCCAGTAGGTTGGAACGCTATATATCTGGCCAGTTGTATTGAAGCAGTGACGTATTACCTACCGGTTCTGCAGTATATCTGAAAAATGAAAGAGGAGGATTCCCGCAAATGGTAATCCTCCTCTTCTGTTTTACGAACTTTATATATTATTCGTTCTTGTTGAATGCATTGTCAATCAGCTCAACCAAATATTGGTAGTGGGCTGCATTTGTAGGGTTGTTGCTCTTGATGCCCTGAAGTTTTTTCTTCAATGTAGTCAACTGGTAACGTGCCATTGCGGTAACGTCAGTGTTGTCGGTATGGTTGCCGTCGGTGATTACAATAAAGCCGTTTGCACTGTTGTTCTGACCCTCAGAAAGGCTGATCAGATAAAGAATGTAGTTCTTCTGTATCATTCTCTGGTAGATTGCCTGGGATTTGTCAGAAGGGATATTTACCCAAATTACACTGTTGATATCGTTGTAGAAATCCTCCAATGTGTAGGCAGAAGCACCATTAAGGAACTCATCATTGATCATATTCTCCATCTTGCCATTGCCCAACAATTTCTTGAATGTAGAAGAGAATATGTTGTCAATTGTAGCATCTGCGCGAGTGTTGATCTTGTCAAGTACCTCAGTAGGGAACAACCAGCCCTGTGGAGTCAAAAGGTGGCGTTTGAGGAACTCCATGGCCTCTTTCTGTTTTGCTTTCTCTACGTGTGTATAGATTGCACCAGGCTGCTCAATAGTCTTGTTCTCTTCGTATACACCGCCAACCCATTTGATTACGTGGTTCATATATCTCTTGTATTGGCTGAGTACCTCTTTGTAGTAGTCCTTGAGGTTAGCATACCCCTTGCCAGACTCACTTGTCCACTCCACAATGTTCTCCATGATGTATTTCAAGTTTTTCACACCATACTCATTACTTACCATGTGGTTGTTGCCCAAATCCTCAGATTGTAGTCTCGGGTCATTCATGCTACTCTCTGTACCGAACAAAAGGTAAGGATTCTTGGTCTTCTCAACGATCCATTTGTTGATCATAGGAAGCTCCTTCTCCGGATCGTCAATTTCAGGAAATCTTCTGTATCCCCACTCAATGGCCCATTTGTCATAATGGTTGATCTTAGGGAATAGAAGGTTGCGTGGAATGTTGTCGCCAGGCTGTGCTACGTAGTTGAAACGTGCATAGTCCATAATTGATGTCGCGTGTCCGTTCTCCTTAAGGAAGTCGATGTTTCTCAAATCTTCAGGATTGTATATTGCCGAACCTATGAAGTTGTGTCTCAAACCCAAAGTGTGGCCTACCTCGTGAGAAGATACGAATCTGACAAGTTCACCCATCAACTCTGTGTCAAGAGTCATTTTTCTTGCAGCCGGATCTGCTGGAGAGCATTGGATGAAGTACCATTTGCTCAATAGAGACATCACATTGTGGTACCAGTTGATGTGGCTCTCAAGAATCTCACCTGAACGTGGGTCATGTACGTGAGGACCACTTGCATTAGGAGTTGCAGATGGTTTGTAAATGATGGCTGAGTGGCGTGCATCCTCCAAAGACCATGTAGGATCCTCCTCTGGAGTAGGAGCCTCAAGTGCATAGATTGCATTCTTGAAACCTGCCTTCTCAAAAGCAACCTGCCAGTCATTTACACCCTGAATCAAATATGGAACCCACTCTTTTGGAGTTTTAGGGTCAATGTAGAAAACGATAGGTTTTGCAGGCTCAACCAACTCTCCTCTCTTGTATTTCTCAACATCCTCAGGTTTTGGCTCAAGTCTCCAGCGTGTAATCAAGGATGTGCGCTCAACCTTTTGTGGATGGCGGTCAAAGTCTGAGTAGTTTACAGTAAAGTAACCTACACGGCTGTCGGCATATCTTGGAGTCATAGGTTTCTCAGGCAAGAGCACCAATGAGCAGTTTATCTCAAAAGTCGCAGTAGGGTTGCCCATCTTTCTCTCATATGTCTGCACTACCTTGAATTCAGTATTGATAGGGTAGGTCTTTATATCTGATACATAAGATTTGTCTTTCTGCAAATTACCCAATTTGAAGGTGATCTTTTGGTACTTTTTGAAGAACATGTACTCAGTGTCCGAGATGAGGAGGTTTGACATGTCAATGATGTTGTCCTTCTTGTCGGCAGACTGGGCCTTGATGTCAAAGGCTGCAACAATGGCAGGACGGTTAGACTGCTCAACGCTCTCCGGCATGATCTTCTTTGAACGCTCGCGGTATGTTACGGTAGTAAGGAAAATCTTGTCGTTGTTCGGACTCTTTTCAAAACGGAAAACGCCATCGCTGAGAGCATCGCCGGCATAACCGTCAAAATCAGACCTTACACCCTCAGCACCCTCATAAAGGCGGCTCACCATAACAAGGTCCTTGCCAAGCAGTGAATCATTTACATTGATGAAGAATTTGCCCTCCTGATGGTAAACGGTGGTAAGGCCCTTCATGATCTTTGCATCTGCCTTTACAAATTTTTCAATTGACATTGGGCCGTTCGGCTTTTTGGCTGTGGTATCCTTTGCTGCACTTGCAGATTTGGATTGGGCAGCCTTGCCTGCCTGTTGGGCCAAAGCACTGTTGCAGCATCCAATACCGATGCCTGCAACCATAGCAATCATAAATAGTTTCTTTAGCATATTAAAGTTGTTTTTAAATTATATGTGTTTTCTATATAAATTTATTGTAAGTGTCACTAGTATATAATTACGGTTGATTTGTAAAAACTTGCTGCGCTACCATATTTGACTGATAAAATGTCAAAAGGTTACAAGCCCCATACGCTTAATTTGCATCTCCGCTCCACATCTTCCTCAATGGCATCGTCAAGTGCAGTAAACAGATCGAAGCCGATTTTTTCTTCAAGAGTATTGACGCTCATTGCGCATCCCTGCATGTTATTCTCAATATTGTCATCTTCTGTTTTGCTGTTCTTCATTATAAATGCAATTGAATGGTATTGAGTGCCGTCATGCACAAGAAGAGCCTTGAAGAAAGCGTCAGGTACAACAACCTCACCGTATCCTATGGTGCCGTGTGTGTTTTTGCCTATAACGGGCCCGGTAATTATGTGTATCCTGTCATATTCGACCGCATACTCTCTGACCTTGTTCTCCAATGTATTCCACATCCCTTCGTTAAGTGTAACAGACTGAGGGCAGCAGTTGGTAAGGTAGAATGTGTCGCCCAAGGCCTCATCACTCCACTTGAAATCGGCAGCAGGGGCCATGTGGCCGCGGGTCCATCCGGAATTGCGGTAGTCATCATCCTCAGCCTGAGGGTAAGGAAGAGAGTTGTCGGAACGGAATCTTCTGCCGTTTCTTGTATTCTCTCCATAAGTCTCATAGTTTTCAAGGGTATAAGCTACCCAATGGGGAATCTTTGCCTGACTATTGTAGGAGACTGTAAATCCATTGTAGTTGATTAATTTTTCGTCTCCCGACAATCCCGGAAATTCCAGTTGAACAGTAGAGGCGCCCGGCTTGCCAGAGACCTCTGACTCTGTTTGTGTGGAGTCCTCTCCGATTTGCTCCTGCTGAAAACTTCTCTTGTCAAAGAGTGAGTATATAAATATTGCAAAAATAAGTATAATGGAGAATATTATTTTTGTTTTGGAGGACTTGTGGCCTCTGTTTCCTCCTCTTGCGGGTTTGCGTTTTGCCATTGTCTTCGTCGTATTTTCAGTTGAAATCACAAATATAAGCAGAACTTGCGTAAAAATGGCAGGATGAGGACAAAATGTGATAAGTGGTTGGTACATATACCATTTTTGTGTTACCTCACCATATTGTTAATTTCGGCAGAAGGAGCCGTATATGGCGGGTATTAGAGAAAGAATTGCTACC
>JAFQHE010000028.1 GCA_017398125.1 Bacteroidales bacterium
GTCAAAATTCCTTGACAGCACATCTGATATTGTAAAGAACTGGAAAATTGCTTCACCTGATCCAATGGTAACTGTAGGTTACAAATGCGATTCACTCCCAGTTGAAATGATTGTAAGAGGTTATCTTACAGGAAGTTCCTGGAGAGCATACAAAGCTGGAGCAAGGGAAATCTGCGGTGTGGCCATCCCTGAGGGCATGAGAGAGCACCAGAAATTTGAGACTCCTATTGTAACCCCTACAACCAAAGCTGAGATTGGTGGTCATGATCAGGATATTTCACGTGAGGAGATTATCAGCCAAGGTCTTGTAAAAGAGGAGATCTACAACCAGCTTGAGAAGATTTCACTTGCACTATTTGAAAGAGGAAGCCAGATTGCTGCAGAAAGGGGCCTGATTCTTGTAGATACAAAATATGAGTTCGGCTTGAAGGACGGTGAAATCTACCTAATTGATGAGATACATACTCCAGACAGCAGCCGCTACTTCTACAAAGAGGGCTATCAGGAGCGTTTTGACAAGGGAGAGCAGCAGAAACAGCTTTCTAAGGAGTTTGTAAGGGAGTGGCTGATGGAGAACAACTTCAGCGGTCAGGAGGGACAGCAGGTTCCTGAAATGACCGATGAGATTGTAGGCAGCATCTCTGACCGTTACATTGAGCTTTATGAGAACATTACAGGTACATCTTTTGAGAAGGCCGAGTACACAGGTGATGTTTACGAAAGAATAGAGTGCAACGTAAAAAATATGTTGGCCAGATTGTAATGCGCCGATAAAGCATAAAAAGACAATATGAAAAAATTATATCTGTTAATCCTCATACTGTTTACTATTACAGGCAGTGCCTCCGCACAGAATACAATTGAACTTTCAAATGAGAAGGTTAAAATTGACGGCAACTACTTCTATGCCCATACTGTAAAGAAAAAGGAGACCTTGTACTCTTTGGGAAGGGCTTATGGTGTTACAGTTGATGTAATTGTAAAGAACAACTCCTCTTTGGCTACCGGACTTAAGGAGGATGCTGTAATCTATATTCCTGTCGTGGAGCAGGGCAAGCCAGCTGCTGGGAATGTCAAACAGACATCAGCAAAAAAGAAAAAGTACAGGAGGCATACAGTAAAATGGTATGAGGATATAACGGATATATCTGAAAAATACAATGTCCCGGTAGAGTCAATCATTGCTCTTAACAATCTTCCTAACGGCAAACTAAAGAGCCGTCAGGTGCTACAGATTCCTGATGCCGACTATATTGCGTCTTTCATAGTGAATAGAGGCAAGAGCTATGGTCAGACCCCCCAACAGGATTCTGTGATGACGGTTACTGCCGATTCAACAGCCGGCATCATTGCTGATTCTGTTGTCACTTTGACCGGCAAAAATCTGTCGGGAAGAGGTGAAATTGCAGAAAGGAAGAGTGGAGAAAAACTTGAAATTGCATTGGTACTGCCTCTCAACAGTTCAAATCCTGAGAATTTGAGTTCAAATTTCATGGATTTTTATGCCGGTGCGCTTATGGCTGTAAATGACATTAAGGATCCTGATTTGACTGTAAATGTCTATGACCTTACTGAATACACACCGCTTCATACTCTGCTTGATGTTCCAGGTTTTGACAACAACCAGCTCATCATTGGCCCGGCAAGAAGCAGTAGGCTGAAGGAGTTTACCGGATATGCCACCACTCACCGGATCCCACTGGTTTCTCCACTGGACAACAGTGCAGAACATCTGGTTGAAGAGTGCAAATATATGGTACAGGTACCTGCTCCAATTAAATACCAGCTCGAAAATGTTGTAAACCAACTTAAAGAGCAGTATCTGGCAGAACCAGCTCCAGTACTACTGATTACAGAAAAAAATGGTTCTGATGCCATATATGCGGCACAAGCGAAGAGATTGCTTGACAGCCTTGGAATACCACACCATGATATTTCTTACGGTATACTCGAAGGACGTACAATAAGTGAAACACTGGTTTCAATTGTAGATACCTTGAACGGGACTCCTAACCTTGCTCTTGTTCCCTCAAACAGCGAGGCATTTGTAAGCGATGTGGTGAGGAATCTTGACATCTGCCATAATTATGGCAATACCAGGATGATTGCATTCGGGCTGCCTAAATGGAGGAATTTCGAGACAATAAATGTGGAGTTGTTCCATAAATTGAACCTTCACCTCTCAATTCCATATTTTGTAGATTACTCACAGCCCGAAGTGAACAGGTTCCTTCTTGCATACAGAGCACTCTACAACACTGAACCTACCCCATATGCCTACCAGGGATATGATATAACAAAATATTTCATTGACCTTGCGAAGAGGTACGGCAGGTCATTCATCAATCTTACAGACTTTCCATCCGCACAAATGTTGCAATGCAATTTTGAATTGCGGCCTGCAGGAACAGAAAGTCAGGGTATAACAAATGTCGCCACAAGGAACATTGTCTACAACCCTGACTATACTATAACTCTGCAAAAGTAATCTGTTAACCTTTTACAGGAGCTGTGGCTGCAGCAAGCCACTTTTTCTCTTCGTCACTCTCCAAAAGCGGTGAAATGGTATTGAACACCCTTGCATTAAAACTGTTGAGCCACTCAATTTCTATTGGAGCGAGAAGCTCTACCAATAGACATGATGTTGCTATAGGCACCAATGTAAAGGTCTCAAATTCATAAAATTTATTGAATTCTGTCTCTTTCCACTCCTTTACACCAATGACATTCTCAGTTCTTATACCATAACGGCCATTGAAATATATGGCAGGCTCATTTGACATTACCATTCCAGGCTCAAGGAGAACAGGATTCTCCTCCATCCTTATACTTTGCGGACCTTCATGCACACAGAGGTAATGGCCTGTTCCATGCCCCGTTCCGTGAAAGTACATTGCACCCTCGCCAAATAGAGGGCCCCTTGCAAGAATATCAAGCTGGGCACCGCGGGTACCTTTTGGGAACCTTGCCATGCTCAAGTCAATCATACCCTTAAGCACCAATGTATAAAATCTCTTCTTATCATCGTCCACTCTTCCTACAGGTATTGTCCTTGTTGTATCTGTAGTTCCAAAAAGATACTGTCCGCCGGTATCCATGAGAAGGAAATTGCCATCATTCTCCACACTCTCATCTAATACAGACATCGCAGGTACAACATCACTGCACTCCTCTGAAGCACTGTAGTGAGGCAATGCAGCATTGGCGCCATAAGCCACAATAGGTTCAAAACTCTCACCCCTATACTCAATCCGTTCCGAGCGGAATTCAATCAGTTTTTTGCCAATCTCATACTCTGTCAGGGATCTGCCATTACTCAAAGAGTCATCAATATATTTCAACAATTTACACCATGCCACACCATCATACAGATAAGCCCTTCTGAACCCTTCAAGTTCTACCTCATTCTTCACAGACTTCATTCTGTTGATTGCGCCACCTGTAACAGGATCTTCAACAATACCTGCAGCCAAATCGCCACTATTCTCGCCACCTCCTGACAATGCATAAAAATCCCTTACTGAAATTTTGCCTTTTGAACATACAACAACCCTACCGCTTCCCGACAGACTCTTCAGAAATGCCACATACTCTCCATACCCATGAAGAGCCACATCCTGTTCTGCAAGATATGCCTTGAGTGTCTGCTCCATACGTCCTATCTCAGCAAAAAGATGTATACATTCTTCTGTAACAACAGCATAGGCCTGTGCCACCGGATTATACTCCACATCCGAACCTCTCATATTGCATAGCCATGCCACCTCATCACAAGCTGTAACTATATATGCAAACTTGCCGTTACCGGCAACAGAAACAGCTCCTGACAACATCTCAATCAGGCCGGCATACTTTGAAGAGGTCTCCTCGCCTGTAAAGCCCACAGGCAGATAATTTATAGAATTAAAAAGCAACGGAGATCTATCCTGCCATATTTCACCAAATGGATCATCTATTGGAACGACATCACACTCAGGAGCCAATCCTGCCTTAAGAGAAAGGTACTCACTATAAGAAAATATTGACTCATCAATTGCAACAGAGAACTTTGCACTCTCTGCAGCGGTGCAATTATCAACCTTTGTCTCTGCAATGGATGCATCCTCCCTGGCAAGGGTTCCCTTAATCCATTCCTCTACAGTTGGAGTTCCAGCCATCTTTATCTTCATCAACTGGATGTCAACACCCTGCAACTCCCTTTCTGCCTGAACAAAATAGCGGGAATCGGTCCAAAGGGCAGCACTTTTTAGTGTAACGACCAAAGTTCCAGCAGAACCTGTAAAGCCGCTCAGCCATGCTCTCACCTTATAATAATCTTGAGTATACTCTCCGAAATGAGGATCATTTGTGGGAATGATCATTGCGTGCAACCCCTGAGCTGCCAATTTATCCCTTAATTTCTGAATTGCAGAAGTTCTATACATAATTTTCTCCTATTTTTAAGCGTAGGATACAAATTTAAGTCAATTCATCCATAAAAAAAAGAGACCGGGTCACTGTCCCGGTCTCCATTATTTGTTCCTGATCTACAAATATACTATAGCATTGACTCAGGATTAAGGTTGTTGCGCTCAATATCCTTGTAGTAGTTTACAGTTCCCACCTTCAACTCTACAGTTGCAGCGTCATCACAAACGATGATTCCTTTTGGATGCATCTGAAGAACACTGATAGTCCACATATGGTTTACAGAACCCTCAACTGCCTGATACAAAGCACGGGCCTTATTGTGTCCGTTTACAAGAATCAATACCTCTTTAGCATCCATAATTGTACCTACACCTACAGTCAATGATGTCTTAGGCACCAATGAGATGTCATTGTTGAAGAATCTTGAGTTTGCAATGATTGTATCCTGTGTAAGAGTTTTGATTCGGGTTCTTGAAGTTAGTGATGAACCTGGCTCATTGAAAGCGATATGACCGTCAGGACCTATACCACCCATAAACAACTGGATACCGCCGTATGATTTGATCTTGTCCTCATATCTCTGGCACTCAGCCTCAGGATTCTCTGCATTTCCATTAAGTATATTGACATTCTCTCTCTTTATATCAATATGTTGGAAGAAGTTGTTCCACATAAATGAGTGGTAGCTCTCAGGATGATCCTCAGGAAGACCCACATACTCATCCATATTGAAAGTTACAACATTCTTGAAAGAGACCTTGCCGCTCTGGTACAATTTGATAAGCTCCTTATATGTTCCAAGGGGAGTTGAACCAGTAGGCAAACCCAAAACAAAAGGATTCTCCTCAGTTGGAGCAAAGTCGTTGATTTTTTTTACAATGTAAGCTGCAGCCCATTGTGAAAGCTGTGAGTAAGACTCTTGAATGATTAATCTCATGATATAATTACGTTATTACTTTAATAAAAATTTTGCATTCTCAATTGCAGCTTCCGACAATTGTGATCCGCTCAACATCCTCGCTACCTCCATCACACGCTGATCATAGTCAAGCTGCTTCAAATATGTATGGGCTTGTCCCTGTGAATCAAATTCCTTGTAAACAAGCAAATGTGTCTCTCCTTTTACGGCTATCTGAGGCAGATGGGTGATAGCGATAACCTGCATATTACGTCCCATTCTATCAATCAGTTCTCCCATTCTGTCTGCAATACTGCCTGATACTCCGGTATCAATTTCATCAAAAATCATCGTCGGCATCCCGGTATAGTTTGCCATTAGCTCCTTCAGGCACAACATTATTCTTGAAAGTTCACCACCCGATGCCACCTTTGATATCTCTACCATTCTGGAACCGCCGTTAGCTGAAAAGAGGAATCTCACATCATCCCTTCCATTCTCTGTAAAGCGGTCAGATTGGAGAAGTTCAACAGCAAATTCAGCATGCGGCATTCCAAGATTCCTTATACTCTCCATGAGCACACTGCCCAACCGATCTGTTCCGGAGCTTCTAATTGCCGAGAGCTGTGATGCAAGAGCATCCCTTTCAAGTTTCAGCTCCTCAACCAATCTCCTCTGCCCATCCAGGTCTCCTGCAGATTGCTCCGCACTATCCAGTTCAGCCTTAAGCGCATCCCTATGTGATATAAGTTCGTCAATGGAGCTGCAACCATATCTCTTCATCAACTCTTCAAGCAGGCCTATCCTCTCCTCAACTATCTCAAGTCTCTGTGGCGATACCACTACCCCCTCTTCAAGTCTTGCCAATTCCTGTTCAATATCCTTGCACTCAATCCTGCAACTCTCCAGACGTTCTGCAATCTCCTCCAATTCGGGCACAAAGGTATAACACTTTCCCAATAAATGAGCAGCTTCCTTCAAATTTTGCACAATTGATGATCCCATTGGCTGTAATAGAGCAAGCGCTCCGCCCAAAAAGTTCTTTATATCCTCCGCATTTACAAGCTGGCCATGTTCAATTTCCAGCTCCTCCATCTCTCCGCTGACCAATTGTGCCTCCTCAAGCCTCGCAAGCTGGAATCTCCTGTAATCCTCCTCTTTAGCATTGGCATTAAACTCATCTTCCATCTGCTTCAGCAGAAGAGTTGCCTTATGTAAAGCTACATGAACCTCTTTATACTTTGCAAGTACCTCTCCTGCACCTGTAAAATAGTCAAGCACCGAGAGCTGATATGATTTGTCGGTAAGAAGCAGATGCTGATGCTGGGCATGGATGTCAACAAGCCTGCCCGAAATCTCCTGCAACAGCCCCAATGAAACAGGTTCATCATTTATAAAGGCTCTTGATCTTCCCGACGGTGCTATCACCCTCCTCAAAACAATCTCACTACCTGGCTCACAAATATCGTTTAGATCAAGGTTACAGCCAGAAATGTCAAACTCTCCCTCAACTACACAATTTTTTGACTGGTCCTTCAACACAGAAAGATCGCACTTCGCTCCAAGAAGCAGTCCCAAGGCCCCTAATAAAATAGATTTACCGGCGCCAGTCTCGCCGGTAATTATCACCAAACCTTTGGGCAACTCCATATCGAGTGTGCCAATCAATGCATAATTCTGTATTGTTAATCTTTTGAGCATCTCTGCAACCTCTCCATATTATCGAGAATATCCATTGCAACCAGCTCCTTTGATTTTAGAGGGAACTCCTCAACTGCCCCATCTCTGGAAATGATTGTTATTTTGTTGGTATCAGTCTTGAAACCGGCCCCTTTGTCCTGCATTGAGTTAAGTACGATCATATCAAGATTCTTCCTCACAAGCTTGCCCTTTGCATTTTCAAGTTCATCATTGGTCTCCAATGCAAAACCGGCCAAAAATGTTGACGGCCGCTTGTTTGCACCAACCCATGCAGCAATATCCTGCGTAGGGGTAAGACGTAAATTATAATCGGACTTTTCTCTCTTTATCTTCTTGTCAGCCTTCTCTGCCACTGTAAAATCAGCCACGGCCGCGCACAACACCACAGCATCGGCTCCATCGAGATTTGACTTGGTCGCCTCAAACATTTCCTGAGCAGAGGTTACATTTATTATCTCCACATTTGGATGGAAAAGCTTTACAGTTACCGGTCCACTGATAATTTTCACTTTAGCGCCTCTATTGGCCGCCTCATGGGCAATTGCATACCCCATCTTTCCCGAAGAGTGGTTGGTTATATACCTTACCGGGTCAATGGTTTCACATGTCGGACCTGCTGTAATAAGCAAATTCCTACCCGCCATAGACCCCTCCTTGGCAAAAATCGCCTCAACATGAGCAACAATTCTGTCAGGTTCCTCCATTCTGCCTTTACCCTCAAGGCCACTGGCAAGTTCACCGGCGGCAGGCTCAATTATATATGCACCTCTCTCCGACAAGATACGCATATTCTCCTGTGTAGAAGGGTGCTTGTACATGTCAAGATCCATTGCAGGGGCAACCGCAACAGGACATTTCGCAGATAGGTATGTTGTTATCAACAAATTGTCTGCAACTCCGGAAACCATCTTGCCCATTGTTGCTGCCGTAGCCGGTGCAATTAGGAAGAGGTCTGCCCATATTCCCAAAGAGACATGACTGTTCCAGTCTCCATTCTCGGGATTATAGAAATCCACCACTATCGGATTTTTTGAAAGGGTAGCCAATGTAAGCGGTGTAATGAACTGCTTGGCCATTGGAGTCATCACAACCTTCACTTCGGCACCCTCTTTAACCAAAGCCCTGACAAGCAATGCCGACTTATATGCAGCAATGCTTCCGGTAACTCCCAATAAGATATGTTTTCCTTTTAGAGTCATCTTTCAACTGAATCTTGACAAAAGAGAATTAAGCCTTGCTCTCCACCTTACGGTAGTAAATCTCATTTTCCTGGAACTCCTTGATTGCAACCAATGTAGGTTTTGGCAACTTCTCATAGTGACGGGAAATCTCAATCTGCTCCCTGTTCTCAAATGTCTCCTCCAAAGTATCTGCAAAACTTGAGAACTCCTCCAATTTTGCACTCAACTCCTGTTTTACATCAGCTGCAATTTGATTTGATCTTTTTGCAATAATCATAACAGACTCATAAATATTGCCTGTAGGCTCAGCCAAATCAGATAAATTTCTTGTAACGGTGTTACCCGCAACCTTGTTTAGATTTTTTTCCATGTTCAGTATATATACTTATATTATTCTATTGTTGGTTTTCAGCTGGATTTACTGCTGGTTCTCCTGTTTTTCTTTCTCCCTCTCCTGCCTGTTGAGCTGTTTTTCCTGCTCCAGTCTCATCTTCTCAGACCTCTTAACCTCCTTCGCTGCAGCCTTTTTCTGCTTTTCAAGAGCTTTTCTCTCCTCTTTTGTCATGGTAGCGCTCGCGTATTGGTCTTCAATATCGGCTCCCTTTGTAAATGTGAGTGCTCTCGCATAGAAGTTGTCAAGATCCTTTCTGTTGTCGGCATCAGGATACTCACCAATATAGTTGTAGTAATCATCTATAAATGTGAGGTATCTCTCCTTCTGCTTCTCTTTGACAGAGTGGAATGCATATTTGTATGAAGCCAAGGCTGTAAGATAGAGGACATCCTTACGGTAACGGTTCTCGGCATTATCACGCAACACATTCTTCAACGCATAGTGGGCAGCCTGGTAATCCTCAACCTGATAATATAGCTTTGCTGACTCATAGCTCTTTCTGTCAAGACGCTCCATCAACTCGTCCATCATTGCTTCACACTCAGTAAAGTGCTCACTTGAAGGATAGTCATACATAAACTCAGTTATCACAGACATAGCCTTTCTCGTAGGTGTCTGATCAAGTTCATAGCGGTATGTCGACTCATAAAGACACTTGATGCGCAGGAACCTTGCCCTTTCAAAAAAAGGACTGCGAGGAAAGACAGTTGCGAATTTTTCAAAATTGCTCTCTGCTGTCACATAATCCTTCATATTGAAATTGCTCATCGCATTATAGAACTGTACAGTATCCTCCTGAGGCAATCCCTGCATAAGCAAAATCAAACTCTCAAAAATCTCTGCCGATCTTCTATATTTCTTGTTATTGTAATACTCAAAGGCAGCCTTATACTTGACATCCGGATCCACACTGCGCAAAATGGTCTCATAATAGCTTGTGCATGAGGCCATCATCAAAACCAATAGTGAACCTATAACTACTCTTTTCAAATGCATCTTCTAATTTTTATAATTGAACGGACTAATTTTCCTGCAGGAATTTTTCTGCATCCATGGCTGCCCTGCATCCGCTGCCGGCAGCTGCAATTGCCTGACGGTAAACCGGATCCTGAACATCTCCAGCCGCAAACACTCCTGGAACAGATGTCTTTTGCGATTTGCCGTCAGTGATTATATAACCTTCACTGTTTGTCTCAACATAAGGTTTGAAGACCTCTGAGTTAGGATGATGCCCGATTGCAAGGAAAAATCCATGAATGTTTATCTGGCTCTCCTCTCCACTCTTGTTGTTTACAAGAGCTGCACCTGTCACACCAAACTCATCTCCAAGAATCTCCTTTGTGCTGGTATTCCATAAAATTTCAATGTTCGGAGTGTTCATTACTCTCTCCTGCATAGCCTTGGAAGCTCTCAACACATCCCTTCTCACAATCAGATACACCTTGTTACACAATCCTGCCAGATATGTTGCCTCTTCACAAGCGGTATCACCTCCGCCAACAACAGCCACATCCCTTTTCCTGTAGAAAAATCCGTCACAGGTAGCGCATGCAGATACACCCGAGCCCTTGTACCTCTCCTCACTTGGCAATCCAAGATATTTGGCAACGGCACCGGTTGCAATTATCACACTGTCGGCAAGAATATCCTTTTCACCATTTATCTTCAACTTGAAAGGTCTCTCACTGAAATCCACCTCAGTAACTGTACCGTACCTTACCTCTGCGCCGAACCTCTGGGCCTGTTTTTTCAAATCCTCCATCAAATCATTGCCGGTAACGCCCATAGGATACCCCGGAAAATTATCAATTTCGGTAGTGGTAGTCAACTGGCCTCCTGGCTGCATACCCTCATATACAACCGGATTCAAGTTGGCTCTAGAAGCATAAATAGCTGCAGTGTACCCTGCAGGGCCACTTCCAACTATAAGACATTTTATTCTTTCAGTACTCATTACAGTGTATGTATATTAAACATGCAAAATTAATAAAAATCGTTTAATTACCAATGGAAGCACAGTGCAATTATCTTTAATAGTTAATACATTGTGCCCGACGGTTATAAAACGGACATCCCGGATTTCACAAAATCCATACCATTAAGTCAAACCTGCAGACTATGCGTTCTGTTTTGATCTGATTTTGTCAATGATGTAATACTCCAACCTCTGCTCCCATACAAGAATGAAGGAGCCTATCCATCGGGTCAACAGAATAATATACCATACACCGCCTATTGAAGAGACAAGAAAAAGATCCTCAAAATTGCTGTGCGATATACCTATGTGGGAATTGAGCAGATCGATGTCCCTTTTTGAAATTTTACCGCTACGGCTCTCATCTATCATTACTGCAGCACCATATGCAAGTCCAAGTATATTGGCCACAATCCATAGGAAAGCGGTCTTGGCAGGAAGTCCAAATATTGCAAGAAGCGGGCGCAACCCCTTTGCCATAAACTTTATTACTCCATATTCAGCAAGCAGTTTCTGCATTATGGAGAGTGAAAATATAAGAATTGTCATTTTTGCCACCAGACCAAGTGTCGACACCACCCACTCCTTGAACATCACCATAAATGACTGCTGGGTCTCCATTTCACTTACCGCATTTGCAACAATCTCACCCGGAAGAACCTTGTTCATACCATAAGCCAAGGCAAATGCCATAAATGTCCGCACTATCACAATTCTGACTGCAGATGATCCGGTCTTTTTCTGCACTGCAGTCTCTGTTATCATATTATGGGCACACAGGGTCATTACACCCAGAATTGTAAGGGCCCTCACATCAAGGTCAACAGCAACTGCTGCCGATATTGCCGCATATACATTCACAAAATAGCCCGACACAAAGGCCAGAGCTGCCTCTCCAGGCAAGCCTATATAGTTGAATACGGGACTTATAAAATCAGAAAAGTAGGGCAGCAAATTGAAGTATTTGAGAAAAAGTATGGCAAAAGAGACACTGACAGTAATCTTGATTATCCATACACAAGTTTTTGAAGCACCAGGCAGAACCTCCTTTACACACTTTACTATCCGTTCCTTATGACTCGCTTTACCCGTTTTTGACTTACACATCTCTTTTCTATTTGACTTTCCGTTAATATGAAACATTTACTGACGGGTGCAAAAATAGCAATCAATCCCGTTAAAATATCCGTTTTTCAAAAAAAGTTTCAATGAGAAGAGCTTTTAGCAGGATATTTGTATATTTGTAAGGTTGGATTAATAGTAATTTAAGAGTTATGAAAAGATTGATTTCTATTTTATTGGCTATGACTTTGGCTCTATCTGCTACTTATGCACAACAGGAGAACAGCACCGCTAAAGAGCAGGAAAAGTCTGAACGACAAAAAGAAAAGGAGCAGAAGAAAGCTATTAGGGAGGCACAGGAGATGGCCAGCTTCAATGCAGCTGTACTTGCACTGAACAACAATTCATTTGTACTTGAAGCCGACAGGGTTGAGTTCAAGAGGGGAACATTCATCAATGTTGTATCAACTACAAACTTTGTAATGCAGGAGGGCAAAGAGGCTACTGTGCAGCTCTCATTCAACGGAGCGGCAATTGGCCCTAATGGAGTAGGTGGTCTTACCGTTGAGGGAGTGGTATCAAATCAGGAGATGTCTACAGACAAAAACGGCAATATCCACTACAGTTTCATGATTAACGGAACAGGCATTTCTGCAACCATAACCATCAGAATGGCTAAGGGTTCAAATTATTGTACCGCAACTGTAACACCTAACTTCAACAGCAACAGGACCTCATTCACAGGATACCTGAAACCAAGAAAAGGTGCAAATATACACAAGGGTATGGCTCTATAGGGCCATACTCCATTGTGGTTCCTTCCGTTTTGAAAAATTCTTGTGAAGCATCTCAGAATATGGAGTATTGAATATTCTTGCTCCAAAAGGGCATCCTTTCACACATGCACAACACTTTGTACAGAGGGCAGGATCACTTGCTATAACCATCTCCTCTTCCAGCCCCTCTTCATTTCCACATCCCTTCATATCAATACATCCTACAGGGCACATATCTATGCATCGGCCGCACAATACACATCTGTCTCTGTCTGTCTGTGGAGTTGCGGGTGACGGCTTGTACTCTTTGTATGGGCGGCATCCCTTTATATCAGGTGCAATTTGGCCAATTATGTGTAATTTTTCATTATCATCAGCCATTGACAACCTCTGCTGCAATTTTGCATAGAGTGCAGCCAGCTCCTCTCCGAACAGGGCGCATTTTTCAAGATCAAGAGTGTCCGGCCTATCTTGGGCAATCGGGAACTCCTCAGTTGAATATGAGTGTTCGCCAATGAATGAAGCGGCAGCCACCGGCAAGAATCCGCACTCCCGACAAATATCAGCCAGCTCCAGAAGGGCATCTTCATAATCCCTGCTGCCATATACAGCTATAACTGCACAAGGAGAACCGTCTGATTTCAACATTCTGATACGCTCTGCTGCAGTTGGGGCAATCCTTCCACCATATACGGGGGCTGCAATGACTGCAAACGATTCATTTACTGATAAAATTCTCCCATCCAGGGTAAGATCCAAAACTTTTGCATCTATTGTCCCACTTACGGTCGATGGCATTTCATGTAAAAGTTTTCCGCCATTGACCGCCTCGGCGAATGCCTCTGCTACAGCCTCGGCAACCTTTGCTGATGTTCCGGTTGGAGAATAATATATTGATGTAACTTGACCTATATTCATATTTATCAAAGTTTAATACCCTTAAAATATTTTCTATCCTACAAACTTAACACGGACTGGTGCAGATTTTCACAAAAGAGAATTATTGCAAAAAATCTCTACGGCAGCAACAATCCACTAATCGTCTATAACAGGTATATCAGTATTGTCATACTCATCAAGCCTATTGTTCCACAAATACTTGCGTGTTTCAGCCACAACCACTCCACTCAACAGCAAGAGTGATATAAGATTTGGAATGGCCATAAGGGCATTTGTTCCGTCTGCAATATTCCAGACCAAAGAGAGATCAACCACAGCTCCCACAAAAACCAATACCACCCAAATACCTCTGTAAACATAGATTGTTTTCTTGCCGGCAAGGTACTCTATAGCCTTCTCTGCATAGTAAGACCAACCAAGAATTGTTGAGAATGCAAAAGTTACAAGACCAATTGTAAGAATTATGGAACCGACATAAGGAATCTTTCCGAATGCCGCCTGAGTAAGTTTTGCCCCATCTGAATAGCTAATGTCAGGATAAGCGATTATGCTGCTCACAAGCACAAGACCGGTAAGGGCACATACCACAACGGTATCCCAGAATGTTGCAGTGGAAGAGACCAATGCCTGGCGTACAGGATTACGGGTCTGCGCCGCTGCCGCCACAATCGGTGCCGATCCCATACCAGACTCGTTAGAGAAGAGGCCCCTCGCTATACCAAAACGTGCAGCCATCATAATTGATGCACCGACAAATCCGCCTCCAGCAGCTGCCGGATCAAATGCAGCCCTCACAATAAGTGATATTGTTTCATCCATATACTGCCAGTTTATTCCGATAATAATAAGGCATCCAAGCACATAAAAGATAGCCATAAACGGCACAAGCGCACTGCATACATTTGCTATTCCCTTTACTCCAAAAATAATTACCAGCGCAACAATAACAGCAAGCACAATGCCGGTAACGTATGTTGGAATACCTTCAAAGCCACCGCCAAAGAGTCCCGGCTCAGACAAGAGGGTGGAAATGGCATTGGCCTGGACAGTATTTCCAATTCCCAGGGCTGCAATTGCTGTAAAAACACAGAATACAACGGCCAACCACTTCATCTTAAGACCTCTCTCAAGGGCATACATCGGGCCGCCCAACATTGTTCCGTCAGAAGTCTTTACCCTATATTTTATGGCGAGCAATCCCTCAGAATATTTTGTCGCAATACCAAACACTCCGGTAATCCAGCACCACAACACCGCACCAGGACCTCCAAGAGCTATTGCTGTTGCCACACCTATAATGTTTCCAGTTCCAATGGTGGCAGCCAAAGATGTCGCCAAGGCTCCGAACTGGCTCACATCTCCGGAAGAGTCAGGATCTTTTGTAAATGAGAGCTTGATTGCCTTGAAAATCTTCAATTGAGGAAATCTCAATCTAACGGTAAGGAATATATGGGTACCAAGAAGCAAAATGATTGTAGGCCATCCCCACAATGCTGCAGTAATGTCGGCAATAATCTGAGAAAAAGAGTTCATAGGTTTTATTTTCAGGTTAAAATTTAGCGTATCTTTGCAAAGATAAAAATTTTACTGAAAAGTCCTATAGTCATCAAGGTCATGATCAAGCGCATATATATAATTTCTGCAACAATTTGTGTAGGGCTTGGACTTGCTGGGACATTCATTCCACTATTACCGACAACTCCATTTCTGTTGCTTGCCATTTTTCTCTTCATGAGATCATCCAAATCTGGTGTCAAGATGATTCTGCGCAACAAGACTCTGGCTCCATACGTAGTTTCATACTTCTCAAAGGAGGGAATTCCTTTTAACATATTGCTGCGTACAATCGCCCTGCTTTGGCTTACCATAGGCAGTTGCATTCTTTGGGCTACCGACAATATATATGTACGTCTGCTTTTAGGAGCCATTGCAACCGGTGTCACAATACATTTGGTATGTAAAAGAAAAAAATCTTAAATTTGACCAACTAACAAACGCCTCTTATAATGAAAAGACCGAGTATGCTTAAAAATTTGATTTTCACATTATCTGCAGCACTTCTGCTCCTAACAAGCAACATTTCCAAAGCGCAGCACGATAATCCTGTTTTGCAATCTGCAAAGGATGAAAACGACCATGTCATTGAAAAGATCATAGAACTTGGCCGTACCCAAAACATGACAACTGACCACCTTGATATTCTGTGTAACCGTTTCGGAGGAAGAATTACAGGTTCTGATGCATGCGAAAATGTTGAAAACTGGTGTGAGTACATGTTCCGCAAATGGGGACTCGAAGTTTGGCGGCAAGAGGTTGGAGAACTTCCTGTAGGCTTCAACCGAGGACCTTGGTTTGGAAGGATGATCGGTGGAAACGGAATGACCCTTCATTTTGTAACACCTTCATATACTGCCGGAACAAAAGGCGTTCAACGTGGACATGTGGTGATTGAACCAAAAACACAGGAAGAGTTTGACCAGATGAAAGGCACACTCAAAGGAGCATGGGTACTTATCGGTGGCAAAAGCAACGGATGGCCCATTGACTTTTCGGCCAAGGAGGACTCTGTGAGGGCCCAAATAATAGCATTCAATACCGAAGCAACCATAAAAAACAGAGAGATACAGCAATACAACCGTGAAGTTGAATGGGCAAAAAGGAAAAATCCGAAGGAGAAACGTGAGAGAAAGGAGCTGATAAAGTTGAAAAGTGCCCCTGCCCTATTCTACAGACAGATGAAAGAGGCCGGTATTCTTGGCATTATCCAGTCATCACCTGTTCCTATGACAGCCTTGTACGACCGCAAGAATATCAATAATATGAGTTTTGATAATTTGCCTGACCTTCCTGATATAAAACTTGACCAGGAGCAGTACAGGATCATTGAAAACATGGTAAAGCGCAAAGAGTACTTCCAGCTTGAATTTGACATAAGGAACCACTTCAAGATGGGGCCTGTAAAATATTATAATATAATTGGCGTTATGAGGGGGACCCACTATCCCGACGAATATGTGATGGCAGGCGGTCATATTGACTCTTTTGACTCTGCAACCGGAGGTGTTGACTGCGGCGTGGGCATTACTCCAACACTTGAAGCTGCAAGACTGATAGCCATGGCAGGCGGCAAACCAAAAAGGAGCATACTATTCTGCTTATGGGCTGCAGAGGAGTTCGGTCTGTTGGGTTCTACCCATTTTGTCAATAATAATCCCGACAAATTGCCATTCATTTCAAATTATTTCAACCGGGACGGGGGTCCGCTTGTACCATACGAGATAACAGTTCCGCCAGCAATGTATAATGACTTTGCCGCCATTGAAGAGGCCATTAATTCAATCAATCCGGACTTTCCGTTTAAGGTAAACAAACGGGAGGGTGAAGCTCCGGAGTTTCCTGTAAATGCCGGAGGTTCAGATCATGCCCCATTTGCAAAGGCAGGCGTTCCTGTCTTTTACCCACGATTAGGAGATCCTAAGGGATATAATTTCCAATACCGGGAGATATGGCACACAGAGAGTGACCTTTTCAACAAAAGCATTCCGGAATATCAGGAACACTCATCGGTTGTAACCGCAGTGATGCTATATCACCTTGCCAATCTTGACCATCTTCTGAGCAGAGAGGGAATGTACAAGGAGAAGAGAACAAAGTAGCACATATAAAAATTGCCTTCCTAAAATAGGGAGGCAATATTTGTTGCAAACAACTTGATTGAGATGGCAAGCAATATGATTCCGAAAAATTTTCTCAAGACATAAATTGTACCCTTCCCAAGAAATTTCTCAATATACTCCAACTTGTTCAGCACAAAGTATACTACAATCATATTCAGAACAATTGCCACTAATATATTCTGAAAAGCATACTCTGCACGCAAAGAGAGCAATGTTGTAAGTGTTCCGGCTCCGGCAATAAGTGGGAATATGATCGGAACCAATGTTGCGCTGCCTCCAGGGCCATCGTTCTTCATCAGTTCAACTCCGAGTATCATCTCCAGGGCAAGCACAAAAATCACAATTGAACCTGCCACTGCAAAGGACTCTATATTTACACCGAAGAGTGCCAGCAAACCATCACCCGCTATCAGAAAAAGGATAAACAGAATAAGAGAACCTATCGCTGCAAAGAGAGGTTTTACCTTTCCGCCTTTTGATTTTATATCAATTATGATAGGAATTGATCCGGTAATATCAATTATTGCAAACAGTACCATAAAGGCACTAACAATCTCTTTTATGCTGAAATTCATTGTGTTTGAAAAATTTTTATTATCTATTTTTTTTGTAAAGTTAAAAAAATTATGCTAACTTTATGTCGCTTAAAAACTTAATTAAACTATACAGCAATGAAAGAACTTATTGAAAAAATCAATGCAGAGTTTGCAGCATTCTCAAAAGACGCTGAGGCTCAATTAGTTAAAGGAAACAAAGCTGCTGGAACTCGCGCTAGAAAATCAGCTCTTGAGCTAAGCAAGCTAATGAAAGAGTTCAGAAAAGTTTCTATCGAAGCTGCTAAAAACTAGTAACATCGTTGTTACTTAAAAGAAAAAAAAGAAGTTACTTTACGAAGAAGTTGAATTCAAGCAACTTCTTTTTTTTTATTTCGTCAATCCAAAGAGTTCATAGTCAACTATCAATCCCATCTTCTCCTCCTCGTTCCACAGCCAATACATCTGCTCCTGCTGTTTAAGCAGAATCATTGGAAGAGTCAATTTTTTCTCTTGAACTGCCGACCTCTCCTTGTACGTAAGTTCCACCATAAGTACATCATTTATTTCTACAAGATCCTTGGGATAGTCCCTGAAAAAGGCATTGACGTAACAGGTCTGGTCATCGGCCTGGAACCTTATGTACTTGCGCTTGAAATTATATACGAATTGTGAGTCCGTTTTATTGAACAGAAGAAGGTAATTCTTGCCCTTGACAAGTCCTACTGCATCTCTCTTCTCAAAGCTGTCAGACTCAGCAGAAAGGCCCTTCGGCTCCCCGTTACACGAACATAGGGCAAGCAGAGATGATGCAAGCATGAGTCTGAGTACAGTTTTTTTCATTTTAATCATATCCATTGCCTCAATTTACCTTTATATGTTTGCAAATTATCTCCAAAGAGCCGTCGGGAAGAAGAATGGAGATCTCAACAAAATAATTACCCGCCTGCTCAAATGTATAAAACTTGCTGCTGCATACATTTCCGTTTATCTTGACAACAATGCCAGTTTCCTGAGTTGCAATATTCTGCAAATTTATATGAAGCACATCTCCAACCCTATATGTTCCTTTTACAGCCATATATGAAAATATTGAAGAGACCGGCAATGTTGTAAACCTTGTTGAAAAGCCTTTACCTACCGACAATCCACTGCTGCAACTTATACTCAATTCATACTCACTCTCCGGTTCAACTCCCTCAACTGCCGTATAGTTCCGGTCTGTAATATCTTCATACAAAATTTCTCCGGTTTGAGGATCCACTACAGAGATATTCCACTTCTGCTCCTGACCGGCAGAATTTTCACCTGAGCCACCAACCGCATTCCACTTTACAAAGGCCCCATTCTGGTAGGGATCAACAGAAACTGAAGAGACATAAGGCAACCGTTCATCATAAATCACATCAGCTGACGTCTTGAAGGTTACGCACTGCTGCCTGTATGCTATATCCTCAAGAGAGACGCCCAACCCCATTCCACTCCAGTCCGACAGAGGCGGGTTGCCCTGTGATGCAAGTGAAGTTACAAATGTTGATCCAGGATAGAATATTGCCGACAAATCAACACTGTTTTCTCCAGGACTGCCGGCCGGAAGAAGATATGCACACTGATGTGGAGCATAACTGTTTATTACATTCAATCTCCATCTTTCTGCTGCAGAGATGCCGGCAATCACATTTTCAGATTTGTCTATATGATATACAACCATACCGCTGCCTCCTATATAGGCATCCCAACCTGCAGACCTGCGGCACTCAAGCAAAAAATACTCCCCATCAGCACCACACCTTATCCTGTAAAGTTTTGAAGACTCCTCTATAGGGGGCAGTACATAGCTGCTGTCAGGTTTGATATCTTCAACTTGGGCAAGGCCCAAAATCTCCCTCTCAATTGATGTAAAATAGGGAGGGGTATGCCCGTCATTGAGATAGTTTCCGCCATCCATAATTGAGAGCGAGCCGTAGAGTGCCTTTGAAGCCCCCTCCTCCTCACCATTCACGTCATACATATCGGGCAACCCGAGATAATGGAGGAACTCATGCAGGAAGGTACCTATCGAGGCAGGCATCTTTGCTGTATTCTCTCCAGTATATTCAGAGGCACATGTATACCCCCCGATCTTGCAGTTTCCTACAGTAACCCCATCATTGAGTATGTTCCCATAATGTGGCCAGATTGTTGTGCCGTCACCACTCTCCGCTTCATTGTAGCCCGCAAATATTATTGCCACATTATCCACTACTCCATCAGAGTCTGAATCATATCTGGAGAAATCAACACCCGCCTCAAAAGCAGCCCTGCAAGCCTGCTCCACCATCTTTCCCGGATTGGCATCATTCAGGAATGCGGTACGCCCTCCGTAATATCCAACAGGCTCGTCCAAAGTGATGATTCCATGCAGATCAAAACTGAATCTGCATTTTCCTCCGAAATTGTAATTGAGGTAAGCTGCAACACTTCCCGTTGCGCCATTCTCCATGAAGGAGGAGCCGTTCAACATTGAAAAGAAGTAATCCAAAGGATTCTCCATACTGAACTTTACATCTGAAAATTCAACCAGAAGCACAAGTGCATTTATCTGTTCCTGCTGAGGCAGGACTGTATGTTCCATTGTGTGTGAAAATTGGCATTTTTGCTTAGAAATGGCTGGGGCTCCAAATGCCCCTTTAAAGAGGTTGTTTATGCCTAATTCACGCAAAATGGCAGGTTGCACCTGATCTGTACCACTTATGTATGACGGGCATATACTGCCGGCATTATCATTTGATTTACAAAAATTTAAACGCTTACCATCTTTATAGAAAAATCTGTCGGGACCCTGATATACCAACTCACCTGAAGGTGTTTTGGAATAACCGTAGAACTCATCGCCACAGATTACAAGAGAAATTATAGAGCCATCAGGTTGACGATATTTTACTATCTTTGCTGCCGCTTTTACAGCAGTGGCCCTATAAGGGACCAGGATAGCACAAAGAGTTAATATCCAAACAATTATAATGGGCGCTCTTTTCATTGCGGGCAAGTAATGGAGCACTAAGTTAACACTTTTTAATCAAATTGACGCCAATTTTGTTTTTAAGATATTATGAAACACCCTATACTTATATTCTTCTGGACGGCAGTTCTCTCCCTGCTTTGCAACATCACCTCTGCACAACAGTGTGAAAGCGCATCCCTTATTGAGCAGTGGGGTAAAATGGATGAGTGGGTAGTACGTCAGATCAAAGAGAGCGGAATCATCGGAGGTGAGGTAAAATACTCATACGAGATTGCTTCAGGAGATACCATAAAGGGGAACATTCCATACCGCAACCCACAAGGGTGCGTTTGGGCAACCTCAAGTGTAATGGCAGTTGTAAGCGGTGTAACAAAAGTAAGCTGTTCTGTGTTTCCCGAAAAGAGGGATGACGGCAACTGCGTCAGACTTGAAACCAGACTTGAAAAGGTAAAGGTACTCGGTCTTGTAAATTTGAATGTTGTCGCCTCCGGAACCATATTCCTGGGATATATAAGGGAACCTGTAAAGGATACAAAAAATCCACAGGGAAAGCTTTGTGTAGGAATTCCCTTCACCGACAGGCCTAAAGCAATCCAGTTTGACTACAAGACCATTGTAGGTACCAACAGACTGAGGGCCGGAGGTCTTGGAGCACCAAAATCACTTGGTGACAATGACTACTCCGAATGTGCACTTTACCTTCAGAAGAGATGGGAAGATGAGGAGGGTAATGTCTATGCAAAAAGGGTTGGAACAGCCTATGAACGCTTCACAAGCACTGATACGACCTGGAACAATGGATATCAGATTGAAATCAAATATGGCAATATAACCAAAGAGCCGTTTTATAGGAACTTCATGCAGCTTGTACCCGAAGAGTTTGAACAATACACTGTCAATTCCAGGGGTGAAGCTGTACCTATCAAGGAGATAGAGTGGGATGAGAGCGGGAACGACACTCCAACCCATATTGTACTCAGAATCTCTGCAAGCCACGGTGAAGCCTACGTGGGCGACATCAACAACAGGTTATGGGTAGATAATATCAAACTTGTATACTGACGGCTGTCACTTTCAAAATATGCTCAAGAAAAGATTATTATACATTGTTTGCGCTACGGTTCTCGTTGCAGTCTCTGCAAATGGAGGCAGGGCCGCCGTAATGCCTCAGGATACTGTTGAGGTTGTTACCGTTGCCGACACATATGTAAAAGAGGGGCTATGGAGAAAAATATATAACTATTTCGCCGAATCAAATCAGGTAAAGGAGGAGAAGAGATTTGACATAAGCGTAATTGGTGGCCCCCACTATGCAACTGATACAAAATTTGGAATCGGAATAGTCGCGGCAGGAGTCTACAGCACAAACAGAGGTGACAGCCTCACCCCAAAATCAAACGTCTCACTCTTTGGAGATGTGACAACCACCGGATTCTACATGTTGGGAATAAGGGGCAACAATATCTTCACAAGGGAGAAGTGGAGAATTGACTACACTCTATATTTCTTCTCTTTTCCGAGCAGCTTCTGGGGCATAGGATTCAGCAATGGAGATGATGACCTCAACTCCACCGACTATCTGCGACTTCAATCGCAGATAAAGGCAGACTTCCTCTACAGGATAGGAAAAGGGTTCTATATCGGCCCTACTGTCAGCTATGATTATTCCAAAGGAAAAGATCTGTCAGAAAGGGCTGCGGAGCTTCTTGACGGGGAACCCAAATCGACCAGCTACGCAGGCTTGGGTGCAGTTGTCACCTATGATTCAAGAGATTTTATACCAAATGCATACAAAGGGTTCTACCTTAAGCTCATTCAGAAGGGATTCACCGATTTTAACGGAAAACCATTTTTCAACACAACTGTAACATCCGATTTTTATCAGAAGGTATGGAAGGGCGGTATTCTTGCATTTGACTTTTTTGGAGAGTTCCAATACGGGAAGGTTCCATGGACAATGGCATCAAAACTTGGAGGATCATACAGGATGAGAGGCTATTATGAAGGCCGTTACCGTGACAACAACTCCATGTCACTGCAAATGGAATACAGACAGAAGATATACAACAGGCATGGAATTGCCGCATGGGTAGGATGCGGTACTGTATGGGGGCCACAAGAGAAGTTCAGCTGGAGCAGAATACTTCCCAATTACGGTATAGGCTACAGATGGGAATTCAAGAACCGAATGAATGTAAGGCTTGACTACGGATTTGGCAAGAGGGGACAGAGTGGCTTTATGTTCAGTATAAATGAGGCATTCTGATATGATTCCAAAGATTAATGCCATAGCAAAAAATCATAAGGCACAATACTTTTACTATCTTTCAATCCTTATGATCTCCAACATTATCCTATTGTTTACCGAACCAATGGGCATAATGGCACGTCTTGCTTTCATTCTGCTGCCTCTTGGAATACAGGGAGTGCTTCTTGCCTGTGTAAAAAAACCGGGACTCATGTTTCTGCTCCTGCTGCCAAAGAGCATCATAGATGCATTCCAGTTTGTACTGCTCGTCCTGTATGGAGGCTCAATCATAGCAGTTGACATGTTCCTCAACGTAGTTACCACAAACTCCACCGAGGTCGGAGAGCTGCTTTCAAACCTTGCCCCCGCCATTGCACTGCTTATGGCAATATACATACCTGCAATTTTTATAGCAATAGTCTCTTTGCGCAAAAACAGTTTTGAATACACCAGAAATTTCAGAAAAAGGATTTTGAGAGTTACAGGCGCAATCACCATTTGTGGTTTTATCTTCTTTGCAGGAGCGCATATTGAAAAGAGGGGCTTTGAAGCCAAGTATGACATATACCCAACCAATGTCTTCTATAATATGGATTTTGCATTAGACAAACTCGAAAAGATACATAAATGCAAATCGGTCTCAAAGGAGTTTACATACAATGCCTCATTGGAATCCACTGCAGCAAATGCCTCCACAGACTCCACAAGGGAGATATATCTCCTGGTAATTGGAGAGACTGCGAGGGCACACAACTGGAGCCTGTACGGCTATGACAAAAAAACCACACCTCATGCAGACACTCTGTCAAACCTTATAAAGTTCAATGCACTCACACAATCCAACACCACACACAAAAGTGTACCAATGCTGCTTACTCCTGCAGATGCAGGCAACTATGAACTTCTCTACAGGTGCAAGAGTATAGTTACACTCTTCAAGGAGTGCGGCTTCAGGAGCATATACCTGACCAACCACAACTACAACGGCACATTCATGGAGAATTATTTCAATGAAGCAGACATTTCGATCTCATTGAAAGAAGATGATTCCGGCACCGGCTACGACTACCCTATGACTGATACCCTCAAATCATTACTGAAGAGGGAAGAGAGCAACAAGCTGTTTATTGTCATGCATCTTTACGGGTCACACTTCAAATACTCAGAAAGATATTCATCGGAATTTGCCAAATGGCTTCCCGACAGGGCCGAAGTCATATCTGCAAAATTCAAACAGGAGCTTGAAAATGGCTACAACAACTCAATACTCAGTACAGACCATCTGCTCAACGAGATAATATCTGTAATACGCAACGAGAAGTGCAGAAGCTTTTTGGTATATGCCTCTGACCATGGCGAAGACCTTATGGACGACAGAAGAAAAAGATTTCTCCACGCATCACCACTCCCCACATCACACCAGCTATATGTGCCATTCATATTTTGGTATTCTGACCAATATAAGGAGTGTTATGAATCAAAAATTAATGTAACTTTGCAAAATTCTGCGTATACCGTCTCTTCAAGTGCCAACCTGTTCCATACAGTTGCCGATCTCGCATCTGTAAAAAGTGAATACATCAATGAAGAGAAGGCCATAAGCTCAGATAAATTTAAAGTTGCTCCGTTATTGTACCTGACTGATCATGACGGATGTATAAGAGTTGACCAGCTGCCCCTGAAAAGGCTCGACATAGAGTTCCTGAAAGAGTACAATCTGCTCAACTCAGATTGACCGTAACATAGCCAAAACCTGAAACCATGAACAAAACTGGAGAATATACATTTACAGTGCTTGTCCCGTTCTACAATGAGGAGGACAATATCCTTAACATAGAGAGAGAATTGAAGGCCTTCATGCAGGCATCAGTAATACCGTCAGTAGCAGTCCTTTTTGTAAATGACGGCTCAAAAGACAACGGAATGGAGCTTGTCAAGGAGGTATGCAGCCGGAATGAGCATTTCTACTACATATCTTTGAGCAAGAACACCGGTTTGAGCGGAGCCATAAAGGCCGGATTTGACAACTGCTTCTCAAAATATGTGGGCTACATTGATGCCGATCTCCAGACATCTCCTATGGATTTTAACCTGTTGCTTCCACATGCTGAGGAGTATCCTCTTGTTATGGGAATAAGGGCAAACAGAAAAGACAGTTTCTTCAAGAATTTCCAGTCAAAGATTGCCAACGGCTTCAGAAGAATGATGACCGGAGATACAGCAAAGGATACTGGATGCCCGTTGAAAGTTCTTCAGACCGAATATGCCAAACGTATTCCGATGTTTACCGGAATGCACCGCTTCTTTCCGGCACTCATACAGCTTCAGGAGGGTGGAAAGATGATGCAGATACCTGTACGTCACTTCCCGCGCACTGCCGGAGTCTCAAAATACCATCTATGGAACAGGCTAATTGCACCATTCAAGGATTGCTTTGCATACAGATGGATGAAGAAGAGATATATCAACTACAATGTAGGCAGCAGCAATTTTTAGTGAACCACAACCTACCCGAAGCACATAAACTCCAGCATAACACAATATGTATATCTATATTATAGGTTTTTTGGCACAGGCCCTCTTCTCAGCAAGAATTCTTGTACAGTGGATACTGTCGGAAAAGGCAAAGAGAGTGGTCTCCCCTACCATTTTCTGGGTATTGAGTATGGTGGCCTCATACCTGCTCTTCATTTATGGTTGGCTAAGAGATGACTTTGCCATTATGCTCGGACAGGTAATAGCCTATTACATATATATATGGAATCTCGACGAAAAGGGAGTCTGGCGCAGGATCAACCTGCTTTTGAGGATTCTCCTCATTGCAACGCCGGCTGTCGGGCTTACCTACATTCTCAATGACTGGGAGCAGTTTGTGGCACAATGTCTCAACAATGCGCAGATACCTCCATTCCTTGTCATTTACGGCTCTTTGGGACAAATTATCTTTACACTTAGGTTTGTATATCAGTTCTTCTACTCCAAATATCATGGCGAATCGCTTCTACCTGCGGGTTTCTGGATCATCAGCCTGATCGGATCAATAATCATTGTTTCGTATGGAGCCATAAGGCTTGATCCTGTTCTCATTTTGGGCCAATCTTTCGGGTTTATCTCATATACAAGAAATCTTATTATCCTGCATAGGCAGAAGAGAGTAAATTAATGCTATCTTTACATGCTGAACCGAGTCTCAATCAAAAACAGAAACATCATGAAACAGTGGATGAGATACCTGCTTATTTTTATTGCACTGCTGCCTATACTTATCTTGAGGGATTTTACTCCCGACAATGAGTTGAAATATCTCAGCATTGCAGATGAAGCCCTTGCCAATGGAAACATCTTTGCCTTTTTCAACCACGGTGTGCCCTATGCAGACAAACCGCCATTGTACCTATGGGCAATAATGCTGGGCAAACTCATCTTTGGTGAACATCTGATGTTCTTTATCTCCCTGCTCTCGGTAATTCCTGCATTCATCACATTGTGGGTAATGGGTAACTGGTGCCAAAGGTATCTCTCAAGGAGCAAAACCATCAATGCCGAGCTGATGCTGGTAACATCCATCTATTTCATAGCACCTATCATTGTGCTGAGGATGGATATGCTTATGACAATGTTCATTGTATTGTCACTCTACACATTCTATAAAATGTACATGTATAATCATGTTACCGGGGGAAGTGGAAAGAGAAGTGCCGGAGGTGCCATAATTGAGAAAAAAAGATACAGACGTTGGAGATGGCTCCTACCTCTTTATATATTCATGGCACTGTTTACAAAGGGACCGGTAGGTATACTTATGCCGCTGCTCTCCATAACTGTATTTCTTGCGGTAAACGGCGAAATCAGGAGCATTGGAAAATATCTCGGATGGAGATGTTGGACCCTTTTGGCTTCGCTATGTGCAGTATGGTTTACATGCGTATACCTCGACGGCGGTGCCGACTACCTCAACAACCTGCTCTTCAACCAGACGGTAAACAGGGCTGTTGACGCGTTCCATCATAAGAAGCCATTCTATTTCTATGGAGTATCATACTGGTTCTCATTGGCTCCATGGTCACTGTTGGCCTTCGTGACAATTATTGTGGGAGCATACAAAAAATTTTTCAATACAGTCCTCCTTAAATTTTTTGCCGTAACGGTTGCTACTACAATCATAATGCTCTCAATGATCAGTTCCAAGCTGGAGATCTACATGCTGCCATGTTTCCCATTTATCATATATGGAACTGCCATCCTTTTGCCACAACTCAAGGAGAACAAATGGATAAAGATAGCAATCATGGTACCGGCCATACTCTTCATAATTGCATTTGCAGGCTCCTTTGTGGTTGTAAGATTGCTCAACAATATTGATTTACCCGACTTGATACACGACCTTTGGGCACCAATAGAATTTTACATAGCAATACTTGGTGCGGGCGGCATCTGTGCCCTATACTACATACTCAAGAAAAAAAGTATTGAGAGTGCAATAAACTCCATAGCAATATCAATGCTGCTTCTTGTCTTCTCCTTCTCATTTTCAATTCCAAAGATAAACCACATCATCGGCCTTAAAGAGGGCTGCAGAAGGGCAATGGAGGTTGCGGCTGAGCAAAAGATTGACAACTACGCATACTATCAGTTCAAGACCGGCGACAATCTTGACGTATATCTTGGCAAAGAGGTAAGGCTCCTCAAAGGCGAAGAACTTGAGAGCCTAAACAACACCATGCTTTTTGTAAAGAAAAAATATATAGCAAGAGATACACTGCTCGGCAATGCGGTTGCCGGAAAAGAGAACCATATTATGGAATATGGCGAATATGCTATCATTCCTTTTAAGTAATTGCAGAATGATTGGAACAAAAAAAATACTTGTAACAGGAGCTGCGGGCTTCATTGGTTTCCACCTTGTAAAGAGACTGGCCGAGAGCGGAGGGTTCAACATTATAGGATTGGACTCCATCAACTCATATTATGATGTGAACCTGAAATATGGAAGACTGGCAGAACTTGGCATAGATAATGCCGGGAGTATGGATATGTCAGGCAATGATGCAAAGGTGCTTACATTCAAACAAAGCTCAAAATATGCCAATTTTTCTTTCATCAAGGCCGATATATCAGACTATGATACTCTTGCCAGAATCTTTGAGGAGAGCAATTTTGATATTGTATGCAATCTGGCAGCACAGGCTGGAGTACGCTACTCATTTGAGAATCCGTTTTCATACATCAAATCCAACGTCAACGGCTTTATGAACATTCTTGAACTCTCAAGAATACACAACATAAGCCACGTTGTATATGCAAGTTCAAGCAGTGTATACGGCAACAATGAGAAGATTCCCTTTGACGAGAGCGACCGCACAGACAATCCTCAGAGCATATATGCCGCAAGCAAGAAGGCCAATGAGCTTATGGCCCATGTCTACAGCAGCCAGATGGGAATGGCAACTACCGGCTTAAGGTTCTTCACTGTATATGGCCCTTGGGGTAGACCCGACATGGCCCCATTCCTCTTTATGAAATCGGTGCTTGAGGGTAAAAAGATCAGGATCTTCAACCACGGCAATTTGAGCAGGGATTTCAGCTATATTGATGACATAGTGGAGGGTATTGCAAAGGTGGTGGAGAGCAACCCGTCGGGAGGAGACTGCAAGATATACAATATAGGCAACAGTTCCCCGGTCAAACTTATGGATTTTGTCCGCACAATCGAAGAGGTTGCAGGCAAAGAGGCAATAAAGGAGTTTACGGATATGCAGCAAGGCGATGTCTACATTACCTATGCAAACACCGCCTCCATTGAAAAAGATTTTGGCTTTAAACCTTGTACCCCTCTTAAATACGGAATTGAAGAGTTTTACAAGTGGTATACGGAGTTCTACAGTTTTTCAAGAGACCGCTCAAATGGTTGAGCACCCGAACTCCGTAGACTATTTTGCCGATCTCACTGCTGTTTTTTCAAAGTGCCTTTACCCTTGTGCTCCGTTCCTGTAACGGGATCTTTTGAGAAAAACTCCATTGAAAGGCTCTCAGGATTCTCCTGATAAAAGAGCTCTCCGCTGATGTGCTGTTTTGAATCATTTATGTTCATAACTCCAGTATATGAAACATAAGGGTCGCCGACAAGAACAACAGCATCAATGTTTGCCATAGTTGTATCGTTGTACCTTACCTTGCCGCTCATGGTCGTATCGGCAAAATACTCAATGGCAACCGGCACGGCAATTGTCTCTATATTAATGTTTCCCAAAGTGTCATAGGTTGTAATCTGGATGGTGTCCATGCCAGCCCAAATGCCGATAAGCTGTTCATTTACCCCCTGTTTGTTTGTCCCGCATGATGCCGCTGCAAGAACAACTATTGCTGCAACTGCCAAAAAAGATCTGTACTTCATTTCTTATATTTTTTATAATACTTTTTGAATAACCAATTAATCTATTGACTATCTTTACACCCACAAAAGGTGGAACAGGGAGCTGCCCTGCCGTCTGCATTTTGATTACTCTTAAAAATTAACACTATATTATACAAGAAACTATGGATTTAGTTCAAAACACATTTGCCCAATTGGAGATCAATTATCCCAATTGCATCCATAACTACAACTATTTCAGATCAAAGCTGAAACCATCTACCAAACTTCTAATTCTTATCAAAGCCAACTCTTACGGACATGGAGCTGTAGAGTTTGCAAAGGTTATGGCAGAGGCAGGTGCTGATTATTTTGGCGTGGCACATCCTATTGAGGGTATCGAGTTGCGTCAGGGTGGCCTTAAGACACCTATTCTTGTACTCACTACTGGTACAGACTATTACAAAGATATTATTGAGTACAACCTTGAGCCGGGTATGCCTAACTTGTACTCTCTAAAAATATTCAACGCTATTCTCGAAGAGATGGGCATTGAGGAGTATCCTGTACATATCAAGCTTGACACAGGAATGCACCGTTTGGGATTTATGGAAAAAGAGCTTCCTGAACTTCTTGACTTCCTCAAAAACAACAAAAGAATAAAGGTGCAGTCAATATATTCTCACCTTGCAGCATCCGATGAGCCTCAGCACGATGAGTTCACACTTGGCCAGATTGCCCTATATGAGAAGATGGCCCCACAAATTGATGCAGTCCTTGGATACAAACCAATACATCACATACTCAACTCTGCGGGTATTGAGAGATTTACCCAGTATCAGTTTGACATGGCCCGTCTTGGCATTGGCATCTACGGCATAAGTGCTGTTGACCAGAACGAGTTGAAACCAGCAGCATCATTTACCTGCAAGATCCTTCAGGTCAAGGAGCTTGAGCCGACAGACGGAACTGTAGGTTATGGCCGTCACGGCAAACTTCATGAGGGCAAGGTAACAAAAATTGCAACCCTTCCTCTTGGCTATGCCGATGGTATCAACCGCCACCTTGGCCGTGGAAAAGCACACTTCTGTGTCAATGGCCAGTTGGTTCCTACAATTGGAAACATCTGTATGGATATGTGTATGATTGACATTACCGGCACTGATGCCAAAGTTGGTGATACAGTAACAATCTTTGGCGAAAAGCCTCACGCAAGAGAACTTGCCGGCATCCTTGGCACAATCCCATACGAGGTCTTTACCTCAGTTGCAAGACGCGTCAGGAGAGTTGTTGTAAAATAGATTCTGCCGGATGTTTGTGAGCCAGTCAACTGAGTCCGGTATCTGGTTGCGTTAATGAATCAGTCTGCTGATAATTGCCGAGAGTTGCTGAAACCGAACATCAAGGCCAGAACCACAAAAGAGTTTACACCCCAATGGTCCGTAATAAGACATTGGGGTGTTTTCATGTAAGGATGGCATAAAATTTTTCTCATCCCGACAATCTCCGCTGAATGATAACGGCACCTTAGGGTAACCAAATGAGGAATTCGTCAAGATGTTAAACAAATACTGCAAAATTTGACGCAGGGAATAGGCTAACCGGCCGGGGCTGTCGGGAAGAGAATTTTTACCTATATTTGTTACAAAAAAAGAGAGATGCATTGGTTTAAGATAGTTCTGCCGCTGACCTATCTGTGTGGCAATCTATACATTCTGATAAGATTGTGGCATGGCTTGAGAATACCTTTCAACCGCGTGGGAATGGCCGGCAATTTTGTACTGCCTGTATGGGTCAGGATAATTGTTATGGCAATAGTGGCTGTGGCGGCCTGCTCGCTGTTCATTTCAATAAGCATACGTCATAATGAGGTACCCTACTGGCTGATGAAACTGCTCCATGTTACAGGTTCGGTATGGATGCTCTTCATGTTCTATATGATAATGCTTCTACTGCCGCTGGATATTGCCAGGGCAGTAATTCCGGCTCTTAAGAGTGCCGCCTGGTTTACCTCTGCCAAGGTTTTCTGGGGTGCATCTGCACTTGTGGCAATGGTGCTTGTTGCCGGGTATATCAATTATATAAACCCTAAAGTGGTACACCTCAACCTTACGCTCCAACAGGCCCGGGTACTCCCCGACTCTTCTTTGGCAACTGGCACAGAATCGGACCACAAGCCACTTAAAATTGTAGCAATAAGCGATGTGCACCTCGGCTACGGCACAGGCAGGTCACTTGTACGCCGGTATGTAAAAATGATAAATGAGCAGGAACCTGATATTGTTCTGATTGTCGGCGACCTTATTGACAACAGCACCAAACCTGTAAAGGCAAAGGGGCTGCACAAGGAGTTGGATTCAATAAAGGCAACTCTGGGCATCTATATGGTTCCGGGAAACCATGAATACATTAGCAGAATCAGTGACTGCAAGGAACTTATAGCAGAGACATCCATAACACTTCTGCAGGACAGCATTGTAACCATTCCTCTCCAAACAGATATATGCTCCAATGCAAAAGAGGCAGTCAGTGGCCCTGTACTTAAAATTATCGGTCGCGACGACCGCATGAACAGTCTCCGCAGAAAGAGCCTTGAAACCCTGCTTGCAGAGGCAAAAGAAGAAGATTTGCCGGCAAATTGCTGCTATAGTGATACACTAATTGATGCCGGCAATATCGGGAAAAGAGAGGTTTATACCATTGTACTTGACCATGAACCATACGACCTTGCCTTGACCGACTCACTGGGCGTAGACATCCAGATTAGCGGCCACACCCACAGAGGCCAGATCTGGCCCTTCAACCTGCTCACCGACAAACTCTATGAGCAAAGTTACGGCTACCGCAAATGGTCACACAGCCACATCTACGTATCAAGCGGACTCTCCCTCTGGGGCCCTCCATTCAGGATTGGCACTAACAGCGAGCTGGTGGTGCTGAAAATACTCTAAATTCAGCTTTTCATGATGCCTGAATTTTAAAATTCCATATCGCTTTTCTAAAATTCAGTATTTCTTAAATACCGAAGAGTAAATTTGTTCCATTTGCACTGTCAGACAAAATTTGAACTTTAGTTTTGCCCTGTTGAAATCTTTGAAAGGCTTCTGATGGGGTGGGGCTTTTCTTGTACAGTATAAAACTCACCCCATCAGTTGGCTCTATCCAAAGTGATTGTTTATTAATACTATTGTTTATTTGTTATGGAGAAATGTGAAAAAGATGTGCAGCAGGGTAATAACATTATGAACCCGTTTGTAGATTGGGGCTTTAAGTATCTGTTTGGAACGGAGCGCAACAAAAGAAATCTTGTCGGATTCCTGAATTTGCTTTTGAATCTGGAGCATCCGATCATAGAGATCAAGTATCTAAACAATGAAAATATACCTATGGATGCAGAAGGCAGGGAGTGTATTTTTGATATTTTGTGCAGGGATGAAGCCGGGGCAAAATTTCTGATTGAGGTGCAGAATTCAAATATCCATTACATAAGGAACAGAATCCTGTACTACACCTGCCGGCTGATAGACCAGATGGGACAGATCGGTGATACCTGGAACTACAATATTGATAAGGTATACAGCATTTGCCTGATGAATTTTATTTATGAGCATAAACCTATACTCAGACGTGACTTTCTGCTGTGCGAGCCCGGAACAAATCATATACTTACAGACAGGATTAATATTATAATGTTGCAGCTGCCGTGTCTTCAGGCCAAAAGTATTGAAGAGTGTAACGAATTGTATGAAAAGTTGTTATTTTTGTTACTCCAAATGAAAAGCGGTATGAAGACAATAGAGGAACTTAAACGTGAGGTTTATGAGCATGGATTGACCGATGAGATTCGTGAAACTTTTCTGAATGTTCTGGAAGAGGCTAATCTTGCAGCACTCTCCAAGACAGATAAAGTACAATATGAGGCCCGCCTGAAGAGATACAGAGACAATAGAGCCTGCCTCGACTATGCCATTGAACAAGGAATTGAACAGGGAATTGCCAAACGTAATATTGAGATTGCAAAATCAATGAAAGCTGAAGGACTGGCCTCTAGCCTGATTGCCAATTGCACAGGACTATCATTGGAGGAAATAGAAAAATTGTAAGAATAATAAACTCTTAAAACCACCAACTGTTTTTGGCGACATTACCAAATTTGAACTTTAGTTTTGCCCTGTCGAAATCTTTGAAAGTCTTCCTGTTTGAAAAACGCCAGAAACGATTTACATTTGATAAAGACAACTACTATGTAGACCTTATCTTCTACAACCGTCTACTACAGTGCCAAGTTCTCATAGATTTGAAAATTGACAAACTCACCCACCAGGATCTTGGCCAGATGCAGATGTACGTAAACTACTATGACCGCTATATAAAACAGGAGTCCGGCACAAGGAGCGAGTTGGTGGTGCTGGTGGAAATACAAAATGGCAACCTTAACTGACCTAAGGTTGCCATTTTACTTAATAATGTATAAGTAAGCTATATTATTTAAGATTTGTAATACCCCTTATATATGGATAAGCAATAGTCTTCAATGTTCCATAATACGAACTGGTGTATAGATTAATACATTTTGTAAAATCTCCATAACTATTTTCCGTTGTTCCCAAAGTATAATACCCCCTAGACTCGCTAGTTTCTAATTTGCTTCCGCCAAAACTCGATATTGCACTATTTATATCATAATATTTTGCACTTATTATTCTACCCTGATCTTCTGTAGGCATAATATCTTTATACAGCATTTGAGCTGTGCTAACATTCTCGAGACAAGATGTTTGTGCATCTTGCAGATGTATTGCAAATCTTTCGCCTCCGGCAATCACCGCCACACCTTCAATTTTTGTTATCTCATCTTTTCTTTTGTTATACTCCTCCACATCCAAAAATTCTCTATTGCCGTCAATAATTACAGAGAGCTTTAAATCATCAGGATCGGTCCAATAAATTGCAGAATTATAGTCAGTTGACTTAACACCCCTTATATATGGATAATCAATAGTCTTCAATGTTCCATAATACGAACTGGTGTATAGATTAATACATCTTGTAAAGTCTCCATAATTATCTTCCTTTGTTCCCAAAGTATAATACCCACGAGACTCGCTGCCAGTTGTTAATTTGCTTCCGCCAAAACTCGATATTGCATTATTTATTTCTACACATCTGGCACTTATAATTTTACCCTGATCTTCTGTAGGCATAATATCTTTATATAGCATTTGTGCTATGCTAACATTACAAATACAATTTGATTGCACATCTTTGAGTGACAGAACAAAACTTTCACCTCCCGCGACTACTGCAAGTCCCTCAATCACTGCATCCGAAAGATTGGCCACATAATATTGCTCCTTAGTCAGATAATACCGCTGACCATCTTTCCATATCGCCAATGTCAAATCCTTTGGCACAGTCGAATATATTGGATTATCTGCATCATCATCAGTTCCACCTGAACCAGTATCACCACCAACAGCCTCATACAAGGTGTTGATAAAATCCTTTGCACTTGATTGCGCTGTTACAAAATCATCGGCAAGAGAACTTGAACAATCAAGCACGAGCATTATTGCAGCAGAACTGCGCTCAGTTACGATCTCTGCATTTTCATTTTTGTCAAACTCGGAGTTAATCTGCCATATACTGCTTGATGTAATATAGGTCCATTCATCTGTAAACTGACTCTGGATAAGTATATTACTTTCCGTTTGAACCGACTCAAATGTAAAACTTACAAATATACCGTCAACAACACCTTTAATTTGAACTCCAGAAGAAGAGGTCAATCCTTCATATTTCACATTTTCAAGAGAACGGGCCGCAAGATTAAAAGTTCCCTCAATGTATAAAGAGGATTTGTCTGCCGAACTCACATTATCAAATGTAAAGCGTACCAATGTTCCATTAGGGACTCCCGGCATCTTTAGAGTTACAGTCTGCACATAATTGCTTTTTGACAACTGCTCTGCAATTTCCTTGAATTTTGCGTTTACCTCAGACATACTTGATACCTCTGTCGCATTTTCATCTGCAGATGCAAGCTTTTCAAGGTTATTTTGGAATGTGGTTACATCAACAACATCTTTACCACGTATTCCAACCGAGTATGCAGTAATTGGCCTGCCACTTACTTTTTCATTACCGATACGTTGATTAAGTGCATTAAGGTATTCTGTATTGTCAAGATATGAAGAGTTCATCATAATTGAACCCTGATCCAAGCCATCCGTAAAAGTTACAATAGCGACTGTTGACAAATCATCCGGCAACTTAACTGACTGCATGGTATTGATGGTCTGATCAACTGAATAGTACAACAATGTACCATTTTTCATACTCAAGTTATCAATAAATGAATCAAATCCAACTTTGCTTGCACTCGTCAATTCACTTATCGGGTATGAATACAATTGCTGATTGAAGCCCATAATACCAAGGTAAATACCACTATTGTATCCTCCACCGGCAGATGAATCTTCTTCCCATGAAGTAACATTTTTGTCCATTTGATTAAGGACGCCAAACGTTGACCTCTTTATTGTAACTTTACTTGTTCTTGTGTATGTGCCGGAAGTGCCGTCAGTTTTGTTGAATTTCATGGAAAAGCCGCCCTCCAATGCATTAGGGAAAGCTACAATATAATAATACTTGCCAACCTCAAATGTGCTGCCATTTGGTGCAGTAACCAATATTTCGGTCTGTCCGTCAATCACCTCAGAAACAACCGGAATATTGTTATCATCAAAAATTATTCTGCTTTTTCCGGCAAGAGGCTCACCGTTGTTGCCTTTGAATACAACAGATTTTATTCCAGCCTGGGATACTGTAAACTTGACTCCTCCGCATACATTCTTGAAGGCCATCTTTACATTTTGACTCCTTGCAACGGTGATGAACAGATCATCAGCAAATGTCTCCTCAATTGCCTGCTGCGCACAAGGCAGTGTGGTAACCAATGATCCACTTTCACATACGTTATCACTCGAATAGGGATAAATTGCCCAGAAGTATGCATCATCTGCTATATCCTCGCCTCCACCGGTAATTCCACTGATGGTTCCGGTAAATTGTGTGACTTTTGCAACTTCTTCATTTTGTGATGTAAACTTATATCCGCCATCTTTTCCACTCATAAAAAAGAGGCTGATTTCATCACCTGGATTCCAATAAACAGAACCATCATCCTGACGGATTGTTCTTGTACCAATTGAGTCATTATCCTCACGTACCGCCTCTATAACCAATGTCTGCCCCTGAAGCAGATTAGAATTGGAAACAAGTGAAGCTTCATCTTTAGTACAGGATACAACAAAAAGGAGGCCCAACACAAATATCAGACCTGCAAAATATTTTATCTTACTCATAGCAATATAGGATTTAAAGATACTATTCTACCACTCCTCGTCTCCGGTTCCTTCTGACTCGCCATCACCAGGAGATGTAGCAAATCCTTTTTCTACTTCAACATCAATAATTTCCACTTGTGGTTTCTCATAAGCCATCACAAAAAACTCTTTTTTCATAACAAATCAAGTATTAGATAAATCAACTTTTTTCTCCATCTCTTTGGAAGAGATGAAAATGGCTGTTTTACGGCTTTGAAAAGGGGATTCTTTATCCGGCCAGATTGAATTGTCTTAAAATTTTTACCGGGTGTTATTTTAATTAACGCAATCAGATACCTGCCCTATGGCGGTTTTTGCGCATTTATTGGTCTTGATATTTAATATGATAAGCACCCGCTCTTTGGAATTTTATTTTTACCTTTGCAGATGTACTATCTCTTCCAAAGAGATGGAACTCCGTTAGTTCTGATTGGAGTAACGGGCAAAAATCACAAAACCCGAGGAACGATTGGGCATTTGTTATAGTGCCACATCAGCTACATTTTATAGTTGGATCCAACAACTACCCTTATACATTGTGGAACAAGTTCAAATACAAATGGAGATGTTCCTACAGCTTCGCCATCAATCTCAATTCTGGTTTCCGGCCAGGTTTCAATCTCGATTTTTTTGGTCTGGGTATGGAGCACTTTGGGAATGCTGTAGATATTCCCGGAATAGAGGAGCTTGAAGTTACGGACAATCCTGAGCTTTGAGATTTTTTTGATGATGGTAAGATCCATAAGTCCATCATCAATCTGGGCGTTTGGTGTCTGTTGCATACCTCCGCCATTATATTTTCCGATGCCCACCGCTCCTGAAAAGACCATACCTTCGTAGAAGAGTTCACCATCGGTCTTTATTCTGAACTTTTTGGCAGTGTAGCCAAGGAATGTATGGAATGTACTGCGCAAATAGAGCCCTCTGCCATATTTGCCGTCATCCTTGAGATCATTGTATTTAAGGTTTACAACTGCATCGTAGCCAAGGCCTGCCACATTTGCCATATATCGGGTATGCTTGACACGTGTTTCATAGAACTCAACCTTTCCCACATCCTGCAGCACTGTTCTCTTTTCCACCAATGAGCGGACAGCCTCAGAATAGGTTTTGGATATACCGAACATCCTTATCCAGTCATTGCCTGTTCCGGCAGGAATTACAGCCAGGCTTATATCGGTTGTCGGGACACACTTTTGTATGAAAATACCATTTACCACCTCATGGATAGTACCATCGCCACCGACCGCCACAATATTGCGGAAACCGTCATTTATGGCCTTTACCGTAAGTTCTACAGCATGATATTTATGTTCCGTAAAGAGACAGGTAAAGTGCAGATTGCTGTTATACATCTGATTGGATATAATGGGCCAATCCTTCAGTCCCCTGCCGCTTCCGGCCTTGGGGTTCACAATTACCATCCATCTCTCGTTATTCATAGCTGCAAATATTGACAATCAACAATGTACGGCACCATTTATGTAGCACTGTTGATAAATTTATTTTCAGCAAATGTAATAAATTCTATTTGCTAAAAAAAGAATTGCTATTTTTGCAGTTTAGCAGAAATCATTCTAAAGAAACTTTAATTATAGAAGTACTATGGGAAAAGTTATTGCAATTGCCAATCAGAAGGGAGGAGTCGGAAAGACAACAACCGCAATAAATCTTGCGGCATCGTTGGCGGTATTGGAAAAGAGGGTCTTGCTGATTGACGCAGATCCGCAGGCAAACAGCACTTCAGGATTAAACTTCAACCCTGATTCAAAGGATGAAAAGACTCTCTATGAGGTTCTTATCGGCAGATACAACATCAGTGACATCATTCTTGACTCAGAGATAAAGAATCTTAAACTTGCCCCATCACACATCAACCTTGTTGGAGCAGAGATTGAGATGCTCAAGATTGAAGAGAGGGAGATGGTAATGAAAAAGGCCATTTCGAGTGTTCTTGATAAATTTGATTATATTATCATTGACTGTTCTCCATCATTGGGTCTGATTACCATAAACTCGCTTACTGCATCAAACTCTGTAATTATTCCGGTACAGTGCGAGTTCTTTGCCCTTGAGGGTTTGGGCAAACTTCTCAACACACTTAACTTGGTGCAGAACAGGCTCAATCCCGATCTTGAGATTGAAGGCTTCCTGCTAACAATGTATGATGCCCGTCTGAAATCTGCCAATCAGGTGGTTGAGGATGTAAGGCACCATTTCGGGAATATGGTATTCAAGAGTGTAATAGCAAGGAATGTAAGGCTTAGCGAGGCTCCAAGCCACGGAAAGCCGGTCATTCTTTATGATGCACTCTCCAGCGGATCAAACAATTACCTTAACCTTGCAAAAGAGATCCTTACAAGATCTTTGGAACAACAGAAGGAGAATATGTAATATGGCAAAGATACAGACAGGATTGGGAAGAGGTTTGGGAGCACTCATCTCAGACGCGAACTTCATGCAGAACAACAAGAACCGTGATGGCCAGCAGCAGAATCAGGCCTCGCCTCTTGTATCAATTTCAGAGATTGACATTGAGAAGATTGAGCCCAATCCATACCAGCCCAGAACTGAATTCAACCTTGAAGCAATTGAAGAGTTGTCACAGTCGATCAAGTTGCTCGGATTGATACAGCCAATAACAGTAAGGCCAATAGCCAATGGCAAATATCAGATAATCAGCGGAGAAAGAAGATACCGCGCGAGCAAGCTTGCCGGCATCAAAAGCATTCCCGCATACATAAGGGAGACCGATGACAACGGCATGCTTGAGATGGCAATTGTTGAGAATATCCAGCGTGAGGATCTCGATGCAATTGAGGTTGCCGTAAGTTTCCAACGCCTTATTGATGAGTGCAACCTTACTCAGGAGGCTATGGCCGAGCGTGTGGGCAAAAAGCGTACAACAGTCACAAACTACCTCAGACTGCTCAAGTTGCCTGCCGAAATTCAGTTTGCCATCAGGGCCAAAAAGATTACAATGGGACACGCCAAATCGCTGTTGGGTCTGGAGAATCCCAAAATGCAGCTCAAACTGGCCAACCAGATAATAGAGCAGGATTTGTCGGTGAGGCAGATAGAGGCAAAAATCCAGAAATTGAATGAAGGGAAGAAGGAGAAAAAGGAGAAGGAGGTAATTGAGCTTCCCGACAACTATTTTAAAGTAATAGAGACACTGGGGAAATATTTCAACAACAACATTTCAATCAAACGCAACCCTAAGGGTGAAGGAGAGCTTACCATAAGATTCTCTTCTGACATTGAGATGGATAATTTCCTTAAGGCTCTGGAAGAGAATAATCTATAATATTTTTAGCGTGCGTTACAGTAAACTCATATTATTTTTCATTGCTGCACTTCTGTGGAATGTTGCAGGAGAAGAGGCCTTTGCACAGAGCAGGAACATTACTACAGGCTCTTTCTCTGCGGCCAATGTACCCGGAGGAAACAACGGGAACAACAACTCTGCACAACAGAATCAGGAGGGTGTACCTGCCGAAAAGCCCGATTTTACCGTAAAGGGCTATTTCAGAGGTCTTGCACACAAGGATACACTCAAAATTGTACACATGTTTGGAGGCTCTGTAATACTGCCCGGAACTGCACAGATCTACAATGGACAATACTGGAAACTTCCAATCTATTATGGCGCAATGGGCGGTTTTATTGGTGGAGCTGTTGCCTGCAACGTCAATTACCAGAAAAGCGGCAAGAAGAGCGACAAAAACATGAGGACCGCAATGATTGCTGGTGCCGCACTCTCATATTATGCCAGTATTCTTGACGGCGTTATATCTTACAAGAGCAGCCAGAACCCACTGCCAGCCAGAGCTTCATTATACTCTGCCCTGCTGCCAGGTCTGGGACAGGCATACAACGGCGACTATTGGAAAATACCGATTTTCTACGGTGGTTTTGCAATTTCAGGCTACTGCTGGATTTCAAACCAGCAGCAGTACAAACGTTACAAGAACATGTATATTGAAGCGTCCAAACCGGAAAGCAATTATACAGGGTCACTCTCCAAAGACAATATGATATGGTACCGCGACAAGTTCAGACGCTACCGCGACTACTCCATCATTGCCACAGCCCTTGTATATGTGCTGAACATCATTGATGCCAACGTATTTGCACACTTCAATGACTTTGATGTCTCCGATGACATCACTTTCAATGTTGAACCGGCAGTAATTGAGCCGGCAACATCCATAACCACATTCAACAACAATTACTACAGCCAAGCTATTGGCCTGCAAATGAATCTTAAATTTTAAACCTTAATACCAATGTTTCAAAAGAGCACACTGACTGCAATCATAATTTTTTCATTAATAGCAATACCTACAATTTCCCAGGCACAGTTCCTGAAGCCTAAAGAGAACAAAAAACAGCTGAAGCAACAGATTGAACTTCTCACTAAACAGGTTGATTCCCTAAAGGGCATTATTGATGGAGGAGCAATTGAGATAGCAGACACCACAAATTATGAAGATAACACAGCCTCTTTTGAAGAATTGGCACTTATAGACAGCCTTGTATTTCAGGATGCCACTCCAGGTTCCAATCCCGACAGTCTTTTGAGCATCTGGTACAATGAGCGCAATATTCCAATGGAAAGGTATATCATTGAGTCAGACTCAGTGGAGTTTTTCTCCAATATCCCTGATTCTGTATACATTGCCAAAATAAAGAAGATGAACTCCTTCATACCTATTCCATACAACCACATTGTAAGGAACCAGATTATTGCATATACAGAGAAGATGCCTACATTTTCAAAGAAGATTTTGGCATTGAGCGAATATTACCTTCCAATCTTTGAAGAGATATTTGACTATTACGGCCTGCCAAAGGAGCTTAAGGCCATGGCTATAATTGAATCAGGACTTAACCCTATAGCAGTATCAAGGGCAAGGGCAAAGGGTATGTGGCAGTTCATGTATAGAACTGCGTTGCAATACAACCTTAACATAAACTCCTATGTAGATGAACGTCTTGACCCTATATTGGCCACCCATGCAGCTGCAAAATATCTCCGTGATGCCTATACCATTTTTGGAGACTGGGCATTGGCCATATCATCCTACAACTGCGGAACAGGCAATGTCAACAAGGCAATAAGAAGGGCTGGAGGTTCCAAAGAGTTCTGGGACATCTATCCGTACCTGCCTCGCGAGACACGCGGATATGTTCCTGCATTCGTCGGTGCACTCTATCTGTTGAGCTACCACAAGGAGTATCCGTACCTCACTCCTGAGGCATCTGTAACTATGCCGGCCCACGTTGATACTTTTGCAATCAAAAAGAATCTGCACTTTGAGCAGATAGCCCACAACATCGGCATTTCCGTGGAGAATTTGAGGCTGTTGAACCCTCAATATATTCACGACATAATCCCAGGTAACGAGAAGGAGTATATCCTGCAGTTGCCTTACAACTACACATCAGCTTTCATTGACAAACAGGATTCAATCTACACATATAAAGACAGTGTTTACTTCAATCCTATTGTTTACAACAAAATCAAGCAGGCACAGGCTGAGAGCCAGAGCACAAAGATTTACCATAAAGTAAGATCCGGCGAGACACTTGGCGGTATAGCCGGCAGATATAGGGTAAGCCTCAAGAATCTGCTACGATGGAATGGCTTGAGTCAGAAGAGCATCATCAGACCTGGACAGAGACTTGTCATCTACAGGAACGGCGCAGGCCCTTCATCTTCCGCTTCAAGCTCCAAGGCAACCACTACCAAAAGTGGAGGATATGAGTATTACACTATCAGGAAAGGTGATACACTGTCGGGAATATCATACAAATGCGGTGTAAGCCTTAATACACTGCTCAGACTCAATGGCTTGAGCAAGAATTCAAAAATATATCCTGGCAAAAAGCTGAAAGTAAGAAAACTTTAGAATCTTATCTTCATTGCCAGTTTCAACTCTGATTGGGGCCCCTTGTCGTTAAAGTAACAACGGGTCCCATTTTTAATGTAAACTCCAATATACCGGCCTATATTCCCCTCCATTAGAAGATACATAGAGAGTCCCCGACCATAGAGCATCCTGCTTCCGTAGGTATAGGGCATATCCTTCTCATAAATATACAATCTGTTGTTCCAATCTTTGCAATTGAAGAGGACAATGCCCGGACTCAAGGCTAAAATTCCATCAAAGAACTTCATCTTCCAGTCGGTTCCAATTTCATACCCCGATCCCACAGTTGAGACAAATGCGCCATGAATGGCAGCTCTCGCCTTTTCAGACAATTTGAATGACAACTTTGATCTCACATAACACTTATGCAGGGCATTGTGACTGTAATAGGTATGGGCCAAACTTAAATATCCGCTCCACATCTCCCTCTCCCACTCCCACTTAAGACTGTTTTTGACCATATATGATGTATGATCAATATTGTACCTGACCCAAGGATAGTAGACATACTCTCCATAATAAATTATACCAGTCCCTTTTAATGGAGTGTACTTCAAGTCGGCCACAACACCCATTTGATTTGACACCGTTGAGAGTGTACTGTAAGCAGAGGCATGAGGCGCAATATAACTCTTTGAGTATGAACGCAACAATAGGGCACTCTCCACTTTAGGCCCAAGAGGTAAGATTATGCCTGCCAACAATGCTCCACTGCCGCCAAAATCGAGCGCCATCTCACCAAACAGCCGCACATTTCCCAACACTGCATAGTAATCAAATGAGCAGTTTCCCCAAACGCCATCATACATCTGATACCTGTTATAATCCTTTACACCTCTTCCGTTCGACTTGTCATACCCGTATGCAACCGCAGTTATCCCCACCTTTATACGTTTGAACATATATGAAAGATTAACTCCTCCTATAGACTCCCTCATGCTATTCCTACACTCCACAGATGAAACCGTATTATGGATTCCACCCTCAACAATAGAGGTATATTTGTCGCCATCTATACGGGCATCCAACCTGTTTATGGAGGCCATTGCATTCAAATCCAACTTGCCGAATGAGAAAGAAGCTGCTGCGCCTCTAAAAGATTTACCCTCTTGTGCAGATGTGGAAGGGAGAAATATGCTCCCCTTCTTATAAAGGGCCGATGGCTCCCCTATACCGCCAAGAGAGAATGAGTTCCAAACTGTCAAACCTTGGCCGGCCCTTACACTGTAATCTCCAATGATGATTTTTTTTAGTTTCCCTATGTTTTTAAGTTCAATATGAAAAGAGAAAAAATCCACCATAGGCCCGCCCTCAGGCATAAACCGCTCCCCAATATCATTCTCCAATGTAAAGCCTGCTCCTATATTTGGTCCCAGGTTGCTCTTGAATCTCAACTGCATATAATAGGGTGTACCCAAATAACGTGAATTTGGTTTCTGCTCAAACTCCTCTTTGGTTATTGGCGAAAACATCGGATCGTAATGGAGATTCCGGCTGCTCTTGAGATAGAGTTGCGAATCACATACCCTAAAAAATTCCCCCAATGACCCGAATTTTGGAATAAGAGCCCCTTGATCACCATAATCTCCAAATGTAAGAAATGGCGCTATAACATCTACAATCTGCTCATCAAAGCCATGAACAAGGCTCAACTCCGCGGCACTCAATATATTGCCATTATTCTCCCTATAATTGAGAATACTCTCTATCTGGAATCCCGACAACACCAGCAACTCCTCCAGTTCCCCCCTTGTTGCCCTGTTTACCGGAAGAGGTCTCAGCAACAGCTCCTCAAAATGGGCAATAGCTGAAGCCATGGCATCATCTTCAATACCGCCGGGAGTATCGGGAGCCGACTGTGCCAGCGTCTGTTCAATAAAATTGGACAATCTCGACATAATAATCTCCCTCTCCCTATTGTATTCATCCTGTGGTACCGATGCCAATGTGGCTACATGTTTTAGAGAGAAAATCAGAGTACACAAAAAAAAGAGACCTCTCATAACCGCATTTTTTTGCAATTATAGGAGGACTCCTTAATATGTCTCCGCAAAACGGTAAATTTACGCAAGAGTAAAGAACAAAATGTTCATCACCTGCCGTATAAACGTTTAATTTGTCTTGTATTCGTACTTGATTTCTGCAAGATCCCTGTTTGCTTTGGCAATTTTGGATGCAAGATCGGCCTTGAACTCCTGGAATTTTGCAAACAGCTCAGGATCAGCGACTGAAAGCATCTGAACTGCAAGAATTGCTGCATTTTTGGCACCATCCAATGCCACAGTTGCAACTGGAATTCCACTTGGCATCTGAAGAATGGAAAGCACTGAATCCCAACCATCTATAGAATTGCTTGATTTGATAGGAACACCAATAACCGGAAGCGGTGTTGATGCTGCAATGACTCCTGGCAAATGGGCAGCACCGCCGGCTCCGGCAATAATCACTTTAACTCCCCTTTTGTGGGCATTATTTGCAAAATCCGCCACCAGATCAGGAACCCTATGCGCCGAAAGGGCATTAATTTCAAATGGTATATGCATTTCATCCAAAAACTGGGCAGCCTGTTCCATAATCTTCATATCCGAAGTACTGCCCATAATTATACTAACGAGTGGTGTCATATCAATACATTTTAAATTGTGATAAACAAAATTAATACATATTTTTGCAGCACCAAATTAAAATCCCTTAATTTGCGTCATTTGTGAAAATATGAAAAGAATAAAGGTACACGACAAGTATTTTAAGCTTTACATGCCATTTGAACAGATAGAAGAGTCTGTTCAGAATGTGGCTGACAAAATCAACGAAGACCTTAAGGATGTTGATACTCCAATATTTCTTAGTGTACTGAATGGTTCATTCATGTTCACAGCTTCATTGATGCAGAAGATCAATTTCCAATGTGATATTGTCTTCATAAAACTTGCATCATACGAGGGTACAGAATCTACCGGAAATGTAAAACAGATTATAGGACTTACCAAGAGTGTCAAGGGCAAGACTGTTGTGGTCATAGAAGATATTGTTGACACAGGCGGAACCATTGAAGAGCTTCACAAAATACTGACAAATGCAGGTGCAGCAGATGTAAAAATATGTACTTTGATGTATAAGCCGGGCTCCTACTCAAAAGAGATTCCTATTGATTACATTGCGAATTCTATCCCTAATGACTTCATTTTGGGATTTGGCCTTGATTATGACCAATTGGGCAGACAATATAAAGATATATACGTTATAGACGAACAGTAAAAAAGCGATGAAATATTTTATTCTATTCGGTCCTCCAGGGGCAGGAAAGGGTACTCAGGCTAAACTGATGGTTGAGAAATACAATCTTCACCATGTTTCTACCGGAGACCTGTTGAGACAAGAGATTACAAAAGGTACAGAATTGGGCAAAATAGCTAAAGCTCTTATTGACAATGGCAACTTCGTGGATGACACTATAGTTGAGCAGATGATTGAGAACGAGATTGAGAACAATCCTCACGTAAAAGGATTTATCTTTGACGGTTTTCCAAGAACAGTTGCTCAGGCCGAGGTACTTGACAAAATGTTAGAGAAGAGGTCACAGGAGGTGACAAAAGTGCTTTCTATAATCATCAGTGACCAGATGGTATTTGAGCGCATCAGCCATAGGGCAAGCATCGAAGGCCGAAAGGATGATGCCAATGCTGAGATTATCCAGAACAGAATAGAAACCTACCATAAAAAGACGGAACCTCTTATCGAGTTCTATAAAAAGGAAGGAAAATATAACGAGATTTGTGGCGAAGGCACTATAGAGGAGATCTTTGAGAAAATATCAGCACTCCTTTAAAATTAGTCGTTGACAGTAAAACACACAAACCTTATAAAACAAGATATATGGGAAATTCTAATTTTGTGGATTATGTAAAACTCTTCCTTGCTTCCGGAGACGGAGGCAACGGCTCTACACACATGCGCAGGGAGAAATATATCCCTAAAGGTGGTCCCGACGGAGGAGATGGTGGCCGCGGAGGCCACATTATTCTAAGGGGCAATCCGCAATATTGGACTCTCATACATCTTAAGTACCGCAAGCATATTAAGGCAGAACCTGGAGAGAGCGGAAGCGGAGCATTATGCAAAGGTGCAAACGGAAAGGACATCTACCTTGAAGTTCCACTTGGCACAGTGGCCAAAGATGCCGAAACCGGTGAGGTGCTATTTGAGATAACCGAACCTGGAGAAGAGAAGATCATTGTAAAAGGTGGCCGTGGAGGTCTTGGCAATGCAAACTTCAAAACAGCAACCAACCAGACACCCCGCTTTGCCCAGCCGGGCGAGGAACATGTTGAAGGATGGTTCATTCTAGAATTGAAGATTCTTGCAGATGTTGGTCTTGTAGGTTTTCCGAATGCCGGAAAATCAACACTTCTTTCAACTGTATCGGCAGCCAAACCTAAAATTGCAGACTATGCCTTTACCACTCTTGAGCCAAGCATAGGAATTGTCAATTACTATGACGACAAGTCGTTTGTAATGGCAGACATCCCAGGCATAATAGAGGGTGCTGCCGAAGGCAAAGGTCTTGGCCACAGATTCCTAAGACATATTGAGAGAAACTCCATACTTCTATTCCTTGTTCCGGCCGACAGCAAGGAGATAAAGGATGAGTACAGAATTCTGCTCAAGGAGCTCAAGAAGTTCAACCCTGAACTTCTGAACAAACAGCGTATACTTGCCATCTCCAAATCCGACATGCTTGATGAGGAGCTCAAGAAAGAGATACGCAGACATTTGCCAAGAAAAATTCCGCATATTTTTATCTCCTCTGTAGCCAATGAAGGCATAAAGGAGCTGAAAGATATGATCTGGAAAATTCTAAACGAAGAAAACTTCTAAGCCTTAAGGAGGACTCTTCATGCTTGATGCAATAGTTGAATTTGACAAGGAGCTCATGCTCTCTATCAATGGATGCACAAATGCACTCTTTGATCTGCTTATGCCTTTGATTTCGCATAAATACACAGGCATCCCGATATATGCTGCCATATTGGCCATCATAATCTACAAGTGGAGAAAGAGTCCTAAAATTATATGCATTATGGTTGCAGCCGTGCTGCTTACCTTTGCTTTGTGCGACTCACTCTCTGTTGCTCTGTTCAAACAGACCGTCCAGCGTCTCCGTCCGGCATGGGATCCCGAAATAGGAGACCTTGTAAGAATGCTTGAGTACAAGGGTGGCCAATTCGGTTTTGTATCAAGCCACGCATCCAACCTCTTTGGTCTTGCAACCATAACATCACTGATAGTGAGAAAAAGGTGGTACTCCATACTGATATTCGTCTGGGCCGCAGCCGTCGGATACAGCCGTATATATGTTGGCAAACATTTTCCTCTTGACGTAATATGCGGAGCACTTTTCGGCATGCTTATAGGTTATCTTGTATTCAAATTGCTTTGCCAGCTCTACAGAAAACTCAATCTCAAGCCGTGGAATCAGGAGCAAACTGGAGTCAATAGTCAAGTACAGCAATAAGCATAGATAAGCTATATCCTAAGGAATGCTTTATATAAACGATACAAATACCGATCCTTACTGGAATCTTGCAGCAGAAGAGTATCTTCTGAAGAGTTTTACAGATCCCATATTCAGGCTCTGGCGCAACAGCAATTCAATAATTGTAGGACACTATCAGAATACTTTGGCTGAAATTGACTACGAGTATGTAAAGAGAAATGATATAAAAGTAGTACGGAGGCTGACGGGAGGAGGAGCTGTATTTCATGATTTGGGCAACCTCAACTTCACATTCATTGAGCAAAAAAGGGGTATGGAGGAGAGCAATGCTATGTTCCGACGGTTTACTGCACCTATTTTGGAAGCACTCAATTCATTGGGTGTCAAGGCTTATATTGAGGGGCGCAATGATCTGCTTATTGACGGCAAAAAGTTTTCCGGCAATGCAATATGCATCTACAAGGAGCGTATTTTACAGCATGGAACACTCCTTTTCAATTCAAATATGGGTAATCTTGGCCAGGCACTCAAAAGCCGTCCAGAAAAATTTATTGGAAAAGCTGTCCAATCAACCAGAAGCCGTGTTACAAACATCAGCAACCACCTGCCCTACCCTATGGATCTCGACAATTTCCAGGAATATTTGGGCAACTACATCTGTAACAGACACAATACACCAAAGGTCTGTCACACCGAAACCCCATCTGCAAATTTAGCCGATGCAGCAATCCACAATACAAATGCAGCTGATGGAACTGCATATAGATCGGCAGGCCCATATATGAATGATACCGAGAAGAGGCTTGGAACAATAGTGAAATACACCTACACAAAAGAGGATCTTGCAGCAATAAAGGAACTCCGCGATACCAAATATGCTACCGACAACTGGAACTTCGGACACTCCCCTGCATATAGCATCAACAACATTAAAAAATTTTCCGGAGGACTTGTAGAGTTTTCCATTACAACAAAAGGCGGTATCATTACTGCAATTGAGATTCACGGAGATTACTTCTTCTCCCGCCCTACAGAGGAGTTCATTGAGGCTATTGCCAGAACCCCACACACTATGGAGGCCATTTCTGAACGCCTTGCGCAATTACCTGTAAACGAATACTTCAATGGCATAACCACAGAAGAGATTCTGCAGATGTTTTTCTAACAATGCCTCAAAAATTATAAGCGTTATTGCTCACCATTTACTATCTCCCGTTACAGGTGAGTTTTATGAAGAGATATACCAAATCAAAACCGGCACAGGAGTCTCCTGTGCCGGCCCAACCTAAAACTTTCATATATATGGCTCCCCACTTTCGGGAGAGATTCATATTACATTACCTATTTTCCTGCTTTTTTCTCTTTAATTTTAACAATCTGCTCTTTTAATACATCTACGCAATCAACAATAGCATCCTCAAATGTTGATGCATTCTTTTGGATAAACAAATCCTTGCCCGGCATTGCAATCCTGATTTTTACATCTTTGTTTGCATTATCAGGTAAGAGTGATAGAGTTACTTCTGCCTTGATGATTTCATCGTAAAATTTATCAAGTTTTCCCACCTTCTTGTCTACAAACTCCAACAATTTAACGTCAGCGTCAAATTTTACCGATTGAACTCTAATATCCATATTACCTCCTTTTTTTTGCCCGTGGATGGGCGGTTATGTATATTTTTTTTAGCTGTTCAAATGAGTTGTGCGTATAAACCTGCGTTGCTGCCAACGAAGAGTGCCCCAACACCTCCTTGATACTGTTAAGCCCTGCACCATCATTGAGAAGATGCGTTGCCAGCGAGTGTCGGAGGATATGAGGAGACTTTTTACCGCCAAACTCCTTGAAAGCCATCAATTCCTTTTTGACTACACCATTGACAAACGAAAGGTATAGTGGTTTGCCTCTGTCTGTCAAAAAAAATGAGTCATTCGTGCAATCTTTGAAAGAACTATTTCTTGTTTGTAAATATAACAAAATTTTATCATATAAACAATCAATTACCGGAATTTCTCTCTCTTTGGACCCTTTTCCTGTAATTTTGAATACTTTTCTTGACAAATCCAGATTTTTCAATCTCAATCCGGCCACCTCAGCCCTTCTCATTCCTGTAGAGTAGAGCAGCAATACCATCGTACGGTTACGCACCGATGCATAATCATCTCCTACTTCTCCATTAAGATACCCTTCAATATCTTCTTTTAAATAAAACTGCGGCAAACGGTGTTTCTCCTTCGGTCTGTAGACTCGGGATACAGGATTCGACTGCAGGACTCCTCTCTTGACAAGATACCTGCAATAGCTTCCTATACCGCTCAAGAGAAGATTCACACTTCTTGGGCTTAAACCGTCCTTGAGATTATACGCAACAAAGCCCCTTATTTTCGGGGTTGTGAGCATATTGATTTGCTCTTGTACGCCTACCCCGCCCTCGGACTCTGGATCATCGGTTGAAGAATCAGTCGGGGATTTTTCAAGGGATAGCGCATAGGTAAAGAAGCGCCCCACAGCATCGCCATATAGCGAAACCGTCCTTTCTGAATATCTTCTGTGGACCCTCAAATACTCAATATACTCATCAATGAATGCTACCATAGTTCCATGAAATATATACAAAAGTCTCCCTGCCCGAGTTCTGCTTCAAAGTTACAATAAATAGGCACAAATTAAAATACCCCAATTTAGGTATTGTCAAGAAGTATTTTTAGATGTTACTTTGCATATTCAAATTGGAGTGCTATGCATTTATCAGAACTTAAAACCGGAGAATCCGGTATTATTATAAAGGTATTGGGACATGGGGGATTCAGGAGAAGAATCCTTGAGATGGGATTTGTAAAGGGGCAGAAGGTCACATCACTGCTCAATGCACCTCTGAAGGACCCGATCAAATACAAGATAATGGATTATGAGGTTTCATTGCGCAGAAGTGAGGCGGCAATGATAGAGATTGTTCCATATACCCACGACAATGTGCTGGCCAATGAGACCAGGCCAAGCGGACAGATTGAGAGCAGCAGTGTTGAGGAGATGGTCTCAAACAAATACAATGAGATTAATGTTGCTCTGGTAGGTAACCCCAACAGCGGTAAAACGTCATTGTTCAATGCACTGTCGGGAAGCCATGAGCATGTAGGCAACTACAGCGGTGTTACCGTTGATGCCAAACTGGGGCACTTCAAATATAAGGGATATAAATTCAATATCACAGATCTTCCAGGCACATACGCACTTACGGCATACTCTCCTGAGGAGGTTTATGTAAGAAGGTATCTGCTTGAGAATACTCCGGACATTATTCTCAATTCGGTTGTTGCGTCAAATCTTGAGAGGAATCTCTACCTTACGAGTGAACTCATAGACATTAACCAGAAGACCGTTGTAGCACTAAATATGTATGACGAGCTTGAAAAGAGCGGTGCCCAACTTGACTACATCAGCCTTGCAAAGCTTGTCGGCATACCAATGGTTCCGGTAGTTGCACGAGAAAAAAAGGGGCTCGACAATCTGCTTGACACCATTATTGCAGTCTATGAGAATACATTGTCAGGGAAAAATACCACAACTTCAAAACACTCATCAGAGAAGGGGAGCGAGCCCGATGTTTCGGAGATCATAAGACACATCCATATAAAATATTCTCCTGTAATTGAGAAAGAAATATCTGTAATCTCAAAGGAGATCAAGTCAAATGATGAGATCTTTCCAAAGGCATTTCCTCATAGATACTGGTCTGTAAAACTGCTTGAGGGTGATAGGGAGGTAGAATCAATATTAAGGAAATCACCCGATTACAGCAAATGGATCACAATGCGCGAAGCTGCTGTAGAGCGCATAAAGAGGCAGCTTGGCGAGGATGTGGAGACTGCCATAAGCGATGAAAAGTATGGTTTTGTATCCGGAGCCTTACGAGAGACATTCACACCCGGCAACAAGGAGCAGAACAAGAATACAACGATTATTGACACCATTGTCACCCACAAGGTGTTCAGTTTTCCAATCTTCCTGCTGCTGCTGTGGGTCATGTTCAATGCCACCTTTACTTTGGGTGCCTACCCACAGGAGTGGATTGAGTCACTTGTAGGCCTATTTGGGGAGTTTGTCAGCGGGCTTCTTCCCGACGGAGCCCTCAAAGATCTGATTGTAAACGGAATAATCGCCGGTGTTGGCAGTGTAATAGTATTCCTTCCAAACATACTTATATTGTATCTGTTCATATCACTTATGGAGGACTCAGGATATATGGCGCGTGCGGCTTTCATCATGGACAAACTTATGCACAAGATGGGACTTCACGGCAAGTCATTCATTCCCATGATCATGGGCTTCGGATGCAATGTGCCTGCCATAATGAGTACACGTACAATAGAGAGCAGATCGAGCCGCTTCATCACAATACTCATAAACCCATTCATATCGTGCAGTGCGCGATTGCCGGTATATATTCTTCTTGCAGGAATCTTTTTCCCAGAGAACTCCGGAACAGTGCTTATGCTGCTATACCTTCTTGGAATTGCCGTTGCCATCATAACAGCCAAACTGCTCCGCAAATTCCTCTTCAAGGAGGATGAAACCCCTTTTGTAATGGAGTTGCCGCCTTACCGTGTACCTACCCTTCATGCCACACTTGTGCATCTTTGGGAAAAGTGTGCACAATACCTTAGAAAGATAGGAAGCGTTATACTGTTTGCCTCAATAATCATTTGGTTTCTTGGATATTATCCTCGCCATGACAACCGCATTGAAAAGATAAATACCAACAATGGTTCATACCTTGAGCAGGTCGGCAAATTCTGCGAACCTGCACTGAAACCTTTGGGTCTCAACTGGAAGGCTGGTGTTGCTCTTGTATCGGGAGCCGCAGCCAAAGAGATTATTGTAAGTACCCTCGGTGTCCTTTACTCAGATGAACAGGCCCAAAAGGAGGCTCTTGAACTGAAAGAATCGGCAGAAAATTCGCTGGAGGAGTTGCCGCAACTTCAAGAAAAAGTAAGTGAAAAAATTGAGGAGAAGATGGCCGAAGAGGATATACTGCTGAAGTATCAGATACTCAAATCCGGTGACTACACAGCAGCCAGTGCTTTGTCATTCATGGTATTTGCCCTGCTGTACTTTCCATGTATTGCGACATTGGCCACTATTTCAAACGAAACAGGCAGCTGGAAATGGGCTCTCTTCTCATTTTTGTACAGCTGTTCAATCGCTTGGGTACTTTCATTTGTTATATATAACATAGCAAACCTGTTCTGATGCAAGAGACAATAGTTTACATATTGGTAGCCATTGCCGCAGTAGCACTTGTATTGAAGATACGCCGCAATATAAAAAACAGGGGCACCTGTCAAGGGTGCCCCAATGCCGGAAACTGTCACAGCTGCAAGCCCGAATAGACTGGCAGCCAAGAGTTCAATCTCTACAAAATCTGCAGCATCTTCTCCACATGGCCCATTGTAGCCAGGCTGTCCATCTCCCATTTGAGGGCATCACGGGTAACGCCAAATGCCTCCATGTTCTCTTTGCTTACAGGCTCTACGGATGGACTTTCAAGCTTTAGAGGATCTACCGGTGTGCCGTTTTTCCATACTCTGAAATCAAGATGAGGTCCCGTAGATGCTCCTGTACTTCCAACATATCCAATAACTTGGCCCTGTTTTACCCTATCACCCTTCTTTAGACCTTTTGCATAGCGGCTCAAATGAAGGTATGCGGTTGTGTAGACTGAGTTGTGTCTGATTTTCACGGTGTTTCCACCTCCTCCACCCCAGCCTTTGGATATGACAACTCCATCTCCAATGGACATGACCGGTGTACCTGTCGGTGCCGCATAATCTACACCTGTATGAGGTCTGTATACTCCATAAACCGGATGCTTGCGTCTGTATGTGAATTTTGAACTTATACGTTTGAAACTCAATGGAGCCTTAAGAAAAGCCTTACGCAGACTCTCTCCCGCCTCATTCCAATAAATATTGCCCTTTTCACCATCCTGAAACCTTACAGAGGTAAAGCATTTGCCATTATGGGTAAACTCACTGTACCACACATCACCTATATCAATAAATTCTCCATTATATGAGATCTCTTCATAAACAACTTTGAACGAATCGCCTCTCTGAAGAGAGAAAAAGTCAATAGTCCAGGCATAAATATCTGATAATTTCAATGCCAGCAAAGGCGATGCCCCTGCATCTGAAACATCATTCCACAAAGATGAGTTTACAGTAACAGCCGCATATCTCTTGACCCTGTCAATTTTCTTCTCTACAACCCTTACAAAAAGAGAGTCCCCCAAGCCGAATACAACATGCGAAAGGGCATCCTTTTCATAAACAAAATAGAGAGGCACATTATTACCATTTTCCTCTTCCGACAAAGTATCTTTCGCACCACTCCTGTAATAGAATTCATACCCATTTCCAACCTTTATCATCCTTATGTCAAAGATCTCTTTTGAGGCCTCCAGAATCCCTTGTAGAGTATTGTTTGAAATACCCCGCTCCAACATCAATTCCCCAAAAAAATCACCATTCTTTATCTTGCCGCTCTCCACCCTCATCCCCTCAGAGGGAAGTCCATATCTGTCCAACTGCTGCACCACGGTTCCTACGTCATTGGCATCAACAGCATCAATCTCTGATTTACAGGAGATTATGCCACAAAATAAGAAGAAATAAACCAGAAATAATTGGAGTACAGAAACTATATTTTTCATTCGCTGAAATTTACGTTTTAGAGTTTACAATGCCAAAGTTAGAATTATAATTTTGATTGTTGATAACTTGGTGTAAAAAAATGGAAGAAAATGTAATTTTTTGTAAAAAGATTTTATAATTTTGCATCACCCCATATACTACTATTTAAAGGTTTTAAAAATGGCTAAATTCATTGGCGAATATTGCGTTAAGAAAGATGATAAGGGCAGGATCATTTTCCCCGCTCCTTTCAAGGCCGTTTTTGCACCTGAAGAGAGACTTGTCCTTGTCATCAAAAAGGATCTGTTCGAGAATTGCCTGAATATGTACACTTATCAGGAGTGGGAAAGGGAATCGGAACAGGTAAAGGCAAGGCTGAACTTTTTCAACAAAGATCACGCTCTGTTCTGGAGAGAATATATGAGAGACAGGGCTGTTGTGGAACCGGACGGCAAACTTGGCCGCATTTCCATTCCAAAGAAACTCTTGGAGACAATTGGAGCAGACAAGGAGATTATTCTGGCAGGTAATGACCACAAAATAGAGATTTGGGCTAAAGAGTGTTATGAGGCACGCCAGATTTCTCAGGAGGATTTTGTGGCACTTGCCCAGAAAATTCTTGGTTAACAATTGTTTTACAAAGTTTTACAGCAGCCAGCAATGAGTGAGTATCACGTACCCGTACTTTTGGACGAAAGTGTTTCTGCCCTTGATATAAAGAGCAACGGCATTTATGTTGACGCCACATTTGGAGGCGGAGGGCATAGTCGTGAGATTTTGAACCGTCTTGGTCCCGACGGCCGGCTTATATCATTTGACCGCGACACCGATGCAATCGGCAATGCACCCGATGACAAAAGGCTCATATTGGTACATAACAATTTCAGATTTGTAGAAAACTTTGTAAGATACAACGGATACAACGGCGTTGACGGCATACTCGCCGACCTCGGAGTCTCTTCACACCAGTTCAACAGTGGCGAACGTGGCTTCTCCTTCCGGTTTGATGCACCTCTTGACATGAGAATGAACCAGAAGGCACAAAAAAATGCGGCACAGATTGTAAATGGCTACACACAAGAGGATCTTACCAGAATCTTTAAATTGTACGGCGAAATTGACAAGCCGTGGAGAGCCGCCGAATTCATCTGCAAAGCAAGGGCCATTGCTCCTATTGAGACGACCGGACAGCTCAGCAAAGCTGTAGAGAAGATGTACAACCAGCAGACAGAACACAAGTTCCTGGCAAAACTTTACCAGGCATTGAGAATTGAGGTAAATATGGAGATGCAGGCTCTTGAAGAGTTTCTCAAAGGCGCACTTACAATATTGAAATCTGGAGGCAGACTGTCGGTCATCACCTACCACTCTCTTGAAGACAGAATGGTTAAAAACTTCATGAAGACCGGAAACACCGAAGGTGAAGTAAAGAAAGATTTCTATGGAAAGATAGAGAGCCCTTTTGAGATAATTACCCGCAAGCCTATTGTGCCTACAGAGGAAGAGATAAGCAGCAATACACGTAGCAGAAGCGCGAAATTAAGGGTTGCTGCCAAGATATGATTGTCGGGATATTAGAATTAAGGGAACAAGAAGAGAGAAAAATGCACTACAGAATTTAATAATAACAATTTGAAAAAGGGAAGGAGAGAGAAATGAGCGAAAACAAGGAAAAAAGAGAAGAGGGATTCAATTTTATGTCTGATGTCTTTGGCGGCCAGTTTTTATCAAAGATGAAAATGACCAGCCAATGGCTCTTTATCCTCTATATTTTTATCCTTGTAATCATCTACATCAGCATAAATCTGGGCGTTGCCAGAACACAGCTGACACAACGCAGGAACCAGAGGGAGATCAAGAACTTGAAGGCTGACTACACCAGCAAGACTGCAAGGCTCCAATACCAGAGCAAACAGGGAGAGGTTGAGATACGTCTGAAGGCTGCAGGTTCAAAAGTTGAGAAGCCCCAACACCCTGCAAGGTTGGTAGAGATTCCTAAATAGGAGCAGGTAAAGGCACCAATGGGATTGGGGATTGGGAATTGGGAATTTGGAAAGGAGACGAACGAAGCTGATGAGACTTAAAATTTTGAATGGGAAAAGCGAGGCTGATGAGACTGAAAATTGGAAAAGGATCTGAAAGGTAGAGAAAGAGCCGAATGGTAAAAGAGAACAGAAAAGAAA